>JAKAMG010000003.1 GCA_021812985.1 Bacteroidota bacterium
TTCTCCATCATTCCAAAGTCTCGCTCCCAAACATATGGGTTCCCGCCGATACTCTGTCCCACGAAGAAGGCGCGACCGTAAGGGTCTGTTGAGAAGTAATTCAGGCCGACCGGCAGGTAAGGCTTGCTGCCTAATCGAAAATAGTCCCTTCCCGCCCCGAGCTTCTTACCCGAATCGAGTAGACCCTCTTCTCTCACCTCGACCCCTGAAGTGTATTGCTCGAACACTGTGTCTCCGCTCGAAAGCATTGCTCTCACAAGATACAGGCCGGGGTTTCGCGGCCGATTCAAGAGAGCGAGCGAAGTGTGAAGCGAGCTGTCACATTTCATTACGCGTTTCTCAAAGGCTCTTGACCCACTGAGGATTTCAACGGAAAGAGTTGCGGGCATACGGCGACGAACGACATCGACTGTGCCTGTGATCCTGTCCCCGGGATCTATGGTCAGGCTTTGGAGATCAATGTAAATCCGCACGCCTCCGAAAGACGCATATGCAGCAGCCTGACGAATGAGAGATACACCCTCATCGCTCCCCCAGTATTCAGGGCTCCCTTCGAAGCTGAGGAAAACAGCCCTTCGAGGTGGACCGGGCGACATGACATCTTCTGCCACGACAGGTGACGCCAGCCTTTCACCATTTGCATTCTCGAGATAAGCAAGGGCACGATACCGACCTCCGAAACCGGCATTCACAAAAACACGCTCGGCATCAATGCTCCTGACACTGAAGTATGGGGCATCAATATCCCACTTTAGCGACCAAGGTCCTCGTTGCGGAGCCTCATAGGAATAGAAGATTCCGAGTTTCCTTGAGTAGGAATTCTGTGGCGCCTGTGGTTTCCAGCCTGAGCTGTCGCGAAACACTGGCACCCAGAGAGGCCTCCCTCCTATCACCAGCAGATTTCCACTCTTAATGTGATCGCTTATCACATCCCAAGCATCTGCTGGAAATGCGGAGCCGTAAGGAAGGACGAGCAGATCGCTGTTCGATAATGAGGTCCGAAGCTGATTTAGATTTGTGAAGACAGGATCGAGATGCGCGAAAGCCTTTTCAAGTGCAACCCTTGAGATTCCTCCGCATTCAATTGAAGGGAAAGTCGGATCAAAGAAGACAACAGTTTTTGCCGCTACCGGCTGAATGGATATCAACAAACACGCTAAGGAAGTAGCGAACAGACGGAAAGATCTTTTGCCCATTTTTCCTACCCTCGCTCTTTGAGATAGAAATAAGCACGACGACATGTAAAGTTAGGAACGGGCAGGGAGAATTGCGAACCGGGAGGGAGATTATACAGATCCCGCATCCCCTCCCGATTGCGACACTTGCGTTCAGCTACAGGCTCTACTTCACGGTAGTGGCTTCAGAAAGGCCTGCCTTCTGTGAAGCGGCAACCAATCCCGACTCACGTAGGCGTGTAGAGAGCAGAAGACCGACGAACAGGAGGCCCGTCATGACCAGCAAGGAAGGTGTCATTGAACCGTTCGGCCCTACTCTGAATGCGTCCATAGCGAATATGAAAGCTATACCGGATATCTGTCCCATCAGCAGGAGAAGGCCGTTGGAAGTTCCCTCCGGGGTAGGTCTCCCAATTTCCGCACCATACTGGAATCCGATGGGTCCTGAGCTCAAGAGAAAGAACCCGAGCGCAAAACAGGCCGTGTACAGCAAAGCGGTCGATGTCGCAAAAGTAATCCCGAGCATACCGGGAATTGTACCCGCCAGCCCGATGAAGATGAAAGGCACACGTTTTCTGTACTTGTCTGAAAGTGTCGGAAGAACGACCGCCCCAACAATTCCACCGACTATCATAAGCCCGCCGGCAGTACCTGCCTGTCCTGCCGTGAAACCGCGGGGACTTATTATGTCCTCTATCCAGGTAGTAACGCTGTTGAAAACGCCGAGCCCGATGAAGAATATCGACATGAGGAGGAGAAAATTCCTGTTCCTCAGTATCTGCTTCATGCCATCGAACATGAGAGCCCGCTCCTCTAATTCGGCAGGGCCAGGCGGAGTTGGAGGATGCTCACGGGCAAAGATTATGAACATGAATCCGACGACGAGTGCGCCGATCCCATAGTACAGAAGCATGTTCGCGAAACCTACGCCACCGGTTAGCGCCGGTGTCAGCGCCAGCCCCGCGAGGATCCCCAGGTACATTGCGAGCGACCCGAGACCCGACGCAGTAGCCCTCTCCTCGATTGGAAACCAACGAGCGGCTACCTTTGTGAGTGCGTTCAGGATGAACGGCTGACCAACCGCAGTCCCTATCTGCGCTACCATGACGAGCGTAAAATTCGAGGCGACGAGTCCTCGCATCAACCCGAACACCCCCGTCAGTCCTGCGCCAATTCCGACCGCGATGCGAAATCCGAACGTGTCGATTACCCAGGATGCAGGAATTGAAACGACAAGAAACGCTATCATAAAGCTCATGGAAAGAAGGCCGATGTCGAGCTGCGAAACGTGGTAGTACGCTGCCGCCGCATCTGTTATCGGTGCGAACGTGATCCATATGAGCTGATTAAAGGCAGCCACAAGCATGAAGACGACCAGTATGAGCCACCTGTAGCTGTAGACTCTCGAGGTACCCTGTTCCACTCTTTTTCTCCTCCCGCGGCCGCCGCTGATTCAGCGAGCGATCGCATTTTGTGCTTTAACAAACTCCGGGTTTCATAACCCAAACGGCATTGGGACCTGGTGACCCCTCTGCTATCCGAAAGGCGAAACCTCTTCAAGCACGGCGCTCAACTCCTGTGATGCCTGAGTCTGCACCTTGCTTTGGCCGGTAATTTATCCGCTTGATGGGCAAACTGCAAACATCTGAAGAGATAGATGGAATGCGCGGCAATCACTCGTAAATATGAGAGAAAATCAGAAGGGATTAATTGAAAGATGGGGACGGCCGTTTATCGGAAACGCCGCCCTGATTCAGTGGTTATTTTACTTCCTTGAGAGCGGCCCTGACCAGATCTTCCACTGATTTCGCTGATAAAGGGTCAAGCTTCAAAGCTTCTCGTATTGCCCTCTCGCACTGCAAGCGGGAGTAGCCGAGCGCGACAAGCGCCTCGACGGCGCCGGACCTTATCTCCTCTTTCCCCTCGAGCGCCTCGCCAGATACTGACATTTCCACACGCTGAATCTTGTCACGAAGTTCGAGCACCACACGTTCCGCTGTCTTCCTCCCGACGCCGGGCATCGCCATGAGTGCCTGTGAGTTTGACGTGGCAATGAATCCGTAAATCTCGCCCACCCCGGCAGATGAAAGCAAACCAAGAGCTGTCTTGGGTCCGATGCCGGATACGCTGGTAAGGAGCTTAAAGAGCTTCCGCTCGTCCTCGGTCGCGAACCCGTACAATTGCATGTCGTCTTCCCGGACAATGAGTACCGTGAAGACCCTGACATCTTCCCCGATTTTGCCGATGGCATCAAATGTCGATACGGGTACATTTACCTCGTATGCCATACCGTTGACGTCAACGATGATTGCCGTCGGAGTCTTGTCGGCCAGCTTTCCCCGCAGGCTGTAAATCATTTCGCGCTCCTGGATCGCGTCTTGTGTACCACCATGTGTCCGTTTCTTTCCACGAATTCTTTCCAATTCCTGTAACCGCCGCCGCCTTTTCCGCTGTTCTGGGCGTGGCATATCGCAACCGCGCAGGCATCCGCTTCGTCTTCACGGAAATCATGCTTCTCCCCGTCAGAGAGGAGTTTTCCGACCATGTATTTCACCTGTACTTTGGATGCGTTACCGTTCCCCGTGACGGCCTGCTTGACTTTCCTGGGAGAGTACTCCGTCACATCGACATTCCTGAGGGCCGCCGCCAGTACCGCTGCGCTTCGGGCATAGCCGAGCTTATAGGCACTCTGGGCGTTCTTTCCGTAGTAACCGGCCTCCACAGCCACGGAAGTTATCTTGTACTTGTCAAAAAGCCCGCCGACCCTGTCAAATATCCGGACAAGCTTCAAGGGCATTGATTTTATCTCAGTGAGGAAGATTGTGCCGAAATCAACCACATCGTAGCGGTTGTTTTCCGAACTGATTACGGCAAATCCCGTCTTCCTTGAACCAGGGTCAATGCCAAGTATGATCATGAGTCAGCGGCCTACCGCCGCTTCACAGTAAGAGCCTGTTGAAACTGAACTCACTGGTTGATCTGGGCAAGGACGCTGTCGTCGATGTCAAAGTTGGCGTAGACATTCTGGACATCATCGTGTTCCTCGAGCGCCTCCATCAACTTCAGGACCTGCTCCGCCTCTTTGCCTTCGACGCGAATAGTGTTCTGAGGAAGAAGCTGCAGCGAGGAGTTGTTGACCTTAAGTCCTTTTTCCTCGACCGCCTTCTTGACGGCTTCGAAAGCCTCGGCGGAAGTCGTAATGTCGTAGTAGTCCTCTTCGGCCTTCATGTCGTCGGCTCCCGCTTCCAGGATGATGTTCAGAAGATCGTCCTCTCCGATTGCCGATTTCGGGACCTCGATGCTTCCCTTTTTCTGGAACATCCAGGCGACGGAGCCAGCCTCTGCCAGTTTGCCGTTGTTCCGGTCAAGCAGGTGACGCAGCTCGGCCACAGTCCTGTTCTTATTGTCGGTGACGAGCTCGATCATTACCGCAACCCCACCTGGACCGTAACCTTCGTACGTGATCTCTTCGTATGTGACGCCGGGGAGTTCGCCGGTTCCGCGTTGGATGGCGCGTTTGATGTTGTCCGCCGGCATATTGTTGTCCTTCGCTGTCTGCACGGCGAGCCTGAGACGAGGATTGCCATTTACATCGCCGCCGCCGTTCTTAGCCGCAATAGTAATTTCCTTGATCAGACGGCTGAACAGTTTCCCGCGTTGCGCATCCGTTCCCGCCTTCTTGTGCTTGATCTTCGCCCATTTATTATGTCCGGACATGTTTCAACCTCCTAAGCTTTCTTTTCCGATTTTGTTTTCGGAAGCGTTTCTGAAATCCTTTAATTGCAGTTGATAATATACGTTACCCGCGTAGTGATTTTCATCTACCGAATAAATGACATCGAGCCTTGTACCGCCTCTGACCGTGCTGTCACCATTTCTGAACTTGATCGCGTCGAACGTTACGCCGTTCGATTTCAGCTTCATCTTAAGGTGAGAATTGCCCACGATCCTTGAGTCGGAAAGGTAGACGTTTGATGTTCTGAACACCGGCTTGGCGTTGTGCGGGCCAAACGGCTCAAACATCTTGAGAGTCTTCATGAAGTCACCATCGACGTCACTTAGATCAAGATCCGAGTCGATGGAAATTACCGGTGTCTTCAACTCTTCCGTGAGGGTGCGCGAGACAACCTCCTCGAACTTCTCTCGGAATGCCTGAAGATTCTCCGGCAGCAAGGCCATACCAGCCGCCACTTTGTGTCCTCCGAATTGCAGGAGCAAATCGGAGCACTCTCTGATGGCGGCAAATATGTCATACCCGACGACGCTTCTCGCGCTTCCGCGTACTACGCCATCTGCGGTAGCGAGCATAATCGTCGGCTTGTAGAAAGATTCCACGATCCTCGACGCGACTATCCCGATAACCCCGGGATGCCAGGAGTCCCTGTGAAGGACAAACGAGTTGCGGTCGCCGTGCGAGAGCATCTCGAGCGCCATCTCCTGGGCTTCGCTGAAAGTCTTCTCGTCAAGGATTTTTCTGTGCGCGTTCTCGCTCTCGAGTATCTGGGCGAAATCCTCAGCCAATTCCGGGCTGTCAGTGATCAGAAGTTCGACGGCCCTCTTCGCGTCACCGAGCCTCCCGACGGCGTTGATTCGCGGGGCTATATTGAAAGAGACCTGCCCCGTGGTGAGCCTGCCCACGTCAACTCTTGAACTCTCAAGGAGGGCCTTGATCCCGGCCCTCGGATGGCGTCCGATCGCCTCAAAGCCCGCCTGTACCAGTATGCGGTTTTCGCCAACAAGCGGAACGACGTCTGCCGCAGCGGCTATCGCCACGAGATCCAGGTACTCGTCCGGCAACTCGTTCTTGCCGAGCCTGATCGAAACTGCCTTCGCGAACTTGTACGCCACCCCGCAACCGGAAAGATACTTGAAAGGATAATCGCATCCAGGCTTGATGGGATCGAGCACGGCAACCGCGTCAGGACAGTCCTCGACCTCGTGATGATCGCAGACTATCGTGTCTATTCCCTTCGATGAGGCCAGCGCAATTTCCTTGCTCGCCGCCACTCCGCAGTCGACGCTGATGAGGAGCGTAAAACCAGATGAAGCCGCAAACTCAACGCCCGCAGCGCTAATTCCGTACCCTTCTTTGAGTCTGTCCGGGATGTAGAATTCCACGTTCGCGCCGAGCTTCCTGAAGAACATGTAAAGGAGCGCCGCGCCAGTGGTGCCGTCGACGTCGTAGTCGCCATAAATGAGTATCTTCTCGTACCGCTCCAACGCCGCCAGCGCCCTGTCGACCGCCTTGGTCATTCCATCCATCAGGAAAGGATCATGCTGGTCGTTCAGGCTCGAATAGAAAAAGGCCTTGGCCTTTTCCGGCGAGTCGAGCCCGCGCTGAGCGAGAAGCCTGGCAATTACCGGCTTCACGTTTAGAAGCCTGGAGAGTTCGGCGACCGCCGACTGATCGACCTGTTCTGATAAGCGCCAGTTATACTTCATTGACGCCCATCCAGCGATAGTATAGAAATAATGGAGTGAGCCGATAAGCCGAATTCTGTCTTTTCCCCGCTGACGCGAAGAAGAGGCAGCCATTTATCTGAGCGACCTACCCGGGAGTCGAGCGAGACTGGCCGCCTCGCTCCCGCACGGACATGGTCCATCCGGGATTTCTCCCTTACTTGGTCTTGCTCCGCAGGGGGTTTACCATGCATCCCGATGTCACCACCGGGAACGGTGGGCTCTTGCCCCGCCTTTTCACCCTTACCACGCCGAAAGCGTGGCGGTATATTTTCTGTGGCACTTTCCGTCGGGTCGCCCCGCCTCCGACCACTCCCGACGCGAAGTCGGAAAGGATCGGAGCCCGCTGCCATATGGAGTCCGGACTTTCCTCCCCGCTCCCCGCAAAGGGGGACGGAGCGGCTGCCTGGCTCACTCCTGTACAACAATTTCTGCTCCTTTCTTGGCCAGCCTGTCGGCTTCCCTGTTCAACTCGCGCGGCACGTGCTTAATGGCAAATTTGAAGTGCGCTTTGGAGAGTTTTTCCTTGACCTGCATGGCGAGCGCCTTCATATCGCCATTCTTTATCCTGTAAACGCCGTTCATCTGCGAAACAACCAGCTGACTGTCTGACCTCACTTCAAGTTCGTCACAGCCAAGCTTTTCCGCAAGCTCTATACTCCTAATCAGCGCCATGTACTCGGCACGGTTGTTAGTCCCATGCCCGAGGTGCTCGGAATGTTCCGCTAATACTTTTCCTTCGCCATCCCTGATGTATACTCCAAGTCCGCTTGAGCCGGGATTACCGAACGAGGCACCGTCAATATTCGCGATTAATTTCATACATCGCGAGCCGCTTCCTCGACAATCTCGTTCGGCACAAGTATCCTGCCGCAATGGTCGCATGTGAAGATCTTTTCCATCTGACGTAGGTCCATGAGCCTCTGGGGAGGAAGAACGTTGTAGCAGCCGCCGCAGGCGTTACGCCGGACGACGGGAACGACCGCCTTCCCCTTTGTGGCCTTGCGAATCATCTCGTACCTCGCAAGAGTCTGCTTGTCGACTTTCTGCGCATGCTTCTCTCGCTCTTTCAGGTACCTCTTCTCCTCGTCGTGGGTCAACGAGACCAGTTCGTCCAGCTCCACCTTCTTCGAGGAATATACACCTTCCTCCTCTGTAAAGTCTGAACGCAGCTTGTCGACTTCCTTCGAAGAAACGACCTCCTTCGACTGGATATTTTCCAGTTCCTTGTGGAGCTCCTGAAGCTTCTCCTTGGAGTTATCGATCTGCTTGCTGAGGGCGTCGTATTCCCGGTTGGTCTTGACCTTGATTCGCATCTCCGTGTACTTATCAATCCTTTTTCTTACTTCATCAAGGTCTTTATCGATTTCTTTCTTTCGTACCACGGCCTTCTTCAAATACTCGTCGTTCTCCTTGATCTGCGTCTTCAGCGTGGCAATTTTGTTTTCAAGTTCTTCTACTTCTGCCGGCAGATCTCCGCGTTCCTCAAGCAAACCGTCGAGCTTGAGGTCAACCTGCTGGAGCTGGTAAAGGTTTTTAAGCTTATCCTTCACAACCACCGTAATCTCCTGGGTAAGTTATACAATGACAGCACCGTCATAATCGTGCTTGCTAAGATTCACAACTATTCTATCTTCAAAAGCCTGTTTCAAAATATCGTGCAGCAGCTGCCCGGCAAACTTCTCGGTTCCGGCATGCGTAGCGTCGGCGAGCATAGTACGACGCACACTCGCCTCCCTGAAATCGTGGTGCTTCACATCTCCGGTTATGAAAAGATCCGCTCCCTCACGCACCGCCTGACCGTAGTACGACGCGCCTGACCCGGCGCAGACTGCGACATTCCGTATTTCTCCTCCGGAAAGATGAGATACCTTAATCGACACCAGGCCGAGAAGTCGCTTCACCATCCCCAGAAATTCGGTGGCAGACACCGGCTCTGCGAGCTCCCCGATCGCGCCGAAACCGTAGTTCACCGACGCGTTTGACAGGGGATACAAGTCGTAAGCGACCTCTTCGTAAGGATGAGCCTTCAGCATCGAATCGACGACGGCGCCAACGAGTGTCTTTTCCGCCACCATCTCAAGTCTGCTTTCAAGTGTCAGTTCGCGTTTCCCCTGATTTCCTATATAGGGCGAGCTTCCATCTCCCGGAAGGAACGTTCCCTCCCCTTCGCTCGAGAAAGAACATTCGGTGTAGTTTCCGATCCGCCCTGCTCCACTGCGTGCCATCGCATCTCTGACTATTCCGAGGTGATCCTGAGGTACGAAGACGACAATCTTGTAAATGGAGTTCGAAAGCGGAGCGAGCGTTCTGAGCTTAGTCAAGCCAAGCCTACGGGAGAGATCGAAGTTGATTCCATCTCTGACGACATCTAGGGCTGTGTGAACAGAGAAGATGTTAAGGCCGGAGCGGACAGCGTGGAACAGTGAATCTGGACGTGTGGTCGATGTAGTAAATGACTTGGCGGCTCTGTACAATGGAGTATGATAGGTCACGACAAGGTTCGATTTTGCCTGTGTCGCCTCCTCTACCACTCCATCATTGAGCTCGTATGCCACCATCATCGCATCGCATTCGTCATCGTAATCACCGGCAATCAATCCAACGTTGTCTTGGTCCGACACTAGCTCGATAGGAAGTCTTTCTCTAATACCTTTTACTACGTCAATCAGCTTCATCATCACAAAAAAGCAAAAAAAAAGTGTTCCAATCACCTCTGGAACACTTCACTTATTCTTACCGAACCTTGAACTTCTTGTCAAAAACTTCCTGGATCGAATCTCTTCTTGTATGCTTTTCATTTTTCTAAATTTCGTTAAAAAATATACCGAAGGCCCCGAATAAATGCAAGGACGTGGCACGATTTATGGACCACTAAAAGTTTGGTCTCCAGCCCCCGTTGCCCCGGCTAACTCAATAGCCGCGCGTTCTATAAGACCTTTGCTCAATCTTGGAATTCGGCCCATCCCGAGCTATAATTGAGATACCACCATGAAAACACAATATGCGGTAATAACCGGGGCCTCTTCCGGGATAGGATTCGAGTTTGCTCGTGAATTCGCGCGAAGGGGCATCCCATCTGTACTGGTCGCCCGTTCTCAAACGATCCTGGAACAGCTCGCATCGAGCCTGAGCTCGGAATTTTCTGTGAAGTCTGTTCCCTTCCCGGCTGATCTCACGCACGCTGACGACAGGAACAGGCTCGTCGATTTTTGCGCGGCAGAAGGGTTCACGATAGAGTATCTGGTTAACTCCGCCGGCTACGGCTCAAACGGACTTTTCCCGGAGCTCGATATCGAGAAAGAGATCCGAATGACGGAGCTGAATTGCATCGCCCTCCAGGAGCTTAGCTATCGCTTCACCGAGATTTTCATCCGGAACCATGGTGGGACGATAATCAACGTGGCCAGCACAGCTTCTTTTCAGCCTGTTCCCTTCATGGCCAGCTACGCCGCCACGAAGTCGTTCGTCCTGAGTCTGAGTCTGGCTCTCAGGATTGAGCTTGCCGGCTCAGGAGTAACGGTGTTCGCTCTCTGCCCCGGCCCTGTCGACACGAACTTTTTCAGGAATGCGAGAATGAAAAAGCCCCGCCGCTTCCTCAGAGTCCATCCGCCGGAATTCGTGGTAAGGAAGGCCTTCAAAGGACTCGACTCGGGGAGGGCTTTCCTAATCGTAGGCATTCTCAACAAGGTTCTCTACTACACCGGAAGTCTTCTCCCGTTGACCTTCAGAGCTCGTGTTGCGGGAAAGATGTTTGAACGGAAAGCGCGTCGACGGCCGTAGGTGGTCGAGAAGGGTCCGACGGATTGATATCACCCAACATACTTCTTGGCGCTTACTCGATTGGCTATTTTCCCATGGCGGAGGGAGACAGCAACATATCATGGTACTCTCCCGACCCTCGCACTATCATCCCCCTTGACAGCTACAACATACCGCGTTCAACCAAACAACTAATTCGCAAGAGATCCTTCCGCATCGAGCTTGACACGACTTACGAAGAAGTGATGCGAGGATGCGCGTCACGTGAGGAGACTTGGATCAACGAAGAGATCATCGCGAGTTACGTGGAACTCCACAGACTCGGGTACGCCCACAGCGTGGAGGCCTACGACGCAGAAGGGCTTGCCGGCGGCCTGTACGGAGTTGCCATAGGCGCCGCATTCTTCGGCGAATCCATGTTCAGCTTCAGAAGCGGAGCATCAAAGGTGGCTCTAGCGTTCCTCCTCGAGCACCTCAGTTCGCACGGATTCAGACTGCTCGACACCCAATACATGACGCCTCACCTGAAGATGTTCGGCGCAACAGAAATACCGAGGAACACATATATTGAGATGCTAAGGGCCGCGCTCGACTCGCCTCCAAGATTCGTATGACTATTTCAGCCTGTCGGAGAAGAAGAACTTTTCCCCTCGAATGATTCCCACCGCACTCCCTTTGAATCTCATTCCTTTGAATCCCGTGTTTTTGCTCTTCGACTTGAACTTCTCCGGCTCAACAACCCATTCATAGTCCGGGTCAATTATAGTCAGATCCGCCTTCGCTCCGAGGTTGAACTCCGGCACCGCGAGCCCGAGAATCCTCCTGGGGTTCAGCGAGAGAAGCCTGACGATTGCCTGTATGTCGAGGACTTCCTTATGATACAATTCGGTCATGACTGCGCCAACGGTAGTCTCGAGGCCTATCATGCCGAAAGGAGCGGCGTCAAATTCCACCTCTTTCTCGTGAAGCGCGTGCGGCGCGTGATCGCTCGCTATCGCATCAATTATACCGTTCTTCAATCCCTCGACGAGAGCTTCCCTGTCCTCCTTCGTCCTGAGCGGTGGATTGACCTTATAGTCGGAATCGTAATTGCCCAAAAGGTTATCATCAAGGAAAAGATGATGGGGGGTCACATCGCAGGTGATTGGCAGCTTTTCTTCTTTTGCCCTCTTCACGAGGTTCACCGATTCAGCAGTGGAGATATGCGTCGCGTGGTACTTGCCGCCGAACGCCTTCAGCATCATTATGTCACGGCTAAGTATCAGCTCCTCTGCAAGACGATGCTGTGTCTTAAGACCGTAGCGGATCGTCTCGGCGCTTTCGTTCGCGCTTCCAGACTTCGTTAGCGAGTGATCTTCACAGTGCTGGATGATCGGCCTCCCCAGCATAGAGGAATACTGAAGCGCGAGCCGCATGACGTGAGAGTCAGACACAGCGGAACCGTCATCGCTGAAGGCAACCGCTCCGGCCTCGGACAGGTCCTTCATCTCAGACAAGCGTTCCCCTTTTCTCCCTTCCGTTACGGCTGCAATCTGGTATACGTCTACCAGTCCCGACTGCTTCGCCCGGTCTATCACATACTTCACAACATCTGCTGAATCGACGACGGGATCCGTGTTGGGCATCGCAGCGATTCCGGTGAAGCCACCGTTTGCCGCGGCTGCAATACCGGAGGCAATGTCTTCCTTGTACTCCTGCCCTGGCTCCCGCAGATGCGTGTGCATGTCAAACAATCCCGGCACGACGAGCTTCCCGCGAAGGTTGATTTCATAATTCACCGGGTTGCCGCCGAGCGGCGAACTGATCTCCTGAATGGCCCCGTCGACTATCATTAAGTCGAAGAGCCCGTCGTATTTTCCGGATGGATCAACGACCCTGGCATTTCTCAAATAGATTTTCATGAAGGCTTCGCTCCTGTCAGATATAATACCGCCATCCTCACAGCGACTCCGTTGGTCACCTGATCGAGTATGACGGATGTTTCCCCGTCCGCGATATCGGCGTCCAGCTCCACGCCGCGGTTGATTGGGCCGGGATGCATTATCACTATGGACTTGCTAGACTTTTCAAGGCGTTCCCGGTTGATTCCCCAGTAAAGGCGATACTCCCTTATCGTCGGAAAATCTCCTCCCGCCTCCCGCTCCAGCTGGATCCTCAGGACGTTCAGGACGTCCGCCCACTGGATCGCGTCATCGATGTTAACGAATACTTTCACGCCGAACTGTTCGAGGTAGTCCGGGATGAGAGTCTTCGGACCGCAGACCGCGACATTTGCCCCGAGCTTGGTGAGTCCGAAGATATTTGAACGCGCGACCCTGCTGTGTGCTATATCTCCGACGATGCAGACGTTGAGCCCCTTCAGTTCGCCGAGCTTCTCCCTCATCGTAAACATATCCAGGAGCCCTTGCGTGGGGTGTTCATTTATTCCGTCCCCCGCGTTTATCACCGGCGACTTAAGGAGCCTCGAAAGAAAGTGAGGGGCGCCGGTGGATGAGTGCCTTATTACAACGATGTCCGTCTTCATCGCTTCAATGTTTCTTGCCGTGTCCTTGAGAGTCTCTCCCTTGGACACGCTGCTCCCGCTGGCGGCAAAGTTTACGACGTCCGCGCTAAGCCGTCGCTCTGCGAGCTCAAATGATATCCGCGTGCGTGTCGAGCTCTCGAAGAACAGGTTTACCACCGTTGTTCCCTGAAGTGTCGGCACCTTCTTGATCGGCCGCTCAAGAACTTCCCTGAAACTCCGGGCCGTGTCGAGGATTTCGACTATGCCATCAGGCTCCATGTCACGAAGCCCGAGCAGATTCCTGATTCCCTGTGCCATCAGTCTGTCGTCCTTTCTAAATTCCTTTAGGCGAAACTTTAAATTTCAATTCGGGTTGCCGTCTTCTTCGACGAGGAGTATCTCATCTGTCCCGTCAACTTCCGTGAGATGCACAACTACCGACTCTTGGATTGCCGTCGGCTGGTTCTTTCCGACATAATCTGCGCTTATTGGGAGTTCCCTGTGTCCCCGATCCACCATAACCGCGAGCTGAATCGTCGTCGGGCGGCCGATGTCTATGAGCGCGTCCATCGCCGACCGGATCGTCCTGCCGGTGAAGAGCACATCATCGACCAGTATCACGTGCCTGTCGGTTATATCAAACGGCACCTCAGTGCGCTTCAGCTCAGGCAGCTTCAACTTTTGCCTGACGTCATCCCGATATAGAGTGATGTCAAGCGTACCGAGCGGTACTTTAATCTTTTCGATCTCTGATATTTTGTCGGCTATCCTCTTCGCCAGAAAGTCTCCGCGTGTCCGGATTCCAATGACGCACAGCTTTTCTCCCCCTTTGTTGTGCTCGATAATCTCATGCGCCAGTCGTGTTATCGACCTCGCCATCTGCTGCGCGTCGGCGATTTTCGTCTTTACTCTCATATCCACTCCTTGTTAAGTCTTACACGTTCCGTCCTATCGGCGTCCCCCGCCGGGTCTCCTGGCCGTCGCCGGGGACAGGAAGGGCGTCACCTCGTGTTCCATTATGCAACGCAGTCACGCGTCGCCGGTACACGGGCCTGATAGCTTCACTTGTGAGGTGGTACACCACTGAGAGGACCTTATCCACCTCACAGGATGGAATTAAAGGCGACATAAAGTTAGCGGACGCGGCTCTCGAAAGCAAACCGCTCCGCAAGCCTCTGAAAGACTTTGACTTAGCAGGGCGGCAGGGCACCGTTTCCTTGATTTTACCTCACATTGCGTTTATATTTTACCGCATTTTTAACAAAGGAGCGCTTCAATCAGCATGTTGAAAGCCGTGATCATGGCAGGCGGGTTCGGAACCAGGCTCCGTCCATTGACAAGCAGGATACCTAAGCCGATGGTGCCCATCATGAACAAGCCCATGATCGAACACATCGTTCGGCTCCTTGTCAAGCACGGCATAAAGGACATAGTCGTCCTGGTCTTCTACCATCCGAATGTAATAAAGAATTTCCTTCTTGATGGAAGCCAGTTCGGGGCATCGATACAGTACGTGAAGGCCGATTCAGATTATGGAACGGCGGGAAGCGTGCGCAACGCGTATGACCTCTTGAAGGGCTCAAGAGTACTTGTCATCAGCGGTGACGTTCTGACAGATTTCAATCTCGACGAGGCGGTGAAATTCCACGAAGCCAAGAAATCGAAGGCGACCCTGGTACTCACACATGTCGCCGACCCACTGCAGTTCGGCGTGGTTATCACAGAGACCGACGGGAAAATAGTCAGGTTTCTTGAAAAGCCGTCTTGGGGAGAGGTCTTCAGTGACACGGTGAACACGGGCATCTACGTAGTCGAACCGGACATCATCGAGATGATCCCTTATCGGGAGGAGTATGACTTCAGCAAGGAGCTCTTTCCTCTCATGCTGAAGCAAGGGATGCCGCTCTACGGGTTCACTGCGAACGGTTACTGGAGAGATGTCGGCAACCTGAACGAGTATATCGAGGCCCAACTCGATTGTCTTGAGAAGAAGGTCACGGTCTCCGTTGAAGGCGAGCAGCGCTCAGTTAATGGTTCAAATATTATAGCACCGGTCGATTTCGAAGTCCCCTCTACCCTTCGCGCGAAAGGGACGATAATAATCGGAAACAATGTTCATATCGGAGAAGGCGTAGAGCTGGTGGATTCAATAATCGGCGACAACGCGTCGATTGAATCAGAGTCCAGTGTGCACCGGAGCATCCTTTGGGACAACATTTCGATCGGCGCTCACGCGAAAGTAATCGGCGATGTTATCGGCAGCAACACAATCATCGGTGAGCGTGCAGAAATAGAAGAGAACGTTTTTATCAGTGAAGATTGCATTATCGGAAGCGGCGCCCATATCAGACCTAACGTCAAGCTATGGCCTAAAAAAGTTGTGGACAGCGGAGCGACGCTTTCAAGGAGTCTTGTCTGGGAAGACAAGTGGCTCTCCGCGATATTCACAGATGCCCGCGTCACGGGCACATCCAATGTCGAGATGAATCCGGAATTTGCCGCCAAGTTAGGCGCGGCCTATGGCTCACTTCTTGGGCCTGGGAAGTACGTGGTCTGCAGCAGAGATTCGGACACCGTAAGCAGGATGATAAACAGGTCCTTGATAGTCGGCTTCATGTCTGCCGGGGTGAACGTCTACGACCTCCGGAGCGAGCCGATACCTATAGTCCGTCACGAGTTAAGGAGCGGAAAAGCCGAAGGAGGAGTCCACGTACGCAAGAGCCCGATGGATCCCGAACTGACAGATATCATCTTCTTTGATTCAGACGGCCGGGACCTCGCCCAGGGCAAGGTCAGGTCGGTTGAAAGACTCTTCTTCGGAGAAGAGTTCGCCCGTGCTACTCATGACCAGGTCGGCGACATATATTTTCCCGAGCGCACCAACGAGAGCTATCGCGAGGACTTTATCGGATCGCTTGACATAGACGCGATAAGGGAGAGAAAATTCAACATAGTGATCGACTATTCCAACGGGGTCGCGTCGACGCTATTCCCCACGATAGTGGGCTCGCTTAACGCAAGAGTGGTGGCGCTTAATGCTTACCTCGATCCGAAAAGGCTCACTCGCACGCAGAAACAACTTCAGACTGACCTGCAGCAGTTAAAAGATATAGTGAGGTCGTTGAATTATGACTTCGGATTTATGTTCGACGCGGGCGCGGAAAAAATCTTCGTAGTAAACAGAGACGGTAAGTTCGTAGAGGAAGACAGATTGCTTTCTCTCATAACAAAGCTTTACTCGGTTTCTCATCCGGGAGCAAAAAGGATCGCCGTTCCGTTTTCTGCTTCGCGAGAAGTGGACCTTATTGCCGCCGAACACGGCATCCAGGTGCATCGCACGAAGGCGTCTCATCAGGCTCTTATGAACGCCGCGTACGAGGGGACATTTGACTTCGTCGGAGGAACGAAGGGAGGATTCATATTCCCTTCCTTCCTCTTCGCGAGCGACGCGATGTTCTCTGTGGCAAAGATACTCGAGATGACAGCGAAATCGGGACTGGCACTTACCGAGATTGATGACATTGTTCCAAAGTTCAGAATGGTAAAGAAGAACCTCGACTGCCCCTGGAGTGCCAAAGGAATCATCATGAGGCGGTTGATCGAATTGACAAAGGACGATAATCGCGAGACCGTCGACGGGGTCAAGATACATTACGACGACGGCAGCTGGATACACCTTCTCCCGGACAAGGAGCGCGCCCTCTTCCACATCAACGCCGAATCGGCAAGCGAAGAGGATGCCCGCTCGAAAGTAGATAGGTTTGAATCCAAGATAAAATTCTGGTTAGCCGAATGGGCTCAGGGCGACAAATCGGGGAACTGACCATGTCATTCCGCAGAGCCGGCGCGCCACACATTTGACTTTTCACGAGCTTCCCAACCAGAGGCGTCAAAACGAAAGGAAGAAACTTAAAAAATGAAAATTAGCGATATACTTCAGGATGAATTTGTATCGACGAAATTACAGGGTAAGACTAAGGAAGAAGTACTTAACTCAGTGATTGATTTGCTGAAAGGTTCGAAAAAGATTAAGGACCTGGACAAAGTAAGAGAAGCAATTTTTGAGAGAGAGAAGATCATGTCCACTGGCGTCGGCAAGGGATTCGCGATACCACACGGCAAGACGGACGCCGTGAGCGATATAGTTGCCGCCTTTGCGGTGACAAGCGAGCCTGTCGATTTTCAGTCTCTCGACGGTGAGCCAGTCAGGCTCTTGTTCCTCCTTGTCGGCCGTGACAACATGGTTGGCCCGCACATAAAGCTCCTCAGCCGCATTTCGAGACTCATGAACAAAGATGAATTCAGAAAGAAGCTACTCACCGCAAAGAGCTCTTCAGAGATAGTGCAGTTCTTCAAGGATGAAGAGATCAGCTATTTCGACATTTGACGCCTGATGGCCAAAAAGAAACCACCAAAGCTCCACAAAAGCCAGTCGGCCGCAGAATTCAAGCTTCTCGTCGAGCAGTTTTCCGAAGAAATATCTAAGAGATCCGGAACGGCATTTTTGTTCCGAACTTCTGAACATTTCCAGAATTTTGTCTACGAGCTGGTTGTCGAGTGGGAGCGCAAAGATCGGAAGATATTCTTCAAGATTCTGGGCCTGAAGACCCCAATGAAGGACTTTCCACGCCCCGGTCCTGCCTTCTGTAAATGCGAAATAGAAAGTCTCGAACAGGGCGATTATACACTTGTCATCGACAGGCGAGGAAAGCAGGTCAACGAGTTTAAAGTATCCTTAAGAAACGGCGTAAAACTCCTGCAGTCTCAGAAGCAGGACAGATTCATAGATGTTACCACCGACCCGAATGAATGGTCGTACGAAGCTGATTGAGTGGACACATGTTAAGTGACTTCCTGAGTAAAACCGTAATGCCCGTCCTATTCAGGATCGGGCCATTGAACGTTTACAGCTACGGCCTGATGATGGGTATCGGTTTCCTTGTAGCGAACTATGCGGCAATCAAGGAGTTTGAAAGGAAAGGCCTCGGAGCGAATTTCGCGAACGAAGTAACGATCCTTGCCGTCGTATTCGGGATTGCAGGTTCCAAGATATTATCGCTGATAGAGAACTGGGGCGACTTCCTCAGAGATCCTATCGGAATGGCCTTCTCACCCGGAGGGTTAACATGGTACGGCGGTTTCGTCCTTGCGGCTATTATGATCCTCTGGGCCGCCCGAAGGAAGCATTTCAAGATGCTGAGCGTCGCGGACGCCCTCGCTCCCGCCCTTATGCTCGGTTACGCCGTCGCTAGACTTGGATGCCATTTCTCCGGAGATGGTGACTACGGCTTGCCGACGAACCTTCCCTGGGGAGTAAACTATTCAAATGGCATAGTCCCCCCTTCCATAGCCTTCAGAGGCTTTCCTCAAATAGAGTCTCATTACCCCGGCGGCATCGTGCCGAACAATACGCTCCTTCACCCTACCCCCATCTATGAATTCTTCGCCGGCGTGGCAATCTTCTTTCTTCTCTGGAGACTCCGTAAGAACCTTAAGCCGGATGGAATGTTGTTCATGGTTTACCTCGTGATGGCCGGACTAGAACGACTCCTTGTCGAGTTCATACGGCTAAACCCGAGGCTGCTCTTCGGACTCAGCGAAGCTCAGCTGGTTTCAGTTGTGCTGATTGCAATCGGGGTTATGGGATTGATTTTCCTCCCGAGGAAAACGGAGTCCGCTAGTCGATGACGAAGGTTCTCCTTTACAAGAAAGAAGGATGCCGTCTTTGCGATGAAGCCGAAGGTATTCTCGAGCGGCTGAGGAAGGAGAAAAAGTTCTTCCTCGAAAGGATGACACTTGAGGAGAACACGGATATATTCGAAAGGTTCGGCAACAAAGTGCCCGTGATCTTCATAAATGGCCGTATCGTTTGCGAATTCAAGCTCGACGAGCAGTTGTTCCTCAATAAACTCGCCGAGGCCGATTAACTCGTAGCGGATTTATCCTCACTTCTGGTTAAATTTTCAAATGACGTTTTCAAAGATGAACTGGAGTTTACTTGTCCGAAGATAAGATTGTTGGTAGAAATGCAGTAGCCGAAGCGCTCAAGAGCGGCGCGAACATATCGAAAATCTATGTCCTGTATTCAGCCCACGGCGGGAGCCTCAACGAAATCTATTCGCTCGCAAAGAATCAGGGGGTCCCGGTTAGCCGAGTGGATTCTGGACAGTTCGGCGAGCTCACCTCTGGTCTCCGACCTGGAGAATCTGCGCAAGGAATTGTCGCTGTCGTCAGCAAGATAAAATTCGAAACAATTGAAAGCCTCGCCGAATCTGCGTCAAAGAAGAAGTACCCTTTTATACTGATACTCGACCGTATACAGGACCCGCAGAATTTTGGGGCGATATTGCGCAGCGCCTCTTTCTTCAAAGCAGACGGCGTGGTGATTGCCAAGGAGGAGCAGGCGCCCTTGAGCGAGACTGTAATTAAGGCATCAGCTGGAGGGGCCTTCCACGTCAAGATCGCGCGCGAGACGAATCTCCAACAGACCATCAGATACCTGAAAGAAAAGGGGTACTGGATTGCGACAAGCGCCGGAAACGCCCCGCTCCAGATAACAGAATTGGATTTCAAGATGCCCGTTGCCGTCATAATCGGGAATGAAGGGAGCGGCGTCAAAAGAATACTACGTGAGAAATCAGATATGACCTTCTCAATCCCGCGCGTCGGCAAGATCGATTCTTTAAACGTTTCCGTCGCGACCGGTATAATCTGCTACGAAATTTCCCGCCAGCATTCGCTGGAGTCACCACAAATAGAATCTCAAGGAACAGTGGAATGAAACGGCTATCCGTAAATATTGATCACGTCGCAACGCTTCGCCAGGCGAGAGGCGAGAACGAACCGGACCCTGTGACAGCGGCTCTCATCGCGGAGCTCGCCGGAGCCGTCGGCATCGTCAGTCATCTTAGAGAAGACAGAAGGCATATCCAGGATGGTGACGTGTATCTCCTGCGCAAGGTGTTGAAAACGAAGCTTGATCTCGAGATGGCCGCGACGGACGAGATAGTGGAGATAGCGCTCGACGTAGTGCCGGACCTCGTGACGCTTGTCCCCGAGCGGCGCGAAGAGCTGACGACAGAGGGCGGACTCGACGTGGTTTCTCAATTCAAGAGAATGAAAACTGTTACCGAGAAGTTTCACAGTAAGGGCATTCTCGTGAGCCTGTTTATCGCACCGGAAAAGGAACAGATCGCGGCCGCTAAGAATGCCGGCGCTGATTTCGTCGAGCTCCACACCGGCGAATATGCCAACGCAAAGGGATCCGCCGTCGAGCACCAGCTGGACAGACTAAAGAGGGCCGCCAGAGATGCGCGCGCTCTCGGCCTCGGGATCAACGCCGGACACGGTTTGAATTACCGCAACCTGAAGCCCGTTGCGAAGATTGAAGAGATAGAGGAATTCAGCATCGGTCAGTCCATAATAGCGCATGCCGTCTTCGTAGGCCTGGAACGAGCTGTTAAAGAGATGATAGATATTCTCAGGGAGGCCGGAAATTGAAGTCAAATAAATCAACCGCGGCCATACACGGTAGGAAAGACAAGGCTTACCGCGGGGCCAACTATCCAATTTTCACCAGCACCACTTTCGCGGTGGATAAGAGCGACGACTACGACAAGTTCATCAGCGACCAGGAAGAGTTTTACATTTATTCCCGCTACTCGAACCCGACAGTAAGAAATGTCGAGGAGAAGATAGCGGCGCTTGAAAATGCGGAAGACGCGGTTCTCTTCTCGAGCGGCATGGCCGCCATAACCTCCGCCATCCTCGCCTTCGCAAAGAAAGGAGATACCATCGTTGCCCTCCGGCGCCTCTACGGAATGGCCTACCGATTCCTCCGCGATATCGTCCCTAACTTCGGAATCGACGTCCGCTTCGTGGATGAGGCTGAACTGTATGAAGCACACAAGTCCTCCCCTCATGCGAGGCTCTACTACTTTGAGACCCCGATTAATCCAACAACAGATTGCATCTCAATCGAAAGGACTGTCAAGTCCGGGCGGAAGGCGGGTGCCCTAACGATCATGGACAACACTTTCGCCTCGCCCATCAATCAAAATCCCATCGACTTCGGTGTCGACGTTGTCGTCCACAGCGCCACAAAGTATATCGGCGGGCACAGTGACATCATGGCCGGCGCGGTGGCTTCATCGAAAGAACTTGTCAGGTCGGTACGCGAGAGCCTCAAGGCATTCGGCGGATGCATCAATCCGATTGACGCGTACATGCTTGACCGGAGCCTCAAGACGCTCAAGGTGCGCGTAGATCAGCAGAACAGAAGCGCTCAGAGGCTGGCGGAATTTTTCATGCGCCAGAAAAAGGTTTCGCGAGTTTACTATCCGGGGATTCCGTCCCAACGAAGCTACAAGGTGGCAAAGAGACAGATGACTGGCTTCGGCGGCATGCTGTGCGTTGAGCTTTCAGATCTCAATGCCGCAAAAGTATTCTGCGACAACCTCGAGGTGGGACTCAATGCTACTAGTCTGGGTGGAGTTGAAACGCTCGTGAGTATACCCGTGCTCACCAGTCACATCAAGATGAGTCCCGAGGAATTGAAATCCGCGCACGTTTCGGAGGGGATGGTGAGGATCTCCGTCGGGCTGGAGGATACCGACGATTTAATACACGATTTCAGGAACGCTCTGACTAAAATCTAGACCGTCCTCCCCGGCGATTTCAGACAAGGCTACTTTAATTTCTCGCGAAGAGCAAGGTGGTACCTCAATGCTCTTCCATAACTTGCCACAAATATCCCTAATTTGGGGACAGCGCCAGCAAAGGCTCGCAAAGTTTTTTCGCCCGCCTCGAAGTACTCCACGTTCTCAGTGATGGAATAGAGCCTGTCCAGAAACAATGCTGCTCCTGAATTGCCTGACGGCGTAGGAGTGTCGTCGATAGGCTTTTTCCTGCTTGCCAGCAGTCCCGCCCCTTCCGAATGTGTTGGCCTGTCGAAGAAACCGCCGCGCTGCTTATCCTCGTACTCACTCATCAGAACCTCGGCGATCTTCTCGGCGGCATCGAGATACGAATCACTCCGTAGCACGTCAAAAAGGTCAAGGAGCGCGATGCCGAAAAACACCTGATCGTCCAGCAGACCTTCATATGTGACAGAGCCTCCGCCAAACGCATGAGCCAGCTTGCCCCGAGCGTCCACGAGATTTTCAAGTATGAAGTCAGCAGCCTTTTCAGCGGCTTCAAGATACTCCCTACGCTTCAATACAATTGACGCTTCAACCAGCGCGCTGATGGCCAGCCCATTTCTGTCAGTGAGGAGCGTCGTGTCGACAAATGGAGAATTCCGCCGGTTGCGGGCAATAAGCAACTTTCCCTTCGAGGACTCTATTAGGTCTTCAACCTGCGAGGCGCTCTTCCCGAGTTGATCCGCGATCGCATCCGTTCCGACCGCAATCCGCAACACGTTCCTGTCAGGAATCTCACGCGTGTCGTTTGGCGTCTCTCTTACATCAAAGTATATAGAAGCCGCTGCGAACTCCTCATCGTTCAACACCTCCCTAAACTCAGCCTCCGTCCATGTCCAGTAGCTTCCATCGTCGTGCGGACCTACGTCCGCATCCTGGTGGGCGTAAAATGGACCTTGCGGTGAACGCAGGACGGTCATTATCCAGTCCGCGGCGGCTATAGCCACCGAGCGGTACTTCGAATCTCTGGTCAGCTCGTATCCCTTCAGGTATGCGGAGAGCATGAGCGAGTTGTCATATAGCATCTTCTCGAAGTGCGGGACGTGCCAGTACCTGTCTACTGAATATCTGTGAAAGCCCCCTCCAACCTGGTCACAGACGCCTCCTTCTGCAATCCTGTCGAGTGTCATTTTCAGGATTTGCCCGAGCTCATCTGAACCAGATCTCAGCGCTTCATCCGCGACCAAAAGAAGCGCAGTCGCATTGAAGAACTTGGGAGCCGATCCGAATCCGCCGAACTCGCGATCAGTTTTTTCAACCGCCGCCTTCGTGATCCCACCTATGATTTTCTCTTCAAGTTCACCAGGCAGGCTAGTTCTAGATTCAAATTCGTTCAAGTAAGCCACTATCTGATCCGCACTCTTCAGCACGTCTCCCCTGCGATTCACATACGCTTCATGAATTTGCGGTAGGAGTGAAAGGAATCCCGGTCGCCCCGCCATGTCATTCTTCGGGAAGTAAGTTCCACCGTAGAAGGCCCTCCCGTCAGGCGTGAGGAACCCCGTAAGTGGCCATCCTCCCGCGCCGGTGATGGCACCGATCGCCGCCTGATATCTCACGTCGACGTCAGGCATCTGGTCCCGATCCACCTTCACGGGAACGAAGCGACTGTTTATCAGCTCCGCCACTGCGGGATCTGAATAGGACTCATTATCCATGACGTGGCACCAATGGCACCAAACCGCGCCTATGTCCAATAGTATAGGGCGGTCGAGTTCTTCAGCAAGCTTGAGAACATCTTCGGAAAAGATTTGCCAGTGGACTGGCTGGTGGGCCGCCTCACGAAGATACGGGCTCTCGCTCCGGGATAAATTGTTCTTCAGTTCCATTTACCATCCATAACAAAAGTCTTAATTATAAAATCCCGGGTAAAGAGCGTTCAAGGTGTCGCCGGAGTCCGCGCCTGCTTTCGCCTGTAATTCCAGAATATCAACATTCCGACAGCCACGAAGCCAAATGCCCCGCCGAGAGCCTTGGCTATGAAGAGGAGCGGGTTCCCTCCCGCTTCTGGCGGAAACAAAGTGAGGAGAATCGCCGCCACTGTTGTGATGCCCCCGAGTACGCTCGCGCCTATCCTGAAAACTCTTCCGCGGCCATCAGCAGGTTCCCGCTTGAAAATCCTGAAGGCGGCAAGAAAAATATAGACATAGGGAATAAAGTACACGATTATGGTCGCGTCCACGAGAACAAGATAGGCCTCTTCTGTACTTGCCCCTATGAAGCTCATCAGAAGAAACACGGTCGCGATCAGTCCCTGAAAAATCAGCGCGATATGCGGTGTCTTCCATTTCGGATGAACCTTCCCGAACGATTTTGGCAGAAAATTGTCGATCCCGGTGACGAAGAGAATTCTGGCGCTTCCCGCGAGCCAGGCGCCGGCCCCGCCAATCCCGGAAAGTGTTATGAGAAAGGCACTCAGGTTTGATAAATACGCAAGTCCCGTCTTCGCCTGAAGCGATTGTATCGATTGTACAAGCCCGGTCACCAGATCAACGTTCTTAGGTGCCAGGCCAATCAGCAGAGAAACCGTTCCGACGAGATAAACTGCGACGATGGCAATGCCTGAGATGTACGTCGCCTTGCGAATCGTGCGCCCGCTGTCCACGATCTCACCAGACATCACCGCTGCGAGTTCGAGTCCCGCGAGAGCGAAGCACATGCTGGACCAGAAGGAAATGGTACCGTAGTCAAATTTTGTCGGGAGGATGTTCGTCAGAGTGAAGTGTGTTTCAGATTTGCCGAGGTGGGCGATGATTGCGGCAAGGACTGCTATCACCACTATCGGTCCGAAAGTACCGATGGCGCCCACGTTTTGAACCCACTTGCCAATCTTCACCCCCACCACGTTGAAGCCAATCGCTATCCATAGTATGACGAGGCTGACAATGGCTATGAAACTCTTATCTGACGCAAAGCCGGAGGTACCGGGAATAACGAAGGCGGCGATCGCCGCTACTGAAATTAAAAGCGAGGGATAATAGACGAGATTGTTCGCCCAGTAGCACCACCCCGCCACAAAGCCGTGGAACTCTCCGAACTCTATCTTCGCCCACTCATAAACGCCCCCCTCTACCGGATATTTCTTGTTGAGGTATATGACCGCAACGGCCTGAGGGAGAAAGAAGAGGACCAGCGCGAGTATCCACAATGATATCGAGCTGGGTCCCGTCGACGCAGCAAGCGAGAGCCATCTGATTCCTACGATGGCGACCACATTGAAGAGCACGATATCACGCACCCTTAATTCACGAAGTAGCTCTGTCATCAGGATTTCATCCCATGTTTTGTGGTAAGTGGGGTCGCTTAATCGGCGCGACGCCCCTTAATCGCTGAACTGCATCTCGTAGAGTCGCTTGTAAATTCCGCCGCGCTGGCGCAGAAGCTCCTGGTGTTTCCCTCGCTGCACCACCTCGCCGCCGCTCACGACGAGTATACGATCGGCGTTCTTTATTGTCGACAGCCTGTGCGCGATCACTATAGAAGTTCTGTTCTGCATCAGCCTCTCGATGGCCTCCTGTACCAGCATCTCTGATTCCGAGTCGAGTGCGGAAGTCGCTTCGTCGAATATCATGATGGGCGGATTTTTCAGGAGGGCGCGCGCTATGGAGATTCTCTGCCGCTGACCGCCTGAAAGCTTTGTCCCGCGCTCGCCGATCACGGTATCGTAGCCGTTCGGCAGCTTCTCGATGAAGTCGTGGGCGTTTCCTGCCTTGGCCGCCTCGATGACCTTCTCGAGCGGGTAATCAGAAAGCCCGTACGCGATGTTGCTCCTGACGCTGTCGTTGAAAAGTATCGTCTCCTGAGACACAATGCCTATCAAAGAGCGAAGGGTCCTGGTGCGTGCATGCCTGAGGTCCACCCCGTCGAGGTAAACCGCTCCCTGAGTCGGATCGTAGAATCTCGGGATCAGGTCGATCAACGTCGATTTACCCCCGCCCGAAGGGCCGACGATCGCCAGTATCTCTCCCTTCCTTACGGAGAAATTAATGTCCTTAAGAACATAACCGCCGTCGCTTCCGCCGGACTCGCCGATTCTCGATTGAGGATAACTGAACCACACATTTCGGAACTCTATTACGTCATCGAAGCCCTTCAGCTCGACCGCGTTCTCTGGTTCAGGAAGCTTCCCCTCCTCATCGAGCACGTCGAAAATTCTTTTGCCGGCGGCTGCGGATTCCTGTATCCTGTTACTTACTGTAGTTAGTTCTTTTGCTGGGGGCATTATCTGGAAAATGGCAAAGAGAAACCCCATGAAGGCGCTCGCAGTAAGAGCTCCAGATTGAAGGACCTGCATGCCGCCATAGTAGATAATTATTCCGCCTGCGAGGACTGACAGAAACTCGGTGATCGGCGAGGCAAGGTTGCGAATCTGAGTGATCTTGAGAAGTGACCTAAAATAACTCTTGGTGTGTTCCTCGAACCGACCTATCTCGAAATCTTCCATGCCAAACGCGCGGACGATCTTCATCCCGCTGATTGTCTCCTGAAGTACGGATGTTATGTCCGCCATCTTCCTCTGGGAAATGTCGCTCTCCTTATACAGTCTGATTCCTATGCGGCTGATAATTAATATCGCGAATGGGGTGACGAGGAAGGCAATGAGTGTCAGCTTCCAGCTGATCGCCACCGCTATTCCGAGGAAGACGATAATCATAAGAGGATCGCGAACCATCGTGACGAAGCTCGCCGAGATGCCGCTGTTTATCACCGTAACGTCGTTTGTGATTCTAGATATGAGCGTGCCGGTTCTTTCGTTCGTGAAATAGCCTATCGACAGTTCCTGTAGTTTCCGATACAGGTCGTTCCTGATGTCGCGCATTAGCCCCTGCTCGACGAACGCCATCAGGTACGCCTGAAGGTAGCCGAACACATTTTTCAAGAAGAACGATCCTACGATTATGGCACAGATTCTGAAGAGTGCCTCGGATTTGGTTCCGCTGAAAACGAAGCTGTTGAACACGTTTGCGGCATTGGCCTTAAGCTGGTCAAAGAATCCGCTTGACGGCGTCACCGCGATCGGCTGCGGGATCCCCTGGTTAAAAAGAGTGTCGAGAAGAGGGATCGTTAGGTAGATTGATGCGCCCGAGAAAAGGGAGAAGAAGATTGTCGAAATTATTGAGCCGGTCAGAAAACGTTTGTAAGGTCTGACGTACCGGAGGAGCCTCAGATATATCCTGAAAGAACTATTTCTTTGATCGGACATTCTGCATCTCCCAGATTTTCATATATACCTGCGTCTTGGTCATCGCGTGAATCAGGGACACCATTAGGCCATGGACGCCGTCAGTGAACCCTCTCCTCATTATGAAATGTTGAAAGAATGCCCAGACCGGTTTGAAAAAGAGTTTCGGACCCGTGACCCGAATACGCTGAGACTTTTCGGCCGCTTCCAAACTCGAATATTCGTTTATCTTAGCCAGCGTCCCCGCGATTGTGGTATGGGTGAAGTGAATCAGTTCGCCCTTAAGATAGTCGCGCTTGCCGACGACGCTGAAGCCCTCGTGTACCTGCCTCGAGGTCAGTGTGGTCTTCGACTTCCTGAAGAGTCTCAACTGGTAATCCGGCGACCATCCGCAGCTGCGAATCACCTTTCCGAGAAAATAATTCCGTCGCGGGACATAGAAGCCGTCAGCTTTAGAGAAATCGAGCGCCGAGAGTTCCTGCAGGAGTTCAGGCGAGACCCGCTCGTCCGCATCGACGCTCAGGACCCATTCGTTGCTCGCCTTTTGGAGTGAATAGTTCTTCTGGCTGGCATAGCCTTCCCACTTCCGCACGTAGACCTTGTCCGTGTACTCACGCGCTATCGCGACTGTCCGGTCTGAGCTCTCAGAATCCACCACGATTATCTCGTCGGCCCACTTCAGGCTCCCGAGGCAGTCCGCGATGTTCCTCTCCTCATTCCCAGCGATGACGATAGCGGATATTTTTTCCACTATTTTACCACGAAGTTAACTATGCGGTTTTGTACCACTATGGCCTTTACGATTTGCTTCCCCTCGAGATGTCGCTTCACGTTCTCGTCTGCGAGAGCGATGGCCTTAACCGTATCCTCGGTTGAGTTTACGGGAACATTGAGTTTAGAACGGACCTTGCCGTTTATCTGCACCACCATTGTCACGCTCTCTTCAGAAATGGCTTCGGGGTCATACGTTACCCACTTTGAAGACGAAAAGATGGAGGACTTCCCTCCGCGCATCTCATTCAGTTCCTCCGCGAGGTGAGGGGCGAAAGGCGCGAGTATCACGTTGAACTGCCGCATGACGAAATCCTGGAGGTCGGCACTGACGCTGGCGCCGCTCTCGGCCAACGTCTGGCTGTACAGGTTGACAAATTCCATCTGCGCTGCGATGGCCGTGTTGAACTTAAACTGCTCAAGGTCATCGGAGACCTTCTTAATGAGCTGGTTAAGTTTCCTGTAGACGTGCCGCTCCGCTTCATTAAGATCGTCTCCCTTGAACTCCGTCTTCTTTCCGGGGGGGATAGACTTACCCGACTCGAAGAGATCCACCACCTTATTTAGGAATCTGAAAACGCCGGTGATTCCGCGGTCGCTCCAGTCACCGCCGTCCTCGTAGGGTCCCATGAACATCAGGAACATCCTGAATGTGTCCGTGCCGTAGGAATTGAGGAATTTGTCAGTGCTGACGACGTTCCCCCGCGACTTGGACATCTTCGCGCCCATATTCGTGATGGTCCCCTGATGGACGAGACTTTGGAATGGCTCATCGAAGTTCAGCCATCCCGCGTCCTTCAGGGCCTTGATGATGAACCGCGCATAGAGAAGGTGCATCGTCGCGTGCTCTGCCCCGCCTACATACTTGTCGACAGGAAGCCACTTCGACACCATGTCCTTATCGAAAGCCGCGCCGTCGAGATGCGGCGTCAGGTATCGAAGGAAATACCATGACGAATCGACGAACGTGTCCATCGTGTCGACGTCCCGCTTTGCAGGCCTGCCGCATTTCGGACAGACCGTGTTGACAAACTTGTCGTTCCTGGCGAGGGGGGATTCACCGGTTGGCTTGAACTCCACATCGTACGGGAGCAGGACAGGAAGGTTTTTCTCCGGCACGGGGACCTCGCCGCAAGAGTCGCAGTAGACGATGGGAATCGGGGCTCCCCAATAACGCTGGCGGGAAAGGAGCCAGTCTCGGATCCGGTAGTTGACCTTTCTCGATCCCGCCCCTTTCTTCTGGAGTTCGTCTGCTATGCCATCCCATACCCTAGAGCTTTCCATTCCGGTGAACGGCCCGCTGTTAACGCCTATCCCTTCTTCTATGAAAGCCGCATTGAGTGGTTCATGGACGCTTCCATCCTTCGGCTGTACCACCACCTTGATCGGAAGCTTGTACTTCACGGCAAACTCGAAGTCTCTCTCATCATGCGCAGGAACAGCCATCACCGCGCCGGTCCCGTAGGTCGAAAGGACGTAGTCGGCAATCCAAACAGGTATCTTTTCGCCGTTGATCGGGTTAATCGCAAACGCACCGGTGGGAACGCCGGTCTTCTCCTTGGATGTGGACGTGCGCTCGATCTCGTTTTCGTGCGCGACAAATTCCACATACTCGTCGACTTTCTTTCTGAATTCCTCCGTCGTAATCGTGCCGACGAGAGGGTGCTCGGGGGCAAGTACCACATACGTCGCGCCGAAAAGGGTGTCAGGTCGGGTCGTGAAGACGGTTATCCGCCCATCTGAACCGGCGATCTTAAACTCTATCTCCACCCCCTCGCTTCTGCCGATCCAGTTCCGCTGCATGAGCTTCGTGCGTTCGGGCCAGTCAATCCGGTCGAGTCCTTCAAGGAGTCTGTCCGCGTAAGAAGTTATCTTGAAGAACCACTGCGTCATGTCCTTGCGGATAACGGCGGTCCCGCATCGCTCACAGACCCCGTCCACAACCTGCTCGTTGGCAAGGACTGTCTGATCCTGGGGGCACCAGTTAACGGGTGCGTTCTTTCTGTAAGCCAGTCCCATCCTGTACAGCTGCAGGAACACCCATTGGGTCCACTTATAATACTCAGGTTTGGAGGTGTCTACCTCATAATCGAAGTCGTACATCGCGCCCATACTCTTGAGCTGCTCGCGAATGACATCCACGTTCTTCTGCGTGCTGTCCTTCGGATGAACGCCGGTCTTGATTGCGTAGTTCTCGGCCGGGAGCCCGAACGCGTCATAGCCGATGGGTTCGAAGACATTAAACCCGTTCATCCGCTTGAACCTGGCCCAGGTATCAGTTGGCGCAAAATTGTACCAGTGACCGATATGTAATTTGTCCGCGCTCGGGTAAAGAAACATGACGAGGCAATAAAGTTTACGCTGTGCCTCACTGAAGTCAACAGCGTAGGTCTTGTTGTCTTCCCAATATTTCTGCCACTTCTTTTCGATTGAAGCGAAATCGTATTTCATCTTTTCTCTGCTATAGCTTTGGTGTTTGCCATTATTTTTCTGAAAGGCATATTGCTCTTGAAGCGCATAAAGGCCTTGATTTCGTCCGAGGTCCGTCCTTCCTTCATAAGACGCACGGCGCAATAGGTGCGGAGGGAGTCGAGCCTGAGCGCGCGTCTTTGATCAATTCGGAGTCTGGAGCGCATGGCAGCGCGGACTCCCCGAAACGACAATCTTTTTTTGGTTGCCTTCCCTGCCCGTATCGTGGTGAAGAGTGGGTGGTCCGCGGCCACGTCGCCGCGCGCATCGATGTACTCGAAGAGGGCAACCCGTGCTCTGCCGGCGACGCGTATTACTTCGTACTTCCCGCGGGTTCCTTTGGGTTTAACCCAAAGATCAACGATCTCGCCCCGCCGCCTGAGGTCTCCGACGTCAGCCCCGATAAGCTCAGAGATCGTCGCCCCACATTCATAGATGAGCATTATAAATGCGAAGTCGCGCTTTCCAAGGACCGTCCGACGATCGATGTGGCCGATTGCACCCGCCACCTCCGTCAGCGAGACGCCGGTGATCTTGAAATTCTGAGCCGAACCATGCACTCCCCATGCGGGATTCTTGCGGAGGACGCCGAGCTCCACGAGAAATTCGCAGAACCTCCTGGAGGCAGTCATGTATGTGTTCACTGTGTTGTTCGAAAGTCTCCGCTCATTAAGGAGCCAGAGCCTAAACTCGCTGAAATCTTCCGGTACAAACTTGAAGGTGTTCCCCTTAGCGAATTCGAGAAGTTGGTCGAGCGCCTTCCGGTACACGTGCCGCGTCGTGCCGCTCGCAAATCCCATCGAGCCTTCAAACTGCTGTACTAGAATCTGAAACTGGCTTTGCGGGAGTTTTGTTGTGGGGAACCTGTCTGATAACATTTTTCAATGAATTTAACGGAGTTTTGAGTGATATCCAATGGAATTCACCGGGTGTGGTATCGGTTCCCGGCTCAACATCTAAACTCAAACAGCCCAATTATTGAAACAATAACAAGCCTTGTGTATTTTCAATTAGAAAATTTAAAAAAATTGGAAAAGGAAATGATAGATTTAACCAACAAGGTCGCATTGATAACCGGAGGATCTCGAGGAATAGGTGCATCCTCGGCGGTATTGTTCGCTAAAGCCGGGGCCGACGTCGCAATTACTTATCAGGGGAGCGATTCCAAGGCTAAGGAAGTCGTCAACGAAATCAAAGGAATCGGGAAAAAGGGAGCTGCGTACAAGGGCGATAACAGCAAGGCCGAAGTTGTTAAGAACATCGTTCGCGATGTGCATAAGGAATTCGGTCGCATAGATATACTTGTGAATAACGCAGGGATTTGGACTTACGGTGAAGTCGATACCATGTCTGAAAGTGTCTGGGACCGTACGATTGAGCTTAATCTCAAGGGGACATTCCTCTTCTGCCATTACGTCGTCCCCGTCATGAGGAAGCAAGGGGGCGGATCAATTATAAATCTGTCGTCCACCGCTGGTCAGCGCGGCGAATCGCTCCACTCTCATTACGCGGCATCAAAAGGCGGCGTGATATCCTTCACAAAGAGTCTTGCAACGGAACTCGGCAAGTATAATATCAGAGTAAACAGCGTCGCCCCAGGATGGGTCGATACTGACATGAGCGCCGAAGCGCTCAACGACCCAAAGTACCGTGAGGAAGTAATCCGCTCGATACCCATCGGAAGGATTCCTACAGGCGACGATATTGCCGGACCCATCCTGTTTCTGGCTTCGGAACTTTCCAGGCATGTGACCGGTGAGATACTGAACGTAAACGGCGGCTCAGTTCTGGTAGGATAACTTGAAGGCCATAAGAATCCGCGAGCACGGCGGCCCCGATAAGCTCCTCATTGACGAAATAGACGCTCCTTCGCCAAAATCCGATGAAGTAACCGTAAAGATTGCGGCCACGTCCGTCAACCACCTCGACATCTGGGTCCGCAATGGGATGAGGAATCTGAGGTTGCCGCTTCCGATGATACTCGGTTCGGATGGCGCCGGCACTGTCGCGGACACCGGCTCTGAGATCACCGATATGAAACCGGGAGACAGAGTCCTCGTCTCTCCCGGCAGATCTTGCGGCAAGTGTGAGGAATGCCTTAGCGGCCGTGATAATTTCTGTCGCGAGTACCGAATTCTGGGCGAACACTGCGACGGAACTGACGCGGAATTCGTCGTCGCCAGGCGCGACAACATCATCCCTCTTCCACCAAGCATTCCATTTGAAGACGCGGCGGCTTCCTCGCTGGTGTTCATGACAGCCTATCAGATGCTGGTAGACAGGGCCGGCATCCGGCCCCTCGAGGAGGTGCTTATACTCGGCGCGAGCAGCGGTATTGGAACAGCTGCCATACAAATCGCGAAGCTTTACGGCGCGAGAGTGATTGCTGTTGCGGGTTCGGACGAAAAACTCGAAAAGGCCAGGATGCTCGGCGCGGACGAGACAATTAACTACACGTCCGAGGACATATCGGATAAAGTTAGAAAGATCACTGACAAACGCGGCGTCGACATCGTTTTTGAGCACACCGGACAGTCCACATGGGGCCACAGCATACTGTCCGCAAGAAGAGGCGGCAGGATCGTGACGTGCGGCGCCACAACGGGGTTCGAGGCCGTGACCGACCTTCGATACGTCTTCTCAAAACAGCTTTCCATATTCGGGAGCACAATGGCGGGAAGAAGTAAACTCTTCACCATGATCGAACTCATGGAGAAGAAGAAATTCAAAGCCGTGATCCACTCGACCTTGCCATACTCCGAAGTAAGACTTGCCCATAGCATCGTGGAGAACAGAGAACACTTCGGGAAGATAGTCCTGACCTTTTAGAAGTTCTCGGGACCCACACCGGCCGCATTCGAACAATTAATCCCAAATTCGCTTATCTTTAATGAAAGCCTGAAATAGAAAAATGAAACACTCCGGAGTAATATCAAGGTACTGGGAGTACCTTCCCTTCCCTAAGGACACGAAAGCGGTCACGCTACTCGAGGGAGCTACTCCTCTCATCGAAGCCGACAATTTGCAGAAGGCGCTCGGCGCTCCGTGCAAAATATTTCTGAAGTTTGAGGGAGCGAACCCAACGGGTTCCTTCAAGGACCGTGGAATGACCGTAGCCATAACAAAAGCCATGCTTGACGGTGCCAGGGCCGTGATCTGTGCGTCGACCGGCAACACCTCGGCTTCGGCCGCGGCGTACGCCGCGAAGGCGGGACTGAAATCATTCGTGGTTCTCCCGAAGGGAAAGATAGCAATAGGCAAGCTTGCCCAGGCGCTCATTTATGGCGCAAAGGTGATTGAGATAGACGGCAATTTCGATGAGGCACTGCAAATAGTTCGTGAAGTGGGAGAGAAGACAAACGTTGTCATCGTCAATTCGATTAACCCTTTCAGGATAGAAGGACAAAAGACAGCTTCTTTCGAGATAGTGGAGGCGCTTGGTGAATCGCCGACCCACCATGCTCTCCCTGTCGGCAATGCGGGCAACATAACTGCATACTGGAAGGGTTACGTGGAGTGGGGTGCGCGTCACGGCACGAGCCTTCCAAAGATGCTCGGCTTCCAGGCCGCCGGTGCCGCGCCAATTGTCACAGGAAAGATCGTGGAACACCCTGAGACCGTCGCTACTGCGATCAGGATCGGCAACCCTGCGAGCTGGAAACAGGCCGTCCAGGCGCTCGAAGAATCGGGCGGACAGATTGATTCCGTCTCGGATGCGGAAATACTCGAGGCTCAGAGACTAATAGCTTCGACGGAAGGCATCTTCTGTGAACCCGCCTCAGCATCGTCAGTCGCGGGAATCAGAAAGCTTATCGCCAGGAAATACTTCACCGACAAAGACAGCGTAGTCTGCACTCTCACCGGAAACGGGCTGAAGGATCCCGATACGGCGTCCAAGGATGTACCCCCGCCAATATCGGTGAAACCTCGGCTAGAAGATGTTCTTGATATAATTCTAAACTGAACAACAGAGAATTAATAAAGCATGCTAATCGTCCAGAAATTCGGCGGAACATCCGTCGGCACAATTGAAAGAATCAGAAATGTGGCGGAGCGGGTTTCGAGAGCCAAGAGGATGGGGCACGACGTCGTAGTCGTGGTGAGTGCCATGGCAGGTGAGACGAACCGTCTCATCGATCTTGCGAAGTCGGCGGTGCCCAAACCTGATCCGCGTGAGATGGACGTCCTCGTCTCCACCGGAGAGCAGGTCTCCACCGCCCTGCTTTCCATGACGTTGATCTCAATGGGCTTCAAGGCCCGGTCGCTTCAGAACCACCAGGTGAGGCTTGTCACTGATTCTGCATACACCAAAGCCCATATAAAGCGAATCGATGCGCAGAAGCTGACGAGCGTTCTCAAGGAAGGGGCGATAGCCATAGTTGCCGGTTTCCAGGGGATTGACGAGCAGGGCGACATCACGACGCTTGGTCGCGGCGGTTCGGACACGACAGCGGTTGCTATCGCCGCAGCTCTGAAACCTCACGCCAGAAATGGACTTGTCTGTGAAATTTACACAGATGTCGACGGGGTTTACACAACTGATCCGAACATCGTACCACAGGCCAGGAAGCTGAAACAGATTAGCTTCGAGGAGATGTTTGAACTCGCCAGTTCGGGCGCCAAGGTCTTGCAGACAAGATCAGTCCTCTTTGGTATGAAGTTCGATATACCGATTCACGTTAGAAGCAGTTTTAATGACAGCGAGGGTACAATGGTTGTTAATGAAACGTTGGATATGGAAAGCGTCGTAGTGACAGGCATATCATACGACAAGAACGAGGCAAAGATCACCGTCCTGCACGTGTCCGACAAGCCGGGTATTGCGCACAGCGTCTTCGCGCCTCTCGCGGAAGCCGAGATAGTCGTGGATATGATTATTCAAAGCGCAAGCAGTGACGGCTACACGGACATGAGCTTCACCGTCCCGCGCGGCGACTACGAGAAGGCGATGGCGATCTTGCAGGAGCTCGTGAAGCAAAAGAAGGCGACATACGTAGTCGGCGACGATAAAGTCTCCAAGGTCTCGCTCGTCGGCGTCGGTATGCGAACTCACTCCGGTGTTGCCGCCAAGATGTTTAAATACCTGTCGGATGCCGGCATCAACATCCAGCTGATCTCAACGAGCGAAATCAAAATCTCCGTAGTAATAAACGAGAAGGACATGAAGAAAGCTGTGGCTGTTCTGCACAAAGGATTTGGTCTTGAAGATGCAAAGTAAGTTAAGTGTTGCGATATACGGCGCTTCGGGTTACGCCGGCTACGAACTCTACCGACTACTGAAGCGGCATAGGGACGTTGAGATAAAGCATATCACGGCTGAGACATCGGCCGGAAAGAGGCTGAGCGAGTTATTCCCAACGACAGATGATGTTAAAGTGGTAAAGAATGAGGAGGTCAATACCGCCGGTTTGGACGCGGCGTTTCTCTCTCTACCGCATGGCGCCGCAAAAAGTGTCGTCGAAAGCATAGCCGGCACTTCAAAAGACATGAAGATAATCGATCTTAGCGCGGACTACAGATTCGACGACGCGGAGGAATATGAAAGGTGGTACGGTCGAAAGCACACCAGCCCCGACTTCCTCGATAATTTTGTCTACGGCCTTACTGAGGTAAACCGCGAGGCGATTTCAAGGGCGAGATTCGTCGCCAATCCGGGATGCTATCCGACGGCCACGATCCTCGGGGTTCATCCTCTGCTGAAAGGAAAAATCGCCGACCTGTCAGAGCCAATCATCATAGACGCGAAGTCCGGAGTTACCGGCGCCGGCCGCAAGCCTGAAGTTCGCCTCCTTTTCGCGGAGGTCAACGAAAACGTCTCTCCTTACAACATCGGATATGTCCACAGGCACACCGGAGAAATTGAGCAGGAACTAAAGAAAGTCGCAAAGTCAGACCTCAGGATTATTTTCTCTCCGCACCTTATGCCAATTACAAGGGGGATGCTCAACACGATTTACGTGAAGCTGAAGGGCGACATCGCCACCCCCGAACTTACGGCGCTATTTACGGAGACATACAGCAACGAACCTTTCGTGAAAGTCCTCGGCGGCGACTCGATCGCATCATTTCATCATACAATGAACACAAACCTCTCGGTTATTTCGGTCAAGCGCGTGGAGAACTCACCCTACGCGATCGTAGTCTCATCGATAGATAATCTTGGCAAGGGCGCGGCAGGACAGGCAGTGCAGAATTTCAACGTCATGTTCGGAATTGAAGAAACCGAGGGACTGCTGTGAGAATAGTGCTGAAGATCGGCGGTAATGAGATAGACGCCCCGGCTTTCCTCGACAAGGTGGCATCGCTTGTGTCCCGGCTCCGCGAGGAAAGGCACAGCGTAGTGCTCGTACATGGCGGTGGAAAGGAGATCACCGCCCTACTGGACAGGATCGGCATCCAGACAAGGTTTGTAGACGGGATGAGATACACTGACGCAGAAACCCTCGCGGCAGTCGAAATGATGCTTTCAGGTTCAATCAACAAGAGGCTTGTGCGCACGCTGCAGCAGTCCGGCATCAGCGCGATTGGACTGAGCGGCGTAGACGCCGGGATACTCTCGGCAAGAAAGATTACACGGGACGGCAAAGACATAGGAGAGGTTGGAGAAGTATCCAAAGTCAACATCGATGCCGTCGAGCGACTCGCGGAATCATACGTACTCGTCCTCTCCCCGATCAGCGCCGAGGAAAAAACCGGACATCCTCTCAATGTTAACGCTGACTATGCCGCGGCTGCTGTAGCCTCTTTTATGTCCTCGGAACTGATCATCTTCCTTTCAAACGTGCCGGGAGTGGTAAACGCTGGAGAAGTTGTCTCGAGAATGAATGAAGAGGAATTTCTGAACTTGAAGAGCACGGGTGTCATTTCCGGAGGGATGGTTCCGAAAATCGAGGCGGCGCTAAAAGCGGTCAGGAACGGCGCGAAGCTGGCTTACATAACGGATGCAGAGGGTGCGGCCGTTCTCGCCTCCGGCCGGGAAGCCGGGACACAGGTGCAGGCGTGAAGGAGGAAACAAAATATTTCCTGATATTTCTATCGCTCATCCTCGTTTACGACTTGCTTTTCACGCTCCCTCCCGTTCTTTTGCATTTCGGACTCAGCGCGGATCTTATCTACCGTTTCTTCCAGCCGGTCTGCGACCAGCTCGATTCGCGAAGTTTCCATATCTTTGGATACAAACTTGCAGTTTGCTCACGCTGCGCGTCGATTTACTACGGCGCCGCGCTCGGCACGATCATCTACCCTCTTTTCAGACCGCTCAGGGACACACGACTGCCAAACCCCCTCCTGGCGGGAGTTCCGCTGGCGGCGATGATCGCTGATTTCAGTATCAATTACATCGGCATTGGGCACAACACGTTCCTTTCCCGCTCCATTACGGGTGGCGTGTTCGGCCTTTCGCTGGCATTCTTCATTGTGCCGGTCTGGATAGCATTCATCAAAGAAATGAAAACGAAGAGGCGCTTACAGCATGAGGAATAGCTCACTTTACTTCCGCCCCGCGATGTACGCGGGACTCATACTGGCTATAATAAACTTTGCCCCCGGGCTCGATCTTTTAAACTGTTTCTGCTGTGCCGGTCTGTTCATCGGCGGTGTTCTCGCCGTACTTTTCTACCGCACAGACCTCCCGCCCGATCAGCCGATCATGAATATTGACGGGTTCTATCTTGGCCTCTGGTCCGGAATATTCGGCGCGGGGTTCGAGACAATCCTCAATATCACGATTGGACCTTACATCGCCGACATAAAATTCCACATGCTGGAGAATATCATCAAGAGGATGCTCTCGGGCACTCAAATCCCGTCTAATATTATGGATCAGTTGAGCCAGGCAATCGCAGCGGCTAAGAGACCCGGCCTCATCGACACGCTACTAAGTTTCTTCATGATAGTTGTCGTCTATTCGATCTTCACGATCTTTGGAGCGCTACTGACAGCCGCGTTCATACAGAAGCGAAACGTCAAGCAGGGATAGCCTGGTTTGACGAAGGACCAGTCCTGGCCAGCCGTCAGGAAAGGTCCGTACCCCTGAGCGGATTTCAGCTAAAAAGTAGGTATGCCTGCTGACGGCCTATGTCGGGTCTTCAGCGTGTTTCAAAATCGTCCGGAACCTCGATCTCCATGCGCAATATCGCGGTGCTCATCGTCTTTCCCTGCGCGTCGTTTCTAAGTGACACGGTACCCCCTCCTCCAAGGGCCTCATGCAAAAGGAAATTCAGCGCACCCAGGTTGGGGAGCTCGAAGCGCTCAACCTTCCCTCTGCATATCCCCTCGAAGTGTTTCCTCACAGCCTCGGGAGTAAGTTTCTCCCTGAGCAGCGAAAAATATTCCGGCTTCCGAGCGATAACACCAATGTTTGATGCGTCCCCTTTGTCACCACTTCTGGCGTGAGCGAGCTTCAACAGCAGTATCTTCTTCATTCAATTCTCCCTGGGATGGGATTGCGTGTAATGCAATTTAGCTTTCACAAAAGATAATTCGCGGCAACCCTTGCCGGTCGTGAAGCGTAGTCGTGTCTTCCTCTTACGATTCACAATTCTGCCACCTCGATTTCGGGCTTAACAAGCGACTTGGGTAAAAGCGCTGGCCAGTAAGCCACGACTTCCTGCGGCTTCGGACGCCCGCCGCCAAAACCTGTTACAGTCGGAGGGCCGGTAAGTACAAGCGGGACAAGCTGCCTTCCGAACGCTTCGATCGATTCTTTGTCATGCCCCCTCACCGCGACGCGCAGAACGACCTCATTGATCTCTGCCGGCTGCGGGCTCAATGGACCATGGCACGAATTGTAGCCCAGAAACTCCGTATGAAACTCGTCGAATTTATGCCCCAGATCCTGCAAACGCTGTCGCATTATCCTGTCCGCGGCCTGAGCTTTTTCAAGTGCATCTGGCCAGCCGTACGTAAGAGTCCCGATCGCGTAGTAGCCGTCTGAATAGGCCATGGATACCTTGAAGAAATCAGTCGGCGCCCTCCCCTTGACACCGAATACCTTCACCCTGTTTTCGCCCGCCTGCTCAAGTTGAATACTCGTAAAGTCAGCAACAACTTCTGGCGTGATGTATTCCCTTGGATTTCCAATCTCGTAGAGAAGTTGCTCCTTAATTGTATCCACTGACACCAACCCGCCTGTCCCATCGTGTTTGGTAATGTAGACGGTCCCGTCCGCGTGAGCTTCTGCTATCGGAAAACCGATGTTCGCGAGGTCCGGGACGCTCCTCCAATCCTTCAGATAGTTACCTCCGGAGGATTGCCCGCCGCACTCAAGTATGTGCCCCGCGACGATGCCGGCGGCAAGATTGTCAAATTCATCCTTTCCCCACCCGAACTCATGTATCATCGGCGCGAGTGTCAGACCGGTATCAGTAGCCCTTCCTGTCAGGACAATCTGCGCCCCCTGCTCCAGCGCTTTCGCGATCGGAAAGGCCCCAAAGTAAACGTTGGCGCTCAGAAGTCTGTCACGGACTTTCCTAACGCTCTCACCTGTATCCATGTTTATCAGATCGTTTCCGGAACCTAACAGTTGGTCGATGCGGCCGTAGATGTCGTCACCGTACACAACACCGATCTTCAGTCCCTTCACTCCCAACCTTTTCGCGATATCGAATATGGCATCACGGCAAGCCTGTGGATTTACACCGCCGCCGTTGGTGATAACCTTTATCCCATTTGCCGACACGATGGGGAGGATCTGTTCCATCACCTGCAGAAGGTCCTTCGCATACCCGAGCCGCGGATCTCTCGACTTCTGCTTCTGGAGAATCGACATCGTCACTTCGGCAAGGTAGTCCATTACCAGGTAGTCTGTCGGCCCCTTGCTGACCTGCCAATACGGCGCCTGCGGGAGGTCACCCCAATATCCCTGGCCGGAAGCAATCCTGATGGAATCTCTTTTCTTCAAAGTATCTCCTCTTCAGCTTACTTTAGTGGTAAGAAACTCTCAACCGTGTATGCCGGCCGCGTCGCGCTCCTGCACCGTGAGTTCAAACACTCTCTTCAGGAGTTCTTCCTCAGCCCTGCTGAGTCCAATGTTCCTGCGCTCCATCACCCTGCGCGCAACCTCAACGGCCTTTTCAATTCGGTAAGTCACATATCCGGACTGCGGCTCTCCCCACGAAAAAGCCGGAAGATACTTCGGGGGTGTTCCGCTGCCGTATACGTTGCAACACGCGCTGATAACCGTGCCGGTATTGAACATCGAATTGATGCCGCACTTTGAATGATCGCCCATTGTGAGTCCGACGAACTGCAGTCCGGTGTCGACCATCAGGCCATCGTTGTAAATCCTGACGCTTCCGTAATCATTCTTCAGATCGCTCGTGTTGGAGTCGGCGCCCATATTGACCCATTCTCCTATGTACGAGTGGCCGAGAAAACCCTCGTGCTGTTTGTTTGAATACGCCTGGATTATTGAACTCTCGATTTCGCCGCCCACCTTGCACATTTCCCCGATAGAGGTGTTCTCATAGATCTTGGCCCCCATCTTGATTATGCTTCCGCGTCCGATGAAGGCGGGCCCTCGCACGACAGCATTCGGCATGACCTCCACCTCCCGCGCAATGTATATGGGTCCCTTCTCCGCGTCGAGGACGACGCCCGGCTTGACCTTCGTGGATTTTCCTATATGTATCTGGGAAGGATTCAAGAGATGTGCGCCATCATAGACCTTCCCATGATTTTCTCCCTTTCCACCGGTGCTGATTTTAAAATCAGAAACCAGCTCCGACGGATTATTCCGAACAAGATCCCAGGGATATGCAATTAGTTCAGCATCGCCGACTTCGACCCTGGCAACCGCATCAAAATCTTCCGATGAAAGAAGCCTATTCCTTACAAGTTCCCTGAATTTGTCCAACCTCACGCCTGATATCCACCCTCCGAGAAGGACATCTCCGGTATGGTACAGTGCATCCGATCCTCTGTCCTCGAATTTCCTGGCCACTTCAGAGTTGAAGAGAAGCCTGCCGTTCACGAGGAGTATTCGCCGCGCATCCCCTGGGACCTCATTCACATACGAACCTGGGTGCCTTTCCTTCACTACATCCCGCATGTAGTCGCGCGTGTGGAGTATGAAGACATCATCCGGAAAGACTCTCGCAATCTTTTCCCTGAGCGTCATCTGCCCGCAACGGAGATCGAAGACCGGTCGAAGATGGGTGAGAGGAAGAAGCCGTCGGTATGACTCGTCTTCAAATATGCAGATATACATGTACGCCTTAGCCCGTTGTTAAGGATAAATGCATTGCAGAAACAGATCTCGCAGGAACATAATAAACCATTTTCCCCTAACATTCACGCTTGAAAAGTTACTTCCCCTCTTCCGCCCCGGACAACCCCCATGCCAGGGCCTCCCGGAAAACGTTCTCTCTCCCCGTCCATTGTGCAATCATCTTACTTTAACAATATTAAGACTGTTTCAATACATAATTTTCAATCCGATTCATTCAGGAAAGCACAAAATGGAAAAGAGACAATTAGGAAGATCATCTCTGAAATTTGCTCCGCTGGCATTCGGCGGAAATGTATTCGGTTGGACTGTGGACGAACGGACCGCCTTCACATTACTCGACGCCTTCACAGCTGCCGGCTTCACTTTCATCGACACGGCAAATTCCTACTCGAGGTGGGTCCCCGGCAATAAGGGAGGAGAATCTGAGACCATAATTGGCAACTGGATGAACGCGCGCGGAAACAGAGCGAACGTAATCGTGGCGACTAAGGTCGGTTCAGACATCGGACAGGGTCATAGAGATATCTCCAGGTCACACATAATTGGAGCTGTGGAAGACTCCCTTCGCAGGCTCAGGACAGATTACATAGACTTGTACCAGACTCACTGGGACGTCGAGTCGACGCCAGTCGAGGAAACTCTCGAGGCACACGCGAGACTGGTTGACGAAGGGAAGGTAAGGTGGATAGGGGCCTCTAACTTTTCATCCCAAAGATTGCGGGCCTCCCTTGATGCAAGCGCGAGACTGGGGTACCACAGGTACGAATCTGTGCAGCCTGTTTATAACCTCTACGACAGGGAGGAATTTGAGAACTCGCTGGAGCCGCTTTGCGCCAACGAACATCTTGGCGTCATCTGCTATTACTCTCTCGCGAGCGGCTTTCTGACCGGTAAATACAGGAAAGAGTCAGACCTTGGCGGAAGTGCTAGAGCCAACGGCGTAAAGAAGTATATGAACGATCGCGGGTTCAGGATCCTTTCGGCACTGGACGAAGTCTCGAAAGAATGTAGCTCATCGCAGGCAAGCGTTGCTCTCGCATGGCTTTTAGCTAAACCAGCTGTCACCGCCCCGATAGTCAGCGCAACGAGCCTGGCACAGCTCAAGGACATTATCGGAGCCACAGAGCTCCGGCTAACTCGTGATTCGATGGCGCGCCTCGACGAAGCTGGGAAATGAATTGCCAACCGACCGGAATGACTTGTCCCAACATCGACTGTCATCCGTGGGAAAAGGGGTTCAAACCCGTCTCCCCTGAATCGGAAAATTCCAAACCTCCCTCAGGTAAGATTTTCCTCCCCGATTCCCTCCTTCCATGGAAACACTCTCGAAACCGGCGGAATTTCAAGATCGACGACACCCGAGCGTCCGGCACGAGTGTTGAACCAATATAGACAGGGCACTTCGTCTGCGACCGTCGCGCCGCTGCCTCATGATTAATCACCGAGGCGGTTGGCGAAAGCACTCGCCTGACGCAAGGAGCCAAACGAATTGCACTGACGCGGCCTGTGCCGCGCAGCTCTCGCCTATTTGACAAGTACCAGCCAGAAACCAGAAGGATGTCACGCGGCCGGCAGCAGCCGGTCCCGAGGGATAGGCTGACATTCCATGTTTACAGCACCAAATACGTAACCTGGCACAGCGAGAGGATTAGTAGAACGGTCGAATAACGATTCTCAAGTCGGAACCGAAGCTGGAGCGCACAAGTATATGATACGCAGCAGGTCGAGCATAACTAGCCAGAAAGAATCGAGGACAGAAGATTTCTTTCGGCTCATAGTTGAAACTTCCATACCGGGGGCATTTGTCGTACATGACAACCTCTTCAGATATGTTAATCCCACATTTGCTGAACTCTTTGGGTACGAAACTGTTGAGCTTGTCAACAAGCTCGGTCCGGTTGAACTAACTCATCCAGAAGACAGACGGATGCTCATGGAGCAAACCCGCGCTTTTGTCCGCGAAAAGAGCTGCGAACGAGCATTCCGCATCAGGGGTATCAGAAAGGACGGCCGGACGGTTTATCTGTCGGTGAATGTATCGTGGAGCACTTACGCAAACGAGCCCGCCATAGTAGGTACTGCCTTGGACATCACTTCGCAAACTGAACTCGAGTCACGGTTCCAGCGTTTATCCGAGGAAGATCTCACGGCGGTATACGAAATCGATTCCCTTGGGAGAATTATCCGCTGCAACGATTCATTTGTGAGTCTCTTCGGATTCGAATCGACGGATGAGGCCGTAGGATCGAACCTAAGAGCACTTTTCCCAATGCCGGGGCAAATGGACAACTTCTTAGGTCTTATTGAAGACAGGAAGCTAATCGAAAGACACCAGTCGGAATACGTGGGTTGTGACGGAAAACGGGTTTATGTCGTCGAGCGTGCAATCGGTGAATTTGACCAGGCTGGAAATCTCACAGGCATACGCGGGTACATAGTGAACGACACTGACAAGAGGGAGCTTGAGGGGCAGCTCTATCAATCCCAGCGGCTCGAAAACCTCGGGACACTCGTTGGCGGAATAGCCCATGACTTCAACAACCTTCTTGCAATCATATCCGGTCACACCAGCGTGCTCAGGAGGGCGCTAGACGACCGCAACAAATTCGACGCTAGCATCGAAGCCGTGAGGAAGGCCGTTTCGAGAGGAGCCCAGATGGTAAAACAGCTCCTCACTTTCGCGAGGAAGGTCGACCTTGTCACACAATCTGTGAAAGTGCAGGATGTAGTGGAGGAGATAGTCAACCTCTGCAAGGATACGTTCAGCGAGAAGATCTCCTTCGTCGTGAAAAACGACGAGGCCCTTCCCTCCATCAATGCAGATCCGAACCAGATACACCAGGTGCTGCTCAATCTCTGCGTCAACGCGAGAGACGCTATGGTCCATGGTGGCACGATCACCATAAGTACGCGCAGGGTTGATTCCAATGGAGTGTCAAAACAGTTCTCCGATGTCGAATCGGAGGAATATGCACTCCTTGAGGTAACCGACACCGGCGTCGGCATGGACGAGCAAACGATTTCTCATATATTCGAGCCATTCTTCACGACAAAGAAAAACGGACATGGAACAGGATTGGGACTCTCGGTGGTCTACGGCATCATAAAATCGCACCATGGCTTCGTGGATGTCAGCAGTTCACTGGACAACGGCTCGACGTTTTCGGTCTATCTCCCTATTCCTCCGCGCCCGGTCCATGACACGCCGGAGACATCAGAATCAACGGAGTGCCCCGCGGGTTCCGGAGAGACCATACTCGTCGTCGAGGACGAGGAACCCTTGCGGGATTTCGTAGAGACTACTCTCAGCGATTATGGATACAATGTCATCGCTGCCTCCGACGGTGTTGAAGGAGCGCGGGCTTACGCGAGAAATCAGGAAAAGATATCACTCGTCCTCATGGACATGGGACTTCCAGGGCTGAGCGGGAGCGAGCTACTCACCGCTCTGAAAGGATTCGATCCGCAGGTGAAGATAATCGCCGCAAGCGGCTATCTGGAGCGTGAACTCAAGACGGACATATTCCAGGCAGGGGCGCTGGACTTCCTGCCGAAACCGTACTCCGCACAGGACCTCCTAGTGAAGATTCACGACGCGATTGCTCCACTGACAGCTAGTTAGGCCGGTACCCAATCACTAGCGTGCCGGAGAGCCGATGGCCGCTGACCGTCTGTTCTTCGCCTGTGCGAGAAAATGCCAGCCTTTCACCGTGAGACTGCAAAACAAGGGCTTTGCTCAGCCCGCGGCGGTTCATGACCAGTCGAGCGTCGTAAACCATCGAATCCAAGGGGCACCGCCGCAAAATATACCTGCCATACCATTTCAGGCACAACAACAATATGTGGCCAACTCGGAAATTGATAAACGAAGCCGATTTCCATATATTGATTTACAAAACAGATGAATTGAACTAACCCAAATAATGAGTCTCTCTCCCCAGTTTATTCGAAATTTCTGCATAATCGCGCATATCGATCACGGTAAATCCACGCTCGCCGACCGCCTCCTTGAAAGGACCGGCACGATTACTGAGCGCGAGATGGTGGATCAGATATTGGACGACATGCCTCTCGAAAGAGAACGCGGCATAACCATAAAGAGCCACGCGATTCAGATGAAATACAAGGCGCGGGACAAGAACGACTACGTCCTCAACCTCATCGACACTCCCGGTCACGTCGACTTCTCGTACGAAGTATCCCGATCTCTCGCGGCCTGCGAGGGGGCAATCCTTGTTGTGGATGCGACACAGGGCGTCGAAGCTCAGACAATCAGCAACGTGTACCTCGCGATCGACGCAGGACTTGAGATAATTCCCGTCATAAACAAGATCGATCTTCAGAGCGCCATGATAGACGAGGTAAAGCAGCAACTTGTAGACCTCATCGGTTGTCAGGAGAGTGAAATACTCCTGGCGAGCGCCAAGGCAAAACTTGGAATCGAAGAGATACTTGAGGCTGTTGTCGAGAAGGTCCCTCCGCCGAAAGGGACCTCGGAATCTCCGTTGCGCGCTCTAATCTTCGACGCAAAGTACGATTCATACCGCGGGGTTGTAACCTACATCAGGATCGTGGATGGAACCCTCCGCACGAACGACAAGGTCCTCTTCCATAAGACCGGTAAGGTCTTCCTCGCCGAAGAGATCGGCGTCCTTGAAATGAACCGCACGCCTACGGGCGAGCTTGAGGCCGGAAACGTAGGCTATCTCATAGCGGGTGTCAAGGAATTGACCGAGACGCGAGTTGGCGACACGATAATGAACGGCGAGATCCCTGCGGCTTCCCCCCTCCCCGGCTACAGGGAGGTGAAGCCTATGGTCTTCAGCGGACTCTATCCGGCGCAGAGCGAACACTTTGAAGAGCTCAGGGACGCCCTTGCCAAGTTCAAACTCAACGACGCCGCCCTTCTTTACGAGCCTGAAACATCAACCGCGCTTGGCTTTGGATTCAGATGCGGCTTCCTCGGTTTGCTCCACATGGAAATTGTTCAGGAGAGACTCGAGCGCGAATTTAACCAGACGATCATCACAACCGTACCGAACGTCGAGTACAAGGTCGTCAAGACATCAGGCGAGATTTTACTCATAGACAACCCGGCGGCGATGCCATCCCCTGCCTCGATAGACCACATCGAGGAGCCTTATGTAACGGCACAGATCATCTGCCCCTCCGAGTTCATCGGAAACGTGATGAAGCTTTGCATGGATCGACGCGGAGTTTACAAGAACACGACTTACATCGATCCCAAGCGGGCAGACATCCGTTTCGAGCTCCCGCTCGCCGAAATCGTATTCGATTTCTTTGACAAGCTGAAATCGCTCACCAGAGGCTACGCTTCTTTTGATTACGAGTACCTCGACTACAGGGAATCAGAACTTGTCAAACTCGACATTCTCCTAAACGGGGATGTGGTGGACGCACTTTCATCTGTTGTTCACAGGGAAAAGTCTTATGATTGGGGGAGAAAACTGAGCGCGCGACTCAGGAAGTTGATCCCGAAGCAGCTTTTCGAAGTCGTAATACAGGCAGCGATTGGGAGTAAGATAATAGCCAGGGAGAGCATCTCGCCGATTAGGAAAAACGTGATCGCGAAATGCTATGGCGGAGACATAAGCAGGAAAAGGAAACTCCTTGAGAAACAAAAGGAAGGCAAGAAGCGCATGAAGCAAATCGGGAGAGTCGAGGTCCCGCAGGAAGCCTTCCTGGCCGTCCTTTCATTAAACGACGAAGAGTGATACCGACGATAGAGAGGGAAAATTGAATCAGACTACATCTCCCCGCCCGGCGGGACAGAAGACACAGAACAAAGAGCAGAAACCAAAGAAGAGATTCCGCGATTCCGTAGAGGGGCTAGTCTTCGCGATTATTGCGGCGCTGCTTCTCAAGACTTTCGTTGTCGAGGCTTACAGGATACCGACTGGCTCGATGGAGAACACGCTCCTCGTAGGCGATTTCCTCCTCGTCAATAAATTCATATACGGATCTAAGAGCCCCCAGTATCTTCCGTTCACTGACGTCTCACTCCCTTATTTCCAGCTCCCTGCCTTGAAGCACCCGCAGCGCGGAGATGTCGTCGTGTTCGAATGGCCTGGCGACAGGGACGAGGTTAAGCCGCCCGAACCGGTGAACTACATAAAGAGATGCATCGGCACACCTGGTGACACGATTCAGGTAATCAACAGGGTCGTTTATGTGAACGGCAAGCTCGTACCATTTCCTCCCGGCGTTAAGTTCGACACGTATGCCACGATGCCAAAGGGGTATCCCAATCCCCAGATTTATCCTGAGGGATCCGACTTCAACGAGGATTTCTACGGCCCCATCGTCGTACCGTGGAAAGGAGAAGTCATTCATCTTTCCAGAAGCAATTTTCTTAAATGGCACATTTTCATAGAACGCGAGGGCCACGCCTGCGACATCAACGACACAACAGTCCTGGTAGACAACAAACCCGCAAAAGCATACACCGTGCAGAACAACTACTACTTCATGATGGGCGACAATCGCGAGAATAGCCTTGACAGCAGATTCTGGGGCTTCGTGCCGTTTAAAAATGTCGTCGGCGAAGCTATGGTTGTTTACTGGTCCTGGAATCCGGAGATCCCCTTCTACGACATATTCTCGAAGATCGGAAGCGTTAGATGGGGAAGAATGGGAATGCTCATTCACTGAGGAATGAGACTGGCCAGCATTAACACTGTCCGTCAGCACTCTTTTGCAGCCGGCGTTGATTTCGTGTGATCGGCTGACTTACACCCGCAGAGTTTCACAGAAAAAGTATGGCAAGAGAACACTCACGCGTCGGTATATACATTCACATACCGTTCTGCGAGAAGAAATGCTTCTATTGTGACTTCTACTCCATAGAGAACCATTCCCTCCGTGGAGAATTCATCGAGGCATTGGTCCTTGAGATTAAGGGCTTCGGCAAATCACATTCGCGGCTAGAAGCGGACACGCTGTTCTTCGGCGGCGGGACCCCGTCTCTCCTTACCCCGCGAGAGATGGAAAGAATTTTGGAAGCCGTACATCACACCTTTCAACTTTCACACGATTCCGAATTCACTGTCGAGTGCAACCCCGGCGCCACCGACACAGCCTATCTTCGTGAATATAAAGTCCTCGGCGCAAACAGACTTAGCTTCGGGGTACAGTCTTTTTTCGAAGACGAACTGAAATTTCTATCCAGAATACACTCGGCTTCACAGGCAGAGGCCGCCGTGCACATAGCGAGAGAAGCAGGCTATAGTAATATTAACGTGGATCTGATTTATGCCCTCCCCCACCAGACTGAAGATAGGCTCTCCGAGAATCTGAGAAGGGTTGTCTCCCTTGCCCCCGACCATATCTCAGCCTACAATCTGATCGTGGAGCAAGGCACTCCCCTCTCATCTGCAGTAGCGAACGGCAGCGTCATCCCCGCACAGGAAGAAACTGAAGTTGCGATGTACGAGCAGGTAATGGAATACCTCGAAGTGAAGGGCTACTCTCACTACGAGATTTCGAACTATGCAAGACCGGGTTTCGAATGCCGTCACAATCTGAAATACTGGAACGCGGAAGAATACATCGGCTTCGGTCCGAGTGCACACTCCTACCTGGAAGGAGAGCGGTGGTGGAACGTCTCGAGTCTCTCCAATTACGTCTCTGACATGAATTCAGGCAGAGATTCAGCGTCAGCGCGGGAGAAGCTCACCCCCACTCAAAAGTTTGACGAATACGTTCTGCTTAACCTTCGGCAAGGAAGGCTCGACCCGCAGGCACTGCGAAGAAAATTCGGAGTGAACCTCAGCGACGAGTTCCTCTCCGGTGTAATTTCTCAAGGGTATTTTTCTGATAACGGAGATCTGCTCCGGATGACTCGCAAGGGATTTGCCGTGTGCGACGAGATTACGGAGACACTCCTGGCGAGGCACTCTCTTCCGCAATAATCGCCCACTTCCCCCTGAGTTGCCCGTGTTACCATTAGGAGAAGGCTGCCGATCAGTCCCGGAGGCCGCCGTCCCGCTCGACGAGGAGAAAATCCTTAACTCTGATAAAGTCGTTCAGTAAACCCTTCAGGTTTCTGTATGATCCGGGTGTTGGGAGAATCAGATTGATTCCCAACTCATCTTTGCGATCGTCCGGAAGGGCGGACAATATATTCTCCGCTAGCGAGGCAAATGCAGTCACACACGCCTCGAGCTCATCGCTCACCTTGGCCCGTGTCTCTTCGTTGAGTTTATCCGTTGATAATAGCTTTGCGATTTTCTGGAAACTCTTCGCGTACATGGCGAGCTCATTGAACGCGGAAGTCTTCCTTTCGCGTTCGCAGACATCCCACATTTCAGCGACGAGCCCAGCGTTGTCTAGTTCCTGGCCTAGCGTCCCTGCAAGGAGCTTCGCGAACTCGGCACCACTACGGCTCCTGTTCAATTTTCAGCCCGTATTGTTTGATCTGGGTCAACACATATTTCCTGACTTCTTTGTGATTTCCACTTCGGTAGAACGCTCTTCCCTTATCCAGGACGGTATCAAGCAAAGGTTTGAATCCCGATCTCGGTTTCGAGCCTGCCGGGGCGACGTATCTTCTCGTATCCCTTTTGCTCATGAACACCTGCTTCTCCCCGGCCAGCTTACCACGCTTGGAGACTGGCTTCCCCTCCACTTCAACAATGTCCATGGCAAAATCAAGGACGGGCGCACTGCTTATCGAAGTACCGACTCCGTACGAGTCAACGATCTCATTGAGTCTCTGAATTGAGAATTCATCGACACCGCCGCTGACGAGTATCTTCACATTGCCGAATCCTCGCAGATCCAGCTCCCATCGGACTTCCTTGCAGATCGCCAGGAAATCTCCCCGACGTGATCCGGGCGTATCAAGCCTTACACCGTAGAGCTTCCTTCCGAGCGCTTCTGCCACAGCGATAGACTCAAACTTCTCATCGCGGAATGTGTCGATCAGTATGGTCCTCCTGACCAACGGATCTATGACCTCATCAAACGCGCGCGCGGCTTCTATCGTGTCACCAAACAATAATATCATAGAGTGCGGCATCGTTCCTGATGGATTGATTCCGAGAGTCTCTGCTCCGGCTAATGTGGCAACGCCGTCACATCCTCCTATGTAGGCATTCCTGTCGATCATGGGGGTGATGGCGGGGTGCATGCGCCGCGCGCCGAAATGTATAACGGGCTTATCACCGGCAGCCACCCTTACACGCGCCGCTTTCGTTGCAATTCCTGATGCCTGACAGAGAAATCCGAGAATAGCCGTTTCATGTATCGCGAAATCCTGATACATCCCTTCGATAGACATAACAGGCTCACCCGGATAGAAGATTGAACCTTCCGACATGGACTTAACCTTGACGGGAAGATTACTGAGAAGAGCAAGTGCCTCGTCAAGCCCGGCGAGGACTGCCCACGGATATTTTCGAGGAAATTTCTTTACGGCGAATTCGGCCTTCACCTTACGGCGTATGTCTTTCGAATCCAGTATTTCTACCGCTCTCTGGAAATAGACATCTGTCACTCTTCCATCGAGAATTTCTTTAGCTGTTGCGATATGAAATGGTTTATCCATAATTCCCTTCATCTGCGGAGGATATGATTTAATTTGATGGTGAACAGCTCTTTTTAGTATCGGGAAACAATTGCCATGCTGGTTTCGTTGGATGGCTCAGACGCAACAGCGCCGCCATACCTTCCCCGCCCGCAAATCGTAATCCCGCATTCCAGAAGTCGGGCCTTGCTCCTTTTAGATGTAACGCGAGTTCTCTTCAAAGCCACTGCTTTCTGAGTAGAAAATTCTTGACTATCTGCGTCAGCACCACGTAACAAAGGAGCGTCAGAACAATGAGAGGCCAGTAAAGTGCTGGCAGCCCCACGAACCCAAGCGCCGCGGCAAAAGGAGAGTGCGGCAGCCAGATTCCTATTGCCATCACGGCTAGACTGGTCAGCATGAGAGGAAGGCTTGCCCTGCTCTGAAGAAACGGAATCTTGTTTGTCCTGATGACATGAATGATCAGCGTCTGAGTCAGCAGCGACTCAACGAACCAGCCGGTCTGGAACAACGATGCCCTCGCAGGATTCCAGCAGTTGAATAAATAGAGCATCATAAAATACGTCGAGTAGTCGAAAATGGAGCTGACAGGGCCTATGAAGAGTATAAACCGAGAGAGCTCCCCTATCGACCAGGGACGAGGCTTTGCTATCTGTTCAGGGTCTACGTCATCCGTAGGAATCGACGTCTGTGATATGTCGTAGAGGAGATTATTTGTCAGAATTTGCACAGGCATCATCGGAAGGAACGGGAGGAAAATGCTCGCGCCGAGTACACTGAACATGTTTCCGAAATTTGAGCTCGCCCCCATCCTGATATACTTGAGTATGTTGGCAAAGACCTTTCTTCCTTCGAGCACCCCCTCTTCGAGGACAAGGAGGCTCTTTTCGAGGAGGATGGCGTCCGCAGATTCTTTGGCGATGTCGACGGCCGAATCTACCGATATGCCGACGTCCGCAGCGCGGAGTGCCGGGGCATCGTTGATGCCGTCTCCCATAAATCCAACGCTGTGTCCCTTGGACTGGAGAGCCTTGACAATGCGCTGCTTGTCGGCCGGCGAAAGCCTCGCAAATACCGATGCTTTCTCGGCCGACTCAGCTAGTTCATCGTCCGACATCTTTGATACGTCGCTTCCAAGCACGACATGATCCACGACCAGTCCGACTTCTGTGCAAATCTTTTTTGTCACCAGCTCGTTGTCCCCTGTCAGTACCTTCACAGCGATGCCGTGGGTCTGCAACGCCTGGATTGCCGGCGATGCTGTTTCTTTGGGCGGATCCAGGAAAGCAAGATACCCCTTCAGAATCATTCCGGTCTCGTCGTCCTTCGTATAGGCCTGCTTTCGTTCGAGGTCCTTGTAAGCCAGCGCGAGCACGCGGAAACCATCGCTGCTCAGCCTCTCATATTCCTCTTTAAGGTCGGCAATCAGTACCGGGTCAATCGGATGGACCTCCCCGTCGAGCTCGAAGTCCGTGCATCTCTTGAAAATCTCCTCGGGGGCTCCCTTTGTAAGCATTCTCGTCTTGGAATCAGGAAGCTCAACCACAACGGACATAACCTTTCGTACAAAATCGAACGGGATCTCATCCACCTTCTTGTGTTCCGGAATATGCAACCGCTCGTGCATTTCCTTCCGCGCGAGAATTGCCCTGTCAAGTATATTCCTCAATCCCGTCTGGAAGTGGCTGTTTAGGTAAGCCATCATGAGAACCTCGTCGTCCTCGTTCTGGACGACATCGCAGTGCTGTTCCAGTATGACGTGGTCCACCGTAAGTGTACCCGTTTTGTCCGTGCAGAGTACATCCATAGCCCCGAGGTTCTGAATGGAATTCAGGCGCTTGATGATGACTTTCTTCCTGGACATCGATATTGCGCCCTTGGAGAGGCACACGGTCACAATCATCGGAAGCATCTCAGGTGTCAAACCGACAGCCACCGCCAGCGCGAAGAAGAATGCTTCCTGCCAATTCCCCTTTGTAAACCCGTTTATAAGGAAGACGAAGGGAACCATGACGAACATAAAGCGAAGCATCAGCCAGGTGAAACGTTTAATTCCCTTGTCGAAGCTGGTCTCGGCGGTCTGCGTTGTGATGAGGCCGGCCATGCCACCGAGATAGGTGTTGAATCCGGTGTTGACGACGATTGCCGTGCCGCTGCCACTTTCAACGCTGGTTCCAAGGAAGCAGAGGTTCTGTGCTTCCAGTGGACTACGGGCTGAGCCATCCTGAGGTGCATCGAATTTCTCTACGGGCAGAGATTCTCCCGTCAAACTGCTCTGTATCACGAAGAGATCTTTTGATGCAACCAGCCTAACATCGGCCGGTATCATGTCACCTGCGGCAAGCCTTACTATATCTCCCGGAACGATCTGTGCGAGCGGAATTTCCTTTGCCTCGCCGTCGCGCATAACCGTCGCGGTGACGTGTATCATCGCCTTCAGTTTGGCTGCTGCGGTGTCCGCGCGATACTCCTGGACAAACCTGAGGACTATTCCGAGGAGGACCATCGAACCTATAATTACTGCAGTCTCTATATCCTGGGTCAGCAGTGAGATCGCCGCCAGCACGGAGAGAAGAATGACGAGAGGATTTACTATTGCGGTAATGAGAAGCTTAAGCCAACCGTTCCTCTGTTCCCTGACCACGACGTTGGCGCCATGTTCTTCGAGTCTCCGTTCGGCCTCATCTGTGGAAAGCCCCTCCGGAGATGTGCCATGTTCCTTGTAGAGATCTGCGGGCATGCTCGTGGAAGCCTGGAGGAGGCGCGGCGAGAATTCAAGTTTCCCTCCGCCCGGTCGGGCGACCGGAAACATTTTCGGCAGGATGTTTGGCAGGGACAGTTTCATAGTTTTGAGATCGTTTTAGGCTTTGCGCGAAACGTGACTTGTGCTACGACTCCAGACTTGTTTCCTCTGCGCTCTCGATAATACTCAGACAATTTATGCACGATTACACGAACATGCCAAATTCATTTTGTACCGCTAAACTCGATTACTTTTGTCGCCACAACCTGAGCAGCGCCGAGATGGCGATCCACAAATTCCCTTGCGACCTGCCCGGCCTTGTTACGGGCGGCGTCATCTTCCATCATCCTCAACATCGACCTGTAGGCCCCGGCGGCATCCTTCACATAAAAAAGGGCACCGTTCTGCATGAGCTGAATGGCCTCATCGGACCTTTCGATCCGCGGCCCGGTCATTATTGGAATACCGTACACGGCCGGTTCGAGGACGCTGTGCACGCCGGCTCCAAATCCCCCTCCAACGTATGCCATGTCTGCCACTACGTAGAGCTGGGTTAGAAGACCAATCCTGTCGATTATCAACACCGGCGGTCGTTCTCCCGACCCCCGCTCCATCTCCGAGAGCGTCATTGACTCCGGAAACTCACGTGCGAGTCTCTTCACCTCATCAACCGTGGGCTCGTGCGGCACGACAATCACGGCAACCGACGGGAACCTGGCCATGATCCTCTTCAATCCCGGCACCAACACCTCCATATCCTGAGGCCACGTGCTCCCCAGCACCAGCACGGTCCGACCATCTTTCTCCAATTCCACCGGAAGCTTCTGTCTGACGGTATTCGAGACGCTCTTGCTGTAGACCCTGTCGAACCTCGTGTCTCCCGCAACTTCAGTACTTTCCGTGCCGAGGAAGAAATCAAACATCTTCTTGTGTTCGGCCGTCGTTGCAAGAATTAGATGTGGGAGCGAGTAGAGCCGTCGGTAGAAGTCTCTCAGGAATCCCGTACGATGGAACAGTTTTACCGGAAACGTTGCGTCGGCCAGTATGATCTTTGTACCGTAACTCTTTGCCTCGCTGATATGGTTGAACCAAAGGTCATACCTCATGACGACTGCGACGGATGGCTTGATGAGCCTGACGAACCTCCGGGCGTTTCTCCGACTGTCGATCGGGATGTAAGTTACCACGTCTGCATCAGGATAATTCCTGGAGTATTCGTACCCTGAGGGAGAGAAAAACGATGCGATGATTGTGAATCCCGACTTTTTCAGGATTTCAATTATAGGCTTGGCCTGCTCGAACTCCCCGAAGGATGATGCATGGAACCACACCCGCTTTCCCTCTGGAGTTCCGGAGAGATCCCGCTCGAGAGAGGAGAAAAGGGCTCGCCTTCCCCGGAGTCCTCTCCTCGCTTTCTTGTCAAATAGTGAAAAGACAAAGTAGAGAAGTTGAAACAGACGTATAAAAACGTACGAATAAACAAAGTCGGCGATGGGAGAATGTCTTCTTATTTCCTGCTTAACCATGTTTCCGGATCCTGCTTGTTCGTGTTCAACCAAACTTCAAAGTGCAAAATGGATCCGCCAAGAGACTCTCCAACCGTCCCTATCGGCTCGAGCGCCTTAACCTTGTCTCCCTCCTTTACAAAAATATCCGAGAGATGGGAATATACAGTTCTCAATCCATTGTAGTTGTCAACTATTACCAGATTACCATAAGATGGCAGCCAGAAAATCCGCGAGACCTCGCCATCCGCGACGCTTCTTACTTCAGAGTTTTCGGGAACGGATATGTCTATTCCGTAATTGAGCGTGACAGTCTTCAACACCGGGTTTTCATGTTCGCCATATTTTGCGACGACCCGTCCCCTGCTCACCGGCCAGGGAAGATGCCCCCTCACGCCGCTAAGGCTTTCCGCCATAAGTGAAGGAGGCCTGCTGTCGTAAGATTTGAAAGTGCTCTTGGGAGTAGACTTTTTTCGGGAGGCTTCTTCCGCGATAAGCCGCTGGATCAGCCTTTCGAGTTCAGTCGCCGCACCCTGCGAACGCTTCAACTGCTGAGCGTAAACTCTTTTGTTCCGGCGTAATTCTCCTATCAGCCTTCTGTGTTCCACTATACGGGAAGTAAGGCTCTTCTCCTCCTGACTCTTCTTTGCGAGGAAGCTCCGTTGTTCCACGAGGCGGGCGTCCAGCTGACTCCTTAAATCCGTTAAGTTCTCCTTTTCCCTGGCAATTGACCCCATATCCCGTTTTGTCTGGTCGGAAAACTTCCGGAGATACTCATATCTCACAAGCATCTCGTTAACGGAAGACGAAGTGAGTATCAGCTCGAGGTCATGCATTCTCCCCCGTTCGTAGAAGCTCCTGGCGAATTGGGCGTATTGATCCGTCAAATATCCCAGCCGGTTGGAGGCAGCAGATATTTTTTCTTCAACTGCCGCAATGCTCGCCGAGTTCGCAGACATCTGACTTGAGAGCTTCTTTATCATCTGGCGGGTTTTGAGGTTCTGCTTCTCGAGGTTATCCATCCTCGCGAGAGATACCGATTCCTTCTTGTTGCTTTCTGCAAGCTTCTTCTCGTAGAGCTTTATGTTCCCCTTGATGCGAGACAGCTCTTCCTTCTTAGAGCTCAGCTTCGGCTTGCTTTGCCCGTTTGCGCTAAGGGGCGAAATGAAGGCGAAGCAGAGCACGAGGACGATCGCGTCAGTTAAGAATGACTTCCTTCGCATCAGAGGGAATACTAAATTCGGCGTTCTCTTTTTCGTTCAGTACGGCATCCTTGTAGTACAGCTTCGCAGACACCCCATGCTTGTGATCTTCGAACCACAAGCTTCTCGGGATACTGACGTCGCCGAGCGACTCGAAGTCTCCGTATTTTATCCTTACGATGGTCTCCCCATCTACGGTCTTCTCGTATCTCAAAGTCCGCAGCAACTCACCATCGACAACATATTTCTCAACCGTATCTTCACTGACGTAAGTGAAGCTTATATTGCTGCCTTCTGAATGCTTCGTGGCCTTCGCGTTCCCCAGGTTTCCCGTCGGGACGAGGAGATCAAGGAGAAGATCGGTGAATGAGTCACCATCGGAGGCGATCATCAGGAGCCTTCGTATATTTGAAGCGGTAGGTTTACCGACGAAAACGGTGTTCCGCATGGAATTGTAAACCAAAAGAGTGTCTTGCGTGAGCCGGACCTGCGCAACCTTGATTCCGAACGGACCGTAAAGACTGACTATGGCTGATGACGGTCGTTCAATCGAAATATCGAAGCTCGCGCTATAACTCCCTTGATTTGTCTCGAAGCTTCCGTATCCGCTCGACGAGAAAGAACGGATCGAACTCGACTGGAGACGCACCTGGTCCGCCACCTTCTGAGGAGTCACCTCCGATAGGTCGAGTTGTCTTGAGGCGGCGCACCCGGCTAGAAATCCGGCGAAGAGGAGCGGGAGGAGATACTTGGTCAACTTTTCGCTTTCTCGATCTTTTCCTTCAGCGTGGCATTGTCAGGCTTCTCGTGAAGGGCTTTCTCCCACTGTTCAATTGCCTTCTTGCTATCTCCCATCTTTTCATAGATGTCGCCGAGGTGCTCTTCGAGCGTTGCGGGTGAGCCGTCGGAATTCTGGCGGACCGACAAAGCTTTCTCAACGTAAGTTGCAGCTTCGTTGTACTCGCCGAGCCTGTATAAGACCCATCCCATCGTGTCTAGGAAGGCACTGTTGTTCGGATCCAGTTTCACCGCCATCCTTGCCATCTTCAGTGCTTTGCCCAGCTCTACGCCGCGTTCAGAAAGACTATACGCATAGTTGTTAAGAATAAGCGAATTCTTTGGATCGACCTTCAGCGCAGTCTCATAAATGCGGTACGCGTCGTCGTACCTCTGCAGCGATTCGTAAACAAGCCCGAGCGTGCTAAGGGCATCCATATCGTTAGGCTTAAGCGAGACCGCCTTCTCGAGGGGTTTCACGGCCTCCGCATTCTTCCCTCCCTGGTTCAGAGCGAGGCCAAGGAATAAGTTAATTCGATAATCTTCGGGGAAGATGTTGGCAGCTCTGGTCATTAACGCCGCCATTTTGCTGAAGTCCTTGTTCTGGTAATACAGGACGGCAAGCGCCTGCCACGCGCCTGTATTCGTCGAATCGAGCGAAATGGATCTCTTCAGATAGAATTCTGCGGTGGAGTCCTCGTTGGCGTAGGAGGCACCGAGCCCTGCCATCCAGTAAGCGCGCGCGTCATGAGGATAAAGCGTGAGAAGCCTGGCAAATATCTGCTGAGCGAAGGGGACTATCGACGAATCGTGCTGCATCTCGTCGAGATAAAACTGACCAATCGCATACTTCGCGTCTGCGCGCGTTGAGTCGGATGTGAATATCGCATCGAGAAGACTATCAGCGCCGGCAAAGTTCTTCATCCTCAGGTAGGCCGTCGCGGCTCTCGCCTTCAAATCGTAGTCGCCCGGCTTCTCTACCATCAGCTCTCTTAGGATATTCAGCGCGTCGTCGTTCCTGCCGACCTGCAGGTACAAGTCTGCCAGCATTTCCTTCAAAGGGGTGTTTGAAGGATCTACCACCAGCATTCTGCTTACCATCGCAATCGACTTCTCAAACTGGTTGGTAGTGTTGTAGATGCGGACCAGCTGCATCATCGTCGGGAGGTCCGGACCGACAATATCAAGCGCTTTTTCGTAGAGCGACGCGGCCTTGTCTGGTTTGTCTCTTTCGTACAATTGCGCGAGCATGACGATATCTTCGGCATGCGTGCTGTCGATGGAGAGTATCTTCTGGTACTGGGCGCGGGCGCTGTCGACGCTGAACTCGGCAAGGAACGCCTGCGCGAGTGTTCTGCGATAGACAATTTTATCAGGCGCAAGATTCACTGCAAGCCTCGACTGCTCGACCGCAAGATCCGGCTTGTTCAGCCTGATGTAGTCCTGGGCCATCGCATCGTAGATCGCGGGGTCCTGGTACGATCTGACGGCATCCTGATAGTCCAAGATTGCCTGCGCGTATTCCCCCTTAACGTCGTTTATGTTCCCCGATATGAAATGCCTCATGGCTAGCCTGTAGTTGGGATTTGTAGCTGTGAGGTCGGGTGACTCGACTTGTTGAGCAGGCGCTCGGGACAATTGATTTCCGGACGAACACCCCATTATACCGACAGTGAATGCACAAATGGCAAACAGCGAAAACTTAACCAATTTTTCTCCTCGTCGGTAAATTTAAACTCGCGTGGTGTCCTAAACAAGAAAGGAATCCGGACACGGCGGCTCCCTGTGTCCGGGCCGGGCTCTTATTTGCCCGACACTCTCAGCCGGTTCAAGGCACGGGCTAGGGCGGCGTGAGCTCTTGCGAAGTCTGTTCCAGGCTCCCGCTTTTCCAATCTGCTTTGAGCGCGCTCCTTGGAAGCGTTCGCCCTCTTGACGTCGATCTCTTCCTTCTTCTCAAGGGTCTCGGCCAGGAAGGTGACGCGGTTCCTGCTTACCTCGACAAAACCGCCGCTCGTGGCGTAGACGCTCTCGTTGCCGAACTGATCTACCACCTTCACCTCGCCGACGTCGATCGTCGAAAGAAACGGCGCATGGTTGTGAAGAATCTGAAACGAGCCCTCTGTGCCGGGAGCGGTGAAGGACTCGACATCCGCCGAAAGAGCGGCCTTCTGTGGTGTGTCTATCTCAAGCCTGAAGAGCTTGCCGACAGCGACATCGTTTGGACTCGCCATTAAGCCGCCTGGAGTTTCTTTGCCTGTTCTTCAGCTTCGTCGATCGTGCCAGCCATGTACAGCGCACTCTCGGGCCATTCGTCGCATCGACCCTCGATGATCGCCTTGAATCCCGCGATCGTGTCGCTCAGCTTCACATATCTACCCTTCCTCCCCGTGAAGGCTTCAGCAACCGAGAAGGGCTGCGAAAGGAACTGCTGTATCTTCCTCGCTCTGGAGACCGTCAGCTTATCATCGTCTGACAACTCGTCGATGCCAAGAATGTTTATGATGTCCTGCAGATCTTTGTATGTCTGAAGTATTTCTTTGACCGTCTTTGCAACGTAGTAATGCTCATGACCCACGATGTTCGGATCGAGAATTCTCGATGTAGAATCGAGAGGATCGACTGCCGGGTAAATGCCAAGGTCAACTATCTGTCGACTCAACACAGTGGTAGCGTCGAGATGTCCGAAAGTCGTCGCCGGTGCCGGATCTGTCAGGTCGTCAGCAGGCACATAAATAGCCTGCACGGAAGTGATTGAGCCGCGCTTCGTCGAAGTGATGCGCTCCTGGAGTTGTCCCATCTCGCTCGCGAGAGTAGGCTGATATCCCACCGCAGACGGCATTCTTCCCAGCAGAGCCGAGACTTCCGAACCTGCCTGAGTGAAGCGGAAGATGTTATCGATAAAAAGAAGGACGTCCTTTCCCTCCGAGTCGCGGAAATATTCCGCAAGCGTGAGCGCGGTCAGCGCGACGCGCTGTCGTGCACCGGGAGGTTCGTTCATCTGACCGAAGACGAGGGCCGTCTTGTTGATTACACCTGATTCGTTCATCTCTATCCAAAGGTCATTCCCCTCGCGCGTGCGTTCTCCGACGCCTCCAAATACCGAGTAACCGCCGTGCTGGGTCGCTATATTGTGGATGAGCTCCTGGATTATTACTGTCTTGCCCACTCCAGCTCCTCCGAACAGTCCAGTCTTTCCACCTCTCGAATACGGCTCAAGGAGATCGATGACCTTTATTCCAGTCTCGAACATCTCCTTTTGCGTACTGAGTTCCTCGAACTTTGGCGCAGGCCTGTGAATAGGATATTCATCCTTTGTCTGGAGTTCTCCCTTACCGTCGATCGGCTTGCCGATGACGTTAATCATTCTGCCAAGTACGTTCGGTCCTACCGGTACCTTGATAGGCCCTCCCAAGTCGTACACCTTCATATCACGGACGAGGCCGTCTGTTGAGTCCATAGCCACGGCTCTGACCGTGTCTTCGCCCAGGTGCTGCTGGACTTCGACGATCAGGTCTTCGTCCACGCCGTCGATATTCTTCCTGGGTATTGTGAGTGCGTTGAGAATCTTCGGTAATTTACCGTTTTCAAAAGCGACATCGACGACCGGGCCGATGATCTGGACAATTTTTCCTTCGTTCATGATTCCTTGGCGTTTAGTTTCAAAAAATATAGACTTTCGGCCCTAAATTTTCAATCGATAATTTGGTACTTCCAGCCCCGCTCCCCCCTGCCGTGAAAATCTTTTCATTTCCTTTTAATTGCCGTTTCACGGCTTGCCGGCAATATTATTCCCGCAAAAAGGAGAAAAGAAATGACAGACTTAATCAAAAGAAAGCTTTTTTACGGCGCGGGAGCTCTAGGGCTTGTCGCGGCGATATTTGTTTTAACGATGGGACTCACTTATGGCAAGATCGGCGGGTCCAAAAAGAATGTGAAGCTCGGAGCGGCGGCACCTCCAATAACTCATATATCCAATTCTGTTCAGGACCTGAGCAACGCCTTCATAGCGGTTGCCAAAGCAGTCACTCCCGCCGTCGTTCAAATTCAAGTGACTTCAACGCCAAAGGCGGTCAACGTTCCAAACGGCGGGAATTCACCGAACGACATGTTCAAATTTTTCTTCGGTCCCGATTTCCCTTTTCATAATTTCCAGATGCCCCAATCGAGACCCGAACCGGAACAGGCTCTTGGATCTGGAGTAATTGTCAGCCCGGATGGATACATCATTACCAACAACCACGTGGTACAGGGAGCTGACAAGGATGGGATCAAGGTCACTCTGCTCGACAAGAGGACGTTCCATGCGAAGCTTATTGGACGCGATCCGACCACGGACGTAGCCGTCATTAAAATCGACGGAAGCGATCTACCGTACGTAGCGTTGGGTAACTCAGACAGCGTCCATGTCGGAGAATGGGTGGTAGCCATTGGAAACCCGTTCGGGCTTGACTACACGGTGACCCAGGGTATAATCAGCGCACTTGGCCGCAATATAAACATCATACGAAATAAATACGGGATCGAAGACTTCATCCAGACCGATGCCGTAATCAATCCAGGCAACAGCGGCGGACCGCTTGTCGACTTAACAGGCCAGGTCGTCGGAATCAATACCGCGATAGCGACGAACACTGGAAGCTACGAAGGATACGGATTCGCGATACCGATTAACATAGCGAAGCATGTCGCGATGGACCTCATCGAGCACGGTAAGGTACTGAGACCTTATATCGGAGTGTCAATTACAGAGATTGACCAGACAACGGCCAAGGCGCTTGGCATGAAAGAGGCCAATGGCGTACTCGTCCAGTCGATCGAAAGCAATTCCCCGGCAGAGAAGGCAGGAATCAAGCCGGGTGATGTGATCCTCAAGTTTGACGGGCAAAGCATTTCGCACGCCAATCAGCTTCAGGCGCTTGTGGCCTCCAAGGCTCCCGGCGACAAAGCTGAAGTTGAAATACTCCGCGATGGGAAAAAGGAGGAGAAAACCGTCACGCTTGAAGCGAGAAACGGAGAATCGTTCGCGTCAGTATCAGGAAATGAAGAAGGAGGCTCGGCAAAGCTAAGTTCACTCGGCCTCTCGATTCAGGACGCCGACAAGGCGACACTTGCGAAGTATGACGCTAAGAACGGCGCTCTAGTCACAGGTGTTGCACCTGCGAGCGAAGCTTATGACCGCGGTATTCAGACGGGAGACCTCATCACGAGCGTTGACAACAAGCCCGTGAAGTCTGCCGACGAAATCGAAAAGCTCGTAGACGCTCACAAAGCCGGAGACGCGCTCCTCTTCAGAGTAAAGACGAAAGACAAGGTGAGCGAATATCTCGCTCTCGAAATTCCCCAGAAATAGTTTGCTCCACTCCCCCAAATAAGTAGAGGGCGGTACGGCGAAAAGCCTGCCGCCCTTTACATTAACGCAATTATTTGAGCCCAACTTTCCGCTTCCCCGTCAGAAGAGTTCAGCCAAACTCGGGTTGGGTTAAGGCTTACCTCTCCGATTTGTCAACTCCTGAGGTGCTACCGACGGATTCTTCGCAAATCTTTCTAAGATGATCAAACGCGTAAATACCCGTGCTGTGACCATCGACCCAGGTAAGCGCAATTGCGTAACCACCCACTACCTCGGCGTCCTTCAGGTTGTATTTCCCTGGCATGAGTATCTGAAGCGGTGACGGCTTATACTCATGCCACAGCACTGTTTCGCCGGCGCACGATGCGCACGGACACTTGTCCCGCAAGAGCTTCATTGTTACGACGAACTCTCTTCCGTCGTCCCATTTGATGTAAATTTCTTCTTCGTTTGACTTCTTGAATTGAGTGGGTTGCATACATTCTCCGAAAAATGAACCGGCGGAGTCACGATATCGTAATTGACTCCGCCAGAAATCTGCCCCTGTCAGTCCTTGTTCCCTTTTAGTGCCTTGAGCTCGGCAATCACCTGTTCCGAATGAACTTTCGGATCGACATTGGGGTATATCTTGACAATCTTTCCGTGCGGATCGATGATGAAAGTAACTCTATTCGCCATCTCCCACTTCGCGTTGTAAACTCCATACAGCTTCACGACCTTCTTGTGAGGATCGGCGAGAAGAAGGAAATTCAGGCCGTATTTCTTCGTGAATTCCCTATGAGACTTCACGTCCTGAACGCTAACCCCGACCACCTTCGCGCCTTCACTGGTGATCGTGGAAATGTCGTCTCTGAAACTGCAAGCTTCGGTTGTGCAACCTGGCGTTTCGTCTTTCGGATAGAAGTACAGGACGACGTATTCGCCCCGGAAGTTGCTGAGCTTGTGCATCTTTCCATCGTTTCCCTGGAGCGTGAAGTCGGGAGCCTTCTCCCCTTCTTTCAAAGTAATTTTCGCATTGGCTGCGCCCGCCAACGCGAGCATGGCCACAAGAAGTGGCGCCGCGAATTTCCTGACCATCTCTTCCTCCTCTTTTTTATTTAAAAAACAGATGACAGAGCTTTCGGTTCAGGTCGAATCCGAAGAAGTCATCTCCGTTGAAATCGAAACTGGCATTGCTTTCGTATCCGAGCCAGTTCCAGTCTTCGAGGACTTTCGCCCTTTCGAATGGTTCAAGCTCGTTAAACTCACTAACACGATTTGTGAACTCGGGGTGCCCGTCGTACTTGTCCGGATTGACGACAGAAAAGACCCTCCTTGAACGTTTCAGCTCGTCGAAGAGTGATCTTTGCATGTCCGCGCCTCTAACAGTCACATCACCGTTCGAAATCTCGATGAAATGGCTCTTAACGAAGCTCCCCTCGTCGTGCACCAATATGGAGGCGGTCCGCACAATTTTCGATACTTTCAGGAGGAAATCGAGTACCAGGAAAGCATTAAACTCATTGTCCGCGACCCGTGTGAAACCGCTGGCGACCATTCCGTCCTCGTACCCGCCGCGCTTCACGACCACGAGTCCCCTTGATTCAAGGTCGGTGACTATTTCCTCCTCGGAGTAACCCGCCTTGTCGAGCTCTTCATACCTCTCCCGAATCTCTTTCGTGTCACCACCAATCGTATCGTAGTTCGGGAAGAGGATGAAGCGTCGCAGATTCACCTTGCCACCTGTCCAGAAGAACTCAGAGTTATACCAATGCTGAAGCGACCTGATCGAATCCCATTCCTCTCCTGATATGAAATTGTATCCGTCTTCAGGTATCCGATAGAAGATTCGACGAGCCATTTCAGTTCACCCCGCCCTCGGGTGTCCTGAGCGTAAATTTGCCTTTACGGTTCACATCCCCATCAGGGAATAAAAGGCTTTCCACATACTTCGCCATCATGTCAACTTCGATATTAACTTTGTCTCCGATATGAAGAGTTCCAAAAACAGTATTCTCGTAAGTATGAGGTATGATGGCGACTTTGAAAGAATCGCGGAGCTTCTCCGCCACGGTCAGACTCACACCGTTGATAGCGATGCTTCCCACAGGTATCAGATACTTCATCAGATCTCTCGGTATGCTGAACCGGAAGACGCGGCTCATCGGAAGCTTGTCGATTGACATAACCTTACCGGTGGAATCAACGTGTCCCTGCACCAAATGTCCGCCGATTCTTCCTTTAGTCTTCGCCGCCCTCTCGATGTTCACTTTATCGCCCGACTTCAATTCTCCTAGAGTCGTCTTCCTGATCGTCTCTTCGACCGCTTCAACTTCCAATTCACTCTTTAATGTCTTAACAATTGTCAGACAGACTCCGTTCACCGATAAGCTGTCGCCGACTGCAATATCATCCATCACAGTTTTGCACCCAATCCTAAAGGTGCGTGCCCCGCCGCCTCCCCCTTTCACGACTCTTATCAAACCGATCTCTTCCACGATTCCTGTAAACATATTATAGCCTTCCCTCTTGCTAAGAATTCCCAAGACTCAGAAGTAAGCGGTAATTAACTGATCCACTCCAAGCTGCGTCACCTGAGTCCGATTCAACCTGATGCCTTTGCCTAAATCACGGATCGACATCCCGTCTGAAAAGCCGATGCCATCGCCTAGAATGACCGGAGCGACAAAGAGTTCAATCTTATCCGCCAGCTTCTCCCTGATAAAAGCTGAAAAGAGATCGCCCCCTCCCTCCACCATTACTGACGCGATCCCGAGCTCGCCTATCGCCTTCAAAAGTGCTTTGAGCGGAACCTTCCCGGTTTTGTTTCCCCTAAGCCTTATCAATCTGACCCCCTGCCTCTCGAGCGCTGCCATCTTCCTTCCCGCCTTTCCCCGCGAGCTAACAGAATGGAAAAGGATAACTTCCGATTCATGATCATGGAACATTGAAGACTCAAGGGGCGAATTCAGATTCCCGTCAATGACAATTCTGACAGGGGATCTCCCTTCGACAAGCCTGACGGTTAGCGAGGGATTATCAGATGACACCGTCCCTGCACCGACTAGAACAGCGTCGACTTCCGACCTGAGCGAATGGACTCTTTTCAACGAATCGCCTGATGTAATGTATTTCGACTTGCGGTTATTAAGGGCAATCTTCCCGTCGAGGGACTGCGCAATTTTCAAGGTCACGAAAGGGAACCCTGTGGTGATGTGTTTGATAAACGCCTCGTTCAGGTCACGCGAGTCCTCCGCGAGCAGTCCGACATCTACCTCAATGCCTGCCTCCTTCAGCTTCCTGACCCCGTTTCCGTTGACTCTCGGGTTCGGATCAAGCATGCAGAGGTGGACTCTTTTCACTTTCTTCTCAATAAGCAGATCGGCACAGGGTGGCGTCTTCCCGAAGAAACTGCACGGTTCGAGATTCACAAACACATCGGCCCCCTCGACAGACTCCGAGGCGGATCGTATCGCGTTCACTTCTGCGTGGGCGCCGCCGAATCGCTCGTGGAAACCTTCCCCGATCACCTTGCCTTCTTTGACGATGACACAGCCAACCATCGGGTTGGGGCTGACACTACCCGCTCCCTTCCTGGCGAGTTCCAGGCATCTCCTCATCGATTGCAGCTCGTTAGTCATGAGTCATTTCAGAATCAGCGCAACCTTGTCTCCAACTGCGGATTTCAAAACTCTCGCGGCACTCCCGCCGTTCACGGCTAGCTCAAGGAGTCCGCTGCTTCCTTTTATTCCGATGAGTCCCTTCGTCAGGGCCGCGGAATATGTCGCTGCAAATTTCGTCACCACCCTGTTCCCAATCTTTAGCGTAGCTCCGCGCTGCAGCAGCTCCTCCCTCCAAAGAAAACTCGTGAACACATTTCCGAACCTGTCCTGGTAAACTACTTCGCCCATGTTCTTGCCGGTTGAGATCGACGTGTAAAAGGGAGAACATCGCGGATAAGAAAACGACTCGCCAAGTTCATTTAGCCGCAAACCTCTCGACAAGTGCGCCGCAATGGGGGCAAATATGTCCCTCCCGTGAAATGTTGTGCTTACGCTTCTAAGGAACAGGTTTCTGTTGGTGACGGTCCGAAATTGATGTTCAGCGGACTCCGCGACGACATAGTCGAGGAGGCCGTTGTCCGGGGCAAGGTAAAGTCTCCCCTCAATGCTCCCGCAGATAATCCTACGGTCGCTTCCAACGCCGGGATCAACTACCGATACAAATATGGAATCGTCAGGGAAGTATTTTCTGGAGGCCCACAGCACGAACGCGCCCTGCTTGATGTTCTGCGGCTCGATATCGTGGGTAAGGTCGATGACGCGTGCGACCGGATTCATGCTGGAGATGACCCCCTTCATGACTCCGACATAATAATCCCTGCTGCCGAAATCGGTCAGCAAAACGATGGCGGGCATTAAAGCCTCAGAGCATTCTCGCGCTTGGCAGATGTGTAAGACGCGTCGACCACCTGCATGACTTTGCACATCTGACTGATCGTAGGCATGTCCGCCTTAACACCATGCAGAAACCTCACGAAGTTGGTGAGCTCCGTCTCATAGCTTCGCTTGAAGACGTTCTCGAACTTGGAATTCTCCACAGGCGTCAGGCTTACAAGCTTGTCTTTAACATTGTGATGCAGAATAAGAGGACTCAAAGTCGCCGTCCCGTTAGTGCCGTACACCTCGAATCTAAAGCTCTCCTCGGGCTGCTGGAGACCCCAGCTCGCATCGAGTCTTATCATCGCCCCTTTTTTTGTACGGAGGGTGACCAGGGCCGTGTCTTCAACCTTCTTGAACCTCCGGCTGAAGAATGCGGCGTTCACGGCAGAGACTTCCGGAAAATCGAGAAGCCAAAGCGAGAGGTCTATGAGCACAATCCCGAGATCGAGCATGACGCCGCGTCTCGAGTTCCGGCCAGAGTCCATGCGCATTTTGGTGCTCGGCTCCTGTTTGTGCCAGGCCGCGTTGATGTAGAATACGTCTCCAAGCTGCTTGTCGCTCATGTAACTCTTCAGCATCATGAAATCTGTCCGGAACCTGTTATTCATGGCCGCGAGGACGATCTTCCCTTTCTCGCTCGCCAGTTTGGACAGGGCCTCGCACTGCGAATGATCCATCGTAGGGGGCTTCTCGATGAGGACATTCTTCCCCGCGTTCAATGCCGCTGAAGCTATCTCGAAGTGACTTTCAGTCGACGTGCAAATGTCGACAGCCTCAACTTCAGGGTCGGCTATCAATTCTTCGGGACTCGAATACAGACGAGAAATTCCATGCTGCTTTCCGAGAGCCTGGAGTTTGGGCCTGTCCTGCTCGGCAAGTGCTATAACCTTTACTCCGGTAATCTTTTTCAGGAGGGGGAGATGAATGATCTGGGCAATTGCGCCTCCCCCGATCACGCCAAGCTTAATATCTTCCATTTGTCACCTGCTCACGAGGACCGATTCTTTCGAAGATGATCCTTCGACATTAATAAAGTGAGTGACCTTTTCAGCGATTCCGGCCGGGTGAAGTCCTACCAGCTCGTACAGCTGGGAAGGCTGACCATGTTCAACGAAAGAATCAGGGAGTCCGAGCATCATGACCCTTACAGCTTTTCCCGTCTCCTGCAGCCCTTCGAGTACCGCGCTTCCGAAGCCTCCCTTAACCGTGTTGTCTTCAACCGTCACAATGTGATCGAACTTTCCTGCAATCTCATCGAGAAGCTCGATATCTACAGGTTTTACGTAACGCATATTCACTACTTCGGCGTGAATCCCGTCGCGTTCGAGGAGGTCGGCAGCTTTCAGGGCGTGCTGTACCATCAAACCCACAGCAAGAATCGCGACGTCGCCGCCAGTTCTAAGTACCTCGCCTTTTCCAATCGGTATTTCCTTCATCTCCTTCTTCGGAAGGCCGGACGCGTTTCCGCGAGGATACCTCAGGGCAATCGGGCCGTCCTTGTGGTTCACCGCCGTTAGGAGCATGTCTCGCAGCTCGTCCTCGTCCCTGGGGGCCATGACAACCATCCCGGGAATGAGTCGAAGATAGGTAAGGTCGAACGTGCCATGATGTGTCGGGCCGTCAGCCCCGACGAGACCTCCACGATCGAGCACGAAAACTACGTGCAGGTGCTGTATCGCCACGTCGTGTATAATCTGATCGAAGGCCCTTTGAAGGAAAGTGGAGTAGATCGCTGCAACCGGGACGTATCCCTGGGTAGCCATTCCGGCGGAGAATGTTATCGCATGCTGCTCCGCTATACCGACGTCGAAGAATTTCGACGGAAGCTCCTTCTGCAGAATGTTAAGCCCAGTCCCGTCAGGCATGGCTGCGGTAACCCCGATGACCTTGGGGTTCTTCCTCGCGATCTCAACCAGCGCCTCGCCGAATACCCTGGTGAGCGAAGGCGGGCCCTCCTTCTTGAATTGTTCGCCGGTGACTTTGTCGAATGCCACAACTCCGTGAAGCTTCTGTTTATCTTCCTCAGCGGGAAGATACCCCTTCCCCTTTTCCGTCGTGACGTGTACAAGGAGTGGCCCCTTCAGGTCCTTAACCTCCCTGAAAGTTGTTATCAGCTGAGAAATGTTATGCCCGTTGAACGGCCCGAAATATCTGAAGCCGAGCGCTTCGAAGAGCATCCCCGGCGTCACTATAGCTTTCATGCCTGACTCAAGCCGCCCAGCTACTTTCCTAATTCGGTCTCCCACAGAGTCGAGCTTTCCCGTCAGATCCCATACGTTCGATTTGAATTTGTTATACGCCCCGGTCACTGTAAGGCTGCTGAAGTAATTCGATATAGACCAGACGTTGGGAGCTATGGACATGTTGTTGTCGTTCAGGACGACGATCAGGTCTTTCTTAAGTATTCCAGCGTTGTTCATTGCCTCGTAGGCCATGCCGCCGGTCATGGCTCCGTCGCCGATTACGGCAACGACCTTGAACTTCTCATCCATGAAGTCTCTGGCAGTGGCGACGCCGAGTGCAGCAGATATGGAGGTGCTTGCGTGGCCTGCGCCGAATACATCGTAAGGACTTTCTGAACGCTTTAGAAAGCCGCTTATACCCTGGAACTGCCTGATCGTGTGGAACAAATCTCGTCGACCGGTAATGATCTTGTGTATGTAGCCCTGGTGTCCCACATCCCAAATCAGCTTGTCATAAGGCGTGTTGAACACGTAATGAAGGGCAAGCGTAAGCTCAACGGAGCCCAGACTTGCTCCCAGATGCCCGCCGATCTGCGAGATCGTATCTATTAGGAACTCACGGATTTCCTGAGCCAGCGCTTTCAGCTCATTCACTGAAAGCTTACGAAGGTCTTCCGGACTATTTATGGAATAGAGGTATTTATACTCCATTATCTCTCCACTCAGTTTTCGATATCAGATTCTTCCAACGCGCCGCCGGCGTTCTTCTGAATCTTCTTCAGTTTCAATTTAGCCTCATTCAGACGCGTCATGCAAGACTTGGCGAGAGTCATCCCTTCTTCATACAGCTTTATCGATTCGTCAAGCGAGGCATTCCCCGCCTCAAGCACTTCGACGATCTGTTCAAGCCTGTTTAATGACTCTTCGAATGTAAGCTCTTCCTTTGTCTTAGATGCCTTGCTCATGCTTTCCTGTAATTTGTGAATCGAGGGTTCCGTCACTCAGGCGAATTGTCGCCTGGTCACCGATATTTAACTTTCTGACCGAGCTCACAATTCCGCGGGAGTCTTCAACGATGGCATACCCACGTGCGAGCACGGCCGCCGGGCTGAGAGCGTTCAAGTGCTTGGTAAATGCCGAGAGTTTGTTCTCCACAGTCTCGACGTAAAACTGAGTCTGGCTCTCCATTCTTCTAGCAAGTTCGTCCACCATCTGAGACTTCTGGTCCACGAGCGACAAAGGCTGTCTTAACGCGTAATGGTGGCTCAGCTTTTCAAGTTCTAGTTCTAGACGATCTATGTTCTGCCCAACAGCCCGTCTGATGACCCGCATGGCTGACGCAATGCCGGCCGTTACTTCCATCCGGTCTGGAACTACAAGTTCCGCTGCGGCACTTGGCGTTGCCGCCCTTACATCGGCCACGAAATCGGAGATTGTAAAATCCACCTGGTGACCCACCGCGCTGACGACAGGGATTTTGCTCGCGTATATCGCCCTTGCGACAATCTCCTCGTTGAAGGCCCAAAGGTCCTCAAGGCTTCCGCCTCCCCTACCGACTATCAGCACATCCAAGTCCGACATTTTGTTAATGTCGCGTATCGCCGCTGCCACCTCCTCAGCCGCACCATCACCCTGAACCTTGACCGGAAATATCAAGAGTTCCACCGCCGGAAATCTTCTCCCGATAACGCTAATGATGTCCCTGACAGCGGCTCCCTCGAGTGAAGTGACGATGCCAATCCGCGAAGGAAACCGCGGAAGAGGTTTCTTATGCTCTTCTGAGAAGAGCCCTTCCTCCTCGAGCTTTTTCTTCATCTGCTCGAAAGCAAGCTGGAGTGCACCCTGGCCTGCAGGTACCAGACTCACGGCATATAGCTGAAAGTCTCCGCGCGGCTCGTAAAGAGACACCCTCCCCTTAACGATGACCTTCATCCCGTCTGCAACGTCGAACCTGACTCGCGCGGCGTCCGACCGCCACATTACGCAGCGGACCTGAGCCTCTTCATCCTTCAACGTGAAATAGAGATGACCGGACGGCATGTGCCTTTTGAAGTTCGAGATTTCTCCTTCCACAATCACGGACGGGAAACTGTTCTCCAGCACCTCCTTTGCCAGCCGAGTGAGGTCTCTTACTTTGAGAACACTTTCAGCTGAGCGGCTTGCTCTCTCACCCTCAAAAGGGATGGACGATTCCTCGTTCAAATTGAGCTTCCCCGCGATTGAGTGAAAGACGCATGACGGTCAAGGTTGTGACCGATGTTCTTGTTCAATAGTGTTGTCTCCTCGCTTTCCATCAAAATACGCAATCCGGGTTTCAAGGTAAAGCCGCCAGATGCAACGCGTTACGGCGCATTTTCGCGCAAATTGAATATGAGGATCCGGCGGGGTTATATTTGCCTATATGCCGCATGACCTGAAGCGAATCATTGTGAGCCGCACTGACAGAATTGGCGATGTTGTCCTATCTCTCCCCGTCTTCGCGTCACTCAAAGAATGTTTCCAGGAAAGCCAGCTGATCGCGCTCGTGAGCGGGTACACCTCAGACGTGGTTGCATCGTTCCCGGACATCGACACGGTGATAACTAGCGAGGCGGATGACTCAGTATGGGAAACTGCTCGGAAGCTTCGCGCTATCCGCGCAGACGCGATCCTCTTTTTGTTTCCTCGCTTCAGACTCGCTACGGCGGCGTTTATTGCCGGAGTTCCGATCCGCGTCGGAACCGCGTACAGATGGTACTCTTTCCTATTTAACCGTAAGGTACGCGAACACAGAAAAGACTCAATCAAAAGCGAAGCCGAATATAACCTGTCACTCGCATCGGCCATTGGATGCACAGGGAAAACGCTGTCGACCAGGCTTCGGATTGATGAGAAGGGATTGAATCGAGCCAGGGAGTTCATGAGTCGGCATGGGCTGGGTAAGTTTGTCGTTCTCCACCCTGGCAGCGGAGGTTCGGCGACAGATTGGAGCACAGACAACTTTCGAAAGCTGTGCGCGGAGATAATCGCCAACACTGACTTTAATGTCGTGGTGACCGGTTCAACGCAGGAGGAGTCGCTTTGCGCTGAAGTAGCCAGTGGATTGCAGCGATGTCTGAACGCCGCTGGGAAATTTTCCCTATTGGAGTTCATAGCGTTTCTTTCGATGGCCGATGTTTTCGTGTCAAACTCAACCGGGCCCATACATCTCGCCGCCGCTGTCGGCACGCCGGTGGTAGGGATTTACCCCAACAACAAGCCAATGACCCCCGCAAGATGGGCTCCGATTAGCGACAGGAAGGTTATCCTGACTCCCGCAGACGGCTCTGACGATCTTAACGGCGTGAGCGTTTCTCAAGTATTGAATTCCATTTCCACTCTCCTTCCGGTGTCGGCGCGATGAGCTCCAGCATCCTTACCCTGCTCCCCGTTCTCTTCATTCTGTCAGGAATTGCGCGGGTGGGATACAGCGCACCACAGGCGGCTTCTTCCCCGACCGATTCAGTCGATACGAGCAAAGTCTTATCACCACCTCCCTACACAAGCGAAGCTGACCTGAGAACATCAGTGAACAAGGCATTCGCCGTCGGTGAGAAGCTGAGCTATGACATTCACTATGGTCCCATCGTTGCCGGAAGCGCGACCATAGAAACTCCGACTTACGTTTATGAAAGCGGACGGAAGTGTTACAAGGTCGAATTCACAATGCGCTCGGCAAAATTCTTCGACTTCTTCTTCAAGGTCAGAGACTATTATTACTCGCTTATTGATGAGAGGGGGCTTTTCCCCTGGAAGTTTGAACAGCACATCCGCGAAGGGGGATACAAAAAGGATTTCGTCGCCTGGTTCGACCAGTGCAACCATACGGCAAAGACGAGCAGCGGCGGCCCGTACGTCATACAACCCTATACTCAGGACGCGGTCAGCACATTCTTCTACGCACGGACGCTCGACTACAATAGCCTGAGCGCAGGGTCAGAAATCCATTTCTCCAATTTCTACGAGAACAAGGTTTACCCGCTGGATGTGAAGTACCTCGGCAAGGAAGATGTCGAGACGAAGGCTGGTAAATTTCATTGCCAGATAATAGAGCCCGTCATCGTTAAGGGAGGCCTCTTTAAGAATACCGGCAAGATCACAGTCTGGATCACGGATGACGACCTCAAGATTCCCGTCAAAGTCAAGACAGACGTCCTGATCGGATCTGTTGTCGCCGAGCTGACCGGTTACACCGGCCTGGCAGGAACACTGAGAGCAAAATACTAGGAGGAGATTTGTCAGAAGAAATCCTGCATGAAGGGTCCGGGATTAATTTCAAGTTCAGACCAGCGGCCTTCGCCGCCATATCTCTGCTGATCGTCTTCTTCCTCTATCAGCTCGTAGGTGGAGGACTGACCGTCTATCTTTTCGGCATAATTCCATCGGCCGACCAGACAACCGCCGTACGACTCGCGACGATGGGTGCGGAGATCATGTTCATTCTTGTACCCGCATATTTCCTCAGCAGAATTCAGACGATGGAGTGGAGAAGGCTTCTGAGCATACGAAAGACAGACTGGTATTTTGTCTTCCTCGCCATCGTCGGCGTAATTTCGCTTGAACAGCTCCTCGAGCTCTACCTTTACGTGCAGGGCCTCATACCGCTTCCCTCCCCTCTCAAGCACATACTTGACCAGTTTCAGCAAATTATCGAGCAAACTTATAAGACACTCCTAACCGCCAAAACGCCATTCGATTTCTTACTGGTGGTGCTCGTCGTGGCGGTTACTCCAGCCATCTGCGAGGAGACTCTTTTCAGAGGCTTGACTCAGGGCAATTTCCGGCTGTCTATGTCCAACAGGAAGGCAATCATCCTGACGGGTATCATTTTCGGTTTCTATCACCTTGATCCGTTCACGTTCGTCGCTTTGTGCGTGCTCGGCATTTATCTTAGCTACTTACTTGCAGCATCCGAAAGCATAATAGTCCCCATGGTGGCACACTTCACGAATAACTTCATATCTACGCTTGTGCTGTACGCCATGAACAGGGACAGCTATATCGCGCCTTCAGGCGGTCCCCCTTTAAGCGTGGGCTATATCATAGGATGGTCTGCCGTTCTGGCACTAATTTTCGGAGTGACGGTTATCTTGACCGAGCAGCACAAACATAACATGCAAGAGGTGAACCAGAGGTGATTTGCAATAATTGCGGATACAAAGTACAAGGGACTCCGTCGACCTGTCCGAGCTGTGGAAACGTGATGGCCACTGAAGGTACCTGCGGCAGTTGCGGAAACCCGCTTGACATCCAGACGGACATCTATTGTCAGGCGTGCGGTGCGTTAAACCCTAACCTGACGTCGGAAGAGGGAATAGTCTGCGACACGCACATTGAAAATCGCGCGGTCGGGTACTGCGTCGTGTGCGGCAAAGCCGTTTGTGAGGAATGCCTCGAGACTGCAGGCAACAGACTAATTTGCGACGATCCGCAGCACAGGACTTTTCTCAACGACTGGAAGGTCGTTTACACATTTGATTTCGAATACGAAGCAGCGATGTTGTATGCTAATCTTGAGCAGAACGACATTGAAACGCAGGCGTTCACGAAACCAAACCCTGACTCGTCAGAGGCAGCCTCACTTCCAACGCGCGTTGAAGTCCTCGTGCCGAAGAACAAGTACGAGGAAGCCATTGAGGTAGCGAAGATGCTAGGCCTCACAGGCGACGATTCAAATGAAAGCTCAACTGAAGGGGAATAATACCGATGTCAAATCTTGCCGCGCGGGTTCTCGTTGCTCTGGTCGCAATCCCGTTAATTATAGCCGCATGTTATTTCGGAGGCCCGTACTTCTTCCTCTTCACAACCTCAATCATCATATTCTCCGTCAATGAGTTTTACACACTGGCAAAGGCAAAAAACATCGAGGCCGCTGCCGTGCTCGGAGTGACTTCAGCAGGAGTGGTCAACGCGATCGTGTATTCAGGACGAATGGGCTCGGCCTTTGACTTTCTCCTCCTCTTTCTCCCAGTCACCCTCCTCGCAGAGCTCGCGAGGAAGAGGACGGACGGAGTCAAGGGCGTTTATGAGAACGTGGGGACTACCTTCGCGGGTGTGCTTTATATTGGCCTCTTCGGAGCGATGCTCACGGCTATAAGACAGCGCGTCGGTCTGGATAACATCTTTCCGTCGGATAAAGATGCCGGACTATTCATAATATCGATACTGGCCACTATATGGATTTGCGACTCAGCCGCGTACTTCGTCGGCCGATCGTTTGGCAGAAATAAAATCAGTAAGTTCGTCAGCCCAAATAAGTCGTGGGAGGGGGCCATCGCCGGTTTTCTGTTTGCAGTCGCGACAGCCATGGCTGCCCATCGCTTCGCGTTGCCTGACCTTGATTTGAAGCTCATGATAGGGATGGGAATGATCGTCGGTGTATTTGGTCAGGCTGGTGATTTCGTCGAATCCCTTTTCAAAAGGGACTCAGGGGCAAAGGATTCTTCAGCCATAATCCCCGGTCATGGCGGAATATTCGACAGATTCGACAGCCTCATCTTCTCAGCACCTCTTATTTACCTGCTCCTCAAATACCTGCGGTAGAAGCGACAACCCGGGGACAGGAAGGTCAGGCGAGAATCTCTAGAGCGTTGTTACGGGGTCGACATCCGCGAAAAAAGTCACAGTATTTCCATAGGCCCGCTTAAGGTCCGCGTCAATGGCGTCGAGCGCCGCTTCGAGACGATCACCCGTTCTGTCCAGCTGTTTGCTCAGCTTGATAACAATTTGGAATCTGAATTTTCCTATCAGGCGCCCAATGATAGCGGGGGCGGGACCGAGCACTCCTATAGCCGGTAGATTCTTCCTGATCCTTGCCGCCGCGTGTTCAGCCGCCTTATTCGTCTCATCGAAGTCTTTTCCCCTGAATTCCAGAACAACCATCCTGGAAAAAGGAGGGTAGTTCAGCTCGCGTCGTACCTCAACTTCCCTGTTATAAAACGATTTGTAATCGTGTTTGGAAATGAATTCCAGCAGGTCGTCGGCACTGTTCAAAACCTGGATTATGACTTCACCTTCCTTGTCGCTCCGGCCTGCCCGTCCCGAAACCTGAGTCAGGAGCTGGAAAGTACGTTCGTTCGAACGGAAGTCTGGCATCAGCATCGTTGAATCCGCCGATATGACCCCGACGAGAGTGACACGCGGGAAGTCGAGTCCTTTCGCAACGAGCTGGGTCCCGATCAGAATATCAGCTTCCCCGTTTCCAAACGCAGTAAGTATCCGATCGTGCGCCCCGCGCGAGGAGGTCGTGTCAAGGTCCATGCGAAGTACACTTGCCTCCGGAAAGCTCGCAGCCAGCTCCTCTTCGACCTTCTGTGTTCCCGTGCCACCATACTGGAGCTTCTCGCTCCCGCATTTCTTGCACCTGACAGGGGGCTCCTTGACGAAGCCGCAGTAGTGACATCTGAGGTGTCTCTTCCGCTTATGGTATGTGAGCGCCACGTCGCAGTTCGGACACATTTCAGTGGAGCCGCAATCCTGGCATTGCAGGAAGGTTGAGTAGCCGCGCCTGTTTCGGAGTATTATTATCCCTTCTTTCCTGGCGAGCCTGTCGTTGATTCTCTCACGAAGTTCATCGCTGAAACTTCCAAGTACCAGCTTATCCCTCCGCTTACTCTTCATGTCGACTATCTCTATCTTCGGCATTGTTGCGTTGTCGATCCGATCGGGGAGGTTCAAAAGCCTGTACTTTCCGTTTGCCGCGTTGTAGTATGATTCTATTGAAGGCGTAGCGCTTCCGAGAAGCGCGACCGCATTGTTCAGGTGACAACGCATGACGGCCACGTCGCGTGCGTTGTACCTCGGAACAGTGTCGCTCTGTTTGTAGCTCGCCTCGTGTTCTTCGTCCACCACGATCAGCCCTAGATTCTTCATCGGCGCGAAGACGGCGCTCCTCGCCCCTATCACCACTGGAGCTTCACCTCGGTACACCCGACGCCATGCATCGTACCGCTCCCCGAGCGACATGCGGCTGTGCATCACGGCCACTTTGTCGCCAAACCTCCTCCTGAACCTGTCGACGATCTGCGGGGTAAGAGAGATCTCCGGAACCAGAACTATTGCCTCCCTTCCCTTCGCCAATGCACGGTCGATCGCCTCAATGTACACTTGGGTCTTCCCGCTTCCAGTCACACCGTGCAGGAGGAATGTCGAGTAAGCACCTGCCCCGACTGCTTCGCTGACCTCCGACACGCATGACGATTGAGCCTCGGTCAGCACAATGTCCTTCCCCGCCTCATGATATCCGAATTCTGCTTCGCGGTAGCTCTCCTCATCATACAGTTCCACGATTCCTTTCTCCGCGAGGGAAGTCAATGAGTTCATGCCAGCTTTTGCCTGTGCGAGGAGCTGCACTACGCTGACACCTCCCTCGGTCACTCGCTCGAGCTGGGAGAGTTTCAGGAGTATCTCCGCCTGTTTCGTCGCCCTCTTGTCGAGCTGATCCAATAATTCTCCCAGCTTCTTCGCGTCCTTATACTCACCGGAAAACTGCACATACTTCTTGAACTTAATTGAGACTTTCGCCACCTCGATTCTTTCCGACACTTCGAGGATTCCCTCGGCGCTAAGCTTGCCTACATGGTATCTGAGTCCGACGGGCCCGGCTTTTTTTCCGAGCTGCTTCATCGTCAACCCGCGACTTCCCCTTAGCGAGTCGATTACTATGGCTCTCCGCGGGTTGGGGTCGCTCGCTTCACTCCTGACAAGCCTGACAAATTCAGTGCTTCCGACGGCTGTGCCGGTGGGGGCGGCCACCTTCAGTGCCTCGCCCCACGAGCTGAGGTAGTAATCGGAAATCCACTTCGTGAGGCGCATCATCTCGTCAGAGAACACCTGGTTTTCATCCAGGACATCCTCTATCGGCATGACCTCTCGCAGCTCCGTCTCTTCGCTGAGGCGTACAACGACCCCTGTGGTGAGTCGTTTCCTGAACGACGCTACGACGCGGACGCCTACCCTGACTGCCTCCTGCAACACATCCGGAATTACGTAGGTGAAGTCTCTGTGGACAGGTATCGGGAACGCAACCTCGCAGAACTTGCCCTTCACTCGCGGTTAAGCTCCGCGTTGATCTTACGCATGACATCCGGGAGCGGAAGTCCCTTCTCCTCCGCTATCCTCCTGCATTCCTCAAACTCGGCGGCCACTCTCACCTTTCCTTCGATGACGCTTTCCTTGACCTGCACGGTCCCGAAGCTCGTTTCCGCAGTCCTGAGCTCTCTGTGCGCCTTGGAACGGCGTATTGCCTGGATACGCATGCCAAGCGTCGTCGACTCCCTGTAAATTACCGCGGTCACGCCTTCAAGCTTGCTTTCCGATGTAAGGACCGATAGGAGAAAGCCGGGCCTTCCCTTCTTCATGAGGACAGGAGTAACATATGCGTCAGTAGCGCCCGCTTCGAGGACTTTCTCTAACGTGTACGGTATGAGCTGTGGATTGATGTCGTCCATATTCGCTTCGACGAGAAGAACATGATCCTCCTCCGTCTTTGAACCAATTGTCCCTATCACGACTCTCAGTAGATTAGGGAGCCTTTCCATTTCACGAGACCCGGCTCCATAGCCGATGCTCTCTACTTCGATCGCCTGCTCCTTAAGGACCCCGGCTGAAAGCGCTGAAACTATCGCGGCGCCGGTAGGGGTCGTCAGCTCATGAGATACATCGTTGAACAGAATCGGGTAACCCTTAAGAATCTCAAGCGTTGCGGGGGCAGGCACAGGCAAAACTCCGTGCTGGGCTTCTATGTAACCGTTCGAGCCTACTCGTATGGGCGATGTATACAACCTCTCCACACCTGTCAATTCCATGCATATCACGGCACCTACTATGTCTACAATCGAGTCGACCGCACCTACCTCATGAAAGTGAATCTTCTCTACCGTGGTATCATGGATCTTCGCCTCGGCTTCCGCAAGCTTCCCGAAAACGGCAATTGATTTTGCCTTCACTGCATCCGTGAGCCGCGAGCCTTCAATTAAGTGCTTGATCTCCAGGTAACTCTTTCCGTGACCGTGGTCGTGATGACTCCCGGCGCGGGAGTGACCGTGAGCATGATGATCGCTCCCGAGATCCTTGACTGTCTCGATTTCTCCGTGTACCACCACATCAACCTTGGCAGCGGTTATACCGCTCCTTACAACCTTTCTTACTTCCAGATGGACATCGCCAAGATTTAGCTTCTCTATCTCCTGCTGCAAATAATTAGCGTCAAGACCGGCAGATATGAACGCACCCAAGGCCATGTCGCCGGCAATACCCGCAAAAGTATCAAAGTATGCTATCTTCATTCAGACTCCTTCGTGATGTCAATTTAATTTTGCGGAGGGTCGCTTTCAATGTAGCGTCCGCGAACGGAATTAGGACAGGAAAAAGAGGATGCCGACTGAGGAGAGATGAGTCAGGAATTAATGTCTGAGAAAGAGGGAAACCCTCCAAGCGATTTTGCCGACCGGACCGCGTCTTCAATAGCTTTCTCAGTCGCGTCCACCGCCAGAGCCGCGACCAGATCCAAAGGCGCGTCGATTTCAGCGAACGTAGCGGCGAAGACCGCATCGCCGTCATAGCTTGTGTGCACAGGTACGATCTTTCTTGCAAGGGCGTCGTGACCTCTCTGAGCTACACGGTTCATGTCCGACTTTGAGAGCTTCGCATTGGTGACAAGAGCGACGAGGGTCGTATTCGTACCGAGTATGGGAGCCGCCGCAAGTCGTTCAGTTATTCCATTCCCAGTAGCAAGGAACCGTCCCTCTTTTCGAGCTCCCGCAATCACTTTGCCGCCCGAGTCAACAATGTCTCCTACGGCGTTAACCACAGCGAACGCCGTGACATTGAGTCCTTTAAACTCCGTCGTGGCAACTCCCTGACCCGACTTCATGGCGCATTCGATTCCTCCCCACTTTCCAACGGTAACACCTGTCCCTGCTCCGTGCGATCCGCGAAGGAATTCTCCCCTCATCGCGGCCTCACAGGCTGCGTAACCCATCGTTTCATCCGGATAGACTTCGGCGCTTCCGACATTCAAATCGAACACAACAGCCCCAGGCACTATCGGCACAATCTTCCAGGGAGTCTTATACCCCATGCGTCGTTCTGAAAGGAATTTGACGACGCCGGTTCCCGACGCGAGCCCGAAGGCACTTCCACCGGTCAGTAGAATCGCATCGATTCGGTCCATCTGTTTGTCAGGAGAGAGGAGGGCCACTTCGCGCGTGCCGGGCGATGCGCCTCTGATATCTACGCTCGCTCTAGCCCCTCCGTCAAAAATGATTACCGTACACCCTGTGATTGCTTCCCTGTCTTCAGCGCTCCCCGCGTACAACCTATCGAAACCGAACAACATCTCCTCCTTCATTCCGTCCCGGAAGCCGCTTGATCATCCGGGTACAGTCCACTTAGCCAATTCGCCCTAAGGGGCTGTTACCTTACATCCTTCAAAGGTCAATACTCATCCTTGCCCGGTCTTCTCATGAGATCACTAACGGCCTTCTGCGGATCCTTCCCCTCGTACAATACATTGTTCACTTCCTCCATGATCGGCATTTCGACACTGTGTTTGACGGCGAGCTGCCGAGCAGCCCGGGCAGTCGGCACTCCCTCAGCGACCATCTTGATTTCGGCAAGCACATCATCAAGTTTTCTCCCGGCGGCCACCTGCTCGCCGACAAATCTGTTCCTGCTGTAGCGGCTCATGCATGTGACTATCAGGTCTCCCATTCCCGCAAGCCCTGAAAAGGTCTTGTGATGCGCACCGAGCGATTCACCAAGCCTTGTGATCTCGACCATACCTCTGGTCATAAGCGCCGCCTTCGTGTTATCGCCGTAACCGGCTCCGTCACTCATGCCCGCCGCAAGCGCAATAACGTTCTTGAACGATCCGCACAACTCGACACCTTTGACGTCCCTGTTGAGATAGACTCGGAAATAACCGTTCATGAAAAGTTTTTGGACAAGCTCCGCGCTCTTCCTGTGATGAGAGGCCGCGACGACGGCGGTGGGCATCCTCCGGCTTACCTCCTCCGCATGACTTGGACCGGATAGAACAACGTAGTTCTCACGAGGAAAGTCCTGAAGTGTATCTTCAACCACCTCGGACATCGTGCACAAAGTTGAAGCCTCTATACCTTTCGCAGTATTGACGAATATTTTCTTTCTGAAATCATGTGATGAAATTTTGCCGAGCTGGGCCCTGAGATATTGGGAGGGCACCGACCCCACGATGACATCAGCCGTCGCGACAGCCATGTCGATATCGGAAGTTATGCTTATGCTTTGAGGTATGGTAACGCCGTGCAGGTAAGTCTTGTTTTCACGGCTCCGATTGAGTTCGTCGGCGTATTCGGATTTGTACGCCCAGAGAGTTACAGATGCTCCGTTGTCGTTCAAAACAAGAGAAAGCGCCGTTCCCCATCCGCCGGCGCCTAAAACTGTAACTTTCATTTATCGGGAAAAGTCTCTAAGACTTTGAACGGTGGAAAAATTTTAGCCTCTCCATCCTGTGCTCCTGCCCCCGCAACAGCCGAGCGATGTTCGCCCTGTGGTTGTAGATAAGAAAACTTGAGATGAACAGGCTGAAAAATATCATCGAGTGGTAATAGCGGGTAGTGACGTCGAAGACATTCGCCCTTACAAACATCGCAAGTGGGAAAGCGATAGCCGCGCTGACTGAACCAAGCGATACATACCTAGAACTCACGACCACTATCGCGAAAACTCCGAAGGCAATTCCAACTTCGACAGGCGCGATGCCAAGGAGCATGCCTCCGGCGGTCGCAATCCCCTTCCCACCCTTGAAGCCAGCGAAAACTGTCCAGGTGTGTCCGAGTATCGCGCTCATCCCCGCTATTATTTGGACGACGGTGAAATCAGAAAACGGAGTCGCGTTGTCCAACGGGAAGTGACCGTAGAAGAGCCTTGAGAGAACAACAGCTGCAAGAAAGCCTTTCAACGCGTCGATGATAATAACGAACACTCCAGGGCCCCAGCCGAGGACTCGGATGACGTTCGTTCCGCCGGCGTTGCCGCTGCCGTAGTTTCGAATGTCAATCCCCTTAAGGATCTTGGTGACAATAATGCTTGTCGGTATAGACCCGACCAGGTAGCTAATCAGCACCACTAGAATTAAAGAAACCATCATACCTCCTTAAAGACCTTCTAAAATTAGCTTCCGATATGTAAAAATGCAATCTTAGAAAACAGAAACGATGTCGACTGTCACATTCTGCCCCACGGCTCCCCCATCACATCCAAAACGAGTCACGGTTTGAAATTCACGCATCGTTTCTTTAGTTTTCCTTATCGATTTGACACTTCGAGGAAAATCAATTCACATCCAGTCTTCTCATCTATGATAAATTATCGGGAATTGCAATGGAGAACTTCAGCGGGAAAACAGTAATTGTGACCGGGGCATCAAGTGGTATTGGCAAAGCCGCGGCAAAGCTATTCACGGAGGCGGGCGCCAACGTCCTGGCCATCTCAAGAAGCAACGGACGTCTCAACGCGCTCGCAGAGGAGTGCAAGGGATTCAAAGGACGGCTCGAAACTCTCTCCGCGGACGTTACAAACGAGGAAGATCGCAGGAAATCTATCGAGACAGCCGTCGGGAAATTTGGCGGAATAGATGTACTGGTCCAGGCAGCCGGAATTATCGCCAACGGAACAATAGAGAACACCACAGACAAGCAGTGGAACGATATGATGGATATCAACCTAAACTCTGTCTTCCGCCTGATGCAACTTGCCCTCCCATCGCTCACCGGGCGCAAGGGAAACATCGTGAACGTATCGAGCGTCACGGGAACAAGAGCTTTCCCTGGCGTTCTCGCTTACTGCGTGAGCAAGGCCGCCGTCGACCAGCTCACCCGCTGCTCCGCGCTAGAGCTTGCCCCCAAGGGCGTCAGAGTGAACGCGGTGAACCCCGGCGTTGTCGTCACAAACCTTCACAAGAACGGCGGGATGACCGAAGAGGCATACGCGAAGTTTCTGGAGCACTCTAAAGAGACCCACCCCCTGGGCCGCGCCGGGAGGCCGGAAGAGGTGGCCGATCTCATTCTTTTCCTGGCTTCTGAGAAGGCGGAATGGATCACCGGCGTCACCTACAGCGTCGATGGGGGCCGGGCTCAGACTTGCTTCAGATGAGATCATAATCCCGCACAGCTAATTTCCGTAAATGTGTCAGTGCTCATGACCCAATACACTTGATGGTGCAGAGTCATGAGCACTTTTTATTTATAGCCGAGAATAAGAGCGTCATAATCCAGACGCGAGCTCACTTCAACCTTACAGTCTTCACTTCCCTCTTAAGGACGTTCCAGATTCCGGGATCTTCGGAACCGAGCAGCCATACGGATATACCGAGGAGTTTATGAGACTTGGCGAGATCCAGTTTAGGGGCGAAGCTCCTCGCGTCCTCCAGAAACATCCAGTTGAATATGCCGCCGTTCTCCCATCTCGCATAATAAACATCCTGATCCGGCATCCATTCCTGCTTAGCGCCGAACTCGTCCAGCAGGAATTGGGCCTCCTGATAGCTGATCTCGCTTCTCATCGAGCGACCGCCGTTTGACTCGTCCCACGTCGGATACCAGTAGTCTGAATAATCCGGGATGCCCAACGATATCTTCTCAGGCGGAATTCCCATATCCAGTAGATAATTCAGCATTCGTTTCACCCACGGCATTCCGGCGACCGGGCCGGGAGGAGTGAGGCTCGTGTGCTGGTCGTAGGTCATGAACGATATGAAGTCCCCGGCGTTGGCGATAGCAGGTATGTCAAACGAGCCGCGTGTCGCCTCGTAACGGTACCTCGCAAACGAGGGATTGCCCGACTCGGGGGCAGGCTGATCAGACTTGACGATTGCCATCGAAATCTTAAAACCGTATTTGTGCAGACTGTCAGCCGCTTGTTTATAGAATGAGGTATAGCTGTCCTTGTCCGTGACGTGAATATTTTCCAGATCAAACTGCCATCCGTAGTAATTAAACTCCCTCCCGTAGAAAAGGAGGAGCCGGATAGCCTCTCGTCTGGCCGCGCTGTCCGTCAACAGCTCGTGTATTTCTTTGGGGTTTCCGGAAGCGAAAAGGGGCATCACCTTTATTCCCTTGTCTTTGGACAGCTTCAGCACGCGCGGATCCACGAAACCTGCAAGGACTCCGTACCTGTCTATGCTGTACGCTGCCGGACAAATTATGGTGATCTGGTCGGCATGCTTCACAAAGCTTTCATAACCCTCGGGCGAGCCAAGCATATAAAAGAGATTCTCCGATGAGTAATTCTGCGCCATCGCGCGCCCAGCTAATGCGGATGAAACCATTAAAATGACAACAACCAGTCTGCGATATGACATCACTTCTTTACTCCACTTACTTTTGGGATTGGATTGACAATGATAGATAGTCAATTCCCGCGTAACAAACAATTTTCGAGCTAACTAAACGGAGGGATCGCTTTCGAAAGAAGTCGTTGGCTAACGAAGGGAGCGCCGGAACATGTAAACGCTCAGGGACAGGACGATACTTCCGATAGCGAAGAGTGCCAGCGTCTGGGGCCAAAGATCAGTAAACCCATCCCCCTTAAGAAATACTCCGCGCACTATTTCCATGAAATATCTGACGGGGATGAAGTACGTAATATACTGAAAGAACTTCGGCATGTTCTCGATTGGGAATATGAACCCAGAAAGAATGAGCATCGGAAGCATGATAAAGAACTGGGCGGTCATCGTCGCCTGCTGCTGCGTCTTAGAGATTGTGGAGACGAAGAGCCCCAACCCAAGCGCGACAAGTATGAAGAGGAAACTTAACACGAGAAGCGTCGATACCTCACCTCTCAACGGCACTTTAAAAACAAACACGCTGATGATGAGAACCAGGAGGACTTCGATCATGCCGATTAGAGTGAAAGGGATCATCTTTCCGAGAATGAACTCGAGATCATGGAGAGGCGTGACGACGATCTGCTCTATTGTTCCGTTTTCCTTTTCCTTAACGATCGCCAGCGAAGTGACAGTGAGCGTAATGACCATTAGCACCATCACGAGGACCGCTGGCACCATGAAGTTCACGCTTTTCAATTCCGGGTTGAACCACGCGCGGGTCTGTGCGACAACCTGTGGAAGATCGTTCTGATTCCTTATCAGATTGAACTTCTCAGCCTTCTGGACGATGATGTTTCTGGCATAGTTGAGCGCAATCACGCTCGCGTAGCTGAGCCCAATACCACTCGTATTGGAGTCTGAGCCGTCAGCTATCACTGCGAGCTGCGGACTCTTCCCCGCCAAAACGTCGCGACCGAAGTGTACCGGGACGACAATTGCCATCCCCGCCTTACCGCTCTTCAGGTAACCGTCTATCTGGTTAACGTCGTCGATGTACGCGACCGGCACGAAGTAATCGGAGCTGGTGTAGTGTGAGATCAAGTCCCTGCTCTGTTTCGTGTTGTCCAGGTCGCATATCACAATCGGTATGTTCTTCACATCCACGGTGGCGGCGTATCCCAGGAGGACTAGCTGGAGTACCGGCGCTATGAACAGCATCCCGAACATCCGCTTGTCCCTTCGGAGCTGGAGGAATTCCTTCTTGACGACTCTCAATATCCGCTTCACTTCAGAACCCCTTCCTGCTCAGCCTGAACGAGGCGAAAGCTGGCAACACAACAGCAAAGATAACGAGCGGATAAATCTGGTCGTAAATTTCAGCGAAATTTGACCCCTTCAACATTATCGCTCTCAATGCCGAGAGGAAATATCGTCCCGGAAGAAGGTATGTGACTAGCTGCAGCGGAAGCGACATGCTGCTTATCGGAAAGACAAATCCTGAGAGAATAAACGTAGGGAGGATGGATAGAAGGCTGGCAACCAGGAAAGCCATCTGTTGTGAGCTAGTGAAAGTAGAAATAAGCACGCCGATGCTGAGCGCCCCGACGAGGAAAATGACTATTGTAACCGCGAGGAGTAGAATGCTTCCGCGCACCGTGACGTCGAACAGGACAAAGCTCGCTGTTATCACGAGAACGGCCGCCACCAACGAGAGGACGTAATACAACGAGGTCTTCCCGAGGATAATCTCGAACGCCGTTGTTGGCGCCATACTGATGTGTTCGAGAGTACCTCTTTCTTTCTCACGCACTACCGAAATCGCGGGGGTAACTATGCTTAGAATCATGAGAATGAAACCTATCAAGCCGGGTACAAGGAACTTCGCGCTCTTAAGCTCCGGGTTATAGTAGACCCTCGGGCGGTAGTCTATGCCCATCGATGAGATCCTGTACCCCTTCCTGCTCATGAAGTCGGCGGTAAGGTTAGCGGAGTAATTCTGCAGCACACCATCTACATAACCCATTACGATAGTCGCGGTGTTAGAATTAGCCCCGTTCAGGAGGACCTGGACATCCACTTTTTTTCCAAGGAGAATTTTCCTTGCGTAATCCCTGGGGATGACGATGACGGCCCTCGCTCTATTGTCCTGTATAAACTTATCTATCGCCCCTTCGGTGGGAACAGCGCCTGCATAGTCAAAATATTCGGTGCTAAAGAACTTCTGGAGAAGCTCCCGGCTTTCCTTCGTCTTCGATTCGTCAAGCACGCCGAGCCTGACGTGCTTCACGTCGAAATTAAGAGCGTAACCGTAGAGCAGAAGCATGAGAGTAGGCACCATGATGATCGCGGAAAGCGACAGCTTATCCCGCTTCAGCTGTCTGTATTCCTTGATATAAATGGTCAGTATGTTCTCAAACATGCGACGCCGTCCCGGTTCCGCGAGTGCGATTTACGAATATATCCTCGAGAGTAGGCGACGCCTTGACAATTCTATACTTAGCGACGCCGTTCTTCTTCATCACGTCTTCGAGTTTTGCCATGGGCTCGGTGGTCTCCGCGTAGACGTGAACATTATCGCCATAAATGGCGGCATCGCTTATCCATTCCTCGCGCTCGACTATGTTGAAGACGTTCAAAGGCTCGCTTGTCTCTATTTCAAACAGCGGAAGGTTCGAGTACTCCCTGCGGATTCCCTCCGGCGAGCCGTTCACGACAATTTTCCCCAGGTGCATCATCAAAATGCTCTCGCAGAACTCCGCCTCTTCCAGGTGGTGGGTTGTGACAATTATCGTCGCCCCTTCCTCGGAGAGCTGGCCGATCAACTGCCAGAATTTGTCCCGGACTACGGGGTCGACACCGCTAGTCGGCTCATCGAGGAATACAATCCTCGGATGGTGAAGGACCGCACAGCCAAGTGCGAGCCTCTGTCGCCATCCCAATGGGAGATCTCGCGTCAGAAGGCCCTCTTTTCCCCTCAGGTCTGCAACCTCTATGACCCACGAGAACCTATCCCTCAGCTCAGTGTTACCCAGTCCGTACACGCCACCATAGAATTCGATATTCTCTTTTACAGTAAGATCACTGTAGAGCGAAAATTTCTGCGACATGTACCCGATGTTTTCCCTCACTCTCTCGGGCTGTCGTGCAACGTCGAAGCCCGCGACAGTCACCTCGCCTGATGTCGGCGTTGTCAGGCCGCAGAGCATTTTTATCGTCGTTGACTTACCGGCGCCATTTGCCCCGATGAACCCGACAACCTTCCCCTCCTCGATCTCGAACGAAACCGAGTCCACTGCCGTAAAGCTGCCGAACTTCTTCGTAAGGTTCTTTGCTTTTATCGCCAGAGACATGACGCGCCGAAGTCTAGTGTGTCTATCAAAGCTGACCAGTTGACTTCTCAAGATTGACGCGGGCAATCTCGAGGTCCGTCAGCGCCTGGGAATAGTTCAGCTTCGCCTGGAGAAGCGCAACCTCAGAGTCCATCAGGTCCGTGTTCGTGACGAGTCCAACCTTGAACTTCTGCTCCGAGATCCTGTAGCTCTCTTCGGCGTCCTTCACAGTCGTTTCCGCGACGCGTATCTTATCCTTCGCCTCCCTGAAGTTCAGATAACTTTGCGTGACATCCAGGTACACGGCATCGGCAGTCTGCTGTTCAGCCAGCCTGGCCTGCTCGCTCTGCGCCTTCGCGGCATCAACCTTCGATTGAGTCTGCCCCCAGTTCCATATCGGGAGACTTACGACCAGGCTCGCGTCCCAGGTATCTTTGAAGACATCCTGGGTCGGGAATATTCGCTGATTCGGTCTCTGATAATAGTAGTTGCCGACCACAGACACCTGTGGGAGATATCCCCCCCATGCCGCGGAAACTGCCGCGCTTGCTGCCTGTGCCCTCAACTTTAACGAATGAAGCTCGCTCCTCTTGTCAAGTGCAATCTTTAGAAGATCACCTATCGAAGGGAGAGTAGTGTCACCGGCCTGAGGAATCGACTTTATCGTGTAGTCCGTCGTCAGCGGAACGCCGAGGACATTGTTCAAAGCGACCTCAGCCAATCTCATATTGTTCTCGGCATTGAGAAGCATCAGCTCGCTGTTCGAAACCTGGACCTTTACGCTCAGGACGTCACTCTGCGTCAGCATCCCCTGCGCAAGCATATTCTCAGCCTGCTGGTAGTGTGATTTTGTCCTGTCGAGATTCTCCTGCATGAACTCCTTGGCGTTCATGGCGTTATAGACATTCCAGTATGCGGTCGCAATCTGGACCTTCAGGTTCGCCCTGTCAGTCTTGCTATCGAATTTGGCAGCTTCAGCGTTATCCTTTGCCGCCTTTGAGGCATTCTCGAGCTGAAAGCCGGTGAAGACAGGCTGACGCAGAGAAAGATCGAGATCGTAGTTATTATACACGTTCTGGGAAATCTGAAAGGTACTCGGAAATCCCGGAATCTTAAACGGGAGCACCAGCAGCGAGGGGGGAATCGTCGAGAGCCGCGTGTATCTCCCTTGGAACGAGAGGTTCGCCCACCTGTTTGCGTTGACATCATGATAGTTTGCTTCAGCCGTGACGGCGTTGAGCTCGGCGATCTTCAAAGTCTTGGAGTTCTCCAGCCCAACCTTGAGAGCTTCAGTTAGGGTCAACGGGACCTGGGCGTTTGCCGTCAGCGCGAGTCCAACTATTCCCAAAAACACAATCATCTTCCGCACTTATCTATCCTCCTTTACGACTTTATCAGACTTGTAAAAATATTATCGAGAGATGCGCCGATCTCTTTGAGCTCGGCATCCTTATCTATCCTGTTTTTCACCGCTTCGAGCACTGTCGCAACTTTCCCAAGGTCAGAATCGGCAGTAACAAAGGAAATTCTGTCTCCAAGCACGACCGGGTCGTGGGCGAAATCGAATCCGGATATTGTCTTGAAAGCGTCTTTCAAATTTCTCGAGTGAATCTCGAAAACGTGAAGCGCCATCTCAGACGTTAATGCTGGGACTGAATTGTACCTAAGCAACCTCCCCTGATTGAACAACGCCACCTTGTTGCATCGTTCCGCCTCCGCAAGGTAAGGAGTCGCCACGAGTATCGTCATTTCATTTCGAAGAAACGAAGCAAGTATGAGCCAGAGTTCTCTCCTTGAAACAGGATCAACGCCAGTCGTGGGTTCATCAAGTATCAGGACCTTCGGCTGGTGAATTACCGCGCAGCATATTCCGAGCTTCTGCCTCATGCCTCCCGAGAGCTGGTCCGCCAGTCGATCTTTGAACTGGCCCAGATGGGCGAACGCCAGAAGCCTCTCCCCCCGCTCCTTCCAATCCCTGACCTTCCTAATTTTTCCGAAGAACTCTATATTTTCCCAAACAGTAAGATCTCCATAGGCCTGGCTAACCTGCGAAAGATATCCGATATCCTCCTTCAGCTCCTGACGGTTCTCCGAGAACGTTTTCCCGTTTACCGTTATCGTCCCGGAGGTCGGATGGAGCGCGCCGGATAGCATCCGCAAAAACGTCGTCTTGCCCGCACCGTCAGGTCCTATTATTCCGACAAGCTCTCCCCGTTCCACACTCATCGACACGCCGTCGACCGCGGTTACCTCGCCGTACTTCTTCGTGAGATCCTTTACTTCAATTATCATTGTTTGTTCGGACTCATTGCCGTCTGCCGACTGCTACTTCGAGTAAATGGTTGCATCTGCCGGAAGCCCTGCCTTAAGGTATCCGTCCGGATTCGCTATCGCGATCTTAACGGCGAAGACCAGCTTCATCCTGTCAGACTTCGTCTCAACATTCTTGGGCGTGAACTCCGCGGTCGGAGATATGAAAATCACCTTTCCCGTGAACGGACGGTCTGGCATGCCGTCCAGCACTACCTTGGCTTCATCTCCGAGCCGGATCCTGGCAAGATCCGTCTCGCTCACATACACTGTCATTTTCATCGTCCTCAGATCTGATACCGTGTAGACAGGCGTTCCGACAGACGCGAAGTCACCAACCTCAAGAAGTTTTTCGAGGACTGTGCCGGTAATGGGACTGGTGACGTATGAATGCCTGAACGCGATCTGGGCAGCATCAAGCGCAGCCTGCGCCTGCTTTACCTGGGCAGCCGCAGCCCTAATTTCCTCTGGTCTGGAGAATTGGCGCATTTTGGCCAGAGTCTCCTGCGCCGATTTCAGCTGTGCGCTCGCGACATCGTGCTGAGCACGGGCCGCGTCCATTTGCGACTGTGATACGCTGTGGTCCCCATAAAGCTTTTCCGTCCGACTGAACGCCAGCTCAGCCAGTTTGAAGTTCGCCTCCGCCTGCCTGACCCCCTCCTCTGCCACCTTCAGGTCTTCGCTCCTGGCCCCCTTCACAAGAAGGTCATATTGCTGTTGTGCCATCACAAGTGAGGCCTGCGCCTGGTTGACCTGCTGTGTCAAAGTCTCGTGGTCCGTCTCCGCGAGTGTGTCACCGGCGTTTACCAGAGAGCCTTCCTCATAATTCATCTTAACCACTCTTCCCGGGACCTGTGCCGCGATAGAGCTTTCTGTGGCCTCTATTGTACCTGTGGCGGTAACCGATCCCTTGTTAGAATTGTTGCCGCAACCGTAAAGCAAAAGAGCAAGCGCAAATAATACCGAGTACCTTTTCATGCTAACGCTTTCTTCCTTTTTCCGTGAGAATTCCTTCAGTGAACATCCTGAAGACCTGCTTTGGAACCTCTGCCTCAGACAGGGCGTGTTTCGAAAGAAAATCGGTCTTCATGAGTTCCCTAACCACGCCGACGTATGCGGTCGTGAAAACAACCGCATCTATGTCCTTTCGTATCCAACCGTTCTTCTGCCCGTCTATGAACAGCTTCTGCCAGCCGGTAGCCAATCTCTGCTGGATAATACTGTCGACCTCTCTGAACAGAGCCGGAGCGTTCAGCCGGACCTCGATCAGAATTTTCTGCCACGTATCGTTTATGTGAGTTCCTACTATCCCGGAGATCGCCTCAATTTTGTTAACCGACGATTCCTTCAGGGCTTGTATCTTTTCAAACATGCCGACCAATTCGTTCATGCGGCACAGGACTACCTCCCTGAGAATCTCCTCCTTGCTCGGGAAAAGCTTGTAAACAGTTTTCTTGCTGATACCGAGTTCCGCAGCCAGCTCATCGATCGACACCTTTTTGAAACCACGTTCGGCGAACTTTGCGTACGCGAGTTCGAGTATTTCCTGACGGACCCTGTCTTGCACCATGGAAACTAATTTAGTGTCTTCAGTTTCCATTGTCAAGCCTCGATTAATTTGTCAGGCCGTCGCCATTACGGAACATTTCCCGTCAACCAAGGAAATGACGGCCCACTGAGTTAGTGGAACAGGAGGAATTGAGACGGGTGAAATTGCGGAAGTCGCTTTCGACGGCAGAGTGCCCCGTCGAATCAGCCAAACATCTGCAGAAAACTCTTCGCTATTATTTCAATGTCCAGCCAGATCGTCTGGTTGCGGGCATAGTATATATAAAGCTTCTCGACCTCTTCTGGTGACAGGGACTGCCCCCGATTCAATTGAACGACTCCTGTGACACCGAGCTTACCGAAGAGATCTTCGCTCCCCTGGGGATAATACTCGGACCTCCCCACAATCGACAGCTCTCCTGAAAGGACTTTGGGTAATTTTCTGTAAACCCTCTTGACCGCGCTGTCCTTGCTGAACATTGTCAATGGCCAAAGGAAAACGAGGCCTAGCATGGAAAAAAAGAGATCAAAGCTTCGCTTCACGATGAGGTTCCTGAGGCGATGCAGGTTATAGTCGATGTCCACGAACGGGATATCCGCCAAACCGTCCACATAAGTCTTTCCGATTATGACATCCATCGTGTCAGGCACGAGTTTGAAATTGACGGACGGATCTTTCACGCTGGCGACCGCCTCTAGTACCTGCGAATACGAGACCCTCCCTGACGCGAAGACGACATCGTCAATCTTCCGATCCCTCACCAGTTTCGGGAGTTCGGCAAGCGTTCCGACTATTCGTATTCCAAGGAGCCTTGGCTCGGATGTCGCCTCTTCTGACACCACACCGACGATATCGTATCCCATCGAGACTTTTCCGCGTATCTTCTTGATGAGCTCGACTGCCCTCTGGTCCACTCCCACGACGAGTGTCTTTCTTCCGAAGAGGGGATGTCTCGCCGTCCCCACAGATGTCCTCAGCTGATAGAACAGTCTGTAACCAGGAAGAACAAGCATCATGAATCCGCTTGCCGTCAATACCATCAACCTGGAAAATGCAAAGTCCTTGAAGAAATATGTCAGTGACGAGAAGAATAGGAACGTCAGAAAGCCGGTGAGCGATGACATCCTGAACGAAAACTTATTCTTTCCGTAGACGCCAAAGAAAACCCCAATGAACATGAACACGATTGCCGGCGCGATGTAAAAATACGGGCGGCCATATGAGGGTATCGAGTAGACCCTACCCGACTTCAGATATTCCCCCAGGAACATCGCGCCAACTATGACTGCGAAGTCGACGAAAACGGGCCACACCTTCTCCAGCCAGAGGAAGAGCCGACGTGCCTGCCTGTTGGCGATGATCGCCGCGTGAAGAGCCCGCGAAAGAAAAGTGTTTACTCCGTACCGCTTTTCCACAAAGACGCTCATCGCTTTGTAAAATTCGTACGTTTGATTGATACTGCTTCGCCGTGTGCTCTCTCCCTTGAAATGTATCGCCGTCGTCCGGGGCGTATAGTAAACCTTATGTCCAGCCCTCTTTATCTTGTAGCAGAGGTCTATGTCCTCACCATACATGAAGTAGTCTTCGTCGAACCCGCCGACCTCGTCGAATACGCGTCTCGGTATGAACATGAAACTTCCCCCGATCGCGTCAACCTCATGATCCTCCTCAGGATTCAGATAGGTTAGATTGTATCTTCCGAAGAGCTTGGTCTTCGGGAATAGAGTGCTTAAGCCGAACAGCTTCGTGAAAGCTACCCATGGCGTCGGGAAACCTCTGCGACACGTCTTCTGCAGTGTCCCGTCAGCGTTAAGAACCTTGCAGCTTGAAGCGCCCGCCTCCGGATGACTCTCGGAAAAGGCAAGCATCTCCTTGATGGTACTCTCTGTCACGATAGCGTCAGGATTGATGAGGAGTAGGTATTCCCCCGTTGAAGCCTTCACCCCCTGATTGTTTGCTCTGCCGAATCCCACGTTGACCCTGTTCTCAATCAGCCTTACAGAGGGGAAGTTCTTCTTAAGGTATTCGACAGTATCGTCATCCGAGGTGTTGTCCACGACGACGATTTCAGAATCGAGCCCCTCGAGCGACCGGTTCAAAGATGCGATCAGGTTCTCGAGGAACCCGCGGACGTTAAAGCTTACAATTACTACGGAGACTTTCTTGCTCAATGCCGTTTCAGCCCCAGGAACTTGAGGATTCGCCCGACGCCCAGTATAAGGACAATTTTCACCGCCTCAAACACGATCTTCTTGGACATCTTGCTTGTCCCGACTCGCCTTTCGGTGAAGATAATCGGTACCTCGGCGATTGTAAACCCGCGTCTGTAAGCCCGCACATTCATCTCCACCTGGAAGGCATAGCCGTTCGACCTTATCGAATTCAGATCGATAGACTTAAGCACCTCAATTTTGAACGCCTTGTATCCGCTGGTCATGTCGTTAACCGGCACGCCGGTCACCACTCTCGCGAATATGTTGCCGCCGTAGCTGAGAAGCAGGCGCTTCATAGGCCAATTGAGGACCGAGACTCCGTAAGCGTACCTCGAACCTATGGCAACGTCAGCGTGATCGGTGAGCGCCTTGCAAAACTTCGGTATCTCTGCCGGCTCGTGTGAAAGATCCGCATCCATTTCCATAACGTAGTCGTAGCCATGTTCAATAGCATACTTGAACCCTGCCACGTAGGCCGTGCCCAGCCCTCCCTTCCCCTTCCGGCAGACCATCTTGACTCGCGAGTCCTTTTCAGAGATGCTCTCGACAATCTTCTGAGTCCCGTCAGGAGAGTTATCGTCGACGACGAGTATGTCCGTGTTTGAGCTGGCACTGAGCACTCTCGGAATGATTGCCCCGATGTTCTCCGCCTCGTTGTAGGTTGGAATGACTACGAGAAGCTTCTTCACCCCTTCGGCTGACATATCAGTTGTTCTCGCTTCTTAAAAACCAGGATTTGTTTGAGACGCAAAAGTTGGCATTGGCAACTCCTGCAACTAGTTCAATCATTGCCGCACTGATGAAACTGGCAGGAAATGAAACTGCAACCAGGACATCAGAGACTCCGATTAGTTTTGCCGCTATCATGCGTGGCCCTTTCCTAGCAACACGTGGAAGACAGTCCAAAACAGTATCTTGAAGTCAAGCTTCAGCGACATGTTTTCAATGTAATAGAGATCATATTGCAGGTCTATCTTTACGTCTTCTATGCTCTCGTCGTACTTGTACTTTACTCTTGCAAGTCCGGTCAGACCCGGCTTCACTTTGTACCTTCGCTTGTAGAGTGGAATCTCCTGCGAGAGTTTCTCGACAAAATATGGCCTTTCCGGTCTAGGTCCAACCAGACTCATCTGCCCTTTCAGCACGTTTAGAAACTGCGGCGTCTCGTCGAGATGTGACTTACGCAGGAACCGGCCTACTTTCGTAACTCTCGGATCGTTCTTGGAAGCCCAGACGGGCCCCGTGTGCTTTTCCGCATCCACGGCCATCGACCGAAACTTGAGCAGCGTAAAATTCTTCAGGTCCTTCCCAACCCTCGTCTGCTTATAAACGATCGGCCCCTTTGAATCAAGCTTGATTGCCGCGGCGATGATCAGCCAGAGTGGAAGACCAAGAATTAAGGAGAGGCCAGCAGCGGCAATATCAAGGAGTCGCTTCGTGACCACCTGCCATTGCTGCATCAGTTCAGGTACAACGTCTATGAGCGGAAATCCGTAAAGCTGCGTTGTCCGAGCCTGTCCGGCGATCGAATCGTAAAGGTCGGGCACTATCTTTATGGCCACATCACCGCCGTTGATCGCCGAGATAAGACCAAAGATTCTGTCTTTTTCATTCTCTTCGAGGGCGATTATTACTTCTCTCGCCTGATGCTCGGCAATTATATCGTTTATGCTAGCTTCCTTGCCGAGGACAGGTGCCGGAAGCGGACCCGCGCCGTCGTGATTGCCGACCGCGACGAATCCCACCGGCTCATAACCGAGGCTCTTGTATTTCTTCGCCAGATCATAAACCGACCGCCCGCGCTCACCTGAACCTACAATGATGGCGTTCCTCAGACCAATACCTCTGGCCAGAAGCTGCTTCTGGATTGTCCGCAGAACCACTCTGATCGAAGAGACGAACAGGACGATTACTCCCCAATAGAAAACGAGGAAGAGTCTGAGGTGAGGTATCCTTCCGGAAGTCGCATCATCGAAGAATATTGCGAAGAACAGTACCATCACGCCGAGCGTCGTAACCTTCATCACCGCTATGATTTCATCCAGACGGGAACTTAGATAAGTGAACTTGTACAGCCCCCAGAACCAGAACAGGAATATCATGAAAAGGGAGAGGAGGAGAATAGGTCCCCAGAAATCAGGCACGGCCATAACACGGAAGAATCCGCTTCTGACTCTGAAGTAGTAGTACGCGAAATTGGCGATCAGAAGTGCGAAGATGTCTAACGCTACGAGGAGCGCCTTCTCTCTGAACGTTTGTCCGACTGACCTGCTCAACTAGATATATTCCTCCGACGAATCATGACACGCAGATTGTTTTGCACTTCATGTGGAATGGAGTGGTAACGACATAGCGCCGAGCCTTTCCCGTCTCCAACGCTGAAAAATAAACAATTACAGCTTCTAAATCGAGATTGGAATCGGCATTTCTCGTTATCGCACCAGGCATTAAGAGGTTCTTCTCGATCTAAGGTAGGCCTCAAAATCGCCAAGTATACTCTCCCAACTGAGAATCCTTCTTGTCTCAGCTAGCGATTCGGCGGAGTATCTTGCCTCACCGTTCCGTGCTCCTAGAAGGCCTGCGACTTCCCGCGCGAATTGAGAGTCGTCGTCGGCAACTCTGACAAACTTCTGAGCTTCGTGGGGAAGTCCCCGCACACCGATTGAAGTCGCCACTACCGGTACGCCGAGCACAATCGCCTCGATGACCTTGTTTAGAGTCCCAGCTCCGAACCTTGTCGGCGCAACCGCCACCGCGCTTTTCCTGTATTCCGCGGCGATGTCCTCGACAAATCCGGTAACGAATATCTTCTCAGATGCCAGGCTCCTGATTTTGCGAGTAGGCTTGCGACCGACAATGTATAAAGTCGCCTTCGGGACTTTCTCCACGACCATCGGCCATATGTCCTTCACGAAATGAAGGATCGCGTCTTCGTTTGGGAAATACGGCATGTTGCCCGTGAATATCACTCTGTACGGATCCGCCTTTTCATCAGATTCTTTGAACGACTCAGTGTCAACGCCATTCGGCAGGAGGTGGAAATCAGCCCGTACGCCACGACCCTTGAGGTAATCGCGATCAAGTTCCGAGCAAATAAAGGCGGCGCCGAATTTCTCCGCTATGAATTCATATCTCGCGATCCTGTCGCGCTCGTTCCCGACTGCTATGCGCGTAAACGGATTTCGTGCCTTGTCGGCAAATCTTGAAAGGTATAGCGAGACTGCGTCGGTGAAATCAAGCACGTTGAGCTGAGAACCAATCCCGGCGTATTCGATATACTGCGCGCCCCTGATGAAATGGAAGTACACGACGTCCGGCGACTCCGTCCGAATAATTTCCGCGAGGCGTTTACCCAGCTTCCTGCTCCGGTAAAGTGAGACCTGGATTGGACGACTCGTGAAGAACCCAGTCGCCGCTCCGACCACGGACTTCAGGAACGAGTGCTTCACCGTCTCTATCTCCGCCCCCAAAGCCCTGATGCCTTCCGGAAGACGCGCTTCCGATTTTCCCCTTGTAAGACAGAGCACCTTTACGGAATTATTCTTCGACAAATATTTTACGATGTTGAAAATCTTCAGCTTGTCTCCTTTGTGGGGAGGATATGGAACGCGGGTGGTTACGATGACTATCTTCAAGACTGATTTCTCTTTTTCCGGTGGTCCTCGATCAGCGAGACATAAGTATCCCAGAATCGCAGTCCGATGCTGTCCCAGGAATATTCGCGTGTCGCAAATGTTGACGCCTCGCGTCCGATGGTTTCGCGAATCAAGCCGTTATTAAGGAGCCGGAGGACGTCTTCTGCAAACTCGGTCGGTCTGTCTGCGACCAGGATATTCTTTCCCGACTCGCAGGTTATCCCCTCGCTGCCTATGCGTGTGGTAACTATGGCTTTTCCAGCAGCCATCGCTTCAAGTATCTTTATCCTTATGCCGCTCCCTGCCAGCAACGGCACGACAAGTACACGCGCCTTCCGATAGACCTCACGCACATCATCGACGAAGCCTTTTACGATGACGTTCTTTCCGTCGTCAAGCTTCCGTACCGCCGGAAGAGGGTTCTTTCCATATATGTAGAACTTCGCACCCGGATTCGCACTGACGATGCGCGGCATAACTTCGCGCACAAACCACTTTAGACCGTCTATGTTGGGAAGCCAGTCCAGACTCCCGACATACGCGATAGCATTCTCTTCCCCTCCTCCGCCAACGAAGGAAAAATATTCTGTGTCAACCCCGGCGGGGATCACGACGGCGTCCACATCTTTTCTGTAAGAGAGGAGCGCCTTCTTGTCTTCCTCAGTTATCATGATGCATTTGTCAACGGTCGCGCAAATTTTGGGCTCATACCTTTTGAACTTCGAGACCTGAACGGCCGCGTAGGCCCTATGCAGAGGGTTCCCCGCAGTTTCCGCAAACCGCTTCATAATCTTAAGCTCGAGGTTGTGTTCCCTGAGCGCGACCGGTATTCCGAGGACCTTCCCGACTGCAAGACCATAATAAGCCATGTGAAGGTGGTCGACGTGCACTACATCAAAACTCTTCCCTTCCACGAATCGCAGGATCTCCGCAAGATTGTCGGTCGAGTGATATTTGTATATATTGACCGGCGTCTCGTCGAATGCATTTCCAAGCGCGGTCATCGGGCTATATTTTCTGGTCCTTCTAACTACGAGTATTTCGCGGCACAGGGGGGTTACTGCTCGGACGGCTCGGTCGTCAACCTCCTCGGCAGACGCGATAAATGAGACTTCAGCCCCCAGCCGGCTGAGCTGCCTTGTAATGTTGAAGATGCCGATGTTACCCCCTTCTATGAGAGGAAACGGCAACCGGGGTGAGATCTGAAGGATCTTCACGGTCGACTCATCTATTTATGATCACGCGAAGAAAGTCTTCAAATCTCTGCTGCTGCCTCTCGAAAGAGTACAAAGTGGAAAGCTCGAGTGCCTTCTCACGCATTTCGCCCATCTTTCTTGTGTCCAATAGACAGTTCCTCAGCTCTTCCTCACTTTCATAAACTATTCCAATCCCGTTTTCAATGATTATAAGCTCACAACTAAGAAATGAACCTTTGCGCATGAAGATTGGAATCCCCGCGGTAAACGCAGCGAGGAAGCGCTGCGGGATACTGTGCCTCAGCTTGAGCCTTTTTCTATTGCCATTGTAGAGTACGAGACAACCATCAAATTGGGTCATGTATTCTGCATACCTCCCATTTACGAGATCCGGCGTGTCGAATCTTTCATAGAAATGTATGTTAGGGTGATTCATCGCCGAAGTGTCAACCTTGCCCGTATGCACGTTAACTCCCTGTTGTGCAACAGCTCGAATTTGAGAGGACACGTCGTTGTATGACTTGGAGAAATCGTTAGTTCCCGGGAAAACTAAATGTCGTTGATTGTCTTTGTTCGATAGTAACGGAAGTCTACGCCCAGCGAAATACTGCGATGCATAGTAGATTGGGCCCACGAACATCAAATCGTTCGCGATAAAGAAATGTTCCACCATGAACGCTTTCATTGCCTCACTTCCTACGACATAGCCCTGGACCTTTGGTAGGATTCTTTTGAATATCGTCATCTCAATTAGTTCTCTCAGCCATGAAGTTTGGGAGGTGGGAAAGGTAGGAACGTTGTGGATAATAGGGATATCAGGATATACTTGACGGACATATCTAATGTCAGGAATAACCCCAATACCCCATGCAGCAAACACAACATCAAATTTCTGATCACTGAGAATATTGCGAATTCTCGCAGATTCGAATGGAAATCGCCCCAGTAGAACAGCAAGGGAAAAGCCGGAAAGTCCGTACAGGTATCTTAGGATTTTCTTGAGAAGAACGGGTAATCGTAATGTATGGGAATTACCTCCCTCGTATAGATTGAAAACGGAGTACCTTCTCCCGGTCGCCGACCTGACACCCGGCGGCTCATTGTAAAAATCCAAAAGACTAGTATTCAGGACTACAATATCTTCGGCAATCTTCGAGAAGGCAATAAGATTATAGATGGCATCTCCCATCTCGCCAACGTACAAGATCCTCAACAGTCATCCTCCGTTCTTTTTTCATCAACTAGTTGGAGACAAGCCACCCACGCAAACCGCGATTGTTATGATACCTTAACGGACTTAGAATATTTCTCTATTGCAAGTGCACCGACGATGGAAACGGCGAGCGAGATGACCCAGTAGCCCCACCTCGTTGCTTGGACGGCGAAAGAAAAGAACACAACTACGTTCAAATGAGCCAGCAGCGCGAGTAATATCAGCGATTTCCTCCGTTGATACTGCTCGTAGACGTACGAAGTAAGGGCACCAGTCAAATACACGAAAAACATTGCCCCTCCGATTCCCCAGTCAGCGTAAAGTTCCCGAAGATAACTGGCGGTATTCGTTGAAGCAGGTACCCGATATGACTTTTGATATTCCAATACGGTCTGGGTGAGCCCAAGTTTGGCGAAAATCCTGTAGAATGGTGCAAAAGTGTTGCCGCCGACAGGTGTATGCTCCCCATCGCCTGCAAACTCATAATCGAGAAACCTGTTCAGCACAGCCACGTCCGAACTGAGATACAAATAAATTGACGGCGTGACAAATCCTACCCCTTTTAGTCTTGAAAGGCTTGTCTTCTCGCCTGTAAAACTCTCATTGACCCCCCGGAATGTCCTGACAAACTCCATTCCAAAAACAAAGATAAGCACAATCGAAAGAAGAGTCAGAACGCGCTTCCTAGTTGTCTTCCAATCGATGCCAATGGATTTTGCCTGCGGAAGAAAGAAGGCAGTTCCCCAAAGGATTGCCCCAATTATCAACCTACTGCGGCCGAACGATGCAATTGCATTAGCCAACTCCACCACGAAAGGAAGAACACCAAGAACTATTGGCTTCCGGCGTTGTCCAGCATAATAACCGCCAAGAAAGTCAGCTGCAAGGCTCACACTGTCCACATATGGCCACATCCCGGGGAATCCAGCCTCGCTCCTTCGGAAAGAGTACAGCAAGTTGGCATTTACGATAGCGCCTTTCACACTGCCAAACATTTTCAAAAGGACAGTCCAGTGCTGGTAAGTACCAAGAGCGCCTATGACAGTAAATAGGACCAGGACGATGGTGGTAACACCCATATCCAAAGGAAAGATAGCTCTGTTGTTCAGTTCCTTTGCCGCATAAAACCTTCGGAAGGTGAGCGCTGCTACGACAAAAACCAGCCATGCTCCAAAAATGAATGCACTTGTCTCAACCGAGAGATCAGGATAATTGATGAACCTCAATTGAAAGAGTATGATTTGAGTGCCCCATACAACACCGTAGATCGTTACATGATTTATCCAACGTCCATAAGCTCGCAGGCCTACCCACACAGTAAGTACTGTTATGGCAATATAGGATAAAAGAACTATTTCAGGCACCTGCTCTACCAGGAAGCATCGCTCGTATCATTCTTTTCTCGTTTTCTTCGAGCGCATATCTAAATACTATTATAAGGTACAGTATCCCGCCCAACAGGGCGACTCCCGCCTTTGCCACAAGATCGTGCTGTAACGCAATCGCGCTTCCAGCCCCCACAACTAGGATCATTGCCGGAAGCAGGAACTTCTTCCATGGTCGGGTTAAAAAACCAACTTTTAGACCAAGTTTAGTCGAAGCGTACATGTACAAAAGGAAAGCATCAAGGATAAGCCGGAAAAGGGTAGCGACCGCTGCGCCCATCAAGCCAAAGGATTTAACCAAAAGGAATGTAACAATGAAGTGTATGGGCAATTCAATTAAGTGAACCCTGCCTGTCAAATCTGATCTTCCGACGGCCTGAAGGATCGTATATGGAAGTTGGGCTATGGATGATGCGACAAACGCTATTGATAACAGCTCGAAGGTGGAAGTTGCGTGCTCTGTGAACACAGCCCCCATCCATAGCCTAAGCACCTCCGGAGCAAACACACACAACCCCGCCCCAATTGGAAGAAAGGCGAAGATCAGCACACGTTCGGACTGCAGATAAAGCTTCTTGAAATCATCTCCTAACCCGGTCGTTCCATGGAGCTCACTCATTGCGGGATAGAGCGCTGATACAAGTCCTACTGACAATACGAGCATTTTAGAAGTAGCTTCGTAAGGAACGATATAGTACGTAACCATACTCGTGGCAACCATACCACTCAGAAAGAAGCGCTCGGCATACTGCAAGAGTGGGCTGACAACTTGGCTGACCATTACCCATCCACCAAAGAGGAGGACGCCCTTGACGAGAGAGAGATTAAGTCTTCCCTTTATTCCGATCCAATTCACGCTAGACTGCGTCAGTATGACCAATACAATTGTAGTAACGAGCCTCCCTAGCATGATGAAGCAAATTATCCACACTACTCCGAAATGCAGCACCACCAGCACCATCGCCCCTCCCCACTGAAGTGCACTATTCAACACTTGGACGAGATTGGAGAGGTCGAATCTGTCCAACCCCATAAGCACTCCCCTAAAGACCCCCTGCAGGAGTAGCAATGGCATAAACAAGCCCACGAGCTTGAGGGATGCGTCAACCGTACTGAAGTAGCTCTGGGAGACAGTAAAGAGTAAGCTGCCAATTGGCCGCGAAAAACCCACGATAAGGTACCCAATCACCATCCCGAGGAGCGTGCTTACCACAACAGAGACAAAGACGATCTCTCTGACATCCCTTTCTCTACCCACAGCTCTTCGTTCAGCTACAAACTTGGTAACAGCGCGCCCTATCCCCCAGTCCCAAAGAGTAAAGTAGCCGACAACAGTCCAAACGAGTGATAGGATGGCAAAGGAAGTATCTCCTAAACCACGGACGATCCATGGCATGGCAAGGAACATGACAAGCATGACGATAACTTGCGATCCTATGTTGAGAGCGGTATTGCGATAGACGCGCTTCAATACATCCCATCCTTGACCTTGAATCGCTTGACCATATTTAAAGAGAACTCCCGGATCTTGGCCTCAAGCGGGTTTAGTGCTCCGACCTCAAATCGCACCCGATCCATGACGTGAATCAAATAAATCAACAAAGAGAGAACAGCAAAAGCAAAAATGATTTCAATAAAGAGTCGCTTGGGTACTGTAGGTTTCTCAGGAGGCAAGGCCCTGTCCAATACGATCACAGCAGGAGTATTTTTCTGCTCCTCAATTTTCGCCTGTTCAAACATGGGTAGGGTAAACTCTAGCAGTTTTGTCTGTATTTCGTAATTCCGATAGAAGCGAAGATAAGCTATGCCTAGTTCAGGTACCTTTTCAAAAGCAGGGAAAAAGTTGCCCGTATTGCCAAAATCTCCCCCCGTGCCTGTTTGCATCTCATTCAACTTCTTTTGTATTTCCTGAACCTGAAGACTCTTGAGTTTAACCTCTGGTGCATCCGCTCCGAACTGGTGCTCCAGCACATTTAGCTGGACTTCTGCGGCAATCTTTTGCGCTTCCAGATCAGTTCCGGCGGCAATCGCGGCTTTTGCTTGCTGAGGAACGTCGTAAACCTTGTAGCGCTCCTGGAAAGCTTCCAGGGTGTCCTCGGCATTTCTCAGATCAGACAGATTCTTCTCATACTGCTGCTGGATGAAAATTCGGTTGTTATGTGCTTCCTCCACACTTACTCTGACATAAATCTCGTTTAGCAAATCCACAAAATAATTTGCCATCGCGGCGGCCCTTGACGCGCTCTTGTCTAAAACTGATATGTTTATCGCCCCATTCTCATCAATTTCGAAATCAGTATTGGCTCTAAGATTCTTCTCCGCGTACATCATCGGGTAGTTTGTAATTTTATAGACTTTTATAAGGTCGAATTTATCAATCACTGAGTCAATTACTGTACGGCTATTGAGAATCGCCAGATATGTGAAACTGCGGTCGCCACCTAGCCCACCTCTACCCATTGTTATGAGTGGCGATACGTCTCGAAGTATTGATGAAACGCTCCCCATGCTTCCGAGCAGTCCGGAAGTTTGTGGTGGCAATACAGAGGCTTCGGCTTTGTAGTAGCGTGGTATCAGAAGGAGTATGATAGTCACAGCAATCATTATGGATCCGAAAACGGTAACTATGAACCACTTCCAATTAAGCAACACATAAAGAAATTGCCATAGCGTGCTCCTGCTTCGTTGTGGAATGGGAGTCTCTCCACCGTTATTATTCTCTGTTTTCAGAGTCATCACTCATCCTTTTTGTAACTTTCATATTGCTCATCCGAAGATGAAGTTCAAATCGATACAGAGCCTAGTCTCCGACGTGTGGGCGCTTTCGTGATCGTCCACCTATGATAGAAACTCACCGCTTGCTCCTTGGTAGAATTGAATTTATCACCATTTCAACTTCTTGAAAGTCCTGATATTATAGAATTCGTCATTCTCGAAGTCTCCGTAGGTATCCATGTGCCTGTAAAGATCCTCGACGGTGTCGGAGATTGAAAAAATTGGCCTGAAACCTAAGCTTGTGCGGGCACGATCAATGGAGACCTTGTAATTTCTAAAATCCTGTATATTCTTGATGTCTATCGCGATCTTCTTCCCAGTAAGTCTCTCGACCTGCATCTTCACGAGGTCACCGACTTCGCCGACAGTAAAGTTCCCGGCCGCAACATTGAACACGCCACTCAAAGAGAGATGCGCCTGAACGGAACGCAGATAAGCTGACACTATGTCTCTCAAGTCACATATCGGCCGCCATATTGATGGGTTGTTTATGGTGATCTTCCCCGTCGTCATGGCTGATTTGAACATCGTATTTATTATAAGGTCAAATCGCATCCTCGGACTATACCCGCTTATTGTCCCCTGCCGCAGCGCAATAACGGAGAATTTGTCGTCCTGAATTTGAAAGACTCCTCGTTCTCCCTGCAGTTTTGATATGCCATACGGGTACGCGCAAGTAACCGGGGCTTCTTCATCGTAGAGGTTGTTCTCAGTGTAACCGTAGACAGAACACGACGAAGCGTACACATATCGCTTGACGCCCGCTTGTTTTGCAATATACGCGAGGTAAGCTGGCAGGGCGGCGTTGTGGACAAAGTTCATAGCCGGGCTGAATTCTGCCATTGGATCATTGGAAAGGCCTGCTAGAAATACGAAGACATCATAACCTTCCATGTCCTCTTTTTTGATATTGAAAAGGTCCTTCTCTATTACCCTCACCCCCGAGGGGAGATGATTTCCAAACCAAAGAAGATCTATGACCGTAACATCATATCCGCGTTCCACCAAGGCCGGCACTAAAAGACTGCCAATGTAACCCGCGCCTCCTCCGATCAGAACTTTCATTCTTCCTTCAGCACTCATATTGACTCCTTTCGTTTTTTCGCCTTATTCAAAAGAGCTTCTTGAACAAACCGATATCCAGCGATGTATCCTTTGGAACAGAGAAAGTCACCTCCGATGTCGAAAGCTTTCCAATTTGCTTCTTAGGACTAATGGCAACCGCATATTCGTGTACCGACTTTCTGTCCCCGCCCACATGGATCACCCCTCGGAAGTCGCCATCAACCACCTTTAGCATCAGCCTCACTATCTCCGAAACCGGCTCCCTGCTCGTCCATTGATCCACGAACGCCTTTTCATAGGGAAACTCGTCCGGGCCGAAGCTAGTCCGGATAATCACCGAATTATCGTACATTCTTACGGCGCATTCACCACCTAACTTCGACCACGCATATTTGTTAACAGGGTGCAGTTCATCCTCCTCCTGATATCTCCCTCTGTCGCCGCGAAAGACATAGTCTGTGGAAACGTAAATTAGCCTCAGACTATGCTTTATGCAAAGGTTCACCACGTTTGCGGTACCGATTATATTGACCGCGATTCCCATCTCGGGCTGCTTGTCAACCCTTGGTGGAGAGGTAAAAGCGGCGGCGTGGAACACTGTCTTTACCGCGTGTTCTTGAACGTATTTGTCCATCTGATCAAAATTGACAACATCGAACTCAACCTTGGAGGGATACAAGGCGTCAGGGAGTCTTTTCCGGAATTCCCTTCCGAGCAGTCCGGAGCCTCCAGTGAACAAAACCTTCTTGTCCTCTATCATAAATCCTAGCCTTTTGTTTTCAATCATGAACCAGCGGACATTTAGAGTGCCCTCCCGCTGAAGAGTGACTCAGTTGAGTCTGCACCTTTTACAATTGATCTTCTTAGTTTTCTAATCAGTCCACGGGCCTTTCGAAGAAAGAAAAACGGCACACTGTCGGGCAGTATTGGTGCGCCCAGATCACGAATGCGAATTGACAGAAGAGCTTCGTTCAAAATCGCTATCGCTTTCGCCCGAAACAGCGGCCATGTCGCATCGGTGAGCTCGAATCTGCTGTGCCACTCCTCTGTGAGCCACCTGATGATTCTTCGACGGTATACCCGATCGATCGGGGCATCATCTACGAACACTGATTCGTAACCGGGAAACTTTTCAGGAAGGTAGTTAGCTATGGCATCACTGTCGATGCTCACCAGATCACCCAACCTGTAGGTGAGCGCCGCCGGCATGAAGAAACAATTGGTATTCACCCAGATCCGCGACACCCTTCCGTTGATTCTTCCCTTTTCCCAGACCGTGTCCACGTAGCCTATGACAGCGTGTAGAAACATCGATTTCAAAGTGAGCCACTTCACGCTTCTCTTTTCGAGATAGCTGGGACGGATCGATTCGAATGCCTCGTTCACAAACAAAATGACATCGCACTTGATGTTCCTCTCATGCAGGAAATCGATTCCGAGTTGCCAGCCTGAAAACTCTCTATCGCGGTTGTTGCCCTGGAGGTAGAAGCTGTTATCATCTCCGACGTGCCAGCCATCCCCTTCGTCTCTATTATCGACTACGACGTAAACAGGCTTGAGCCCTCTGGCTTTAGACAAGTACGACCTTAGTTTGCGCAGGGAATCAGGATATTTCTGCGTGTTGTACTGAACATACACTACAGCCAGGCGCATATCAGGACTGAACACTTTTGCCAAATTTCTCCGATTGACGACTCACCCCGTGACATAGCGAAGCGAAGTGGACCGCGAAGCGCAACGTCATGGGGATGCACCTAACGACGCTGCAATTACACCAACGTGGTTTTCGCGATATTACCGAGCTCCCGATGGATGTATTCATCCGTGCTAGCACACTCCGTACACGAAATTCTCCGAACGCGAATCGGAAAGCCATTGCTCGAGGGTCAAACCATTTCGGTCCTTTTCACTAAGCAGGCCTGAGGCTCTGACAGTGGTATCGAACATCTGCCTGAGCTCGTCCGGACAGAGCGACCAGTCCAGGTCTTTTGCCAAGGGCGATATGCCTGCTTCGCAACCCGGACTATACTCTCCACTACAGAGGTATTCAATCCTTGAATCCTCAGTAAAGAAATTACCGTGAGCAAATCCAGGCGGGACCCAAATCCACTCGCTGTAATTATCGCTAACTGCTGTCGCCATGTCAAAGGCAGTAATTTTCCCGAGAGTCGGTGATCCCTTTCTGATATCCAGCACGAGATCGACCATATGACCTTGAGTAGTCCGCACCAGCTTGCCCATGTAAGGGTTCCATTGGAAATGCAGTCCGCGACAGACGCCGCGCTTCGAGAAGCTCTCATTGATTTGAACAAACTGAAGGCTCGAAAACCCTTTCAGGTCAGGATGACCTACAGTATCACTTCTCCTGTACGGTTCCGTAAAATATCCGCGTTCATCTGCAAAGCGGGCGAATCTGATAACCTTAACATCTTCAATGGCAAGAGATTTAACCGATAGGATCTTCATACTTCTCCTGAGAATATTTCAATGTTGTAATAGTGCTCTTGGCTTCTGGAGTGTCTGCTATAAACGTATCAAATGAGCAATGGTCGTTCCGCCGGATCAATTCGTGAGGGCGGTATGCCTGGGATGAGTTCGCTCTCCTGAAGTCGGCCCATTTCCAAGGGAACCAGCAAGTATTCCCGCGATTCTCTCGGCGGCTTTGCCGTCCCAGAGGGCCGGGACAGTGCTCTCCTTCCATTTCCCGGCGTAGCATTCGGACGTGAGAGCGACTACCTTTTCAACATCCAAACCGGTAAGGACATTTGTGCCAATCTCTATCGTGGCTGGACGTTCGGTATTCTCCCTCATCGTCACGCACGGCACGTTGAGATATGTGGTCTCTTCCTGTATCCCGCCTGAGTCCGTCAGAATGATCTTCGCCTCCATCATGAGGTTGAGAAAATCCAGATAACCCAGCGGTTCGGTAAGGACCAAACCAGTTATCGAGTCGAAATCCCCCTTTAACCCGAACTCCTCGATGCGTTTCCTCGTCCTCGGATGAATGGGGAATACGATCTTTCCAAGGGTCCCGACTTTGCCTAGTATACTGAGTATCTTGACGAGGTTATCCCTGTCGTCAACATTCGCCGGCCTGTGTAGCGTGACCAGCGTATATTTCCCCTCGGCAACGTGAAGCAGTTCCTTTATTCTTGAAGAACGAGCTTTTTGCCTGTAGAGGATTAGCGAATCAATCATGACATCGCCGACGAGGAACACCTTCTCGTCGCTTATCCCTTCATGCTTCAGGTTTACGATTCCACTCTCTTCAGTCACAAAGAGGTAGTCGCTCAGTACGTCAGTGACCATCCGGTTGATTTCCTCGGGCATTGTCCGGTCGAAGCTTCTAAGACCCGCCTCCACGTGCGCGACTGGGATGAGGAGCTTGGAAGCCGTAAGACTGCACGCGACGGTGGAGTTCACATCGCCAACCACGATCACGAGATCAGGCTTCTCGCTCTGGAGCACTTTCTCAAATTCGACCATCACCCTGGCGGTCTGCTCGGCGTGCGAGCCGGAGCCGATTCCGAGATAGACATCTGGCTTGGGAAGTTCGAGGTCCTCGAAGAAGACCTTCGACATGTTCGCGTCGTAGTGCTGTCCGGTATGAACAATCCTATGAGTGAGGGACTCCACGCGAGAGAATGCCCTGTGGAGCGGCGCGACCTTCATGAAATTCGGTCGAGCTCCGACGACGCTTATGAACTTGAGTCGCCGGCTCACTTTCCGTCCCCCAATAGGACTATTTTCTCTCTTTCCTTCCTTACCCCCTTCGTCGCGTTTCTCGCGTCGATGACACATTTCGAATTCTCAACAATCATGTCGTAGTCGTATGCTGAATGGTCAGTGGTAATGAGAACGCAATCCGCCGACTTCAGAAGTTTCGGAGTAATCCTAACAGAGCGGAATTGCTTCCCGTCCACCTTAATGGACGGGACGTAAGGGTCATTATAAGAAATATTCGATGCGCCATCCTGCAGTAGGAGTTCCATCACCTTCAAGGCGGGTGAATGCCGTGTGTCATCCACATCCTTCTTGAAGGCTACTCCTAGGATAAGAATCTTCGCCTTCCTGAAGCTCACCGGTCTGAAGCTCAATTCTCTCTGCACCATGTTCCTGACATAGAACGGCATATTTTCATTCACTTCCGCAGCGAGCGAGATGAAGTTCGTCTGGAAATCGTAGGCCTTGGCCAGCCACTCGAGATAGTACGGATCGATCAGTATGCAGTGGCCGCCGATTCCAGGCCCGGGATAGAATGGCATGAAACCGAAAGGCTTCGTCGCGGCTGCGTCTACGACTTCCCAAATGTTTATGCCACCCATCCTGTCGCAAAGCTGAGCCAGCTCATTGACGAGGGCAATGTTGACGCTCCTGAATATGTTCTCGAGGAGCTTCTCCATTTCAGCGACCTTAGGACTCGAGACCTTCACCACCTTTTCGACGCTTTGGGCGACAACGAGAGCGGCCAACTCCGTGCTGAGCTCGTTTATTCCACCGACCACAGTCGGGATATTATTAGTCTTGAACTTCTTGTTGCCTGGATCTATGCGCTCGGGAGAAAAGGCGAGGAAGAAGTCCTTCCCGGCGACGAGCCCCGTTTCCTCAAGGATGGGTTGCACGTATCCTTCAGTAGTGTTCGGAAACGTTGTGCTCCGCAGTACGATTAGCTGGTTCTTTCTGAGCCGCCGGGAGATCTCTTTCGTCGCATTTATGATGAAGGAAATATCGGGCTCCTTGTTTGGGGTAAAGGGAGTCGGGACACATATGAAAATCGCGTCGCATTTCCCTATCGCGCCGTAACTGCCGTCAGCTTTCAGTGTCCTGTTCCGTACCACCGAGGCGAAATCTCCGGACTCGATGTCGTCGATGTAGTTCTTTCCCCTCCTTATGTTCTCGATCTTCTTCTTGTCCAGATCTATGCCGAGCGTTTCAAAACCTTTGGAGGCGAATTCGACTGCCAGCGGTAGCCCAACATATCCAAGTCCGACCACGCCTACTTTAAGCGTTTTCTTTTCAATCTTTCTTTTGATCTCTTCGAGGATTGCGCTCATCTTTGCTCATATTGAAGTTTGTAATAGCTCTGATACTCGCCGGTGATTATTCGCTTCCACCATTCTTCGTTCGAAAGGTACCAGTTCACGGTCAACTCTATTCCATCGGCGAAAGATCTGCGCGGCTTCCATCCGAGCTCCGTCTCGATTTTGGAAGAATCCATCGCGTATCGCCTGTCGTGCCCAGGGCGGTCCTTCACGTACTCGAGAAGCGAGTCAGGCTTCCCAAGTTTCGAGAGGATGAGTTTTGCCATCTCGATGTTTGCCACTTCATTGCCGCCGCCAATGTTGTAGACCTCACCGGTCTTTCCCTTATAGAGAACGGCCTCGATTGCCTCGCAGTGGTCCTCCACATAAATCCAGTCACGGACGTTCATTCCGTCGCCATAGATTGGGAGTTTCTTGTCCTGGAGAGCATTTGCGATCATCAACGGGATGAATTTCTCAGGAAACTGGTACGGGCCAAAATTATTTGAACAGCGGGTGATAAGAGTTTCCATTCCGAATGTCTTCCACCACGCCCTTACCAGCATGTCTGCCGATGCCTTGCTGGCAGAATAGGGACTATTGGGAGAAATATGCGTCGTTTCGGTGAACTTGCCCGACGGACCGAGCGAGCCGTAAACTTCGTCCGTTGAGACCTGAAGATACCGTCCGACTCCGAATTCCCTGGCGACCTCGAGTAGAGTCATAGTCCCCCGCACATTTGTATCTATGAATGCTGCCGGACCGAGTATACTCCTGTCGACGTGCGATTCCGCCGCGAAATTTATTACCGCATCGAAATGCCATTCATGAAAAAGCCTACTGACAAACGATTCGTCAGAAATGTCCCCCCTGTAAAAATGATATCTTGGATTTGACTCGACGTCTCTGAGGCTCTCGAGATTGCCCGCGTAGGTGAGCTTGTCCAGGTTTACAACGTCTACATCTCTGTGTCGTTCGAGAAAAAGCCTGATGAAATTACTTCCTATGAAACCGGCTCCCCCGGTAATGAGTACAACCTTGAAGTGTGTTTCAGTCAACAGTCGCAACCTCTCAATGTGCCAGTCAGTTGTGTAGGATTGAGGTAATTCTCTCTTCGCATGTGATAAAAAATATATCACCAAGTGCGTGGAGTTTCAACACAAAACTTTGCTTTTCAGCGGATATGAGCGGGTACCAGAATGATGTCCGCCGCTCAGCCATTGGGATTAGGCAGATTCTTCCTGGCCAACTTCATGACCACGCTCGTTCCTTCCATGTCGCGAGGCCGACAGTCGCAGTCGCTAAATGAGGAATCCGCAAACTTCAAAATGGAACGAATCCGGGATAAGACAATCTATTAAAGTAAAAGAATCTCCGACGCCTGAAAATAAGCGGATGGGCACAGACTGTCCGTGTATTAGGCTTGGAAACCTCTTAGGCCATCGAAGTTCGATTGGGCGGTGGTCTGGTGAATTTGGCGGGGCTTGGAAATTTCACTCAAGGCTTATAAATTAGTTTAAATTTTGGAGATTTAGATGGCAAAAGTTTGTGAAGTTTGCGGCAAGAAGCCGGTGTACGGACATAACGTGAGTCACGCTCACAACATCACTAACCGGAGATGGAACCCGAATCTGCAGAGCGTTCGCGCTGTAGTCGAAGGCAAGGTGAAGCGGATGAAGGTTTGCGCTTCCTGCATTAAGCAAGGGCGCGTGAGAAAAGCGGCCTGACAAAGTTGTAGGATTGCCGGTCTTTCACGACCGGCAAATCACGCGCTGCCGCTCGTCCCCCTTCCAGTGTCAATCTTCGTTATCCTGTAGGATTCAAGCCCCCAATAGGTTTCCTTAGCCACCACCCTGAAAATCGTGTATAGTGGCATAGCAAGCACCATTCCCAAGATACCCTTCAATTCAGCCGCGGCAAGAATCAACAGGACTATCGTGAGCGGGTGCATTGATGCCCCGCGGGAATATACAGCAGGCACGATCACAATATCGTCAAGTATTCTAATCGCCACGAAAAGGATCACAATCGGCAGGAGCATACTGATGTCGCCGGTCTGCACAAATGAAACGACGATGGCAGGAATTGCTCCGACCACAGGACCAAGGTAAGGGATGAGGTTGGCGATTCCCGCAATCACTCCGATAATGACCGCGTACTTCACTCCCATCACTGCCAACCCTACTACCGCCAACACACCTACTATCGCCGCCTCCGTGAGCCAGGCCCGGATGTAACGTCCGAGCTGAATCCCAATCTTGTGTATCACATTGAGAGTCATCTCGAAGTACCTGTTCGGTACCTTAGATATGAACATACGGACAAATACATCGCCGTCCTTGAGAAGGAAGAATGCGACGAACGGAACGATGACCAGGAGCATAAGCATGGACCCGGCGCTCGTCACGATATCGAGCCAACTGCCGGCCAGCTGGACGAGAAGCTGACTTATTCTTGCAGTTATATCACCAAAATCGACAAATGGCAACTTGCTCTGAAGCTGCGACTGAACCGCAGCGATCTGTTTGCCAAAGCCTGGCGACCTGACAGCTGTCTCGAGCGTCGTCACCTGTTCGACGAGAGGCGGAAGGAGAGTCCGAATCATCCCATATATCATAAGAGCAATAAGGAGATACAAGATCAGAATCCCATATGTTCTTGCTATGCCACGCATTTCCATGGCGTCTACCAGCGGAGAAAGGATGAAAGAAAGGAGGAACGAGAATATCAGGAGGACAAACACACTCCCAAGCTGGGAGAAGAGCCAAAGAAGCGCGGACATAGATAGAAGCAGGACGAAGACTTTAAAGCTGTTCTTTTTAAAGATCGACGGCATCCTCATTTCCCTCGAAGACTCTTCTTGTGACCTGCTTGATGACATCCCAATCGAATCCCCTTCTCGCCAGGAATGAAATCAGTTTATCTCGTCTCTTGGCCTGCTCAAACCTCGCCAGAGAACGGAGCTTCGTCTCGGCGGCCCTAAGGGCGAGATTCAATTGAGTCTCCTCATCGCTCACGTGCGAAAGTGCCCTTTCCGCGTCCCCCTTAGAAACACCTCTCTCACGCAATCCCCTCTCGAGTTCCCTTCTGCCGACAGGTCTCGATGCAACCTTGGTTGCCACAAAGGCGTCCGCAAACCTGACGTCATCGATCAGGCCAAGCTTGCTCAGTTTCTGCATAACATTGTCAACAACGGTGTCTTGGAATCCCTTCTTCTTAAGCCGCTGTTCCAATTCCGCCCTGGTTCTCATCCGGTAGTTCAAGAGGCGACCGGCGGCGTTGTACGCTTCATGAACGGCTTGAGTCTCCTTCAGAAATTCAAGCCTGTCCGCGGCAACTTCGTCGTTCTTCCTGAGTCCGAAATCGATCAGGACTTCCCGACTGACCGGGACTTCGTTCCCATCGTCGAAGGAGATGATGTACTTTCCCCCTCTGGGCGACTTTTCGATCGAGAGGATGCGCATGCGTTAGCACACGAATCGTGCGTCTACTCTTTTGCCTTCTTTGCTTCCTTGGGCTTCTCGGCCTTCTCAGGCGAAGGAGGATTTCCGTTTCCGCCATTTTTGGACGAACTCAAACCGAGTTTCGTTCTTATCTCGGATTCCAGCTCTTTCAGTGCCGCAGCGTTTTCCTGGAAATATTTCTTGGCCGCTTCCCTGCCCTGGCCCAGCCTGTCGTTTCTATAAGAGAACCAAGTCCCGCTTTTCTGAACCACGTTTTGATCAACCGCCACATCGAGCAGATCGCCGATACGCGAGATCCCTTCGTTGTAAGCGATGTCGAACTCCACCTCTTTGAATGGGGGCGCCACCTTATTCTTCACGACCTTGACGCGAACCCGATTTCCTACGACTTCCTGCCCTTCCTTAATGTGGTCACGCTTGCGTATGTCGAGGCGCAGGGCAGCATAAAACTTCAGGGCGTTTCCACCTGTCGTTGTCTCGGGATTACCATAGACGATACCAATCTTGCTGCGAAGCTGGTTCGTGAATATCACGCTGGTGTTGCTCTTGTTGATAGCAGCAGTGAGCTTCCTAAGCGCCTGCGACATCAGGCGGGCTTGAGCGCCCATCTGTGCGTCACCCATCTCACCTTCTATCTCAGCTCTCGGGGTAAGAGCCGCGACAGAATCGATTACGACGACATCGATCGCACCGCTACGCACGAGGGTCTCGACGATGTCGAGTGCCTGCTCGCCGAACTCCGGCTGGGAAAGAAGGAGGTTGTTCGTGTCCACGCCGATCCTCTTCGCGTAGTTCAGATCGAGCGCGTGTTCGGCGTCGATAAATGCTGCTATTCCACCATGGCGCTGCGCTTCCGCGATGACGCTCAGGCAGAGTGTCGTCTTACCGGAGCTTTCAGGGCCGAAAATTTCGGTTATCCTCCCCCGCGGTATTCCGCCTATCCCGAGTGCCCAGTCGAGTGATATCGAACCTGTGGAGATGGCATCTATCCTTGCTATCGGGCCCTCGCCCATCTTCATTACAGCACCCTTCCCGTAATCGCGTTCAATCTGGTTCAACGCAATATCGAGTGCCTTTAGCTTTGCCTCTTTTTCCTCAGCCATTTTTCATCTTCCTTTCCGGTCCACAGGACCTGCGCGGAGAGAATCTTCTCCGGCCAATTCTAAGAAATACTCATACAATATTCTATATTCCGAGCCCGAAGGCTTCAGGGTGCTTTCAAATAACGCAACACTTCGTGGGGAGAACCGCTCAGTGGCTAATTTAGTTTCGGCTACAATCTTCTTCAAGTCGGCGTCGGATATAGCGGAATCAGCCCCTGCACTTCTCCGCGGATAGGTCCGGTCTGCCCGTGCGTCATGGCTTTCCCGGAAACGCGCAATAGTGATATGTGCCCTGAAGTCACGCGCCTCAGGAGTCTTTCCAAACCTTCCTGAGAGATTTCCGAGGGCGCTGGCGACGGAGGCCAGCGTTCCATCATCCTCACAATCGAGCCATATGCCACGCCTGCTTCTTTCCGACGGGAAGTAGCTTGCTCCCGTGACAGAAGTGGCAGGCGAGCCCCGCGGGAATTCCTTCTTCAACACTTCAAATGAGGATATCAGGTCTTCTAACATGTCCTTCCTGAAATCACCGATGAAGTTCAGTGTGATATGTAGCTTGGGTTCCCCTTCGAACCGGGCCTGGTAGAACCTCGGAAGCAACATCGTCTGAAGCTTGGCAATCTCACGCTTGGTTTCCTCGGGGATCGTTGCCGCCCAGAATAATCGGACAGACTTGTCACCCATTTGTAAGGCCGAGTACCCTGCGACGGACTAGTTCAAGCGCCGCCTGAGAAGCTCTGTCCTTGAACCGCAGTCTTTCATCCGGAAAAGCGTGCCGCGTGACTATGCTGCCGGCCGCATCCGACAGTCCGACGAACACAAGGCCGACGGGTTTGTCAGGCATTCCGCCAGTCGGTCCGGCGATTCCAGTAACAGAGAGTCCTATATCCGTCTTCGCGATCCTGCGAACACCCTCTGCCATCGCGCGGGCAACCTCTTCGCTCACTGCGCCAAACTTCGCGATTAGCTCCTCAGGGACCCCTAGGAGTTCAGTCTTCGACTCGTTGCTGTAGGTGACAACACCGCGATTGAAATAAGCAGAGCTCCCGGAGATATTGGTAAGCCTGTGAGATATGTAGCCACCCGTGCAGCTCTCCGCGGTCGCGATCGTGAGTTTCTTTTCCGCCAACAATTTTCCGAGCGTATCTTCGATATCGACCTCGCCATCAGAGTATATGTACTTTCCCGCCTTGCTCCTGATTCTGGTTTCGATATCGGAAATTATGTCGTCCGCCGCCATCACGGTCGGAGCCTTCACGGTTATTCTCAACCTGACTCCGAATTGACTCGGGAGAAACGCAAGCTTCGCTTTCCCTCCGAGCATCTCCTCGACATTCCCGAGGAGTTCAAAGAGGCTTGACTCCGCGATTCCGGTTGTTCTCAGCACTCTGTGTTTTATTACCTGGCCCACGGCTTTCTCTCTTAAGCGCGGTACGATGTATTCAGTCATGATATTGCGCATTTCATGTGGCACTCCCGGCATCACGGCGAAGAACTTTTCATCCGAATCAAAGAGCATTCCCGGCGCGGTCCCCCAGTAGTTCATGAGCACCGTGCATCTCTCCGGGACAAGCGCCTGCTCCTCGTTCACTCGCTTCATCGGGACATTTCGCTTCGACAGTCTTTCCCTGACGTTATCCAGAACGGCCTGGTTCATCACGAGGCTTACTTTGAAGTAATCGGCAACGACCTTCTTTGTGATGTCGTCATGCGTCGGTCCCAGCCCGCCAGTCACGAGGACAGCATCGTACTTTGCATGGTACTCTTCGAAAGCTTGCATAATCTCGTGGCGGTCGTCGCCAACCACAACCGTCCTCATTAATTCCACGCCAACTTCGGAAAGTTTCTGTCCTATGAAGGCGGCGTTTGTATTGATTACCTGTCCGATCAGTATCTCATCGCCTATAGTTATTACGGCAGCAGTTTTCATCTGACTTTTTCCGAATGAGTTTGCAGAATTCTTTTCAAAACGGTAACCATCATGTGTCTCTCAAGACAGGGACCGTTCGGGTCCGAGAGCCCCGTATAATACCGCTTTGAGATCACCCCATGATATGAGAGCTTACGGCAGGCCCCGATTGTTTCCCGGGTTATCTTCCCAGGTACATGTACAGATGAAGAGCCAGGTTGGTGTAAATGCCGCATACGACGTCGTCCATCATGATCGAAATCCCTCCGCTTCGTCTGTCAAAATAACTCGCTGGGAAGGGCTTGAATATGTCAAGCATTCTGAAAAGGAAGAACCCAAGAGCAACTAGGATGAGGCGTTTCGGGAGGAAGGCCAATGATATCCAGACAGCGACGATCTCATCTATGACTACTCTGGAAGGATCATGGCCATAGAGCTTTTCCATTTTGTCTGCGGAGAACGTGCCCCACACTAAAAAGATCAGGATAGCCGGAAGAATGATGTAGAGCTTCTCAAATCCTGGTATAAAATAGATGATCAGTCCCACAACCGAGCCAGCTGTACCAGGCGCCGCCGGAGAGAGGCCGCTCCCAAGTCCTGTCGCCAGAATCTTGTCCAGCAGGCTTGGGCCTTTCGAAACACCTTCCGCGCTCGCACTTCTTTCTCCCGTATAATCGGGAGATGCATTACTCTGATTGTGCTCTTCCACTTAGCGCCCTGAAAGAAGAGAAGATAATCTTGTAATTTTCGACCACGTACTGCAAGCCGGTTCCCAGCGTGATTATTGTTATGACCAGCATGGTATAGTAAAGGACGTTCACGCTTAGGATCACGTCGCTGAGTGAACTGAACGAGGGGAAGGTCCCTTTCAGGACGGTAGCCAAGAGCACTGCATATATGAATGCCATCTGCGCGAAAGTCTTAACCTTCGCAGTGAAATTTGTATGAAGTGTGCGCCCTCTCAGCTCAGCAAATGAACGAAGTAGAGTAATGCTAATATCCCGGACGACTATCGCCCAAACCATCCACCAGTCCACGAAGCCGAGCCACGCGAAAGCTATGAAGGCGGCAGAAGTTAGTATCTTGTCGGCAAGAGGATCGAGAAAAATTCCCCACCGTGTGACCTTGCCGAGCTTTCTCGCGATCCAGCCGTCATACCAGTCGGTCAGTGCCGCCACCGCAAAGATCAGGAGCGAAACCTGCTTGAGTAAGAGGCGCTCGCTGATGAACAGGGCAACGAAGACCGGGGTAAGGAGTATTCGCAGGATTGTCAGTTGATTGGGCAGCGTCATCGTGCCACAATTTAACTTTGGCCCCGTTGGGGGTCAAGTCCGGGTTGAAAATCGATTAACACGGCTCAACCTGCCTTTCGTTATATTTTTAGACAAACTAGCAGATTTTGACAAGCCTGCAATTGAATTTGAACGGCGCGCGAAATATTTTTAATCAATGACTGATAAAACCCTTTCACTTTCACGGAAAATCCTCCCTGAAATTATCAAGATCCGCCGGCACCTCCATGCATACCCGGAACTCGCCTTCGAGGAAGTAGCAACCGGCAAGTTCATAGCCGCAGAGCTCTCGAGGCTGGGAATACGCGTCGAGAAGAATATTGGCAAGACCGGCCTGGTCGGCATTCTGAAGGGCCGAAGCGGTTCTCATGTGGTGGGCCTGCGCGCCGACATGGACGCTCTTCCGATCCTGGAAGAGAGCGGAGTTAGCTTTGCCAGCCGCAACAAGGGCGTGATGCACGCCTGCGGACATGATTCTCATATGGCGATGCTGTTGGGCGCGGCCAGGATACTCTCCATCATGAAAGATGATCTTCATGGTACGGTAAAGTTCATATTCCAGCCGAGCGAGGAAAAGAATCCGGGTGGCGCCCCCGCTATGATTCTGGACGGCGCGCTCCGCGACCCAGACGTCGACGTGATTTTCGGACAACACATTACTACCGACCTACCAGCCGGAAAGTTCGGATTCAGGGCCGGCCCCCTCATGGCATCCGCGGATGAGATTTATATAACCGTTTTAGGACGCGGAGGACATGGCGCCAAGCCGCACAAGGCTGTTGATCCCATCCTGATCAGCGCGCAGGTTGTGCTGGCGCTTCAGGGAGTGATCTCCAGGATGAAGGATCCCCTGGAGCCGTCGGTACTCACCATCGGCTCGATACACGGCGGAACGGCAACCAACATCATACCTGACTACGTCAAGCTCTCAGGCACGCTGAGAACGATGGACGAAGGGTGGAGAAAGCTGGCGCTGTCGCTCATCGAAAGGACGGCGACGGACTGCGCACGCGGTCTCGGTGGAGATTGCAAAGTTGAGATAAGCCGCGGTTACCCGGTACTCGTGAATTCGGATGAAGAGACGGATCTGGCAAGCAGAACTGCGGCCGGAATTTTTGGCAAGTCGGCAGCCGTGACGGTTCCGCCGCAGATGGGCGCCGAGGACTTCGCTTATTACCTCCGCGAAGTCCCGGGGACATTCTGGTGGATAGGGGCTGGGAACAGGAAGACCGGCGCCACCGCTTCGATTCACAGTTCGAAGTTCATGGTGGACGAGTCAGCATTCATGTATGGCTCCGCCCTCCTTGCCTCAGTGGCAATGAAGTATCTTTCCGGAAAGGAAATGACCGGAAGCCAGCGTGGACGCCGCGACTAAAGAAAACGTTTCCCGACTCCTCCAGAAGATCTTCGAGCTGATTGTCAATTCGGGGGCGGACATACCTTCCGTCGAGTTCATGGACAATCTCGAACAGGCTACCCTTTCCCTTCCTGACCAGTTCATGACGCTCAATAACTTCGAGCGCTTCTTGGCGAATGCCACGAACAAGGCCTCAGTCATTTCTGACCTGGCAAGAGATCGGAAGCTTCTCCTCGATTTCCTCAAAGTAATATCAACAAGCCAGTATCTCGCGGATATCTTCGTAAGGCACCCCGCTTTTTTCAGGTTCCTTTTCTCGCCGGCGGGCATCGAGACTCCATTGAATCCGGATGCCCTGCTGGCCGAGTTGACGACTCAGGCGGCAGTGTACTCCGAAGTATCCCACATGAACGACCTTATCAGGCGGGTTTACAAGCGGGAGATTCTCAGGATCGGGGCACGCGATATATGCGGGCGAGATACTATGGAGGCCACGACCCTCCAGATATCCCAGCTGGCAGAGTGCATATTGCAGATATCGTTTACGATCGCAGCAGAAGAGGTGACCAATAAACGCGGACCACTCGCTTCTTCGATAAGCTGCATCGCCCTCGGAAAATTTGGCGGGAATGAACTCAACTACAGCTCGGACATTGACCTGATTTTCCTTTATAAACAGGGGGACAAGCAGAGCGACATCGAGGCATCGCAGGAGGCGAACTACTTCATCGGTGTCCTCATGAAGCATCTTACGGCTGAATCAGCTGAAGGCCATTTGTACAGGATTGATTTGCGTCTCCGCCCGGACGGCGCGTCAAGCGCAGCGGCCCAGAGCTTCGAGGGCATACTCGCCTACTACGAGTCGCGTGGAGAGCTCTGGGAGCGGCAGATGCTGATAAAGGCAAGACATGTCGCCGGTGACGAAGACCTCAGCCGGGCTTTTCTCACTCACCTCAGACCTTTCGTCTACCCGCGGACATGGCTCGAGAATCCCATAGACGAAATCCCGAGGATGAAAATTCGCATCGAGAACTCAAATCCGAACGAGTTCAACATCAAACTTCGCCGGGGCGGTATAAGGGACATTGAGTTCATCGTTCAGGCACTGCAGCTCCTCAACGGAGGATCGAATCCGGAAATCCAGACCGGCAATACCCTGCGTGGCATAAAACTCCTCGGAAAGGCCGGCATTCTCGCGAAGCAGGAGGTCAAGCTCCTTTCGGACGCGTATAAGTTCTACCGTCTCGTTGAGCACCGTCTCCAGCTCTTCAGCAATATGCAGACTCACACGCTACCATCAGACGCCGTGGAATTCCGCAATCTATCGAAGCGATGCGGATACAAGAACGAACGCAAATTCAGGAACGAGTTGTTCGGCTATTTCGATTCGGTGGCTGAACTTTTCGACGGCGTGTTCCGGATTGAGCAGCCCATAGAGCGCTCGGAGATCGATCAGCTGCTTGAAGGTCCGATGAACGACGAACGGACGCGGCGTGTGCTCGAGAACTACGGTCTCTCGAGGATTGAAGAAGCATACCGGAACACACAGTTTCTATCGAGAGGAGTCACGCGCGCTGGAGACATCGAGTTTCCGGCCGGGGTGACTAAGGCTTTCCGCGAAATCGCCCCCTTCCTCTTTGAGGACGTAAAGCTCACAGTTGACCAGGACCTGACGCTTAAGAATTTCTCTCGCATTGTTACCGCGGTGAAGAGCCTGGAGGTCTTCTACAAGTCACTGGCCGATGACAATTTCCGTAAGCTCATATTGACGCTTTGCTCGAAGGCAACCCGTTTCGTCGACTACATCACGGTCGACCCCCTCCTCCTTGACCTTCTGATGTCGCCCGAAAGGCTTCTCGACACCAGGACGCACCTCGCCGAGGACATGCCCCTGGCCATGTCGAAAGAGTTCAACGAGATAAAGCTCGGGATGCTTTACCTCCTCGAAGAGATTTCCCTCTCCCAGACACTCGCGAAATGGACAGAAGTGGCGGAGACGTTCTTCATTGACGCCTTAGGCAAAGTGTTTCAGAAGAGCCAGCCGATCATACTGGCAGGCGGGAAATTCGGCTCAGGCGAGATGTCGTTCATGTCAGACCTTGATGTTCTCTTCATTCTACCGGACAAGCTTAAGCGAAGCAAGCCGACATACGAGAAGAAGGTCCCGGACGTCCAGAAGAGGTTGCTGGACGCGAACGGCAATCCTGTCTTCACGATAGATCTGAAGCTGCGACCTGAAGGTAAGAGCGCCCCTCTCATCATGACTGAATCAGAATATGAGACATACCTTGAGAAACGGCTTTCCGTATGGGAAGTGATGGCAATGACGAGGTTCAGATTCATCTCCGACTCGGAACGAATCGGCAAGGCGATGTCAAATGTTATTGATAACTTCAGGTTAACCCCGCCGGCTGTAAATGAGATCGCAGCGATCTATTCGAAAGTCATACAGAGCAAGAGCTACTTTCACGAAATAGACGTGAAGTCGGGAGACGGAGGGATGTTTGCCGTGGAGTTTCTGGTGCAGACACTTGTCCTCGCAAATCTTGAAAAGATGAAGGCGATACTCCCCGATTCTACCATCGCGCTGCTGGAGAAGCTTTCTGCGATAGGGGCACTACCAGAGGACGCGGCCGATGAGGTGAAGGAGAGTTACGAGTTTTACAGGATGATAGAGTTTGCGAATTACACATCGCTCTCAAGGACAAACCACAAGATACCACACGACGAACGCGAGCTGGAGTCACTCTCCGCGCATCTTTCATTTAAGAACCCGGACGAATTCATGGACAGCCTCAAGTCGCGCATGCGCCGGGTTAGTACACTCTTCAGGAAGGTAATCTCTTCCCTCTCCGAGACCAACCAATAGCGAGGCAGATTGAGCAGGGATCGTAGGACTGGCGGCAAAGCGGCTCAACCCGGCCACGGAGAAGGAGTGGCGGTCCTTCCGAAGCCTTTCGAAAAGACTGATTATATTGTTGGAGCGATACTCACCGGCCTTTCGCTCCTAATTTATTCGTTCACGATGTCCAGAAGCATTCCCTACATTGACGGAGGGGAGCTCACGACCGTGCTCTGGACTCTCGGGATAGCGCATCCGACAGGTTACCCGCTTTTCACGCTCATCGGTTACCTATTCGTTCACATTCCCATCTTTCCTGAGGTCGCGCTGCGGGCGAACTTCTTTGCCGCTCTCTGCACCGCGCTCGCGACAGGCACGTTTTATTTTGCCTTCTTCAAAGGGCTTCAGGTCCTACGAGACCCCGCTAACGGAAATAGCAAGAATGGAAAGTCGGCAAAGCATGCCGACACGCAGGAGGTTGCAAACGGATCTGCCACGCTGCAAAGGATGAGCTCGGCGGCAGCGGTCCTCGTTCTCGCATTCTCCATCACATTCTGGGACCAGAGCACATCGGTGGAGGTATACCCGCTCCAGCTCCTTCTCTTCGGACTTATCCTCCTCGCATGGCTGTCTTTCCACGAAAATCCGGGGAATCGATCTGCCGCCCTGGCGGGACTGGCGCTAGGGCTCGGCTTTGCCAATCACATGACTACCGTCCTTACGCTCCCCGCTCTTCTATTCCTTTTCGTCTCTGCGCGTAAAAGGAGGCGAGTCAGTATAAGGACGCTGCTTTACATTTTTGGCGGAGGACTCGCCGCTTCCCTGCTCTACCTTTATCTTCCGATCCGAGCTGCTGAGAACCCACTGATGAATTGGGGAGACCCGTACAATCTTAAGCGTTTCATATGGCATGTCACGGGAAAGCAGTTCAGCACATGGATGTTCAGCTCCTTCGATGTCTTTCAGCATCAGATGGAAATTTTCTTCACATCACTCCCCGGCGAATTCCGCATATCACTTGTCGTCGTCTTGACGGGAATCATCGTCTCTTTTGTCTCGCGGAGGAGACTCTTCTGGTTCGGACTTCTTCTGATCGCCGGCGATCTCGCGTACGCCGCGAACTACAACATCCACGACATCTCAAGCTACTTCCTACTGGCTTACATTTCGCTGGCCATGTTTGCCGCCGAGGGTTTCAGTTACCTGTCGGAGAGAATAATGAGGATTAAGCCGCGGGTCGCCCTTGCAGCGGGACTTCTCATTATCTTCCCTGCCATATCAGCGGCCGCGAATTTCGACGGCGCCAACGAAAGCGACGACTACGCCGTCGAGATGTACACGAACGATATACTCAGGAGCCTTCCTCGGAATGCGGTTGTCCTCTCATACCAATGGGATGACTTCGTCTCAGCTTCGATATACTATCAAAACGTGGATAGGATAAGACCGGACATAACCATAATAGACAAGGAACTTCTGAGGCGGTCATGGTACACCAGAGACGTACATGAGCGTGATTCCTTCCTTTTCCCAAAGACCGATCCGATCTATGCCGCGTACCAGGATAATCTTCGACTGTTTGAAAACGATCTCCCCTATGATCCCGCCAGCATAGAGAACACGTACACAGAATTCATCCGGGAAATAATTTCGGGTGCGATGCTATCAGGACGCGAAGTGTTCGTCGGACCTGAAATCGAGACCAGATACCTGTACCGTTACAATCGGGTACCGTATGGCCTCCTGATGGAACTGACCACTGACACGAGTTACGTCCCCTGCGGAAGCGACGGCCTGGGAGGATTCAAGGCGGCCAAGAGAGTCTCCAACGATTACTCCCGACAGATTTTGGGCTTCTACACGCAGATGTTCCTCGCACGCGCTCAGTACGAGTACTCGAACAAACATCTCCACAGAACGCTCTCCTGGATAGACAAATCGCTCGAAGTGGACCCTGCGCTTCAGACCGCTCAGACGGCAAGGATTCAGGTGCTCAAAGAGCTTGGTGGGAAGTGACGCTTAACCTGATCCTGATCGTCCTGGCGTCTTTATACGCGGTGGAGCTCAGCCTATATGCAGCCGCCGCCGCCCGGGCGAGAAGGCAGGGACTTGTCAATCGGTGGACTGGAGAACAACCTAAGGTATCCGTGATTGTCGCGGCAAAGGATGAGGAACTCAACCTCCCGGCTTGCATCGAGTCTCTCGTTCGACTCGATTACCCGCATTCTCTTCTGGAAGTAATCATCGTAAACGACCAATCGATTGACGGAACTGCGGCGGTCATCGACACTTTCACGAAAAGATATGGCTTCGTCAGGAGAGTTGATGCCGTTGAAGACAGCGTCATGCGTGGAAAGGCAAATGCACTTTCCCAGGGAATCGAATCTGCGCGTGGGGAGTTAATCTTTTTGACTGACGCGGATTGTGCGGTTCCGGCGTCATGGATACGCGGGACGCTTAGGCATTTCGGCAAGAGGACAGGCGTGGTCGGCGGCGTCACGCTCATCTCCCGCACGACAGACAGTGTCAGCGGCATGCAGGCGCTTGACTGGGATATCCTCTTAACTGTCGCTGCGGGCGCGGCAACTCTGCGGAAACCTCTGGCATGTTTAGGCAATAACCTGGCCTTCAGGAAAGATGCTTACGATGACGTCGGTGGTTATAGAAAAATCAGGTTTAGCGTGACCGAAGACTACGCGCTCTTCAAGGCGATTGTATCATCAGGGCGTTGGGACTACGCCTATCCGATGGACTCCGAGACTTTGGTAGAGACCCTTCCAGTCGGGACGCTGGGAAAGGTTTTCCGCCAGAGGCGGCGCTGGGCCGTAGGCGGAAAAGACACCGGGGTATTCGGCATGCTAACACTCGTGCCCGGTTTCCTCTTCCACTGGGCCATCATAGCTTCCATTTTCTTCTCTCCAACAGCCTTGGCGGCTGCTTTCGCCTTCAAGCTTGTCGTAGACACACTCTTCGCCCTGCCGACGCTGAGGTTTTACGGAAAGATTGCTCACTTGAAATTTATCCTTTATTTTGAGATTTATTATCTGATTTATGTGGCAATCCTCCCCTTCTCTGTCTACCTCGGGAAGGGGATCACGTGGAAGGGAAGAAAATACTGAATGTCCGAATACTGGCAGCGAGCTGAAGATGTGGAGGCATATCCGATGTCGTGGAGGGAGCTCAAGATTCCTCTCCACGCGGGTTTGTTTGTCCTCACCCTCTTCACCACTACGCTTGCCGGCGTTCAGTGGATAGGCCTGGACCCACTTAACATACTTAATTTGCCGCTCGGAGTCTCTTACAGTGTGCCGCTTCTGTTCATACTTGGCTCACATGAATTCGGACATTTCTTTTATTCGCTCAAGCACCGAGTGCGCGCGACACTTCCATATTTCATTCCATTTCCCTTCATCCCCGGGATGATAAACTTCGGAACTCTCGGTGCGGTCATACGCACAAAAACTCCCGTCCCGTCGCGCAGGGCCCTATTCGATATCGGGGTCTCCGGACCGATCGTCGGTTTCATCGCCAGCCTTGCCGTACTTGTTTACGGCTTCACTCACCTTCCTTCGCGTGAGTATCTGTTGCTTATCCATCCGAATTTTGATTTCGCAACCAATTCTGTACCAGTGGGAGACGGCACCCCATTCGCGTTCGGGAACACACTCCTTTTTAAGCTTCTCGAATTGATACTGACCAACCCGCGTACTGAGTTCATCCCGCCGATGTCGGAGATATATCACTATCCATTCCTCTGCACCGGCTGGTTCGGCCTCTTCGTTACTGCGATGAACCTCCTCCCTGTCGGGCAGCTGGACGGTGGTCACCTTATCTACGCAATGTTTGGAAGAAAACACAAGCGGATCGCCCGTGTGGTATTCGGAGTGCTTATAGCTCTCGGAATAATGAGCCTCCTCCCCCTCATAAACATCAACATAACATTCGGCTGGCTGGGCTGGCTCTTCTGGGCGGCAATCCTTTTCTTCGTCGTCAAAATCGACCATCCACCAGTTGTAGACAACACGCCGTTGGACACGAAGAGAAAAATTATCGGCTGGCTCACTATCGTGATTTTCATACTCTGCTTTTCACCAACTCCTTTCACAACCTAATCGAGGAACTTTTGCAAAGGGTAGCACTTGTTTTATTAACAGCACTCCTACTGGCATCATGCCAGAAGTCAGGAAGTGTCGTGATCGACACCTCGCAGCCCATAAATGCCCGGCTGACCTACTTCGACAGAGACAGTCTCGACGTTTCATCGCACATCGGGCCGAACCAAGGCTCAATGACGATCAGCGACACATTTCAAGTTACACTCTCCACAGCTTCAAGTTTCAGCTACCTCGAAGTGAAGGTAACCGATGATTCAGGCAATGTCCTTAGCGACGCTCCGTACACGCAGGTCAGCGGTAACATCGTATCAGGGCGGATAAACACGTTCGTGCAATACGTCCATGTGGGAGCGTTAACCTTCACCTTTACACCGTTCGACGATAGAGGCGCTTCCGGAAATTACGGAGAAAAAGACCTCCGGCTCTTCAATTCAAAAGCGGAGGCACCCGTAATAGACAGTGTTTCCGCCCCCGATTCGCTCCAGGTCAGTCAGACGGACACGGCCAAGGTGGTCCTGACGGCGTATGTATCGGATCCTGCCGGCCTCAGCAACATAGCGAGCGTCTACTTCAACGTCACTAAGCCTGACGGGAATCCCTCTTCCGGAAATCCTTTCCACATGTTCGATGACGGAGGCGCCAGTCATGAGGGGGGTGACGTAGATCCCGTCGCGAACGATGGACACTACACACTTGGCATAATCCTGCCCCCGGGGACACCGGCCGGCAAATATACGTTCACGTTCTACGCCACCGACAGGAGCGGGCTCGTCAGCTATCCCCTCTCCCACATCATCAAGGTTTATCAATGAAGCATTTTGTAATCATCGCGATAATGCTCGCCGCCGCCGCCGCCGAGGCTCAAATGCCCGCAAGGACGTTTAAACTCGACAGCACTGTGACACAAGCCACCCCATCCAGCAACTCGGTGAGCCAGATCAAGCTCAAAAACGGCACAGCCTACCTCGCTACAAATTCCGGTTTGAACGTAAGCACTGATGGCGGATCGACGTTTCGAACAGACTGGGGGGCGAACGGGCCTACGGGAAAGGGAGCCAACGCGATCGCTGTCGAAGGTGACACGATCGTCGTAGCAACCTCATCAAGCCTCGATCAGGGAAGCGCATCATATCCTGTCGGCACCGGGTTTTACGTTTCCACGGACGGCGGCTCAACGTGGACGCATGAACCGCAGAGCCTCGATTCACTTTCGGATACGACTGTGACGTTCGGCACCAATGTACTGAAGGCGCTTCCCATCACTACCGCAGTCAATAACATTTCCTACTCGATGACATTCCACAAGGGATATCTCTACACCGCCAACTTCGCGGGCGGGCTGAGAAGGAGCGCCGACCTCGGAAAGACATGGCAGAGGGTCGTCCTCCCCCCCGACTATCTCGATTTCATCACGCAAGACAGCACATACAGTTTCCAGCTCTCCCCCATCGCAGGAAGACTGACGACTGAGACGAATTACAACCACGAAGCATTCTCACTCTACTCTGACGGAGACAGTGCCCTCTATGTCGGGACCGCTGACGGTATCGACAAGTCGACTGATAATGGCTACTCGTGGACGAAGTTCAATCACCAAACCGACGCGGGGATATCAGGAAATTTTGTGGTCTGGATCGCAGGCCAAAACTATGGGACAGTACACAATATTTGGGCAGCCACGGTCAATGCGAATGACCCAACAGAGGTCGAGGCTCTTAGCTACACGGAAGACCACGGCGCGAGCTGGCACCACATACTCAGTGGCCATTTCTTCCACAGCATAGGATTCAACGGAAGAGTTGTGTACGGAGCTTCTGACGACGGCCTCTTCCGGACTGCCGACTACGGCAACAGCTCGGACGTAATCACGAATATCTTTGATCCTCAGAACAACGGCTGGGTCAAGTCGCCCGCATTTTATTCCGTGAACGCATCGGGAGATACTGTCTGGCTGGGAAGCGGCGATGGAACGGCCATCGGCATCGACGACGGCAGCGGATTCATACCCGCCGACTGGCGCGTGCTCCGAACCTATCAGCCGGTTGGCGCGTCGTACTCGACATACTTCTACCCCAACCCCTTCTCTCCGCGTCTCGACGTCGGACGTGTTCATTACAGCGTAAAGAAACCAGGGAGCGAAGTGACGATCAGGATTTTCGATTTCTCGATGCATGTAGTCAGGACTCTCCTGCAGAATGCGCCCCGTCCGGTTGGCGAGGCTGAAGAGATATGGGACGGCAAGGATGACACCGGGAAAGACGCCGACAATGGAGTGTATTTCTACAGTGTCGTTGTGAACAACGAGAGCCCGATATGGGGTAAGATTTTGGTGGTCAGATGAGAGCAATAGTAGTTAGTTTGTTACTTAGTACAACCGCATTCGCTCAGAGTTATCCAGGGAGTTTCTCGAGAATCGGTCTTAACGCGAAAGGCATGGCGCTCGGGAACTCTGTCTCAGCGATGCCCGTCGGCAACGTATACACCTATTATAACCCTGCCCTGGCGTCATTCCAGCCTGGCGGGAACGTGTCAGGCTCAATCGCGCTGATGTCCCTTGACAGGCAGCTGAACGTAATTACTTACACGCAGGGACTAAAGAGCGGAGCAGGATTTTCGATAGGGCTCATCAACGGCTCTGTCTCAAACATCGACGGCCGAAACTCCGACGGTCTCCACACGTCAGACCTTTCGACGAACGAATATCTTACCTATTTCAGCTTCGCGAACCAGTTCGTGCCAGGCTTGTCGCTCGGGCTCAGCCTTAAGGTGTACTACTACAACTTATACTCGGGCATCTCATCCACGGCCATCGGTTTCGATTTCGGAGGCCTCTACAAAGTTACACCGTTCCTATCTGTTGGGGTCACGGCTACGGACATCGACGCGCAGTACAGGTGGAATTCCGCGAGCCTCTACGGCCAGGACGGCTCCAGCTTCGCAACAAGGTTTCCAAACATCTTCAAATTCGGGGCCTCGTACGACCTGCCGGCGCTGAGCACATGCGTCTCGGCGGAATACGATGCCGGTCCATCATCGCTTGGCGGTTTCAGGGGAGGAATCGAGTACGCCCCTCTTCAGATACTCGTCATCCGGGCAGGCATCGCCGCTTCCAATCAACTCAACCTCGGTACCGTTGTCACCCCCTCTTTCGGCTTTGGTGCAAAAGTCGGATTCCTTGATTTTACGCCGGAGATCAACTACGCTTACGTGTTAGAACCGTTCACCCCTTACGGTATTCAGACTATTTCACTAGATTTCGGATTCTGATAGAGATGAAGTCCTTTCTCATTGCATTAGCGACAATAGCGGTAGTTTACTCAAACGCTTACTCACAGGCTGGAAGCGCGGGATTCCTGATATTGAGAATGGGTTTTTCCGCGAAAGATCTTTCACTGGCCTCGTCGGCCGATGCCGTTACCGACGAGCCCGTTGCGGTGTTCCTAAATCCTGCCGGTCTCTCTTCAGCGGGAAGAGATGCCGGAACGGGTCCCAGCTTCGTGCTTACCCACCGCACGTACGTTGCCGGCACGACGATAGACCTCTTCGGCACCAGATTTCAGGCGGGCGGCACTTCGATCGGCGCGGGACTCCTTCTCTCGAGCGTGCCCGATATAGAAGTGAGGAACGTACCCGGTGATCCGATAGCCACATTTTCGGCAAAGGATTTTTCATTTGCACTCGGCGCGGCTCGCAAGTTTGACCGCCTCGACATTGGAATCTCCGCCATGTATCTCTATGAGAAATTGTTCATTTACGAATCAAGCGGATATGCGTTTAACGCCGGCGCTAACTATTCCCTGTCTGATAACGTTCGCCTTGGCATGGCGGTCGGCAACCTCGGTACATCGTCTGCCATGATCCAGCAGAAGATAACTCTTCCCGCATTTATACGCTTAGGCGCCAGCTATTCAACCAAGGTAGGCAATGACCTGTCTGCAACTGGATACGCGGGCTTGGTGACTTACAAATCTGGCGGGATAACCCCGAGCGTCGGCGCTGATGTCAGTTTCGATTCGCTGATCCATCTCCGCGCCGGCTATGCCACCGGAAACGACATTACTGGCGTTTCATTTGGCGCGGGAGTCCACTACGGCATCTTCCTCTTCGATTACTCGTACGTTCCGATGAAACTCGATTACAGCCAGACATTTACACTCTCTTTCATTCTATAAAATGGCACCGGGCTCCTTCGATGTTGATGTCCTGATAATCGTCAGTTCGGATCCTCGATATGACACGAGAAGCACAAAATTCCTCAAAACATTAAGCGAATCGGGCTACAAGGCAAAACTTGTCGGCGTCTGCAGCGAGGGCGAGCCCGAACGTACAGACACACTCGTCAGAATCCCCGTTAACTCCAAGTCCGGCAAAAAATTCTTCATCGATTTCTACAGGAACGTCATACCCGAGGCGAGAGCGACATCAGCCAAACTAATCATAGCTGGGGATTTGTTTTCCCTCCCCCCCGCAATCATAGGGAAGAGGCGCTACTCCACCGCTACCAATCCGGTTAGACTTATTTATGACTCCAAAGAGCTATACCGTGAGCTCCCGAGTCTAAAGGTCAAGAAAACAAGCTTCATGTTCTGGAGCCTTGTCGAGGCAAGTGCCATTCGGTACGTAGACGCGGCATTCACAGTAAACAAATCGATCGGGGAGATACTCGGGACAAGGTGGGATGTACCATTCACGGTCATTAGAAATGTTCCGGACAAGGCGCCAAAGCCCGGACTAACGAAGAGCTTCGACAAAATAACGCTGGCTTTCTCCGGCGGCCTCCAGCCCGGCCGTGGGCTGCCTAGTCTCGTGAAGCTTCTTACACTCCTGCCCGAGAAATACGAACTCGAGTTTATCGGCGACGGCGCTCTTAAAGACGAACTTTCACAGTTATCGACCTCATTCCGAGTAAGCAACAGGGTACGTTTCCTCGGGAGAGTCCCGAGTGCGGAAGTGGTACCGGAACTTTCAAAGGCACATCTAGGTATTTATCTCATGGAGAATTCTGGCCTGTGCCACTATCTGGCATTGCCGAACAAGTTCTTTCAATTCATCACTGCCCGGCTACCTGTAATTGTTCCCGGGTTCCCTGAGATGGAAAGGATAGTGAACGAATACGGTATAGGGGCGGCCGTAGATACTGATGATTTGAACAGCGTGGCTAAACGGGTCATCGAATTCACAGGTGATCCTGCGACTTATGAAAAGCTGACGGTGAACTGTGAGAGAGCCGCGTCGGAGCTTAACTGGGACGCGGAAAAGCAAAGCTTCCTCAAAGCAGTGGGGAAGCTAATTTAACAGGCCGTACTTCTTCCTCTTTTCCCAGAGCGTCTTCCGCGTAACGCCAAGCTCTTTCGCGGTCTGTTCCAGGTTGAAGTTATTCCATTCTAGCATATTCTTGAGATACTCCCCTTCCACCTGGTCCAGAGAAAGCCCCTTGGGAAGATGAAGCCCATCCTCATATATTGGCGCCTGAGATATCGAGGTTAGTGCTATCTCATCCCCGTCTATGTATTCCCGCTCGGCGAATATCATAGCGCGTTCTACAACGTTGCGCAGCTCCCTGACATTGCCCGGCCAGTTGTGTGCCATGAGCTTGCGCTCCGCCGCGTTCGTGAACCCCTTCACGTGCTTCTTGAACTTAGTATTGAAATCCTCGATAAACTTCCGACCGATAAGGATGACGTCCTTTCCCCTGTCTCTTAGCGGAGGGACTGTTATGGAGACGACGTTGATGCGATAAAACAGATCGCTCCGGAATTTTCCGCCCGCAACATCCGACTCCAAGTCCGAGTTTGTTGCCGAGACGACTCTAAGATCCACACCAATTTCTTCAAGCCCGCCCACTCTTCTTATTCGCCTGTTCTCAATAAACGAAAGGAACTTAGCCTGCAAGGATAGGTCCATGCTTGTTATTTCGTCCAGCAAGACGGTGCCGCCGCTCGCGACTTCGAGGAGGCCTTTCTTGGAATTCTTAGCGTCGGTGAAAGCCCCTTTTTCATACCCGAAAAGCTCTGCCTCAAGGAGGTTTGAGGGGAGAGACGCGCAGTTAATCTCAAGATAGCGTCTGTCCGAAATGGGGCTGGTGTAATGTATAACTCTTGCGACGAGGTTCTTGCCGACGCCGCTCTCACCGCGCAGGAGGATGACGGCCTCAGACACCGTGGACAATCGCTTGATCAACTCGCGCATGGCGTTGACTGGCTCGCTCTCACCGATCAGACTGTCGAACGAGTAACGCTGCCTAAACCCTGTCTTGATCTCGTCCACTTCCGAGCGAAGCCTTCCGACCTCCACCGCCCGCCCTATGGCGAGTTTCAACTCGTCGAAATTGATCGGCTTCGTAAGGTACTCGAAAGCGCCCGCCTTCATCGCGCGGACGGCGGTATCTACCGCTGCCTTTGCTGTGACAAGTATAACGGGCATAGACCTAGACAGGCTCCTGAGCTTTTCTATCAGCTCGATGCCATCCATGTCGGGCATCATGACGTCGCTAACAACTACATCGGGGTACTCAATCTTTATGGCTTCTATCAGCGCGGTGGGACGGCTGAAGAACTTCATATTGAACTGCTCGTTTCTCAACCCATACTTAACGAGCTTTATGATGTTCTCGTCGTCGTCGAGGAAATATATCAGAGGTACGCCCATTATGACCTAATATACTTTTCCAAATCGTGATGCACAATAGCTCATGATACCACACCGCATCATAGAACCTGTCTCTCTTCGGCCATGATGCCAGGAACAGCGTCAGGGGCTCACCTCTGAATCAGGCGGACCCTCCGACGCTCAGCTTGAGACGATTACAACTGGAACCAATGGACAGTCCTCACCTTTCGGAAAGGGCGAGCCGGACTGACTCCACAAAGTATTGGCTCTCATCCGGGGAGCCGGCGTTCACGCGAAGGTAATTGTCCAGTAGTGGATAAGAAGTGACGTCCCTCACGAGGACGCTGCTTCTCTCCAGAAGTTTCTCGAACATTTTTCCTGCAGGCATCGGACTGGAAAAGAGGAAGAAATTGGCGTCGGAGTCCACCACCTTGACTCCTTCAATCCCCCGAAGGGCCTTCATCATTCCCGCCATTTCATTTTTCACCGTCGCGACCCTTTCCTGAAACATCTCGCGGCGTTCGAGAAGTTTTACCGCGGCGAACTCGGAAAGTGGATTGACGGTGAAGGGTATCTTAACCTTGAGTATTTCCTTAGTCAGTTCCGGATGTGCAATCAGGTAGCCGATGCGGAGCCCGGCCAGACTGAATGCCTTCGAAAAGGTCCGCAGGACGACAAGATTCCTGACGCTGCGGGTGAGTCCGATGACGCTCTGGTGCGGCGAAAATTCTATATAAGCCTCGTCGACCAGCACGATCGCACTCGTGGATCCTGTCAGCTTCTCTATAAAGCCCTTGGACACTGATTTACCGGTCGGATTATTCGGAGATCCAAGAATGATAAGTCCCCTTTTCATGGAACGCGCGGTCTCGAGTATTTTAACCTCGTCGAATCTGAGATCCTGGTCGGCATAAATCTTCTTGACGTTTCCCCCGAGTATAGTGCTGATCTTCTCAAAGAAGTAGAAAGTAGGCTGTGGAATGACTACATCGACACCGCCTTCCACAATCGACATGGCGACGGTGTAGATCAGTTCATTGGAGCCGTTGGCTACGATGAAGGATGCGGCAGGCAGATCATACATCTTTGCGAACTTCTGTGGAAGGAGCGAAGAAAACACTTCCGGGTAACGGTTCCAGTTTATACGTACAAACTCTTCAATGATCTCCTTCTTGAGATCAGATGGTATGTCAAATGGGCTTTCATTCTGGTTCAGTTTAATCTTCGCGGGATGGCCCGATACTGCGTACGGTGATAATTGGACCACACTCTTTCTTAAGTTATCTCTTATGTCCACGTTTGTCTCTTACAGTTATTGAAAGTGCATGCGCATCAAGTCCCTCGTTCTGCGCAAAGATTTTTATCTTTCCCGCGTCCCTGCGGAAAGATTCCGGCGAATATTGTATGACGCTCGACCTCTTGACGAAGGTGTCCACGCTGAGGACGGAGGAGAACCTTGCTGTTCCCCCGGTCGGAAGGACATGGCTTGGTCCGGCGAAATAGTCTCCCACCGGTTCAGGGGAGTGATCCCCTACGAACACCGCCCCGGCATTCCTGACGCGCCCAACGTGTTCCCAGGCTGACTCGGTTATTATCTCCAGGTGCTCCGGGGCGATATCATTAACAAGATCAATCCCCTCCCCTATTTCGCCGACGACGAACGCCGCCCCGTTCCTGCGCATAGACTCTGCGGCTATCTTCTTCCGGGAAAGGTCCGTGAGGAAATCTGAGACCTTGCGCTGGACCTTTCTCGCGAGCACCTTGTCCGTAGTGACAAGAACAGCCGCAGCGTTTCCGTCATGCTCAGCCTGGGCCAGGAGATCGGCCGCGACGTGGGCGGGGTCCGCGGTTGAATCGGCAAGGACGACCACCTCACTAGGACCGGCTATCATGTCTATGTCCACATCACCGAACACTATCTTCTTGGCGGCGGCGACATACATGTTTCCAGGGCCGACAATCTTGTCTACTCTTCGCACGGTCTCCGTCCCGTAGGCCGCGGCGGCGATCGCCTGTGCCCCGCCGACCGAATAGACATTTTCGATTCCGAGCACCCCGCATGTGGCAAGTACAATTCGGTTCACTCCGCCGTCCCTGTTCGGAGGCGTGAAGACATGGATTTCCTTCACCCCTGCTACCTGGGCAGGCACCGCATTCATGATTACGGTTGAAGGATATGCCGCAGTACCACCCGGCACGTATAGCCCGACTCTCTCGAGCGGAATCACTCGCTGGCCGAGTATCGAGCCGTCTTCGCCGTGGACGGTCCATGATGTTGCCTTCTGCTTCTCATGAAATTTACGTACGTTTGCCGCGGCTTCTGAGATGATCCTGAGGATCCCTTCACTTACTTCTTGGCGTGCCTTCTCAATTTCTTCCTTTGATACCTTTATTCCTGTCAGCCTTATGCCGTCGAACTCCTGCGTGAACCGACGAAGCGCAGCATCGCCTTCCGCGCGGACGGCATCGACAATCGAACCGACCTTCGCTATGAGTTCGCCGTTCAGCGTCAGATTTCTGCCCATTATCCTGCTAAGACGTTCACGCGCCTCAGAGCTTCCGGCCATCAGTAAGGGAAACAACTCGTTTTTTTTCATATGTATTAATTTATGAGAGGCGTCGATTCTTTCCAATTCGAGTCGTGGACATGGATTAGAAGTGGAATTGAGAATTGCTGTCTTCACCGACTATGAGGTAAGCCGTGACAATCCGCGTTATTCGTGACGGTTGAGCGATACGAGTCACGCTCGCCACTCATGGAGGAATCATTGAATATGAACTGGAAGCGGCTTGGACTCGACTCGCATGGAACAGCCCGTTGACGAGTCTTTCGAAAGGAGAAATCAGAAAAGAATTTCGGCTACTGCCCCGAACAGGTCATGGTACATTCCGGAACTCCACTCGGGGTTCTTGGCATAAGATAGCTCGAGCGACGTAACTGGGAGTGCCGGGAGGACAAGCTTTACCGGAAAACGCAGCGAGAATCCGTATGAGAAACCGGAACCAGGCTGAGAGACCCACGGCCCATCAGGTGCATATGTCATCGGAGTCGACGGCGACTTCAGTGTGTATCCAATTCTCAAGGCAAGGACACCCAGCGCCATCGTCTCCAGCCCGATTCTATACTGGTCAGGCTGCTCCCTCAGTCCGTCAAGAGGAGGATCGCCCGTGAAGACGTGCGTGTAATCGAGTGCGCCAGTCACCCTGAAGAGCTCGAAATCAGCGAGCCGGTAGTTGGAGGCAAACGTATAGGCGATGCCGAGTCCGAGGGAACGAGGGAGTGTGACATTTGGATTTAGCGGGGCTGGCACCCCAACCGTCAAATCCCACGATTGTTTCGGAAGAATGTTCGTAAAAACTGCCCCTGTGGAGAGTATCGCCCGGAAGAATGTCGTGTTCGCGAGGACGGTCCGGTTCATCGCTCCGACATCAAAGGCAAATGCCTTTAACGTCTCCACTCTGTCCCCACCCGGAATAGCCACGAGCTTTTCTACAGTGAGGTACTTGGGGGCGACGCCCACGGAGAACCCGAGTGGAAGCGGGACTGCCAATCCGAGCGACGAGGAAGTCGTCCGCCAGCCGCCGATGTCATAAGCGCTGAAGGCGGCTCCGACGCCTATGGGTCCTGCCGGCATACCCAGAGAAGCGTTCCACGATACGAAATTCCCATTTGAAAAGTACTCGCTTGAGGGAGGGAGGAACAATTCTCCAAGACTTCTCGACTCATACTCATAGTCTGAGCTGACGTACAGATAGCCGGCGTAGGAGAGCTTTGCGGGGTTAAGCTCCACCGCGTGGGCAAAATCGGGATCTGCGACATAGGCTGACATCCCTGCGGCCCTGTTGCCGACAATGTAGCGCCCATCGAGAAAAATTGATTGCGAAAGGGCGGTCCCAAAGGAAATTGGGACCGCGGCCAATGCCAGAAAAAGCGCTCTAGAAATCGCCTCCGAGCGAGAAATAGAACGTCGGGTTGTGGAAGCCCTCGATGTTATACTGCCAGGCATAGTCAAACCTCAGGACAAAATACAAAAACGGCACCCTTGCTCCAAAGCCAGAACCTACAAGGAGGTCCTGCGTCACGAGAGCTCCCGAGGCATCCTTTCTAAACGGCTTGTAAGAGGACACTGAAGTGAAGGCACTTCCGGCATCTGTGAAGATAACTCCTTCGATGTTTGACAGGAGTATCGGAATGAGTCCGGGTACAAAATACCTAACGAGGGGGAAGCGCACCTCGAAGTTGCCGACGAAATATTTCGTCCCGAGCTGTGTGTCGTAATCGTAACCTCTGAGCGGGAACACCGGCGTGAGGAAGGCATAGTCACCGACGCTGCTGATTGGAATAAGCTGAGTGCTGTAACTCCTGTTGATCCAGTTGCTCACTCCGCCCATGAAGAACTTCTGCGGGTTCGGTCCGAAGCTCGCGGCCCCCGCAAAACGAACTGCAAACGTGTTCTCATCCAAGAATGGCATATAGGTTCGGTAATCAACCTGGGCGGTCTCAAACCCGAGGAAGCTTGAGGCTATCCGTGGAACAGCAGTGAGACTTACGCTATAACGAGTGCCGTTGACAGGTGAGAAATATCCTGCCAGTGTATTGTCACCGACATAACTTATAGAGCTCATGATCGCGTTTGCGGTTGCTCCGGGATCGGATGGATTGTCAATGTTCTGACGTGAAATCCCGATGTACGCGAGGTTAAGGTCAATCCGCCTGAAACGGTCGAAAGGCCGTGAGAAGTTGACTTCGCCAATCAACGACTGGAACCTGTTCAGGTCATAGTATCCGCTGGCGTTGTCGTAAAGATAGAGGAAGTTCGCAGTGTGAATTAGGCCTAATCCGAAATTCACGCGGGAGGCGAGATTTGTGTAGGAGATGGCATAGTCACTGTTCTGGAGGTCGATTTGAAAATCGGTGTATAGATCGATCTCGTTGTTCCCAAGCATGTCGCTGAAAGCCAGCTCGGTCGCTCCCTGGAACCCGTAAAGTGTGTTGTACCCCGCACCTCCGGTGATTATATCCGGCGAGAAATCAATCTTATAAGGAAACGGTATGAAGTTGCCTGAAGAATCAACATTGCCCTTTAGGAGGAAGGGTGATACCTTCTCACGTTTGGTCTCCCCGTGATAGTCCGACTCGAACACGATGTCGCTGAAATCTGTTTTGGAGGATGCCCCGTAAAGAGAGGCGACGCCGGAGAGTGCAGATGATGTATCTTCCCTTACTGCGAATTTTTTCGACGCGAAAAAGTCCTTAACGTAATCAGTCGGAACCAGAGGGCCCTTTAGCTCATGACTCAACGGAAGATTCATCGTAAATATGTCATAGCCGCCATAGTTCAAAGAAGTAAAGGCGAGCTTCTCTCCATTCCTTGACATCGATGGTTCATTGATTCCGTACAGCGAATTTGTAAGAGGTATCTCTTCTCCCGTTGCAAAATCCTTGTAGTACAAATTATCGATGCCGTTCCTGCTCGACTCGAATATGAGTCCCTTCCCGTCCGGGGTTGGGAGTGGATAGGTGTTATCACCGCCGTGGGCCACCATATTCGGCCGGTTCGGGAAATTTGAATGGGTAATCCTCTGAATTTCTCCCGTGGCCGGATCGATTGAGAAGATGTCCAGCGGGTTACCGGCCGCCCAATGAGCTAGAGCCAGCGAATTGCCGCTCTGATGGAGACTGTCCCCTCTGTCGGAAACGAAATATATCTTCTTTCCGTCCGGAGACCAGTGCGGTTGCTGGTCGGTGAATATGTCGTTCGTGATGTTGCGAAGGACTCGGGTCTTCAGGTTGTATGTATAAATGTCCGACTGAAGCGGTTTGTAGGCCGAAATAGCGAGTTCGGTCCCGTCCGGAGAAAAATCTATTCCATCGATACCGTCGAGATTGAGCCCGGTGATCTCCCTTGTCTTCCCCGTATTCGCATCAATGAGAAATATGTCGTCGTACTCACCCGTCTTGGAAGCGACGGCCACCTCATTTCCGTCAGGTGACCACGCTATGCCAGGTGTCAAAAGATGGAGCTCCTCAAAGTCCGCAGACCTGTTCCCCTTTACCAGAGTGCGGATGGTACGTCCGGTTATTGTCGAGACAAGAACGACATCAAAATATCCTGTCCTGTCCGTGATGAATGCGACCTTGTCTCCGTTTGGTGAGATGACCGGGCTCGTATTGTAGACGCTCTCATCCTTTCTGTGATCCGTCACGCGGACGGCAAAACTCGCAAGAGACTGACGTTCGCCAACCTCGGGGAAATAAACCTTCCTGTTATACTTCTGCCAGGCGTCGGAAAGCTGATCGACGTTCAAGCCCAGCGTCCGCTCGAAGCCCTTGTTGACGCTGTGGGTGGCGAGGACGGCATTTACTACCTCCCCGACTTTCTGGTGGCCGTACTTTTTGTCTATATAATGCCACACTGATTCCCCCCCTCTATAGCAGAGATATCCCTCAAGATAGTTTATCGGTGGCATGTAGCTGTTCACCGTGGCATCAATGAGAAACTGGTCCGAGTTCACTTCCCAGTGATTGAGGGACTGATACTCGGCCATTCCCTCATTGAACCAGGTAGGTATAGAGAACGTGATATTGTGTTCGATAATCGATTGAATTGAGCCACCATAGAACATTTCATCAAAGACTGCATGTACCAGTTCGTGGTGTACTACATGGCGCATGAGGCTGAGACTTCCCTCCCACGGGAGGACGATCCTGTTCTTGTAAAGCTCGGTAACGCCGCCGGTCCCTTCTTCCAGATATTCCGGGATGATATTGTTTTGCTGAAAGTCGTTGTGCGAGTCGAAAATGGCGATATTTATGCGCTTGTCTATCTGGTAGTGGAAGCTCGCGCTTATGGACGTGAGCGAGCTCTCGGCCTCGACAGCAACAAACTGTGCCAGCTCATACCCTCCGTTTGTGAAATAGACATTGAAGTGAGCAGACTTGATGAACTGCCACTTGAAATCGACGTAATGGACTTTGTTCTTTCCAAAGTCCTGTGCATTCAGGCTGGGTACGAAGGCAAGAAGCGATACGGCAAGGAGAAACTTTCTCATCATTGTCCTTAGTGTTAAAGAATCTTTCTTACGGGAATCTGGCGCCATTCGGTTGACGACATCAGGTGCGGGCGCATATCATTTGAAATGGACCGCGAAACTCACCCGACCAGAACATCCTTCCCTTCTCGGGGGCAACGTGCTGGTTTCACCAGTGGGCGACCTTCAATACTGAACGGCGGCCGTTAGCACAAGAATTCCTCATTGTTCTGCTCTGCACTCCCCATTGAGTCCGGCAACATTTCGAAATCCATCAAATGAAATAACAGGTTTGCCATTCAAACAGTTTCTGAGGCACCAATAATATTGGACGAAAGACACGCAAAATAGTAAAATTCGCATCCGCCAGGAGCTATAATGAACTTATCTGAGCGTGATTTTCAAGGTACCAACTCTCCGCCCGTCAGATTCCAACACCTTTATTTCAAGCTTGCCGATCATGAAGACATCGCCTCTGAGCGGAATTCTGCCCAATTTTGAGATTATGAAGCCAGCAAGCGTAGAGAACTCTCCACCGGGAAGCCGGATACCAAGCGCTTTTTCTACTTCTCCTATCTCAGCATTCCCCTTCACGACGTACTGACCACGCCCCGACTCTTTCACCTTCTCTTCACTCGCCCATACCGCGACGTCTCCAAGAAACAGCTCCATCACGTCGGATGAAGTAACTAATCCTGAAGTGCCGCCAAACTCATCTATTAGAATGGCAACGTAAACCTTCTCTGCTCTGAATTCATCCAGAAGATCTACCACAGACATATTTTCCGGAACGAAGAGAACATCGCTCAGTATCTCATCGACCCTTTCCACATTCTTGAAGATGTCCTTGGCATGTACAACACCGACCACATTATCAATATCGGCATCATAGATGATCACTTTCGTCTTGCGGGTCTTTTCAAATGTATCACGCAGTTTTTCAATCTTGGTGCCGATTCCCGTCGCCACAATTTCAGTGCGCGGTACGGCGATATTGCGCACGGACAACGACGCGTTTGTCAGAAGCCTCCGTATCATCTCAGATTCAATCTTGTCGAGATAACCGCTGCTGACGGTGCTTCCGAGAAAGCGGTACACATCCCGCCTCTGAAACATAAGGGAACCGGACGATGAGCGTGACCGAAATACCGTCTTCGCTATGAAAGATGAGCTCACGGCGGTCATCCGCACAACCGGCGCCATGACAGTGGAAAATCCTCTAACCAGTGGAAGCAGGAATCTTGCCGTGGATTCGGGGTTCTCTACCGCGGCGCTCTTAGGTATGAGCTCACCGATCAGGAAACCGGTAACCGTCGTCAACACTACCACCAGCCCAAACGGCATCCCAAGGGAGGAATGGAGAAACACCTCCGAGACCGAGGAAAAAACCGTTACAAACAGGTTGGTCGCAACAACCACCGTGGCAAAGAACATTTCGTTATTCTGTAGGAAGAATAAAACTGATTTCGACTTCACCCCGGGGAAGGGATTGATGATCAGTGCGATCTTATCGGCGGAAACGAATGACGTTTCTGCCGCAGAGAACACTGCCATAAAGACCAATGACAGCGCGATGACAATTGAATCACTCATCTCACGCTCGCGGTGTGTCCAACTACAAATTCAATTCTGAAATCAATTCGAACCGAGCCGTCTTCTGCTATCCCTAATCCTGTCTGCGATCACGACAGCCAGCATGATTACAAGCGCAGAGGACACATCGAAGAGCCAATCCTTCAATTCCTCACTGCGTCCTGGTGTAAAAGACTGATGATACTCATCGCTCGCACCGTACAAGGCCACGAATACAAACGCCAATATGGGGCTGTACTTGCTCACGAAGTTGCTGTATTCCTGATGGCTGAGTGCCCGGTAGCCCAGGTAGTAAAGGACGGCATAAAGCAACGAGTGCGCTATGACATGCGCGTCTGGAAACTCAATTGGCTGGAGCGCTGAACCGGGTACCGACGAGAGGACGAAAATAAAGACCATCCAGGCCAGAACCGGCAGATAAAACTTTACAAACTCAGGCGATTCTTTCAAACTCACGAACTTCTCCGTTGATAATTTTCCTGAAAGCTTTCGGAAGGGATTCTATCATGTCCGAGGCGATGAGAGAGTACACTCCCTTTTCTTCCGCCGCGATATCTCCTGAGACCGAGTGCAGATAGACTCCTGCAATGGCCGCTTCGATTGGGTCAAGTTTCTGGGAAGCAAGTGCGGCGATGATTCCTGTCAGCACGTCTCCTGATCCAGCAGTGGCCATCCCCGGATTCCCGTGCACGTTCATGTACACCTTTCCCTCTTTTGTCGCAACGATGGTCGGGGCGCCCTTCAGGACGAGCGTCACCTTATTGTCTCTGGCAAACCTGCGCGCGAGTTCAACCCTGTCAGCGGCTATTTCCTCGGGCGAAAATCCGGAGAGTCTGCTGAATTCCCCGTGGTGCGGCGTTAGGATTACATCTGCGTGAGTCTCTTGAAGAATATCCGGCTGGTCCGCTATCGCATTGAGCCCGTCAGCATCGACCACTATCGTTCCGTCATGGCTGCGCAATATTTTGGCAATCAGCTGCGAGGTTTCCTGATTTCTGGATAACCCCGGCCCAATGGCGAGAACGTCGGCCCATTCCAGGTTCTTCTGAACCTGAAGCAGGACGGCCAGGGAAAGTGAACCCTCGCCGGTCTGAGGGAGCGGGACGGTCATGACTTCGGTCAATTGAGACGCGAAAACCGGGAGCATCCCGGACGGAACGCCCAGCACGACGGCGCCGGCCCCTGCTCTCATCGCCGCCCTTCCGACCATGATCCCGGCCCCCGTGAGGCCAACAGAGCCAACCAGCCCGAAGACCTTTCCGACAGCATGCTTGTGCGTTTCCGCACTCCTCTTTGGGAGTAACCTTGAAACATCGTCATTGGTGATAATCGAAGTCTCGACGACTTCAAACGCCACAAGATCGGTGGGCAAACCGATGTCAACTACGAATATCTTACCTGACTTTTCTTTTCCCTCGTTCATCAGGAGTCCGCGTTTAACATACCCCATTGTCGCCGTCGCGACGGCCTTGGCGCAGGTTCCGAAGCTGAGGCCGTTGTTCGATCTGAGCCCGCTCGGGACATCAACAGCGAGCACGGCGGTCTTGGTCGACTCAATAAGATTTATGGCAGACTTGGCATCGCCTTTCGGCTCATCAGAAAGCCCGGTGCCAAGGACGGCATCGATCACGAGATCGTACTCGTCCAGAGAAAGCGAATCACCGATATTCGCAAACTCGTCGATAGTGACTTTGGGATTTTGAGAGGCCAACTGGCGAAGCTTCGCGAGGAAAATTCCAGCATCGCCTGAGACTTCGGAGAAATTGCCGACGATTACCGTCCGGACTTCCGCTCCCTGTTCCGCGAGATGCAGCGAAGCTCCATACCCGTCACCGCCGTTGTTCCCTTTTCCGCAGAGGGCGAGAACTCTTTTTCCCCGCACATCGCTCAACAATAATTGAGAGACCCTTGCGACTCCGAGACTCGCTCTATCCATCAACATCTCACCGCTCGCCTTTCCGGTTTCAATTGCCTCCCGGTCGCAAGCTTTCATCTCTTCAGCAGTAAGTACAAACTCCATAGACACTCCTATAGAAGATAAAAAAGGCCGCCCCAAAAGAGAAGCGGCCTGTAACTCTCAAATAACAGATTATATGTATTAAAAGAGTTTCTCCGTAAACGACACGATTTGACCGGGCGTAAGGCCCAGTTCTATCACCGCGGCCGCGGCTATGATCAAGGCAAATGCGCCCATCTTTGATACCTTCACCGCAACGCTCCCTTCAGGAAGATCCCTGAAGTACATGTTCACAACCACGCTAAGGTAGAAATACGCTGAGACCACGCTAGCCAGTACGCCAACTATCGCGAGCCATGTCATGTTCGCAGTAACGGCGGAGGCGAAGAGGTAATACTTTCCGAAGAATCCCGCGAATGGCGGAAGGCCGGCTAATGAAAACATAAAGAGCGCCATCAGACCGGCGATCACCGGATGCCTGAACGAAAGGCCTTCGTAGTCAGATATCTTGAGGTAACGCTCGTCTTTGCTCTCAAGGAGAGACACGACTCCAAACGCTCCAACCTGCATGAAGGTGTAAGCGAGCATATAGTAGAGGACTCCCGTTCTCCCCAGGCTGTTTGCCGCGGCAATCCCTACGAGTGCGTATCCGGCGTGTGCAATGCTCGAATACGCGAGCATCCTCTTTATATTTGTCTGTGCCAGGGCAATCAGGTTTCCTACGACCATAGTGAAGGCCGCCAGGTACGCTATGACAGTCTGCAACTGCCAGGACGGATGGACAGAGTAATTAAAAACCAGCACAAGCGCCGCAAACGCTGCCGCCTTGCTGCCGGTGGACATGAAGGCCGAGACGGTGGTCGGCGAACCTTCGTACACGTCCGGTACCCACATGTGAAAAGGCACCGCGGAGATCTTGAAGCTCAAGCCGACAAGTATCAGGGCCGCTCCGATCCAGAGAAGCGGATCTCCCTGTATGGTCTGAAATCTGGCGAGGATGGTCGAGAGGTTCGTCGTGCCACTCGCTCCATAGACGAGGGCTATTCCGTAAAGGAGAAAGCCGGAGGCAAAGGCTCCGAGAAGGAAATACTTTAACGAGGCCTCGTTGGATTTGGCATTCCTCCTGACGAACCCTGCAAGTACGTAGAGAGATATAGACATCAGCTCGAGCCCGAGGAACAGGACCATCAGATCGCGGCCGCTCGCCATCAGCATCATTCCCACGGTCGCAAAGATCAGAAGTGAATAATACTCGCCATAATGAAGCTCTTCCTTTTCCAGGTAGGACCTGGAAAGCAGCACACTAAGCACTGCGCTCAGAAGGAATATAATCTCAAAAAAAGCAGGGAACTTTCCGGTAAACACCATTCCATTGAAAGCGGTCCCTGATGCGTAATATGTGTTGACGGTGAGAAATCCGGTTACGACCAGACCTATCAGCGTCAGCCAGTAGACCGAGTTGGCAGGTTTCCTCAGACTCGCGTCCACGACTAGAATAAGCAACGAATAAAGGCTGAGGAAAAGTATCGGGCTGACGGCTATTAAGTCGCTGTAGTTAAAAGACATCATTTCTCTCTCTAAAAGAAATTTGACATTTCACGCTGTGTAAGATTCGCTAGCTTCATCTCGGGATCATCGTGAGCGCGCCGACTCTCGCCTTAGTCATCGTGTTGACAAGTGCCTGGACGGCTGGCTCGCTCTTCGAAAGGAACGTGTTCGGATGAACGCCGATCCAGACCACAAAGACGACTATGGCCGCAAGGACAGCCATTTCGCGGAAGTTCAGATCCAGAATCTTTTCATTTTCCGGCTTTTCAATGGTCTTGAAGAAGACCCTCTGGTACATCCAAAGGAGATAGACCGCAGCGAGGATAACTCCGCTGGTGGCAAGAATGGCATAGGCCGGAGAGCCGAGAAATTCGCTCTTGAAAGATCCAACCAGAATCAGAAACTCGCCGACGAAACCGTTCAATCCCGGCAGGCCGACTGACCCGAGCATGGCGATCATGAAAAACGTCGACAGTACCGGCACACTCCTCGCGAGTCCGCCGAAGTCGCTTATGAGTCTCGTATGGCGTCTGTCGTAGAGCATGCCTACGAGGAGGAACAAAGCACCGGTTGTGAGCCCGTGATTGACCATCTGAATGACCGAACCCTGTATAGACTCGACCGTAATCGCGAAGATGCCCAGCACTACGAATCCAAGGTGCGCCACCGAAGAGTACGCGACCAGTTTCTTAAGGTCCTTCTGTACCATCGAGACGAATGCGCCGTAGATAATTCCGATGACCGCGAGTATCGCCATCAGCGGGAGGAACTTGAAAGCTGACTGCGGGAAAAGCGGAAGCGAGAACCGAAGGAGACCATAAGTCCCCATCTTGAGGAGCACACCGGCAAGCAGAACACTTCCGGCCATCGGGGCCTCAGTATGGGCGTCCGGAAGCCACGTGTGGAGCGGGAAGATAGGCACCTTAATCGAGAAGCTCAAAGTGAACGCGAGGAACATCCACATCTGGATTTCCATCGGGATGGTAGGTGCGATTCCATAGAGGGTCACGAGATTCGTCGTGAATGATCCTCCCGGAAGTGTTCCGGCATAGTATCCAAGCCAGATAATCGCGACCAGCATCAGAAGGCTGCCGACCATCGTGTAAAGGAAAAACTTCACAGCGGCGTAAACCCTTCTTTCGTGCCCCCAGATACCGATGATGAAGTACATCGGTACCAGCATCGCCTCCCAGAAAATGTAGAAGAGGAAGAGGTCTAGCGAAGAAAACACGCCAAGCATTCCGACTTCGAGTAGGAGGACGAAGAAATTGAAGCTCTTGATCCTCTTGTTTACCGAAGACCAGGAGGCCACTAGAGAGATCAGCGTCAGAAACGTCGTGAGCACGATCATCAGCAGAGAAATTCCGTCAATGCCGAGATGGTACGCAATATTCAGACTGTACACCCAAGGGACGTACTCCACGAACTGGAAACCCGATTGGGTCGCATCAAAGGACACATAGAGTACGACAGACAGGACGAGCGTGATCGCCGCGAATAGGATCGAGACGCTCTTCACCAGCTTGTCCCCCCGCAGGAATAGCAAGAGCACAGCACCGACGAGAGGGGTAAAAACTATTAGAGACAGAATGTGTGTTAGGAGCATTTCTTTGTTCTCAGGTTACTTAGCAAAGGGTCCGATGGTCAGTATCAGGTACCCCACCATTATTATTATACCGATGACAAAAGCGAGCGCGTAGTTCTGCACGAATCCGGTCTGTATCTTTCGCAATGTCCGGCCAAGAAAACGAACGCTCTTTCCCGTCCCGTTGACCGAGCCGTCGATCAAGATCTCGTCCACTCCCCGCCACAGATATCTATCGCTCACGTAGACTATCGGCTTCACGACGACTGCCTGGTAAATCTCGTCGATGTAATACTTGTTCAGGAGTATCTCATAAAGATCACCCACGCTCTTCTTCAGCTTAGCGGAGAGCTCAGGCTTCTTAAGGTAGGCGGTATAACCGAGATAGACGCCTGCGACAGCAAGCAGAACAGACACGAGGATAAGCGCGTATTCAGTTCCGGGGCTGAGGAACGACATGTATGGAATTCTCGCCTGAGCGCTTTCAAAGACTGGCTCAAGGAATTTATCGAACGTCTCGCCTCCGCCGAGCGCCGCAGGTATGCCTATCCATCCTCCTATCACCGACAGAATTCCGAGGGCCCAAAGTGGGATGAGCATCGTCTTGGGAGCGTCGTGGACATGGATATGATGAACGTCGAATCTCGGTTTCCCTTCGAACGCCATGACAAATAACCTGAATATGTAGAAAGCCGTAAGGAACGCGGTTACAGCTCCAATCGCCCAGAGTATGCTTGAACTGGCAAAGGCCTTCGAGAGTATCTCGTCCTTACTGAAAAATCCGGCAAAAGGAGGAATGCCCGAAATGGCCAAGCACGCGAGAAGATAAGTCTTGTATGTTCCCGGCATCAGGCTCTTGAGTCCTCCCATATTGCGGAGATCCTGGTTCTCGTGAAGCGCGTGAATGATCGCTCCCGCCCCGAGGAATAGGAGGGCCTTAAAAAAGGCATGAGTCATGAGGTGGAATATGCCTGCACCGAACGCACCGACGCCGAGCGCGAGGAACATGTAGCCAAGCTGACTTATCGTCGAGTAAGCGAGCACCTTCTTGATATCATTCTGAACCAGGGCCATGGTGGCGGCAAAGAGGGCCGTGACAGCACCGACGACTGCAACCGTAGTCATTGCAGCCGGTGCAAGCGCGTATAGCACCGAGCTTCTCGCAATCATGTATACGCCGGCCGTGACCATAGTGGCCGCGTGTATGAGTGCGGAGACCGGCGTAGGACCGGCCATAGCGTCCGGGAGCCAGATATAAAGGGGGATCTGAGCGCTCTTGCCCGTAGCTCCGATGAAGAGGAGGAGCGCTATCCACGTCACAGTCGCATCGCCAGTGACGAAGTGCGCGCTTGCCGTCCCAAACACAGTGTCAAAGTTGAACGTACCGAAGTTGACGAATATGAGAAACATCCCAATTAGAAACGCGAAATCACCAATACGGTTCACGATAAACGCCTTCATTCCCGCATCGCCAGTCCAGGTAATGTTTACTCCTTCGAACTTTCTGTCGTACCAGAAACCTATAAGAAGATACGAGCAGACACCGACTCCTTCCCATCCGAGGAACATGAGGAGGTAGTTATCCGCGAGTATCAGGTTCAGCATCGCAAACACGAAGAGGTTGAGATAAGTGAAAAACCTGAAGAACCCCCTGTCACCGTGCATGTATCCTATCGAATAGACGTGGATCAGAAAGCTCACACCGGTCACCACCAGCAACATGATTATCGAGAGCTGGTCGATAAGATAAGAGACGCTGACAGACAGCCCGCCCGCCGCGATCCAGTTATAAACATGGACCACATGCCTTCTCGACTCGGCCGGTTCTCCCAACATATTGGCAAAGATCATGATGGCAAAGAGGAAAGACAAACCTATAGTTGCGCTCCCGATGATGCCGACGACCTTTTCACCGAGCTTCTTCTGAATCCTGCTACCGAAGAGGCCGTTAACCAGCACACCGATGATGGGGAATGCAACGATATAGACGACTAAATTCTGCATATTTTATCCTTTGAGGAAGGTACTTTAGCCCAAACTTCCGTAAGAGTCCTGAGGGATGGGGCTACCATTTAAGGACGTTTACTTCATCTATGTTGACTGTCAGCTTATTGCGGAACAGCGCAATGATTATCGCGAGGCCGACCGCCGATTCAGCAGCCGCCACTGCAATTACAAAGAAGACGAGTATCTGTCCCGCTGCATCTCCCGAGTATGCCGAGAAGGCGATCAGCGCCAGGTTGGCAGAGTTGAGCATCAGCTCCACCGACATGAAGATCACGATGGCGTTGCGAAGCGTGAGCACTCCAACGACGCCGACAATGAACAATGCGGCGCTCAATGCGATGTAATAACCTAGAGGAATCATTCGTTACCCTTCTCCATAGGGCCATCTGAAATTTGCTTCTTAGAAAGGAAGATAGCGCCGACGATTGCGGCGAGGAGGAGCACGGAGGTTATCTCAAACGGAAAGAGATAGCCCGCGTAAAGCGCCTTCCCAATCGACTCGACGGTCCCTATGGACTCCGCCTGTGGCGATAACCCGGCACCTGTCGTAAAATTGATGACGTAAAAGAGTATCTCGGCGAGAAGCGCAAGCCCCATGAGAGAAGCGATGGTCCTTGTCGAATTGAATTTCCACTTCATTAGCCTGTCATCGCCGAGATTCAGAAGCATGATTACGAAAAGAAAGAGTACCATTATGGCACCCGCGTAGACGGTAATCTGGATAACGGCGATGAATTGCGCCCTCAGAAAAAGATAGAGGACGGCTATGATAAAAAAGTTCAAGACAAGATAAAGAGCGCTGGTAACAGGGTTCTTGCGGGTAATTACCAGGATAGCGGATACTACAGCGGCCGCAGCGAGAATCAAAAAAACAATCAGTTCAAGATTCAACCGTTTACCTCTCCGAAATTAATTCAGGAACGCAAAAAATATAAAAAACAGGGGCTAAACAATCAACGATGAAAGGACCCCAACTAAAGAAGAACTCTGAGTAACCATCTCCCCAGCGGACTTCAACTAAGAATTGACGCTGTGGGGGCCGTCAGCGCGGCGGCAAATCACCCATTGTCTGGCGCATAGCGCTCTTCCGGCGCACATACAGCACGCCCCCCGCTACACCGACCAGACAAAGCCCTCCCTCCACCATTATCATCCTCGCCGTCCCTATCAGGTCCGCCATCAGACCGGTGAAGAGCGCCCCGATGGGCGTACTCCCGGCAAATATCAGGACGTAAAGTCCCATGATTCTCCCCCGAAGGCGCATCGGACTGTTCATCTGCAATGAAGTGTTCGTCGACGCGATGTACGCGATACTGGCCAGACCCAGCAAGACGAGGAGGGCCACCGTCAGCGCGTAGCTCCGTGAGAATGCAATAACGATATCCACGACCGCAAACACAGTCGCGAATACATATATAAATCTCCTGGTCGGTCGCTGGCGTCCCGCAACGAGGAGGGCGCCGATCATCGAGCCGATGCCAAGCGCAGCGGTCAGGACACCAAACATCCTGGGCCCGCCTTCCATCACGAACTTGACAAGGAGCGGAAGAATCGTGTTAAAGTTATATCCGAACGTACCCACGAATACGAGCACGATGAGAATCGACGCTATCGCCGGCTCATTGACGGCAAATGAAATTCCCTCCTTGATTCCTTCCTTGACGGTGGACTCCACTTTAGACTGGAAGGTCCGCAGCTCCTTCCTCCTCATCATCAGAAGCGCGGCAATTATGGCGAGATAACTCACGCCATTTAGAAGAAAGCTTGGCGCAACCCCGAGTGCCGCTATGGTCACGCCAGCGATGGCGGGCCCGACAGTTCTCGCGGCGTTGAAGAGTAGCGAGTTCAAAGCGACGGCATTTCCGACATCCTCATCCGGCACCATCTCAGCGACAAACGCCTGCCGCCCCGGCTGGTCGAAGGCGTTGACAAGACCCAGTACCAGCGAGAGGATGTAAATCTCCCATAGGGTCACGATCTTAGCGGCCACAAGCGCCCAAAGAACGAAGGCCTGTATCGCCGACACAGTCTGGGTGGCGAGAAGGATGTTTAACTTCGGCCAGCGATCAATGAAGACTCCGGCGAAGAGCGAGAATAGTAGAATTGGCAGAAACTGCAGGGCTGTGGCAGTGCCCAGTGCTATTGCCGATCCGGTCATCGTGACCACCAGCCATGCCAGCGCCACGTTTTGCATCCAGGTTCCCGTTACCGAGATTAGCTGGGAAATCCAGTACAGCCTGTAGTTGTAATGCCTCAGGGACTTGAAGTTCTTATTTAGAAGACCCCTCAAGGCAGAGATTCCGTTCTCCCACATTTAAGCGTCAAATCCCATTCTGTAATATAGACTTCCGAAATCGGAGTTGGTAGCAACCGTGGCACGAAAGTTCGGCGGAGATATAAACTCCGAAGGGACTAATGGAAGTGGCTCGCCCGAAAAGGTTTTAGAAATCGATGGTATGTGTTTCGGTAGGAGAAGGGATTGATTTTGCAGTCTGGGCGCTGGCAACTCAATTGGGATTGGTTGGTCTCAGATCGATCTCGCTCATCATGGCCGTGGCGGGTAGGCTCGCAGCGAGAAGCGCCGTGTCCGCGACATCATCCGCCCTAAGTATCTTGTCACGATTGGGACGGTGGCCAGAGCCGAAATCTGTGTCGACCGAGCCTGGGCAGATCGTCACGACTCTTATATTATGCTTGCGAACTTCGAGCAGAAGACTCTTCGCGAATCCGAGCATCGCCCATTTCGTCGCGGCGTAAGCAGCGCCGTTTTCCACGGCGTTCTTCCCCGCAAGCGACGCGATGTTAATGATTACTCCGTCCCTCCTGCTTATCATGTCAGCAAGGACTTCGCGCGTCGCTATGAACGTTCCGCGCATGTTCACGCCGAAGAGGGAATCAAACTCTTCCGTTTGCGTCTCTATCACAGGCTTGAATATTCCGAAGCCCGCGTTGTTGACGAGAATATCTATTCTCCCATAGGTGTTAATCGCATACCGGACAAGAGCCTTGATGTCCGACTCATTCGAAACGTCAGCACGGAACGACGTCACCTCCGCCCCGGTTATCGCGATTTCAGATTTGACGGCGTTCAAACGTTCCACATCTCTCGCAGAGATGACAACCTTAGCTCCTTCGGCGGCAAACTTCGCCGCAACCGCTCTTCCGATACCACGACTCGCCCCAGTTATGACCGCCACCCTGCCAGAGAGTTTCACGCTCTTAGTCCCGATGCCGAATGAGATTTAAAAATTCCTCCCTTGTCTTGACATCCTCGTGAAACTCACCGAGCATGGCACTGGTCGTCGCGACGGTATTCTGTTTTTCGACCCCGCGCATCATCATACAAAGATGCTGCGCCTCAACAACCACGCCGACGCCGTGCGGCTCGAGATACGAGTAAAGAGTCTCTGCGATCTGCTCAGTCATTCTTTCCTGTACCTGGAGGCGCCTAGCGAAGACCTCGACGATCCTCGGCATCTTGCTCAATCCGACGATCTTTCCGTTTGGTATGTAAGCTACGTGGACTTTCCCAAAGAACGGGAGGAGATGGTGCTCGCACAGACTGTAAAAGTCTATGTCTTTTACGATGACTATCTGATTGTATTTTTCCTTGAAAACCGCATTATTCATGACGGTCTCGATGTCCTGCTTGTACCCCTTTGTCAAAAACTCATATGCCCTTGCGACCCTGTAAGGCGTCTTGAGCAGTCCCTCCCGCTCGGGATCTTCGCCGAGCTTCGTGAGAAATCCTTTCACGATTTCTTCCAATTCCATCTCAACTTTCACTTCACTCATCGATTACTCCTCTCACGATATTCTTGCTCTCACATTCATAGCTCCGCGAGGACTTCCTCGTAATGCCCGTCGACTTTCACTTTAGGGAAAACCTTCTTGATTTTTCCAGCCTCGTCAATGACGAAGGTGGTACGCTCGACTCCCATGTACTTCCGGCCGTAGAGAGCCTTCTCTTTCCATACTCCATAAGCCTTGAGGACCTCCTTCTCCGGATCGCTCAGAAGAGAAAAGTTCAGATTATACTTTTCGCGGAACTTCTCGTGTGATTTGACAGTATCGGGACTGACTCCCAGTATCACGGCTCCCTTCTTCTGTATCTCCCTGAAACCATCCCTGAATGAACAGGCCTCTTTTGTACACCCCGGTGTATCATCTTTTGGGTAGAAATACAGAACGACCTTTTTTCCTTTCAATTCGGACAAAGTCACCGTTTCGCCGTTGTCCGCCGCGAGGGAGAAATCGGGAGCCTTCTTTCCCTCGAGGGGCGACTTCCCTTCGGCCTTCCGGGAGGTGGAAGCAGTTTTAGCCATTTGTGTTCTCCGTTTATTTATCTGGAATAGAATGTGCGGAAAAGACAGGCTCGCCCATCGAGGCGCGAGCCCGTAGCATCGTCAAGCGCAGGTGCAGCCTACTTAATAGCTTCGACTGCTTTGATTACTTCGTCATAGTTCGGTTCGACGCCGGGGTTGTCAGACACCCACTTGTACTGGACGACGCCCCCCTTGTCGACCACGAACACCGCGCGCTTTGCCGCCGTGTAGCCGTTTAGCCCTATGAAATTCTCGTGATATGCATCATAGGCCTTTACTGCCGCGCGGTTGAAGTCCGACAATATGGGAAAGTTCAGCTTGTTCTGATCGGCAAAAGCCTTGTTTGAGAACGGCGGATCAACGCTTATGCCGATCACCTGCGCGTTGACGTCATTGAACCTGCTCAACGAATCGCGGAAATTACACATCTCCTTCGTGCAAACTCCAGTGAAGGCCCCCGGGTAAAATGCGAGCACAACCTTCTTGCCCGCGAATTCCGAGAGAGTCCTTTCCTTACGATCCGTGTCGTACAACTTGAAGTCTGGTGCTTTCTTTCCAATTTCTACTGACATTTTTTCCTCCGTTTTCTCTTCAGGTTAAATTACGTTTCGCTCAATATACTTCCAATGTTTCGCCGGCCGCATGCCGTTCCATGATATTTTGCGCTCGCAAGCCGTCCCCCGAAGGAACATTCCCTGCTCGGCCAGTCGTACATCCTAACACTACGCTGACGTCAAAAATTCCATCACGGCCTCTGCAAACTTTTGCGGCGCTTCGGCATGCACCCAATGCCCCGCTCCTTCGATAGTCGCAAAACCGGCCTTCGGAAACAGACGCATGATTTCGGTCTTGTCATCTTCGGTTATATAATTCGATTTGCTCCCCCGAATAAAAAGGGCGGGCTTGTCGAAGGGACGTTCTCCTCCGATCGCGCCGTTAACGTTGGGATAGTTACGGTGTATCGATTTGACATCCATCTTCCACTGAAACCGCCCCTCTCCGTCTCTCGTCACGTTTTTGAGGAGAAGCTGACGCACCGCGAAATCAGGTATGCTCAGCGCGAGGTCAGAGTCAAGTTCGGAGCGAGTCCTGTACTGATCCAGCTTCAGGCTGAACAGCGCATCAAATATAGCGTCGTGCTGTGGGGGGTACGCTTTCGGAGCGATGTCAACAACTACCAGCTTGCTGATGAGTTCCTGGCGGGAAAGCGCGAGCTGCATCGCCGTCTTGCCCCCCATCGAATGGCCAAGCACTTGGGCACTCTTTATCCCTTCGTGGGCAAGTAGATTCGCTACGTCCTCAGCCATCAGTTTGTAGTTGAACTGATCGCTGTGTGGTGACCTCCCGTGATTCCTCTGGTCGACCGCAAACACTTTGAACTTGTCCCCAAAATAATTGGAAAGGGTGTACCAGTTATCACCCGAACCAAACAGGCCGTGCAGAATAACGAGCGGTTCCCCGTGTCCTGTGGTATGGTAATAGAGTTTCATGAAGTCAGCGATTCCTTTGGATGATCAGAATTAGCCAGACCATGAGACGACGCGCACCGCGTAAGAGAGGGGTGAAAACTCTTCGTGAAACTGAAGGTGCCGTGTAAAAAGGGTAAACCACTTGCATTCCCATTACAAGTCCGGCAGAACAGTACAGCACGATCCAATCCTCCCGCGTCGGCTCACTCCCGCGGCTTCCGCCCTGGTTCTTTTTATTTCCTAATCATAGGCATATCAACACCTTTATCCTTCGCGACTCGGATCGCCTCTTCATATCCAGCGTCCGCATGCCTGACTACTCCCATGCCGGGATCGTATGCCAGCACCCTTCTCAACCTGCGAGCGGCCGATTCAGTTCCGTCCGCGACAACCACCATGCCCGCGTGTATCGCCAGTCCAATTCCCACCCCTCCACCGTGATGGACAGACACCCAGCTCGCACCGCCGACGGCGTTCAGGAGGGCGTTCAGAATTGGCCAATCCGCGATAGCATCCGAGCCATCCTTCATCCTTTCAGTTTCACGATTTGGAGAGGCGACGCTCCCCGCGTCGAGGTGATCTCTTCCAATTACGATCGGGGCCTTTACCTTGCCGGTCCTCACTAGGTCGTTGAAGATCAGCCCCATCTTGTCTCGTTCCTTATACCCGAGCCAGCATATTCTGGATGGAAGTCCCTGGAAGTGAACATGCTTTCTCGCTTTCTCAATCCAATTGATGAGTGATTTGTTCTCGGGGAAAGCATCTATAACTGCCTGGTCAGTTGCATAGATATCATCGGGATCACCGCTGAGCGCGGCCCACCTGAAAGGCCCCTTCCCTTCACAGAACAGAGGTCGTATAAACTCGGGAACGAAGCCTGGTATATCGAACGCGTCGTCGACGCCATTCGCCTTCGCCTCTCCGCGGATATTGTTGCCGTAATCAAATGTCACCGCACCTTGCCGCATCAGATCAAGCATCCCCCTGACATGTGCAACGATTGAAGCTTGAGCCATCGAGATGTAATTCCGGGGATCAGACTTCCTGAGTGAAAGCGCGGAATCATAGGAAATTCCGGTCGGGACATAACCGTTCAGAGTGTCGTGCGCGCTCGTCTGGTCAGTCAGGAGGTCGGGCACTATCTTGCGTCTTGCGAGTTCAGGCATTACATCCGCGGCGTTGGCGAGGAGTCCCACGGAGAGGGGGATTTTTTTTTCTTTGGCCTCGAAAACCATTCGGAGTGCCTCGTCAAGATTTTCACTCATCCTATCGAGGTACCCTGTCTTGAGTCTTTTCTCGATCCTGTTCCTGTCCACTTCCACACCAAGGAAGGCGGCTCCGTTCATAGTGGCAGCCAGCGGCTGGGCACCTCCCATGCCGCCGAGACCGCTCGTAAGGACGAACCTTCCAGCAAGAGTCCCGCCGAAATACCTTCTCCCGGCTTCGGCAAACGTTTCGTAAGTGCCCTGCAGTATCCCCTGCGTGCCGATGTATATCCAGCTCCCGGCAGTCATCTGTCCGAACATCGTCAGGCCAAGCGCTTCGAGGCGGCGAAACTCGTCCCAATTGGCCCACGCAGGGACCAGCATCGCGTTTGAAATCAGGACCCTAGGAGCTTCCTCGTAAGTTTTGAAAACGGCGACAGGTTTCCCGGATTGCACGATCATCGTCTCGTCGTTTTCAAGCCGCTTGAGTGTGGCGACTATCGCGTCAAAGGCCTCCCAGCTGCGCGCGGCCTTGCCGCTACCGCCGTAGACAATTAACTCGTCAGGCTTCTCCGCGACTTCCGGGTCAAGGTTGTTCATCAGCATTCGAAGCGCGGCTTCCTGCTGCCACCCCTTCGTGTTGAGTTGCGTTCCCCTTGGAGCTCTGATGACGCGGGGTGTTCCCCCATGCGCCGCTTCGTTTTCGATAGACATGTTTTGTCTCCGTCTGAATTATGTAGCTCAGGATTCCTCGGTCGTACCGTCACTCTTACGGTGCGACCTTTTTTGAATCAGTCTTAGGCGACTCCCGGCTTGCCCCCGTAAGGTGCCTCGCCATTGATCTTGTATTTCTCCCGGATCTCCTTGAACTTCGGTTTTATGACCTCGTATATGAACGAAATCCTCTGCCTGTACGGTATGAAAGCCGACTTCATGGCGTTTATCGAAAGTTTCTCCATCTCGGCAAAGGTCAGGTGGAACACGTCTTCAGCTATCTTGAATTCGTTGGAGAGAGTCGTCGCGCTCATCAGCCGATTATCGGTATTCAGCGTTACCCTGAATTTCTCATTATAGTAGATCCTGAAAGGGTGTTCCTCTATGCTCTTGGCGGCGCCGGTGTGCACATTCGAGCTGAGGCAAATCTCGAGCGGGAGACGCTTGTCGAGTACATACTGTGCCAGCGTACCGAGCTTGACGACCTTGCCGTCAGAGACCACGATGTCTTCTATGAGCCTCGTGGCGTGCCCGATCCTGTGGGCGCCGCACCATTGAATCGCCTGCCATATCGACTCTTTGCCGAACCCTTCACCGGCATGGATGGTTATGTTGAAGTTCTGTCTCTGGATATAATGGAATGCTTCGACGTGTTTCTTTGGTGGATAGCCTCCCTCCTCGCCGGCAAGATCGAATCCGACGACTCCTCTGTCGCGGAAATCGACCGCAAGCTGGGCCATTTCCTCGCTCAGCTTCATGTTTCTCATCGCCGAGATTATCAGCCCGAATCCCACTCCGAAATCCTTCTTCCCCCTTTCGAGACCGCGGAGGACAGAGCTGACTACATCTTCCCAATGGAGTCCCTTGTCCGTATGGAAGACAGGGGCAAATCGCGTTTCGACGTAGACTACGCCGTCCTTCTTCATGTCTTCCATCATTTCGTAGGCCACCCGCTCGAGCGCGTCAGAACTCTGCATTACCCCACATGTATGCGCGAACCCTTCGAGATAGAGAGGGAGACTTCCTCGATTCGCCCCACGGTGAAACCATTCCGCCAGCTCACCCGCGTCCTGCGTGGGAAGCTTGTTGTATTTTTGTTCCTTCGCAAGCTCGATTACGGTCTCGGGACGCAGGCCGCCGTCCAGATGGTCGTGAAGCTGCACCTTCGGCATCTCAATGATTGCTTTTTCCGGTATAGACATTTACTTCTCCGTTCAAAATCCGTTTAGTTGAAAGGAATTTAAAAGTCCTTGCGACTTTCAATTCGAGAAATTTCTCATAATATAACGCGACATTGGCAAAATATCTCGATCCGGCCCGGTTGCTGGAATTGCACTCACACAATGAGAGCCGTTGCACTCTTTTTCAACGGTTCAACTCATTAAGCTCTTCCTTTGATGGGGCGCCGTTGACAACCGTGACCACCATAACGACGTCGCCGCTTTCGGCGGCCGACATGTAGCCCTTCTTCAGCGCGTCAAATGCCGCGTCAATATCGCCGCTGCATATCGTGGAGGTTTCATGGACACGCGCGTCCAGCCCTTTCTCCCGGAGTCCATTGATGAAATCGTTTATCGGTTGCTTAAAGTCTTTCTGAGCGATCGGATACAAACTTACCTGAAATGTTACCTTCATTATTTACCTCGCATATTTCGTTGATTAGGTCTTTGACACCAGGTGGTAAACGTTGATTCTATCGGATAGTCCTCTAACCGACACAGGTCCGAGGTCATCGCATTTAAACTTTTCCCCCAAACCGGAGCGTGTCGGCTGAGAAACGAGTATGTCCCTTCCGAGCTCTTTTGTGAGAGACTCAAGTCGCGACGCTATGTTAACGGTCTCCCCGACAACGGTATATTCGAGCTTCTTTAAGGAACCGATGTTCCCCACGATTACCTCACCCGAGTGGATGCCGATGCCCACTTCCAAATTCTCCGAGAGGCCGAGTCTCGAATTGAGCTCGGCGACTCTTTCTCTCATCAGAAGTGCGCTTTCAGCCGCCCGTGTCGCGTGGTCCTCGTGCTCAATAGGTGTCCCAAATACGCCGAGCACCGCATCACCTATGAACTTATCTACTATCCCGCCGTTTTCAAAAACGGAATCGGAAAGGGCCGACAAAAAGCGGTTCAACACTTCTACAAATCTGTAGGTTTCATATATCGAACTAAGCCTTGTTGAGTTCCTGAGGTCGGCAAACAGAATTGTCGCGTTCACCTTCTTCCCTTCCGCGGAGAGGTCCCGGTCGAGGATTAGCCGCGCTACCTCCTCGGAAAAATATTTCCCGAACTTATCCCTTATTATCTCCCTCTCCCTCAGGCCATCCACCATCGCATTCAGGCCATTGCCGATCACGCTGAATTCGTCGGAGCCGTACATTCTTACTTCCGCCGTAAGGTCCCCGTCTTTTATTTGTCTCAGCGCGGTCATGAGCGTTCGGGTCGATCGCCTGATATCTCCTGCGAGCATCGCGATTAAGAATATGACTATACTGAAGCTGACCGCTGACGAGACTACAAGCCACCTCAGAGTAGCGCCCGAATACTGACGGACATCAGAGTACGGGAAAACCAGCAGACGCGTTCCGCCATCATGCGTTCTTACCCTGGCAAAAACCGAATCGTGCCTCACGGAATATTCGACGTTTATCTGAGTTGATGACGGCAGGCGGGGAGTCACCTCGGACGATGCAAGATCTTCAGCTTTTATCGAGACGATAGCCTTCTCCGCCTTGAAGAAGCTGCCCAGGGACAAAACGCCGATAGGTATCAACCCGAGAAGAATGAGAAGAGCAAACAGTTTGACTGCGAGGCCCAGCCGCGGCTCGTCACGGTGAGCATGAACGTCGTGTTCGGTCGAGATTCGTTCCAGGAGGGGGACGAATATTCTCGGGAGGCGGTAGAACTCGAAAATGGCATGCGAAATCGGGACGAGAGTAAGGTTCGCGATCCAGTAAATCGCTACCTGGTACCCCGCAAGTTGCAGGTGGTAGGATTTCCCTATGGTCATTATCAGGATCTGAAACACGATGTTTGCACTCAGCGCATGAGGGATGAAGACCCGGGCGACGGCCATTGTCGGGACATCGAGCGCCCGCTTGTATGCTTTGGCAGCTGTCTTACCGTCTGTCGAATCCAGTAAATAGGCCTTGATCGGACGCATGTAAATTGAGATGAAGAGAATATCGATCAGAGTAAACGATAGAAAGGCGATGACTCCCATCGGTATTAGGATACCGAGCTGTTCCGCCGTCGGTTCAAATGTATAAATGTAAAATGGTACAGCAGGAAGTATCGCGATTAGACTTCCGAGAACAGTTATTCTTATATGGTTGAGAAGGAGCTTCGCGTATGAGTCGGAAGAATTCATTCCAGCTTGCCGGCCGCCTTCTCGGAAATACCGATGATTTCTCCGGACTTGAGGAGGCGAAGCGATTCTTCTATATCCTTGTGCAGAACCCGGTCCGCTTTAAGATGTTTAATATGCTTTCGAACAAATCTGTAGACCGCTTCGGTCCCAGCACCGCAAGTGAGTTCCCTTCCGTTTCCTCCGATCATCCTGGAGAAATCGATCGCCTGACATGAGACGAGAAGTTCTATGGCCGCGACGCGCCAGGCGTTTTCAAGCACCTGATAACATTTCTGAGCCGCGATGGAACCCATCGAGTTGTGGTCTTCCTGATTAGCACTCGTCGGAATCGAGTCAACGCTCGCCGGATGGGAGAGGACTTTGTTTTCGCTAACGAGAGAAGCGGCGGTGTACTGCGCAATCATCATTCCGGAGTTAAGCCCGCCGTTCTCACTCAGAAACTTAGGAAGCCCGCTGAGTTGCCCGTTGACCATGCGTTCGATGCGCCGTTCGGATATGTTCGCGTATTCACTCAGGCCGATGGCAAGGAAGTCCATTGCCAGGGCGAGGGGCTCACCATGAAAGTTTCCTCCTTCGAGATGGATGCCGTCGCCCGGAAAAATAAGGGGGTTATCTGTCGCGGAGTTAATCTCCGTATTCACCTGCCGCCGGCAGAACTCCACGGTTTCACGCACCGCCCCGTGCACCTGTGGCATGCATCTCAAAGAGTAAGCGTCCTGAACCCGCGGGTCGTTGTGGATGTGCGATTTCCTTATCTTGCTCCCCCTGAGAAGCCTCCTGATGTTTCTTGCAGAATCGAGTTGTCCCTTATAAGGGCGAAGCCGATGAATCCGTTCATCGAATGCGACGTCGGTGCCCCTAAGTGCCTCCACGCTCAGCGCCCCCGTGATGTCAAAAATTCTCGTCAATTCGGCGGCCTCGTAAACGCAATGGACGGCAAATGCCCCCATCATCTGGGTTCCGTTGACAAGGGCGAGTCCTTCCTTGGCCGTGAGGTTGAGCGGCGTGAGGCCGTGCTTTCTCAGCACTGACGAAGCCGAAATAAGACGATCACCTTCGACGAAGCTTCCTTCTCCCATCAGTGCTAGAACCAGGTGAGCCAGTTGCACCAGGTCGCCGCTGCTCCCGACGGAGCCTTTCGACGGAATGAACGGCACCAATCCCAGGTTGAATACTTTCAGAAGTTGACGGACCACCTGCGGGCGGATGCCGCTGTACCCCTTCGCGAGCGCGTTCGCACGGAGAAGGATTATCAGTCTGACGATATCGCCGGGAAGAGGGGAACCGGTACCGGCAGAATGACTGCGGATCAGGTTCGCCTGGAGTTCTCTGATCTTCTCGTGTGGGATCTTTACAGTCGCGAACTCACCGAAGCCTGTGGTAACACCGTAGATCACCTCATTGCCAGAAAGCCACTTCTCAACTTGCTTCCGAGAAGATTCCATTCTGCGTACGGCTGAGGGAGTAATTGAGACTTTCGCGCGCGCTCTTTCCGCTGAGTAGGCGCTTTCGATCGTAAGGGATGATCCGTCTAGCAAGAGTTGGTGCATGCCGGTTTCCTTTTTGAAAATTTACTCAACGACCCGGCGATCTCCAAGGTGGAACAGCGTCACGCGTAGGACAGCTATCAACCTTGTATTTTCGTCATCCGCTGATTAGTTTTTTCCGATGAGTGAGTCCCTCAAGTTTCTGCTTGTTCTAGTGAGTTTGACCGCGCTGGTGCTCCTGGCAGACGCCATCAGGAAACGGTACCAGGTTGAACCCAAGAAGACACGCATGTTTGTCCACATCGGTGTCTCGCTGGTAATCTTCTTCGCCCCGCAGATTTTCACCGCGAAGCTGTATCCCGCCCTCCTCGCCGGCATATTCATCGTAGTAAACTACGCGAGCGTAAGACTCGGACTGTTTAAGGGGATGAACGTCGACAGGAAAAATCTCGGGACGGTTTATTACCCTGTGTCCTTCCTCATCCTCGTATTGCTGCTTTGGGACAACTACCCTTACATAGTCTCGACGGCCATGCTTGTCATGGGGCTGGCCGATCCCGCGGCAGCAATCGTAGGGACATCGCTCAGGAACACACACGGTGTCCGTGCATTCGGCGAGAAGAAGACGCTCGAGGGAGCAGCTGCAATGCTCGTCATCGCCTCACTGGCCGCCCTCGCGGGTCTGATGTTCTATAAGTTTTCTGCGGGCGCGCTCCCGGCGATACCGTACGCGTCAATCTTCAATATCTGCGTCGCAATCGGAGCCATGGTCGCCGCCATTGAACTCGTGTCTCCAAAAGCGACCGACAATCTCACGGTCCCCTTATCAGCGGCGTTTCTGCTCTTAATCGCAGCGACTGACAGCACTCTTTTCCAATCGTTCATGCTGGGAGAATTCCTCGCCTTCATTGTGGCGTTCGCGTCATCGAGATTCGGGCTACTCACGACAGACGGTTCGGTGGCGACTTTCATCCTTGGCGGATTCATTTTTGGACTCGGCGGGTGGCAGTGGGCAATACCGGTGCTCCTTTTCTTTCTCATTGGAAGCGGTGCCTCAAGATTATTTGCCACGGCGAAATCGGAATACAATCTCCTGTACGAAAAGAGCCACACGCGTGATGCCGGACAGGTCTTCGCCAACGGCGGAGTGGCACTCCTGACTATGGTACTGAGCACGCTGCTGCCAGACCATCATTGGTACCTTGCGTACATAGGCTCCCTGACGGCGGCTACTGCAGACACGCTCGCCACGGAGATCGGAGTCTTCTCACGGGGGAATCCGTTTTCGATATCGCTTTGGAGGAAGGTGGAAAAGGGTATGTCCGGCGCGGTGTCTTATCTTGGCACGACAACCGGTCTTGTTTCTGCTGCAATGCTCGCTTCCTTAGCGCTTCCCTTTTCAGGTGGATACACTTTGTTCCCCATAAGATTCGTCGTTGCCGGCGCTTTGAGCGGCGCTATCGGAAGCCTCGCGGACAGCATAGTCGGCGGAACGTTTCAAAGTCAGTATCGGTGCCCGCGATGCAGCAAGATCACGGAGCGGACCAGGCATTGCGGTGAACACGAGACGAACCTCGTCTCTGGTTACAGCTGGATCAACAACGATGTTGTCAATTTCGTTGGAAGCGTCGTCGGTGCCCTCTCATTTCCCCTTCTGTTCCACTGACCGGGGCGTCAGAACTCCCTCCCGCTCGACTCCATCTGCTTCGGAGGACATTTCACATCCGCGTATGAGCAGAAGACGCAGCAGTCTCCTTCCTTAGGCTTTAGAATTGCCTTGCAGCTAGCGCAAGCGAAGAAATGCTGGCATGCGTTTGTGGGCATTTCCGCCTCCTGAGTTGTCCCGCAAAAAGGGCATGTGAGACGGGCCTTCGTTATCACGTTCATAATTGCGCCGAAAACCAGCGGGTACCGAAGTCGTCAGTGCTTGTGATCGCGGTGATGTTCCGGTTTCTGTCCAACGTATTTCTCGGGATCCTTGTCGAACGCAACCTTGCAGCCCCGTGCACAAAAGTAATAGGTCTCCCCTTTATACTCGCTCTTGGCCGCAGCCTTCTCCTCATCGACGTTCATTCCACATACCGGGTCTACTGACATGGCTTTCACTCCTTCTTGATGGACAATAATCCGTCTCTAAAATAACTTTCTGGATGGGCATTCTGCAACACCCCGTCCGCCTGTCGCCAATATAGAACCTTATCGATCGAAGATTCCATTGCGGAAGTCGTTGCAAATCCCCCCACGTTTTCTCATCCCCTATCGTGTTCCCCCTCACAGTAGGGCGAACCCGGACCGGTTAGAAATGAGACACCTCCTGTATGGCATCCGGTCATCGATGGAGCCGCACTCCGAACCATTTCGCCCTCGGATGCGTTATGTATTCTAACAACGATTGGCGGCACCTCTGTGCCCGCTTGACTCTATTAGCTCGCTTGAGAAAGGAAGTTTCAGATGTCATCCGTCGCGTCAAAGAATTTTGGTGTATTAATATTGGCCGCGTCACTATTGGCAGCATTTACCACATCTGCTCGGGGCGAAGGGAAGAAATCGGTCAACTTCATTCAGCCGGACCGGCTTGTCAAGATGTTGTCCGGGAAATCAAAGGACCGCCCGCTTGTATTACAGGTCGGGTTTGAGTTCCTTTATTCCGGCGGCCACATTCCCGGTTCAGTCTACGCCGGTCCCGCATCGAGTCCGCAAGGCGTAGCGCGGCTGAAAGAGGCAGTCAGGAATGTCCCCGTCACCAAAGAAATCGTGGTTTATTGCGGCTGCTGTCCATGGGACGAATGTCCAAACGTGGCCCCCGCGATGAAGACCCTCAGAGCGCTCGGTTACAAAGACGTGAAGGCACTTTACATTCCTGAAAACTTCGAGACAGACTGGATGGCGAAGGGGTATCCCACAGATTCACGACGTTCGGTCAAAGGTCGTTGAGTCCAAAATGAAGAGACTACGGAATGAGGCCCAAGAGGGGACGCCAACTTACGTCCTTTGGGAGGAACCGCTATGTCAAATTCATGCTGCGAATTGAGCATTACCTTGCCAGCCCTCTTCTGCGGTCTTCACGTGATTATTTGAAAAGATTGTTTGCTTGGCCATTGACGGCTATTTTTGTTAAGGAGATTTAAAGATGAAAATAGGAATTACGTGTTACCCCACATATGGCGGTAGCGGGGTTGTGGCCACGGAGCTGGGAAAGGCGCTTGCCGTGCGCGGTCACCAGGTTCACTTCATAAGCTATGCTCTGCCCGCCCGGCTCGACACCGTTCAGGGCGATGTGCTCTACCACGAGGTGGAAATGTCGCAGTATCCCCTCTTCGATTTTCCCCTCTACACAGACTCGCTAGCGAGCAAGATGATAGATGTAGCCAAGTATCACGACCTCGATGTACTCCACGTGCATTACGCGATCCCGCATGCAACTTCAGCATTCCTGGCAAAGCAGATACTCTCACCCTCGAAGGACATCAAGGTCATAACGACCCTTCATGGCACGGACGTAACTCTTGTCGGGTTGGAGCCAAGCTTCCTCCCTCTCGTCAAGTTCTCGATCGAGCAGAGCGACAGCGTCACCTCAGTGTCCCGCTTTCTTCAGATGAAGACGTACACGATGTACAACATCGAGAAGGAAATACAGGTAATACCTAATTTCGTAGACGTCGAGAGGTTCAAACGCAAGGACGACTGTCAGTTCAGGACGCGCTTTGCCCCCCACGGAGAAAAGGTGCTGGTACACGTTTCGAATTTTAGGACGGTGAAACGTGTGCCGGACGTCGTCAGGATCTTCGATGTAGTGAGGAAATCCATTCCGAGCAAGCTGGTGCTTGTCGGGGACGGCCCTGATAGGTCAGAATCCGAAAGACTCGCACGCGAGCTTGGCATATATGATGATGTAAGATTTTTGGGAAAGCAGACCCTCCTTCCCGAGATTCTCTCCGCATCGGACCTCATGCTTATGCCGAGCCAATCTGAAAGTTTCGGCCTTTCAGCCCTGGAGGCCATGTCTTGCGGCGTCCCAGTCGTCTCCTCGAGCACAGGAGGGCTCCCGGAACTTGTCGTCCACGGAGAAACAGGATACATAGCCGAAATGGGAGACGTCCAGCGAATGGCGAAATACGCGATCGAGCTTTTAAGCGACGACCGCAAGCTTGAACTCTTCAGCCAAAACGCCAGGAAGAGGGCGGTCGACAAGTTCAGCGAGGAACTTGTCATACCGCAGTATGAGAAGCTTTACGAGGAGGCTTTGAACGAAACCGGTGCGACAGTCGGATTAAAGTAACCAGCCGCCGGTCCGCGGGCGTGAGAAGTCAGAAGCTCAGCTGATAGAACAGCCGCAGAGCGTTCACCGTCTCGCGCTGCAGATAAGTCTGGTTGTTTAAAGCAGTCTTCCTCGAGAGCTGAAGGTAAAGCATGTTTCCTAGGAGCTCTGTCAGAGGGTAGTCGACGCTTACGTCGGCATTGCCAATAGAGCTGAACACCTGTCCCCCCACTCTGATCGTCGCCTTTCCGAACTGTGTAGTGATTGCCACATCAGGATTGGCGAGATCGGCAATGGAGCTGTATCGAAGCTCCGCGCTTCTTATGAACGAAAACTCACGGCTGAAGAGATTCGTCAACGCGCCCGACAAGACAGAAGTGCCCGCGCTCAGAATACCGACGCCGGCCTGTGACCATAGATTGTCCGCGACGCTCCGCCGCTGCGGATTCGTCAGCTGATCGGCAAACTCGTTCGTAAGTATGAACGAAATAGCGTTGGTCTGTGCGTCACCCTGATACGGAATACCGTCGACGGTAAGTGACATATCAGGCGCGTTCGGTCTGTCAAACGTGCCGGTTATCCCAAGTTCCACGACGACGCTTTCGGTTTTCTGATTAGTTGTGTCACCGCTGGCAATATGTTCTCCCTGATACTGTGCGTCGATGTTCAGAGTTGGATTGAGCGGATTGCCTGTGAAACTCAGTTTGCCCGAAGCCGCAAAGTGCCTGCCGTAGAAATTGTAATAGGAGTTGTTTTGTACGCTCACGTCGCCGGTTAATTCCATGCTCCCTGAAAGGTTGGATAGATGGAGGCGACCGCCCAGTACCGCACTCAGTTCTTCGTTGGTCGTGGGGTCAAATATCATGCGGAGATTAACGTTGTCCTTCGTCTCGACCTCGACATCGTATCGGAGGCTGTCTATCAGGCTCCCTGAGGAGGCGGTTACTGGTGCGTCACCGGATCCGGCATCCTGCTTGACTGACGCCTTCGCGGAAGTATCCTGAGGAAAATGGTAGATGATCTCCTGAGCCGCCAGGTCCTCCTTCCTCTGAAGGGGAAGTAGCGTCATGTCGGCAGCCTGTATGTTCAGCGTGCCGGAAAGCATGGGCCGATCAAGACTCCCTCCGAGCCTCAGGCCCGACTTCCCCGCGCCGACAACAGCACTCCCGTATATGCCTTGAAGAGTTCTCTGAGCCGATGAGTTCAGCACAAGGAGGGAACCGTCGAAGAGGAGATCAAACTTCTTTATGGTATTTTCCCCGATCGTAATGGAACCGTTCGCAAGAATCGTTCCTCCCGGCTGCCCAGGCACATCGCTTATCATCATCGGGGCAAGAACGAGTTTGTCACCGTCCCCCTTGATGGTCCCCTTCAAGAGGTAGTTAACCTCGTTCGCGAGGAGCCTGATTCTTCCGTCGGTCAGCTCCATGGTGCCCTTCATTTCCGGAGTGGAGTATTTTCCGCTCACGTTCATATTTCCTGAAAGTGTGCCCCCAAAGTCCTCTACCCCGGCGATGAACGGGGTCAGGAAGGAGATGTTCAGGGAATCCGCGGTCAGATCGAGGTGCAACCCCTCCGCCGAATTTCCGGAGAGAGGGACAGTCCCGTTGAGCTTTAGTGCGTAACTCGCCGAATCCTCCTCCTTAGAAAGCTGGGCATCAATCGCCATCACGTCTCCATTCATCGTCAGCTTTCCGTCGATCCATTTTGCGCGGGTCCGGTTGTATTCTATGTTGTTTCCGCGGTAGCCGAGAGAAAGAAGCATCCTGCTCCCCTCGTTCTTGAGGTCGGCCCAACCGCTTACCCGTCCGTTCAGCTTGAGGTTGGTCGTATCGAGACGCATGATTTTCTGCACCGACCTGAGGCCGACGTTCTCAAAGCCGAAATGGAGATCGGCTCCGCTTTCTAGCGAATATGCCCCCTGCGCAGTCACCAGGGCATGGGGAGTGCCGGGAACGCTGTTGAGTTCCGCGTTGAAAAGAGCCGGAGAAAAGACAAAAGTCTCAGGTGAATACTTGACGAAAACGTGCGATTCCGCAGCCAAGGGCACTCCGTAAATGGAACCGGTGACCGTGTCTGCAACAAATGAGAATCCACCGTTGTCCACGTTAGCGGATGCGTGCACGTCAAAACCAACAAGAGTATCAACTCCTCCGTTAACCGCAAGATTGAGGAGGGGGGGCCGAGCGGAGTCACCCGGTGAATATTCAACGTGAAGGGCGCGTGCGTATAGCCTCGTCTTCCCAATTTCAACTGCACCGATTTTGCCGTCAGCAGACCACGCCCCGGACTTCCATACGGAAAGTCCCGGCCCTGACCTGAAGTCGAACCCTAAGTTGATGTTTGAACCCAGAACACTCACCGAATCTTTCTGATACGCCAGGGTGTCTGACGAGCAGTACCCCGAGATCGAGACACTGTCTTTATCAGATCGTACGACGAAATGTGTTGACGCGTCGCCGAAAAGGCTGGTGTCACCGGTGAGCTGCCCGAACAGTCTTGCATCCTTGACGTCCACGTCAACGTTCGCGTCAAGACCGGGGACGGCCGACGACTTCCCAGAGAGCGTATCCGAACCGCCGGTGAATCTGTTGCTGAAACTATCAGCGATACCTGCGAACAGAGAGGCCAGGTCCCCTGGAAGCTTGTGCGGAAGGAATTTACCATGGACGCTCACCGCAAAGAACGGCGAATGGACCTGCAAATCCTTTTCTGTATTTGTAGTGTTCAGCTCGACCGCAAACGCGGAATTACCCAGGTTGAACTTGCCGAGAGATGATTGCTCAGTAAGCAGCGAGAGCTCAGACTGCATAGAATCTACGTTAAATCCTCGACCGTCCACGAGCAGCCTGCCAGTGAGATCAGACTTCAGCGTATTCACGTGCGTGAACGGAGCAAGGTTGAGCTCGCTGAATGAGAAATCTCCGGAGTAGACACTCGTCGCGGCATTCAGGGAAGCGCTTCCCGCGACATTCCCCCTCGATGTAAGGAGGTTCACGGAGGCATCCAAGCTGTCATGCGACGAAAGGACCTGGACGAATGCCTGAGGCACCACTGTCTGATCAAAAGCGGACGAATCAATTGTGAGGGTCGCTGTACCATCCGGTATTGATTCGCCGTTCATGTGTAGGACAAAGCTTCCGCTCCCGTTTAGGAACGTGTTGAAACCTCCGGCGTTGACGATCTCAGCGACGTTCAGGCCCTTGAACGCGAATTCACCTTCGTATCCGTCTCTATGTATCAGAGATTGGGCGGATATTTTTGTAGCTTCATTCGAGAGCTCAGCCGACACACGGAGCTCATGCGGCGGACCCTGCGCGGAGGCGAATAGGTTTAGCGTGCCAAGCCTTCCCGCATTCGGAAAGCCCACTCCTCTGAGCGCAGAACTCAACTCACGCATGTTAACCCTCGCGTCAGAAGCCCTGACGTCCATGGTTATGGTAGAGTCTATTACATGCGTGAACGAGGCGTACAAAGGAACGGTGCAGCTGTCGGTTGTCAGCAGGCACTGTTTGACGTTCAGCGAGTCAAGCGTTCCGGAAGCAAAAAGCGTAAGGCCGAACTTTGAAAGCGTATCGAGCGGGAGAGAGACAAAATCCTTGACCTGCTCCAGATCCGCGTCCGATGCATGGACGCTTGCCGTGAAATATTTCCCCCGGACGGTATGTATGTTGAGCGAGTCGAGGATATCCTGACCAGTCAGAGTCAGGTCCGCATGGATGACCGTCCTTCCCGACCTCAGCCTAAGTCCCGATAATTCGGTTCCACCGGGCGAGGTGAACAAACCGAAGGAAAGAGAGTCGACATTTACACGCGGGCGTTCAAGTAGCAGCGATAGGTTACGCATGTTAACGGACAGGTTATCCCCTGCGAGGCTCGCGGAAGCGGCAAGAGACAGATTTTGCACTTTGAAATTCGTCGCGTCGAATCGCTGGTGCGACCTAGAGTTTCTGCCATTAACCTGCTTGTCTGCGGTGGAATCGTAAAGCGTAAACTCGCCGCCGCGAAGGATTACCGAGCGTACCAGGATTGTCCAGTCAAACTTCCCTCCAGGCGTGCCGCTCGGCTTGCCTATCCTGTCGACGTTGTACGTTCCATCCTTGTAGCGGATCAGGAAGAAGCGCGGATTCACGAGCTCAAGGTCCGTCACCTGAATAGTCTTAGTGATCAGGGAAAGCGGAAGGTGTGAAATTCTGACGGTGTCCACCATGGCGACCGGTTGGCCATGGTACAGGAGGGCCGCGCCATCAATGACGAAGGTACCGAAAACACTTCCGTGAATTTCTCCGAGATGGAGATTTGCGTTGGTCCCGTCGTCAACTACCATGACGAGCGCGTCACGCACCTCGCGGTTGAAAAACCTTGTGAAAGAGGCGAGGAATACAATCAGAGGAAAAAAGACAAAAAGGATGAAAATGGGGAAGAAAAATCTCTTGCGCATCGCAAGCGTCTGATTTTACTTCCCCTCGAGGGAGCGGCCTGAGAGAATCTTGTTTATTATGTTCGTCGTCGACCTTCCCTTCATATACTCGATCGTCACGACTTTACCTCCCCGCCCCTCAACTATATCCTTTCCGACTACGTCGTCAACTTTCCAGTCCGCTCCCTTGACCAGGTAGTCCGGTTGCAGGACTTTAATCACTTCGTACGGCGTGTCTTCACCGAATATGCAGACGTAGTCCACGCTCTTCAAGTTAGAGACAACAAACGCCCTGTCGTCTTCGGCTACGACCGGTCTCGTTTGCCCCTTTATCCTTTTCACACTCGAATCTGAATTTATGGCAACAACGAGGAAGTCTCCGAGTTCTCTGGCACGGTTGAGATACTCGACGTGGCCCCGATGAATGATGTCGAAGACACCGTTGGTGAAGACTACCTTCCTCCCTTCGTCCTGGTGTTTGCGAAGTATCGCAGCGAGTTCAGATGGAGCGAATATGTTTGTCATCACGACTCCAGTGAATGCGCGTCGTTAAGGACTTCGATGAACAGCCTTTCTTTGTCCACGGGTGCTATGCCGACCTCGCCGCAGACGATGCCGCCCGCATGATTCGCGATAGCCGCCGCCTCAGTGACCGTCGCGCCGGATACAAGCGCGAGCGTCAGCGTAGATATCACCGTGTCTCCGGCGCCAGAGACGTCGGCAACTTTTCTCGCCTTCGTCGGGAGATGCAATGAGTCTCCGCTTCTTTCGACGAGCGTCATCCCCTTCTCACCGCGCGTGAGGAGAACGTTGTCGCAATCCAGCTTCTTAAGGAGGGCTCGCGCCGCGACCAGGGCCTGCTCATCCGTCCCCGCGGGCATTCCGAGGGCTCCCTCCGCTTCCTTGCGGTTAGGCTTGAAAATTGTCACATGCTTGTACTCGAAGAAATTACCGTGCTTAGGGTCAACGCTGATAACCTTTCCGGATTTCCGCCCGAATTCAATTACACTTGACAACAGCTCCTTGGTCAGCATCCCCTTGTTGTAGTCTTCGAGGAGAATAGCGTCGATTTCGTTTCGCATCCCTGAAAGAGTCTTCAACACTTCGGCCACAGTCCCCGCGCCGATATCGCTCTTGACCTCGTGGTCCATCCTCACAACGTGCTGACCGTGAGCAATCACTCTGGTCTTGACGGTCGTTGGCCTGCTGGCGTCAGTAATTATGCCGTCAGTGGTAAGCCCCATTCCAGCGAGTATATCCTTAAGCAGTCGTCCCGCGTCGTCCCCTCCGACGATTCCAAACAGGACCGGCTCAGCACCAAGAGACTTTATATTGTTCGCGACATTTGCAGCGCCGCCAAGCCTGGCCGATTCGTCTTCAACCTCGAGTACTGGTACAGGCGCCTCCGGTGAAATACGAGAAACGCTTCCCCACACGTACCTGTCCAGCATCAGATCACCGAGCACGGCAACTCTCTTGCCCCGAAAGCCATCGAACAGCGACTTTAGTCTCTCTTTCTTGAAACCGCTCAAAAGAATCTCCATTTTTATGTAATTTATGCGCACCGGGTCTCAAGAGCAATTGCGTGTCACGTACCCGACCCATGATCAGGCACCCCACCCCACCTGTATTATTATCGCAAGATGGCACAAACCGGCTGACCGGTCTCTCTATTTTCTCTCCCTGTACATCACGTCGTGTACAGTCTTAAGGAGCTTTTCGCCCGTAAAGGGCTTGTTGAGGAAAGCGTCTATCTGATTCGCAAAATCCTTTGGGATCTCGTCCTGCAAACCGCTTGTTGCGATGATCCTTACGTCGGTCTCCATGCGCCGGAGGGCGGCGATTGCAGACCTCCCGTCGAGAACGGGCATCATGTTGTCAATCAGAATGCTTTTGACATAATCCATGTTCTTCACAAAAACCGCGATGGCCTCTGCCCCGTCCTTCGCTACGATGACCCGGTAGCCGTATGCTTCAAGCGTGGCGCGCGCGATCTCCCTGATGGAAGACTCATCGTCAACGACCAGAATCATCTCCCCGTGACCGACGTACTGCTCCAAATCAATCTCAACAGGTTGTGAAGCTTCGGATACTTCCGAAGCTGGGAGATAGACGCGGAAGGACGTCCCCCTGTTCACCTCGCTGTAAACCGTCATGAATCCGCCGTGCGCCTTGACGAGCGCGAGCGCTGTTGAGAGTCCGAGCCCTGTTCCCTTTCCCACATCCTTTGTCGTGAAGAAGGGCTCGAATATTTTGTCGAGGATTCCCTGCGGTATTCCTTCACCAGTGTCGGATACGGTGATCAGAACATACTTACCAGGCTTCGAGTCAACATGGACCCTCGCATAATCCTTGTCAATCAATAAGTTCTCCGCACTGAGAGTCAGGATTCCTCCCTCCTGCATGGCATCCCTGGCATTGACACAAAGGTTGAGGAGTACCTGGTGAAGTTGGGTCGCGTCCCCAAGAACCGTCCACAGATCTCTAGGGATCACGTGTTCGACTTTAATCGATTTCGGGAAGGTCTCCGTTGCAATATTCATTATTTCCCTGATCAAATGTCTTGGTTGAAGGATCAGCCTTTCCCCTTTTGCGCCCCGTCCGAACATAAGGACCTGCCGAACCATGTCAGCTCCCCGCTTCGCGCTCGATTCTATGGCTTCGAGTATTTTCCCGCTTGGCTCATCGTCAAGCCGGCGCTTAAGCGTCCTGACTGACATCATTATCGGTGAGAGCACGTTATTCAGATCGTGCGCGATGCCGCCGGCGAGCGTGCCGATGCTTTCGAGCCGCTGGGCCCTCATGAACTGCGCCTCAAGCTTCTTCCTTTCCGTAATGTCGGTACACACCTTCATGATGGCTCGCGGCCTACCATCGATATCTGTAACAAGTTTCCATCTGCAGTCCAGAACTATGCTTTCGCCCGATCTGTTGGTCGTTTCAACCTCGCCCGACCATTCTCCGCCACTCCTGACGGCCTGGTCAGCATTCTTCGTGCCTTCGGAAAGGGTTCCACCGTACAGATTGGCAAACGTTTTTCCGGTAACCTCGTCAGGCTCCCAACCGTAAATCCTAGAGGCCCCCTGGTTCCAGAACGTTATCACTCCGTCGAGCGTCTCGAGTATAATGGCGTCCTGGGATTTGTCGAGGAGCGCGGCCTGCTCCCTGATCTTCTCTTCAGTCTTCTTTCTTTCGACAGAAGTTGCGATCTGACCTGAGAGAAGCGAGAGGAGGTTCTTCTCCCTCTCGCCCAACCTGTGGGATTCCGAATAATTCTCGACTCCGAGGACGCCTATTGTCCCCGAGGCCGTCTTCAACGGAATGCCCACCCAATCTATCGGGTTACTCAATCGCACCCCGGTCTGACCACGTTCATCTAGGTCAGACGGATCATTAGTCGTCAGCACCGACGGACTACCGCTCATCATAACTTGTTCGTTGAAGCCGTCGAGACCAGGATGAGTCTGGGGGATGGGATAGACATGGTTTTCGTAATATGGATAAACGAGTTTATGCGAGATATCATCCCGCATCGCAATGTAAAAATCCCTTGCCGGTACGACCTGGGAAATCACTTCGTGAATGGATTTACAGAAATCCTTAAGGCTTTCGGTAACGCGTGTAATCTCAGCAAGCCGATACAGCGCCGCCTGTAAAAGTTCAGATCGTTTCCTCTCCGTGTTGTCTCTCCCGATCCCAACGAAGCCAACTATTTGCCCCGTCTCCACGACGACCGTCATTGAGAGGTTCATCTGGACAGGGCCGCCCTCCTTCGAAACGAAATCAACATCGACAACAATATCCTCTTCATTCCCCTCCAACGCCCGCTCCCTATAAGACTTTATCACTTCCCCGTGATTTGTCAATTCATAGATGCTTCTACCTGTGAGCTCGTTTTCTTTGTAACCAAGAGACGCGAGTCCGCCGCCTCTTGCGAACTGGATGTTCATACCGTCGTCCAACCTGAAGAGGACGTCGCTCATGAAAGTCAGCGCAGACTTTATGGAGTCATATAAAGTGTTGACTATTATCTTGTGCCGGAATACGAAGTAGAGCGCTATCACAAGAGACATAAGAGATGACACCAGATACAGCTCCATACTCTTGGGAAAGAAGGCAAAGAATATTGACTCCGTAAACGGTCCCGGAAGAAGAAGGAGAAGAAGCGCGAACCCGGCCACGAGAAGATTAGATTTCATCCCCCTGTCAGAAAATCCTTTGACGAACGTGAAAAGGATAGCGACTCCGATGCTGAACGCTACCGACATCCAGGTTACCAGAAAGACATATCCGACGGGGGACAGCCCGACTCCGTGCGCGACAGGTTTTGGAATTAATCCTATTAACTCAAATGTATAGCTGAAGAGGCCTGCAAAATAGATAAGTCCGACTGTGAAGGGCGACTGCAGGAGCTCTTCCCGTCGTACCATAATAATCATGAAATGGAGGAAGAAGAAAGGAAAGAGTGCGAAAAGGAATGATCCCGCCGCCCCGATAACGGCCGCCTGCACATTTGTAAGCGGAAAGGAGTAGAGATATCCGCATGCTCCGAAGACGACGAGGCTCACGACGAGAAACAGGTAAAACCTCACGACCAGGCTGCGTTTGGCCTTGAGAAACACAATCAGGGCGAGGAGCAAATTGGTAGCAGCATATGCAACAGCCACGTATTTGTAGAGCAAGGTGCGCCTCCAATGAATCTCATTCTAGAAATTGAAACGCATGGCCACGTCGCCGGGACTAAACGCCGGGGGGCACTGATTGTGTCCGGAACATCACACGAGGCCTGGTCTCGTTGCCAACGCTTTGTGTAAGTTCATACGTCCAACCATTTCGACAGGGTGCTCTCCCTTAGGCGGATCCCACGCATGAAGTGGAACAACATCCGCCTTCAACGGTAGAATTTAGCTCTATAAAAGCTCAGCTTCCAATAGGGCGGGCAAAATCAGAGTATGCTTGCCTCGCTCTCTCCGGGAGGATATCTTTCAGCATGGATGAATTCAATTCCCTCGTCATCACCGGTCGGAGGGTCGTCCTCCGCTCGGCCGAACTCTCCGACGTCGAACCACTCTTCGGCATCATCAACGCTTCCCGCGACCATCTCGAGAAATGGCTTCCCTGGGTTCCTTTCGTGCAATCAATCGACGATGAACGACACATCGTGGAACAATGGATCTATGACATGCGCCTTAGATCAGCGATACATCTTTGCATCACGCATCATGGGGAGACCATAGGGTTGGTAGGAACGCACCAGATTGACTGGATGAATCAAAGGACAGGGATCGGATATTGGATAAGGCGCGAAAGCGCGGGCCAGCATTTCGTCACCGAGTCGTCAGCCCTCCTGCTGCGCTACCTCTTCGAGAACCTTCGCCTCCACAGGGTATTCATACAGGCTGCTACCGGGAACGCCGCTAGCAACGCCGTGATAAGAAACCTCGGCTTCAAATTCGAAGGGGTCCTTCGCGAGAACGAACGAATCGGTGACGGTTTCCTGGACCACAATATATATGGCCTCACCAAAAACGATTTCTCCGAGCTGATCGGAACGCTTTCCCGATACTTGGTGGCTTAGGCCTCCGGCGGGCAGCGAACCACCCGCCGCAATGTCATCACAGGTCGTACTTATCAGCTTCGGCAAGATGGTCGGCGATATCACGCCTTATGTATGCTGAGTTGATCGGCGTGTATTTGAGGAGCCGGCGAATTGCCGTGAGATACGTCCTTAGCATATCACCCTCCGCGATAATGGCCAGGGCAGCTTTCGCGTGACTCTCTACCCTCTCTATTGCGTCGTAGACAAACGCCCTCGCGAGCCCCGAGTAGAAGTCTAGGTCCTTCCCGCCTGCCATCTCCATCTTTCTCACTCTGAGAAGAACACTCTCCATGGCATACGACTCCATCGCTATATCACTGATGTGCCATATCACCTCCTGCTCTCTCTCGAGCTTGTCCATATATTTCTGGAAAGCAACGCCGGAAACGAGAAGACCAATCTTCTTCGCGTTTGAGGCGAGGTTGAGTTCATCGGCGAGGAAACCTTCATATGATGACTCGCCGGGAGAAAAGGAGATCACCTCCTCCATCAATCGCTGCGCCGCGGACATGAGCGGGAGTTCGCCCTTCATCGCCCGCCTTATCAGCATGGATGGAATGAGGAGCCTGTTAATCTCATTCGTTCCTTCGAATATCCGGTTTATCCTGGAATCACGGTAAGGCCTGGCCACCGGATATTCCTCCGTGAAGCCATAGCCTCCAAATATCTGCACCCCCTCGTCCGCAACATAATCGAGTATCTCTGAAGCGTACACCTTGATTATGCTGCATTCAACCGCGTATTCCTCTATCCCCTTAAGCGTCAGCATGCCCGATTCGGAACTCGACTTGTCTACGTTGTGGAGAATCCCGTCTATAAGGCCGGCGGTCCTGTAAACCATGGTCTCACCGACGAAAGTCCTGATCGCCATCTCGCCCAGCTTATGTTTGATGAGGCCGAAAGACGATATCGGCACCTGAAACTGTTTACGTGTCTTCGCGTATTTCACCGACTCAGTGATCACCGCTTTCGCGCCCCCTATAACGCTCGCGCCAAGCTTGAACCTTCCTATGTTCAGTATGTTCAAGGCGACCCTGTGCCCTTTTCCGATCTCTCCTACTACGTTCGCGGCGGGCACCTCTACATTGTCAAGATTCAGCGCCCTCGTTGAGGAGCCCTTGATCCCCATCTTCTTCTCCTCTTTCCCGAGTGAGACCCCCTTGAAGTTCTTCTCGAGTATGAAGGAGGTGAACTTGTCGCCGCCGACCTGGGCGAATGTAATATAAACATCCGCAAACCCGGCGTTGGAGAGCCACATCTTGGTACCGTTCAGAGTGTACCGCTTTCCGTCGGGTGACGGAGTAGCAACTGTTTTGGCCGAGAGAGCGTCGCTCCCTGAACCAGGCTCGGAAAGAGAGTACGATGAGATGAGCTCGGCCGTCGCAAACTTAGGGAGGTAGCGCTGCTTCTGCTCATCCGTACCGAAGTACACTATTGGGAGTGTACCTATGCCCGTGTGGGCTCCATGGCTGACGGCAAAAGCCCCCGCTCTCCCCATGTTCTCTGCCACGAGCATTGAGCTTGTTTTATCGAGTCCAAGACCTCCGTACTCCTCAGGGATGTCCACCGAGAGAAGTCCAATTTCACCCGCCTTTCGCAGAAGGCCCACCGACAAATCGTAATTCAACTCCTCAATCTTGTCGACGTTCGGCATGACTTCTTTGTCGACGAAATCCCTCGTAGTATCCGCGATCATTTTGTGCTGCTCGGTGAAATCTTCAGGGGTAAAAACGGCGTCGGCTCCCGTGACTTCAATGAGGAAGCTTCCCCCTTTCTTGTAATTCGCCGCTTGCTTCATAGTCGTCTCCATTTCTGGTCCCTCAGATTAAGTTTTCAAATATTCCGGCCGCGCCCATGCCTCCGCCGATACACATGGTTACCATGCCGTACTTCGCGTTCCGCCGCTTCATCTCATGGAGAAGCGACGCAGTGAGTTTGGCTCCGGTGCAGCCAAGCGGGTGGCCAAGCGCAATCGCGCCTCCGTTGACGTTAACCTTGTCCTCGTCCAGGCCAAGTTCCCTGATGACAGCTACCGATTGGGAGGCAAATGCTTCGTTCAATTCTATTACGTCTATATCGTGGAGTTTTAGTCCTGCAAGCGACAATGCTTTGGGTATGGCCTTGATGGGACCTACCCCCATAATTTCCGGCGGCACTCCCGCCACGGCAAACGAGACAAACCTGGCGATCGGCTTGAGCCCAAGTTCCTTGGCCTTCTCCGCGCTCATGACCACAGATGCAGCCGCGCCATCGCTCATCTGAGACGAATTCCCCGCAGTGACCGTCCCCCCCTGCAGGAATGCCGGCTTAAGCTGCGCGAGCTTCTCAAGAGTAGTATCCTCACGCGGCCCCTCATCCGTATCGAACACAATTTCTTCCGTAAAGTTCTTTGTCCCCTTTCGAATCTTCCGCTTCACCTTGAGTGGCACTATCTCATCCGAATAGCGCCCGGCTCTGATGGCTGCCACAGCCTTCTGATGACTCCCAAGCGCGAATCTGTCCTGATCCTCGCGGGAAACTTTGTATTGCACCGCGACACGCTCGGCGGTCAGACCCATGTTGAGATACGCCTCGGGATTCGTTTCGACGAGATGGGGGTTTGGAACGACTTTGAGCCCGCCCATCGGTACGAGGCTCATTGTCTCAGTTCCACCGGCAATTATTGTATCCGCGAAGCCCGACATAATCCTCTCAGCAGCCATCGAGATAGTTTGGAGTCCCGAAGAGCAAAATCGGTTGATTGTCGCTGCCGGTACCGAAACAGGCATGCCGGCCCTGAGAGCCGCAATCCTGGCCACGTTCATCCCCTGTTCGGCTTCGGGCATCGCACAGCCGATGAGGATGTCGTCGACAGATTCCGGATCGAGTCCGGGCGTGCGTTCAACCGCCGCCTTGATGACCTCCGCGGCCATCTCGTCAGGGCGCACGTCTCTCAGCGCCCCCTTCTTCGCCTTGCCTACTGCGGTCCTTACTGATGTTACAATTACTGCGTCGTGCATGATCGAATTCTCCTAAGTCTTCGGTTATTGGCTTGCAGGCAATCAGGCATCAGCCCTCGGCCTCAGCGTATTCTGAAGTTGGACCACAGCCCCCTCCAGATTGGCATTCCCAGCCCGCGAAAGGCAGTTGAGATCCTTCGACAGGAGGAGAGGATATTCCAGCTCGCGCCCGAAGCACAAACCAATCTCAAGGAAGTTTGACAAATCGGCGTCACCTCTTTCGTCCGACCCCTCACCATTCTTCGCCGGAATCGATACGCCTGCCCACTTGCTGCGGCTGACAATCCCGCTGAGTTTATCCTTCGGGAAGCTCATTGCGCACTTATAGACTCTGAGCGTTGTGCTGTGTGCTTGTTGCCAGAGCTTCACTGACCTGAAATCTCTCACTTCTTACTCCTGCCAATATCTCAAATGGCCGAATGAGCTTTGACTCATAAACCGACTGACGTCCGAAGGCCATTTGCCTTATTACTCCTCAATTCCTCAGCGCTTTATTATTCTTGAGCATGTACTGAATCCTCTCCTGTGTCTTCCGCTCGCCGCAGAGGCTGAGGAAGGCCTCGCGCTCGAGGTCAAGTATGTAGTCCTCGTCAACTTCCTGGGCCGATGTCAGGTCTCCGCCGGTGAGCACATAGGCCAGTTTCTTGCCGATGTGAAACTCGTAGTCAGTTATCTGCCGCCCCTCCTTCCAGAGATAAAGGCCGAGCGTGAGCGCAGAGAGCACGGGCTGTCCGAGTGCCATTATCTTCGCTCGCTCCGGCGGACGATAGCCTTCCTGAACCATCGCGAGCGCACTCGCCTTCGCGTCGTAGACTAGGAACTTCTCGTTCATCGAGATTCCATCTGTCTGTCGGATGAATCCGAGCGACTTCGCTTCATCGGCGCTCGTCGCCACCTTGGCGGTTCCTATGGTCTCGAGGACTTCCCTGACGAAGGGCATCAGATCCGCGTCTGCGACCCTCGGAGCACGGGAAAGACTTCTCGCGAGCATCTCTTTTGTACCGCCTCCGGCTGGAATGAGACCAACGCCGACTTCCACCAGTCCCATATATGTCTCGGCAGATGCCCTGACTCGCGGTGCATGCAGGGTCATCTCGCAGCCTCCACCGAGCGTCATGTTGAAGGGCGCCACTACCACAGGTTTCGGGGCGTACTTGATCCTCATGTCCATCCCCTGAAAAATCTTTATGGCCTGGGCTATCTCATCAAACTCCCCCTCCTGCGCGAGCATGAGTATAAGCATCAGATTCGCCCCGGCTGAGAAGTACTTTCCCTGGTTGGCTATGACCAGAGCATCGTAGTCCGTTTCAAGCTTCTTCAGCCCGAATTCGGTCATCTGGATTACGTCCTCGCCAATCACGTTGGCCTTCGAGTGGAACTCAACGCATGCCACCGAATCTCCGATATCTATCAGTGAAGCTCCTGCATTTGACTTAATGATTCTTCCCTTCTTTGACTCGAGTCTCAGACTTATCAGCTTCTTCGGCAAGGGGACTGGCTTGTACGATTTGGAGCCGAAGTCGTAGAACAGCACCCTGCCGTCTTCTTCCTTGTAGAAACTTTTTGCGCCGTCGTTCAGCATCCGAACGATCTTATCTGGAACTTGCCTCCCTTCATCCCTCATCCTGGCGACCGATTTCTCAAGACCGATTGCATCCCAGGTTTCGAACGGGCCGAGTTCCCATCCGAATCCCCACTTCATCGCGTTGTCGATGCTCAATATATCATCCGCGATCTCCGGTATGCGGTTAGCGCTGTAAAGCAAAACTGCCGCGGTAGTGTCCCAGAAGAATTCCCCCGCCCGATCCTTCGCGTAGGCAAGATTCTTTACCCGCTCCGATACATCTTCCATATTCTTCCCCATGTCGATGGATCCGAAGGAAGCCTTGCGCCTCTGCCGGTGTTCCATCGTCCTGTAGTCGAGAGTCAGAATCTCCGTCTCGCCCTTCTCGTTCTTTATTCTCCTGTAAAAGCCTGCCTTCGTCTTTTCGCCAAGCCAGTTCTTCTTCCGCATGTCGTCGATGAACTGAGGCACCTTGAAGTAATCGCGCATCTCATCACTTGGAGCAGCATCGTATAGATTTTCCGCCACATGAATCAGCGTATCCAGCCCTACAATATCGCCTGTCCTGAACGTCGCGCTCTTAGGCCTGCCGGAAGCGGGGCCTGTAATGGCGTCAATTTCTTCGATGGTGTAGTCTTTCTCAACCATCTTGTGTATTACGTACATAATCGCGGCGACGCCTATCCTGTTACCGACGAAGTTCGGCGTGTCCTTGCAAAGGACAGTCCCTTTACCTAGCGTCTCCTCGGCGAACTGGCGCATGAAACGAATCACCTCCGGCGAGGTCTCGTCTGTTGGTATAAGCTCCAGCAGATAGAGATATCTCGGCGGGTTAAAAAAATGTGTTCCCAGGAAATGCCGGCGAAAGTCTTCAGAAAGCCCCTCTGAAATTTGAGACATGGGGATGCCGCTCGAATTGGAACTCACAATTGTCCCCGGCTTGCGAAGCGCGTCGACCCTCCTCATCAGTTCACGCTTCGGGGCAAGACT
>JAKAMG010000004.1:0-72238 GCA_021812985.1 Bacteroidota bacterium
CATGAGATGAATGATTGGGGCAAATCTTTTATCTTTCGTGCGGTAAATACACGTCATCGAGACGTTCTCTGCCAAACGCAATCAATCCGTCAAAGGAGGAAGTCTATTTTGAAGGCACTTGTAACTGGATGCGCGGGGTTCATTGGGTCTCACCTTTGTGAGAGACTCCTGTCGGCCGGACTGAACGTTGTCGGCATTGACAGCCTGACAGATTACTACGATCTGGAGATCAAGAAAAGCAATCTGGATAATCTCACGGGCAGCCAGAAGTTCGCCTTCGTCCAGGACGACATCATGACTTCCGATTTGGGTTCGGCGCTTAAAAATGTCGACTTCGTGTTCCACCTTGCCGCCCAGCCTGGTGTTCGCGGAAGCTGGGGCGACAAATTTTCCATATACGTCAAGAACAACATCCTGTCGACGCAACGCCTGCTCGAAGCCGTGAAGGATTTGCAGGGTCTAAGGAAATTCGTGTATGCTTCATCGTCATCGATTTACGGTCAGATCTCCGAAGAGTCGGTAAACGAAGAACATAAAACTGCACCATATTCACCGTATGGTGCAACAAAGCTGGCGGGCGAGAACCTCTGTTTCCTTTACAGCGGCAATTTCAAAGTCCCTGTCGTTTCGCTGAGGCTATTCACCGTGTATGGACCGAGGCAACGTCCAGACATGGCTTTCACTCGCCTAATATATGCGGCAATTTCAGGAAAGAAGTTCTCCCTCTTCGGAGATGGAAATCAGGAACGAGACTTCACGTACGTGCTGGATGTCGTGGAGGGGATGTGGCTCGCGGCGACGAATCCCGATTCAGCTGGAATTTTCAACATCGGCGGTGGGCATGTCGTCTCGATGAACGAGGTCATCTCCATAGTCGAGAAGGCCACCGGTTCTCGCATCAACATCGAAAGGAAACACACTGAGCGTGGAGATGTCCGCAGGACCGGCGCTGACGTGTCAAGAAGCAAATCGATTCTGGCTTTCTCGCCAAGATACGATATAGAGGAAGGCATCTTGCGGCAGGTCCGCTTCGTGCAGGAACACATGGATATGTATCACAATTCGACTAGCATATCCTGAAGTAGGTAAATCGGATCAGGGGTCCGGAAGGACCCATGGGAATTGGGCTCTCTCGTGTTGGGGCGCGCCGTTCCCAACTAGGATTTCCACCAGATATTTTGCGGCGTTCTCGGCACTGAGGTTAACGCCGGTTTCTTCGGCCTTAATCGAAAGAGACTCCGACACCTTTCGGCCAACCACAGATTGAAGTTTCGCTCGCAGATCAGCTACGTCTCCCGAACGAAAAGTATATCCGTTCACACCGTTCGAGACCAAATCCGCGGCTCCGCACATGTCAGACACGATGACCGGCACACCGGCCATCAGCGCCTCGTTGACAACCAATCCCCAGCCGTCCCAGCGCGACGGGAGGATGAGCACATCCGCTTTCGATATACGTTCCATCACGGCCGCCGAAGCCATAGCGCCTTCGAAACGAACGCGATCAGAGAGCCCGTTGTCAGCGACCCACTTCTTGTACTCATTCTCTTTATCGCCGCTCCCCACAAGGTGAAGCCGAAACCCGCCATGAGCGGCGAATAGAGGGCGCGCGGCCTCCAGTAGGACGTCGATCCCCTTCCTGTGCACAAGCTGCCCGACGTATATCGCGTCGACTCCACTGTCTTCTCCAGTCCGTCCGGACTTCCTAAAGCCCGGGGGAAAAGATCTGAAGTATCCGAACGGCAGGACCTTCGACCTGTCGGCGCCAAGCGATATGAAGTAATCGCGCGCGAAGTGTGAAATTGCCAGCAACCCCGAAGCTTTCCTCACGAGAGGTTTCCCCAGCGATACGAGGAGACTCGATCTTAATCCGGGGACGACGCTTCCTGGCTCAGGCGCTTCCGAGTAAATGAAGTATTTCGAACCAGCTGCCGCGAGGGTTGCAAGGACGGCCTCCTGCATTCTACCGGCCCATAAGCCTCCGACAACGTGGACGCTGTTTGTCTGACTTAGCGCCTTCCATATCGCGTCCGTTACCTTCAGTTTTCCGTCGATGAACTCGCAATGGAATCCCGACAAATCGTCCTGCCATCCCAAGCTCAGCCGGTCTGCGGGAAGTCTGCCGGAGAAATACACATTCAGATCAATTCCCTCAACTCCTGACAGGGCCCTAAACAGATCTCCCTGGTAAAAAGAAGGGATGTTCATCCAAAAGATAAGCCTAGTCAAAAAGTTCTCCGGTAATTTTATCATTCATGCCGTGACGGGTCCTCCTTGACCCACCAGCCGTTTAACTCAGCCGCACGATGCCATACGAGCCGACGACGGAATCAATTTAACAAATTGTCTTCTAAGAGCGACAACTCCGTACGGGGGCAACTGGTCTTACGATACCTGGCCTCCGCCGAAAGAACGCATGCCAGGTTCAGCTTTAGAAATTCACTCCAAATCGTTAGCTTACTCGACAGATGGAAATGTCATCTCAAAAGGAACTGGCAAGGGCGGTCTACTCAAGAATCATCACCAGACACCTCTATCAGATCAGGGTGAGAATTCTTCGCAATATCATCTCTCCTGCGCGACTGGAAAAAAGATTCAAAGGCGGAGGCGGCAATCCATTCCCGGGTGTACTCAGACAATCTCTCCGCTCCCGCTTCTTCCTCAGCCCCAGTAACCGCAAAGAGTTTTACATCAACCTCATGACGTCCCTCGGCGGGTTCGATACGATCATGGACGATGCTGACCTTGTCCACGAGAACAAATTCCAGACACTCGGCTCCGGCATACACGCGTTCGGGAAGAGCATCGACTGGCATTTCGATTTCAAGAGCGGCAAGAAATGGGACCCCGCGTATTATACCGAGATCGACCCGCTCGGACTCGGTGAGAAATCGGACATCAAGGTGCCATGGGAAGTCAGCAGGCTTCACCAGGCTATCTGGCTCGGCAAGGCTTACTGGGTAAGCCGCAGCGAAGCGCACACTGACAAATTCAAGGAGCTCGTCACAGACTGGATCGAGAAAAATCCAGTCGGCTACGGAGTAAACTGGAAGACCCCCATGGAAGCCGCGATCAGGGCGATCAACCTGATTGCGGGGCTGATGTACTTCGGCGGCTCGACAAGGATCGACGACAGGTTTCTTACCCTGCTTCTTTCCTCACTTTATGAGCATGGCGTCTTCATACGCTATAACCTTGAAAGAAGCCTGAGGAGCGGAAACCACTACATCTCTGACCTCGTCGGGCTGATATTTTTGGGGATCCTCTTCTACGACACGAAGACGGGGAGGCGTTGGGTTGACTTCGCGAGGAAGGAGCTCGAACGCGAGATACCAAGACAGGTTTACGCAGATGGGACCGATTATGAAAAATCGACCAGTTACCAGAGACTCGTGGCAGAATTGTTCACGGCGGCCTACGTCCTCCTGAAGTTGAACGGTTTTTCCGTCTCCGAAGAATACACGGTTCGACTCGAGAAGATGTTTACATTCCTCAGTGACGCGACGATGCGGGATGGCAGGGTGCCCAGCATCGGCGACGCGGACGACGGGCGCGTGTTCCGAATGAGAGCGACCATTGACCACAACGATCACCGTGATATACTTGCCGTCGGGGCGGCACTGTTCGGGAGAAGCGACATGAAGGCGGCGGCAGGTGGATTCAGTGAGCTAGCGCTCTTCCTCCTCGGCGGCGACGGATACGAGAAGTTTACGTCGCTGGAAGCGGATAAAGCCGCCAGGTCGTCGATCTACAAAGAGGGCGGCTTCGCCTTCATGCGGACGGGAAGGGATCATTGCTCATTCGATTTCGGCGACATCGGGATGAACGGACGCGGCGGTCACGGGCATAACGACGTTCTCGGTGTCACGGTTTCGGGGAAGAACCAGTTCATCGTCGACAGGGGAACCTTCTGCTACACTTCTGATACCGCAGTCCGCAACAGACTGCGGTCGACGTATTCACACAACACTATCGTCGTGGACGGGGCCGAGCAGGCCGAGTTCAACGGACTCTGGTCGATAAAGAGCGACACGACCAGACCGCTACTGGTGAACTGGAAATCGACAGACGATCAGGACGTCATAGAAGCGGAACACCACGCGTTCGAACGGCTTCGGCAACCAGTAGTCCACCGAAGAGAAATCACTTTCAACAAGCGGCAGAGGACGTTCCGAATTCAGGACGATCTCCTCGGCGAGGGCTCGCACGTCGTCGAGCTGATGTTCCATTTCGCGCCAGGGCTGCGCGTGGCGGAACTCGACCGGAATTTCCTCGCGCTCGAGGGGGAGGAATTCGCGCTCATGAAGTTCCAGCATCCGTTTTCGCTCGAAGCCTGGGAGCATTCCCCTAGCTATGGGGTCATCCAAAACGCGCAGACCGCCAGGATAAAGCTGGAAACAGAATTCCCTTTTAGAATTGAGACATTCATATTCCTGACCGGGAGCGCGGACGATATGAACTACCTCCTCAACAGAATCCAGACAAAGGGTTCAGACTTGTGATTGTTAGATTCCGGGCGTAAGGACAAAGGGAGACGATATGAAACTTCTCGTGGCGCAAAAGATGAACAAAGAGATGGCCGACCTGGTGAGAAAAAGAGTCGGAGGCGTCTTTGAGCTGAGTTTCCTCTCCGAAGCGCCCGAGGCGGAGCGAAAGTCTCTCTTGGAGGAGGCTGACGTTATTTTGGCAATGAACTTCCGCCGCGACATCAGGGAAGAAGAAATAGCCTGCCTCAAAAACACGAAGCTGATCCAGATAACGCTTGCCGGCGCGGACATAATTCCATACGATAGGATCGACCCGCGAATCACGATCTGCAGTAACGGTGGCGCATACAGCGAGCCGATAGCCGAACATGCGATCGGGATGATGCTGGCATTGGCCAGAAACTTTCTCCCGCTGCACCACGGACTCAGTGAGGGAGTATTTGACCAGAAGACCCCGCACAAGATGCTCAAAGGATCGACTCTCGGCATAGTCGGATACGGTGGTATAGGAAAGAAGACGGCGGAGATCGCACGGGCATTCGGCATGAGGATTCTCGCCATCAACTCGACCGGAAGGACCGACCATAATGTCGATTTTATCGGAACGCTGGATGACCTTGGGAGGCTCCTGCGGGAATCGGACTTCCTCCTCCTGACAATCGGGCTCAACAAGAGAACGCGCGGCCTGATCTCAAGAAGGGAACTCGAGATCATGAAGCCGGACGCTGTCTTGATAAACGTGGCACGCGGGGACCTTGTGGTTGAAAAGGATCTGTATGAGCATTTGAGGGCTCGGCCTAATTTCAAGGCAGGCATCGAGGCATGGTGGATAGAGCCGTTCAACCACCCCAGGTTCGAAATCCACTATCCCTTTTTCGAGCTCGACAACATCTTGGGTTCCCCCCACAATTCATTTCTTACGGATGGGATCTACATGAGAGTACTTGACAGAGCGCTCGATAACATACTCAGGTTCTCGCGGGGGGAGCCGCTAAGAAGCGTCCAGAGGCGGGAAGACTACATCTAACCCTCAGTCGCCCCCGCGAAAGCTTCTATATTTCTTCTTCTCGGCGCGGATTTTCTTTCCCCTCAGCCTTTTTTCCTTCGACGCCCTCGTAGGATTGGTCTTCATTCTCTTCTTGCGAGGCCTGAACGCGAGCTTCACCAGGCGCTCGAACTCAGCAAGGACCGCCTCCTTGTTCTCCCGCTGACTCCTCGATACCTGCGATGAGAGATGAAAAATTCCGTCCGTGTCGATTCTCCTCCCAAGACTTGAGAACAATCGCGCGCGCTGGCCCTCCGTGAGGCTCATGCTCGCCGCAACGTCGAAGAGGAGTTCGACCTTCGATTCCACCTTGTTGACGTTCTGTCCTCCCGGTCCGCCGCTCCTCGATGTTCGAAACCGGACCTCGGAAAGAGGGATTGTGAGATCAGGTAGGATTAATAGGTCGTCGTCTTTCATCTGTCTTCAACAAGAGTATCGCCGGCTAGTGTCAAAAAGGCAAGGAGGAGGTTGAAGAAACCCTGACATGGAGAGGAAGAACGTAAACGCTCCGCCGTCTTTACCGGCAGGCGGGTGATTAGCGGGTTTAATCGGTCTTAAGAGTCAGGAAAATCGGCATTGCTCTGGAGTTGCGTCGCGGCCGGGATGCAGCTCACTCGTCGTCGTCATCAGTGGAGAAACCGTACTGGGTCACAGGCACCCGGCCCGTACCATGGCATTTCTCGCACTCGATGAATTCGTATCCCTTCTCTCTCTGCGTAACTCCAACGAAGCAGGTGCCGTTGCAGACATCGCATATGACTTCCCATTCGGATTCCTTGCGAAACATGGTGCTCCTCCATTCACATTCTCTCAGCGAATATATTCCGGGAAAAGGACTGTGTCAACAGCGCCGGAGTCTCCCCGTTTCACCGCTTAACTAAGTTAATTCCGCCTGCCCGGCATCGGCCAATGTCGCATTTACGTTTTTCACCTTCCCTCCCTTCCTGCATCTGAAGACACATCAGAGTTCCTCGAAGACGTAGCCGCTCTCTCCGTGCTCCGCGAGGTCAAGCCCGTCCATCTCGTCCTCCGGGGAAACGCGGAGTCCAAACGTCTTGTCCAGCAGCTTGAGAATAGCCCAGGACATACCGAACGCATAGAGTACCACAACAGCTAGAGCGAGGAGCTGAGCTCCGAGAAGTACTATGTTGCCGTGGAAGAGGCCGTTGCTTCCTGCGGGATTAATCGCTACTGATGCAAAGAGGCCGGTAGCGATGGCGCCCCATGCCCCTCCCAAACCATGGACACCGACGGTATCGAGGGAATCGTCGTAATGAAACTTCTCCTTTATCCTGATGCCGACGAAGCAGACTATTCCTCCGATGAGGCCGATTAAGAGCGCCGCCATCGGTCCGACAAAACCGGACGCGGGGGTGATGGCGACGAGTCCCGCCACCGCGCCGGAGGCGGCACCGAGCACGGTAGGCTTTCCGCGCGTGTACCATTCCGCCATGGTCCATGAAAGGGCCGCAGCTGCCGCGGCTATCTGAGTCGCGAGGAAAGCGGATGTCGCCAGCGCACCTGACGCCAGCGCGCTCCCCGCGTTGAATCCGAACCATCCGAACCAGAGAAGCGCCGCGCCTATCAGAGTCATCGTGAGGTTATGAGGCGGCATAGGCTCCTGACCGTATCCTCGTCGACGCCCGATCACGAGCGCGGCGACAAGTGCCGAAACACCCGAGCTGACGTGTACCACCAATCCTCCCGCGAAGTCTATCGCGCCGAGATTCCTCATCCACCCCCCCACTCCCCATACCCAGTGTGCGAGCGGGTCATATACGAGCGTGGACCAGAGGATGATGAAGACTATGTACGACTTGAACTTGAATCTCTCCGCGAACGCCCCCGTGATCAGCGCCGGCGTGATTATCGCAAACATCATTTGAAACATCATAAATGCTTCGTGAGGTATCGTCGGGGAATAATCAGGGTTGGGGAGCATCCCCACACCGTTAAGCCCGATCCATTTCAGACTCCCTATGACGTGACCGATGTCCGGTCCGAACGCGAGAGAATAACCAAACAACACCCATTGAAGCGTGACCACGCCAAGCGCGATGAAGCTCTGCATAATGGTCCCGAGGACGTTCTTCCGTCTGACCATTCCGCCATAGAAAAGAGCGAGTCCGGGGGTCATAAGCATGACGAGGGCGGTGGATACGAGCATCCAGGTTGTGTCGCCAGTGTTTACACCGGAGGACTGCAAAGTGGGCGCCGCGGCAGTGACGTTGCCTGATAACGCAGCACCGGCCGACTGCGCCAGCGCCTTCCGCGAAACAAAGATTGAAAGTACTATTGCACCAATGATCCAGAATCTTTTCATTCGTTCAAACCTTGAGTATTTGAGTTGCTACAGCGTTCCGTCGGTCCCCTGCGAAAAACCGGGGGGAGGAGTCACCTCACAGAACATTTACGTTATTCGTCTTTAGAAAATAAACATTTGCATCTAAAAGACAAGCATTATTTTCACTATATAGCGTGTCATGTTTATTATATTAATAATTATGGCACTTCCGTATAGAATAGTTAAGTAGGAATGAACCGCGATGTGCGTGCGAGGAGAAACCGCTTGGCACCTGACTTAAGGGTATGCACAGAATCGATAAGTGATTAAGGTCCGGGCACTTACGCCACCCGCCTGGCACACGGCACTTTTCTCTCTCGCCCGATTGTGTTATCTTATGCCAGCGTAAATAGGTTCCATCGGAATATTCGCTGTCGCGTCCGTCAGCCAAGTCGGCGGGACGATCAGCTCCAGACCAGGATCCCGAATTTATCGGGACGAGCTCGCCATGGTACATTTACCCGAACGTTGTCACGATACAAACGAGAAGAGTTTTTTAAATGAGAGACTATAAACTGAGAAACATCGCCATAATTGCGCACGTCGACCATGGCAAGACCACGCTTGTAGACCATATGCTCAAGCAAACCGGGACATTCAGGGAAAACCAGAACATGGGCACGCGCATTCTCGACTCGAACGATCTCGAGCGTGAGAAAGGGATCACCATACTCGCGAAGAACGCGTCCGTGAGGTACAAGGATGTAAAGATAAACATTGTCGACACGCCGGGTCACTCTGACTTCGGCGGGGAGGTGGAACGGACACTCATGATGGTAGACGGCGTGCTCCTTCTGGTCGACGCGGCGGAGGGCCCGCTTCCGCAGACGAAGTTCGTCCTTCGGAAGGCGCTCGAACTTGATTTGAAACCGATAGTTGTCATCAACAAGATAGACAGGAAGGACGCCCGCCCCGCCGAGGTGCTCAACGAAGTATATGACCTTTTCATATCGCTCGGCGCCAACGATGAGCAGATAGATTTTCCCGTCGTCTACACAATAGCGAAACAGGGCATCGCCCAATATTCGCTTACCGAAGAGAACCACGACCTTTCGCCTCTATTCGAGACAATCCTGAAACAGATCCCCGAACCTCCCGCCGATGCGGACCAACCGTTCCAGATGCTCGTCATGAACATCGAGTACAACGACTACATCGGCCGTCTTGGGATCGGAAGAATAATCAGAGGAACGATCAGAGATGGTGCGCCGATGCGCGTCGTCCACAATGATGGAAAGGTCGAAGACGCCAAGATAACGAAGATATTCACCTTCGAAGGATTGAAGCGGAGCGAAACGCTTGAGGCAAGCGCCGGCGAAATAATTGCGCTCGCGGGAATGGAAGACGTCGACATAGGCGAAACCATATGCGATCCTGCTGACGTCAACCCGCTCCCATTCGTGAACATAGAGGAACCGACACTCTCTATGAACTTTGTCGTCAACAACTCCCCGTTCGCCGGAAAGGAAGGCAAGTACGTCACGACGAGGAACCTCGCGGAGAGGCTGATGCGCGAGCTCCGCTCGAATGTCAGTCTGCGCGTCGAGCCCGGTGATACTCCGGACGTGTTCACGGTAAGCGGAAGAGGCGAACTTCATCTCGCAATACTCATCGAGACGATGCGCCGGGAGGGATACGAATTTCAGGTCGGCAAGCCACAGGTTATCTACAAGACAATAAACGGTGAACTCCACGAGCCGGTCGAGCACGTGATAATCGACGTCCCCGACGAGCACGTCGGAACAGTGATAGACAATCTAAGCCGCAGGAAGGGCGAGATGAAGAACCTGATGCCGAGCCACGGCAACACGAGACTGGAGTTCATCGTCCCCGCCAGAGGGCTGATAGGTTTCAGGACCGAGTTCATGACGCAGACGAAGGGTACCGGCATACTTCACCACAATTACCACGGTTACGAACCCTTCAAGGGAGATATAGAGGGGCGCAACAAGGGCGCAGTCGTGGCGATGGAGACCGGCACAGCCGTCGCTTACGCGATGTGGAAGCTCGGTGAGAGAATGACATTCTTCATCGAACCTGGTACGCCGGTTTACGCCGGGATGATCGTCGGCGAAAACGCGCGCGAAGACACGATCGTTGCAAACGTCTGCAAGACGAAGCACCTCACGAACATGCGCGCCTCAGGGGCTGACGAAGCAATCCGTCTTGAACCGCCCGTCATAATGTCAGTCGAGAAAGCCATCGAGTGGATCAACGAAGAGGAATACGTAGAGTTCACCCCGAAATCAATAAGGCTTCGCGAACGGATATTAGACCATGACGAAAGATACAAGGCGAGGAAGAAGACGGCCGCCGTCTGAGCATGTCCAGTAAGGTGGGCGTGAAAGCCCAGTAATTACAATGAAATCCCGAAGAGCCGCGGCAGAAACCGCGGCTTTTTCGTGCTCCCCCTAACACGCTTTTGCATATCCTGTCAGTTATTCTAATTTAACAGACAAACCCCCTCTTCCGGAGGCACAAGAGAGGAGGACTCCGCGCGCAGCCCTCCATATTCATGTAAACGACTCACGGAATCGGTGGGCAAAAGAGAACGAGGAGGCACGAGATGAAACATATGCTATCCGCTACTATCGCGTTGATGGTCGCGTCACTGTTCTTCGGTTGTCAATCCAAACCAGCGGCCGAAACATCTGACAACGTGTACAAGATTCACCAAGGATTCGTTGACGCCGGCGGCGTGATGATTTATTATGAAGAAATCGGAAGAGGAAAGCCGCTGATGATTGTCCACGGCGGGCCGGGAGCTTCGCACGACTATTTCCTCCCTTACCTCCTCCCTCTCGCACGAAACAACAGACTTATCTTCATAGACGAGCGCGGATCGGGGCGATCCGAGAGACTGCAGGACTCGACTCAATACACCGTGGGGAATATGGTGGAAGACGTCGAGGCGGTGCGCAAGGCGCTCGACTTAGGCAAAATGAGTCTCCTGGGACATTCTTACGGTGGTGTTCTCGCACAGGCCTATGCACTTAAGTATCAGGAGAACCTGACGCACCTGATACTCTGCAGCACGTTCCCGAGCACTTCTCAGATGAACCAGGTCCTCCTGAAGATCAAGGAGAATATGCCGGCAGAACTGAGGAACAGGATCGACAGGATGGAGAAGGAGGGACTGTATGGGCACGGGCTACCGTACGAACGGAACAGGTACACGAACGAATACATGACGGCCGCGTGGGGGGAAGGATACTTCCCCTATCTATACCAGAACAGGCCGGATCCCAATTATGACCCGATCGCGAGCGGCAACATGTCCTGGCGGCTCTACCGCGAAATGTGGGGATCCGACGGCGAGTACATCATCGATGGAAACCTGAAGTCGGTGGAGTATGTGGACAGGCTCTCGACGATAAAGGTCCCCACCCTGATCACCTGCGGGGATCATGACGAGTGCGCGCCGTCTCTATCAGAAGAAATGCACGCCAGGATTTCGGGATCAAAGCTCGTGATATTTCCCCACAGCGGGCACATGACGTTTGTGGACCAGCCCGACATGTTCATAAAGACGGTGGAGGATTTCCTGCATTGAGGCGGGAACGCGGCTCACTTTCACGGTGGGCCGCGCCGGTATTACCTTCCCTTTTGAAGTCTCTCAGCGAGAAAAGGAGGGAGTCCGGCGGCGATTATCTTGTTACCTGCCATCCGCATATCGTACTCGACCCTTACGTTCTGATAGGTCAAATCGGACGTGTCGATTATGCCGTAGCTGGCGCGGCAGTCGCCGTCTCTCGGCTGGCCGACGCTTCCGACGTTAATGAGCTTCCTCACAGACGATCCACCTACCTTGCTCTTGAACACGGCGGGCACGTGCGTGTGGCCGATGAGGCACGCCTTCTCCTGGAACGATGAAAGCTCGACAATCGCATCTTCTTCGGTGATCACATAATTCCACGAGTGCGGATCGGTGGGGGATGAATGTACGAAAAGGAAATCACCAATCTTGTGAGTAAGCGGGAGTCCCTTCAGCCATTCGCTGTCTTCTATGGAGAGGACTTCCCTGGTATAATCAATGGCCGCTTTGGCATAGGGGTTTATCAGGGAATATGTTCCGGCATCGTGGACCGCATCGTCATGGTTCCCCTTAATCGTGAAGCTCACCTCGCCCCTGACTATTTCCGTCACCTCGTCCGGATTTGCGCCGTAGCCGACCACGTCACCGAGGCAGATGATTTCGTCGACATGCTTCGAGCGTATGTCTTCGAGAACCTTCATCAGCGCCTCAAGGTTCGAATGAATGTCTGAAATGACTGCGTATCTCACGATTGGAACCCCGGCTTTAAACAATTCCCCGACTTCGAGGCTTTTCCCGCTACGAAGAACGAATCGAGCCTGATTATCTCCGAGATTCTCAGTCCTCCGGCTTCAAAGTAAGAAACTATATCCCTGTCGAGGTGGCATCCGCCGGCGAGTTTCTTCCAGAGCGGGGTGACCACTCTTTCAGCGTTTGCAAGGAAAGGCTTGTCGGCTATCGGGTGTTCGGCGAAAAAGAAACAGCCGTCGTCCTTCAGGACTCTCTTGATTTCCTGCGCCGCCTTGAGCGGGTTGCCTATCGTGCAGAAGGTCAGCGTCGACACGACGGTGTCGAATGATTTGTCGGGAAAAGGGAGCTCCTCCGCCCTCGCCTGCGTAAGGGCGGCGCAGGTCTTGACCCTCGGCACCGCCCTCTTCAGCATGAAGGGGTCAGGCTCTATGGCGAGCACGCAGTCGGCATTTTCGAAGTGTTTGAAGTTGAGGCCTGTACCTGCGCCAATCTCAAGCACCCTCCCTCGTGCGCTTCTGACTACCATCCTGCGCACCTGTTCGAAGCCGAGCCGGTCGGCCGGCAACATCAGCGCGTCGTATATTGAAGCGACGAACATGTGCGCGCCCATCTTTACTGTACCTTAAGTATCCTCGTCAAATACAGACTGAGGTCGGGTGAATAAGTCACGATCAAAAGCGCGAGGAGCGCAATTGCCAGGAATGGCAGCACCGCCCTGTAAATCTTCAGTATATCTTTCTCGAATCTCAGGCTCGAGATGAAGAGGTTGAGCCCGAGCGGAGGAAGCATATAACCTATTTCCAGGTTCAGAAGGAAAATCACCCCGAGATGGACCGGGTCTATTCCGTACTGCGTTGCGATCGGCACGATGAGTGGAACGACGATTATGATCGCTGAAAATATCTCGACCATGTTAATCACGAGAAGGAAGAGATTCAGAAGGATGAGAAACACGAGTTGGCTCGAGACGAACCTGTGAATAAGCTGGAACATCTGCATCGGGATCTGCTGATCGATGAGATAGTTCGTAAGCCCAAGAGCGGTGCCAAGGACCACGAATATGGCCCCGACAAGCATCATACTTTTTCTTGTTATGCGCGGAAGATCCTTGAAGAACTTGACGTCTCTCAGGAAGAAGACCTCGACGACGAAGACGTAGAAAGCCATTATGGCGCTGGCTTCCGTTGCCGTGAAGAATCCTCCATATATTCCTCCGATGATGACAAACGGCAGAGGTATCTCCCATGCCGCTTCCTTGATCGCTCCGAGGGCCTCCCTCACCGAAAACGCTTGCCGCTTGACTCCCGAGCGAATCCCCGTGTAAACGCTGTAAACCGACAACATGACGATCAGGAGGACTCCTGGTATCACTCCCGCGGCAAACAGCTTATCCACGCTGATGCCGGCGACGATGCCGTAAAGAATTATCGGAAGGCTCGGCGGAAAGAGAAGCCCGAGACTTCCCGAAGTGGTCATGAGTCCCGTTGAGAAGTTCTCCGGATATGATTCCTTGACGAGCACCGGGTAAAGGAGTCCGCCGAGCGCAACGATCGTAACGCCGGATGCCCCGGTGAAAGCCGTGAATATGGCAGTGGAGATTATGGAGACTATCGCGAGTCCCCCCGGCATCCATCCGAAGAAAGCCTGCGCCAGCCTGACGAGCCTCTTCGGGGCCCCGCTCTCGGCCAGGACGTAGCCGGCGAAGGTAAAGAGCGGTATCGCAATCAATGCGGGAAGGCTGGCCAGCCGGTAGAGCTCCACGATCACGGCCGAAGTATCCACACCTATCGATTTGAAAAGAAGAAGTCCACCTGCTCCGATCAGAACGAAGACGGGCTCGCCGAGCAGGACGAGGAGGAGTATGGCGATCCCGATTATTATGTATGTCATTTAGCGAGAAACCTCAGAGTGTAATGGTCGGATGAATTCGAGTCTGCCCACCGGAATAATGAAGCGTGTCAAACCACTTCCGCCGATTGCGGACCGGTTACGGCCACCTCGACGGCCCTGAAGAGAAAATGAAGTCCGATCAACGCGAAACCAACCGGTATCACTATCTCCATATAGTAAGGCATTATGCTCTTCCCGAACAGCGTGAAGAGTGGCTCGTTGTTGTATTTGATCTCGTCCGAGATGAACGACATTCCGGCATCGTAAAGGAAATAGCAGACGACTGCCGCCGCGACGTGCAGGAAGACCTGCACGATTCTCTGGAGCATCGGCGGGAGCCTCTTCGTGATGATGTTAATCGAGAAGTGACGCGACTCCTTGGCCGCCAGTGCCGCTCCGAGGAACCCGATCCAGAGGACGAGGTGCCTCAAAAACACGTCGGCCCATATGATTCCTGTCGACCAGAACTCTCGAAGAATCACCTGGAGGAAGGCCATCGCGACGGTAATCGTCAGGAACACCACAAGGAGGACATTCTCGACGTACCCGAGGGCCGCCTCAATCTTCCTGATGATCTTCACTTGCCGTGATGCTCCTTCCTGTACTGATCCAGCGCGGACTCGATTTGGTGGAGAAGGTCGGCCGAATATAACTTCCCGACCAGCATCTGTCTTGCTTGCTCCCCGGTCTGATAATAATACGCGAGCTCGCTCTGCGACCTCGGGTGAGTGATTGTTATTCCCTCCCGTTGCATGGTCTTTATGGCTTTCGCGTTATCCTTGCGACTCAGCTCAGTCAGCTTCTTCATGTAGATTTGCCCGTTCTTCAGCAGAATCTGTTGGAGGTCAGGGGGAAGAGTGTCGAAATACCTCTTCGAAATGAGTGCCGCGCCCGAAGAATTCGCGAGAGGCACATCCAGCATGTACTTCACCTTTGTGAACCACTGGAGCGCGATGACGGCTAGCGGCGGCGAGTAGACGCAGTTGACCATCCCCGTTTGAAGCGAAGAATTCACATCCATAACCGACAGCGGGATCGGCGCGAGGTGCAGAACCTTGAACGAGACCTCCGCAATCGGGTCTCCCTCCCACATCCACGCTTTCACGTCCTTCATGTCCTGGACCGAGTAAATCGGCTTCTGAGTGAAGACATAGACGAAACCGACCTCCGCCCATCCGAGAAAGACGAATCCGCCCTTCTCGAATGCCTGGCTGAATTGCGGAGTGAATTTGTCGTAGATGTAGTTTATCTCCGAGGTATCGTGGAACAGGAAGGGGGTGTCAAGGATTCTCTCCTCAGGTGCTATTTCACCCATGCCGACCCCGGTGAATCCGGCAGCCTGGTACTGTCCGATCCTTATCTTTCTAAGTACATCCTTCTCATCTCCGGCGATGCCGCCAGCATAGAACTTGAAGCCGAGCCTTCCGCCGCTCTCCTTCCTTATCGCCGCGTCATACTCCTTCATCACGTTCATCCAAGTGCTTCCCTCAGGCGCGACGGTCGCAAACTTTATGGTGTACTGCTGCGCCCGGGCAGACAAGCCCGTGGCAAGCAGGACAAACAACACGACAAATATTCTTCCAGTATTCTTAGACATTTTCAACCTTTCAAAAGTAATCGCTTTCTTGTTTCAGGAGTGCTTCGGCCTTCTGTTTCGCAATCTCATTGGCCAGATTTTCGTCCGGGAGGAGATTCTCGGGCGCGTCGATGACCTTGTTCAGGAGCGATTCGAAGAGCTCTTTATTCTGAGTCATTACCGCGTACGATTTTGCATAGTAAAAGTAGGCCATCAGGAATTTTCCACCCGAGGCCTGGATAGCCTTCTCGAAGTTCTCCCTCGACGCGACGGTGTCCCCCCCGAACATGGCCGGGAGGCTTCCGAGGATTGTCCCGAAGAAGAGGTGTGCCCCTCCATAGAAATACGACGGATCGTATTTGAGGACGAACTTCATCATGGCTTCCACCTTTGGCAGCTGCGCAAGGGCATCCACGTTATCCCGGTTGAGATTCAGGTAGTTACCCCATGCGTTGGCGGTCCAGAACACTGCCGGAACATCGTCCGTGCCGAACTGGTCAAGCGCCTTCTGAAAATCCGTGAGGTCGCCGTCAAAATGCTTCTTGAACTCCTCGTTCTTGAAGAGAATTCTCAGACCGTAGTCCCGGGCTCGAAGGTAGAAAAGGCTGGCCCTTTCCTTTGATGAGTCTTCCACAAAACCGAGTGAATAGCTTGTATAACCCTGCGCGCCGAGAAGGAGGAGCTTCTCGTTTGTCGGCGCCTCAATTATCAAGCCGTCAAGGAGTTTGAGATCCGAAGGTATCGCCTGCGCGGCAATCTGCAGATCAGTCTCCCTGTTGAGGGCTTTGAACCCCCCGTCGATAATTCCGCTCGTCGCGCCGATGGTCAGCTGAGTGAAACTGCATCCCTGTGCTGTGAAGAGAAGGCCGGCGGACAGCACGGCGGCGACAAGAGATTTTCTTGCGCTGTTCATTAAATGATTCTCCGATCGTGTGAGGCCGGCTCTACGCCGGCCCGAATTCGTCAAATGGAGAGTATCTGCGACAGTTGGACGAGGCTGTTATCCACGCCCTTCTTCTTTTCCCAGGTGTCGCGCATTGGCGTCATGACGACCTTGCCGTTTATTTCGCCGGCCATCACATTGGTCTCTCCGTGTAAAAGGCCTTCGACGGCAGCTGAACCGAGTTTAGCGGCCAGGACCCTGTCTCGGGCTGAGGGGCTGCCACCGCGCTGGATGTGGCCGAGGACCGTGACCCTGTAATGAAGATGAACAAACTCGCTCATCCTCCTCGCAAGATCAACCGCCCCTCCATTGAAACTCCCTTCCGCAATGACAACGATACTGCTTCTTTGCCTTCCACCCGTTGTGAGCTTCTGGCGAATCGCTTCAAAGTTCTCTTCGATCTCGGGTATGGCGATGTATTCAGCGCCGCCGGCAATGCCGACATCAAGCGCGATGAATCCCGAATCACGGCCCATCACCTCGACGTAAAAGACCCTGTCATGTGCATCGGCGGTGTCGCGGATCTTGTCAATCGACTCGACAGCCGTGTTGATCGCCGTGTCATAGCCCACCGTAAAGTCGGTCCCGTAGAGATCGTTGTCAATAGTACCTGGTACCCCGACGGTCGGAATTGCGTGCTCGTCATGGAGGAGTGTGGCACCCTGGAAAGTACCATTGCCTCCTATCGCGACCAGCCCATCGATTCCCTGGGCTTTCAGGTTAGCCGCGGCTTTAGCCCGGCCTTCGCGCGTCATGAACTCCGACGAGCGAGCCGTCTTAAGTATTGTGCCGCCTCTTTGGATTATGTTTGAAACTGACCTGGGCCCCATTGGAACAAAGTCGCCCTTTATCATTCCGTTGTAACCGTGCTGGATGCCGAGTACTTCAACGCTGTTATATGCTGCAGTTCTGACTATCGCTCTTAAAGCCGCATTCATTCCCGGCGCGTCACCGCCGCTTGTGTAAACACCAATCTTCTTAATCTTACTCATAATCTCCTTTAAAAAACGCTTAAAATTTACCATTTGCACGAAGAAAATGCAAAGTATCCGTTCGGACAACAAAGCCTCCATTCATGCGGATATGGGGGCTCAGCGCGCTTCCTTGTCCTTCATAATCGTGAAACCAGCTTCAGAGAACAATCTGGGCTGATTGCGTCTCTCGAAGCGTGAAAATTATAAAGCACCGAAGGTAGAAGATGAACGGCTGAAATCGTATTTTAATAATGATTCTAAGTATTGAAGAAAGTGAAAAAGGCGGCAATGCGCGCTCTTTCACGAAATCTCATTGAGAAACTCAGGCGACTCAAGCTTATCGCATCAGATCTGGACGGTACTCTTCTGGATGATAAGGGTGAAATATCCGATACGACGCGGAGAAGCGTTGGAAGACTCAACGATGTCGGGATACTGGTAGCGATTATGACAGCGAGGCCGCACTATTCCGCGGAACGAATTGCCGACCAATTATCGATGCGCACCCCGATAGTCTCATTTGAGGGGGATCTTATCAGGCTCCCTCATTCAAGCGAGAACCTTCGCGCAAAGTTCATCAAGTCAGACGTCGTGAGAAGGGTAACTGCCGAAGCTGAGAAGAGCCTGTCCAGCGTCGCGCTCTTCGTGGACGACCGTATCGTCAGGCTTGAGTCGGATTGGATGTTGCCGCACTACATCGAAGCGCTCGGACCGGAAGTTACCGTGGTGGAGGACCTCCTCCCTTTCATCGCCAGAACTATCCAGTTGGTCATCGGTTCGGATTCGAGAAGGAACATTCGCTCCATGGCCAGGCAAGCCTCCGTACCATTTTCAGGAGTCAGGACGGAGATTTACTCCTCTGCGAAGCAGGAGGAAAGGTGGTATCTTGAAATCAGTGGAAGGCATCGCTCCAAGGCGACAGGTCTCGAATGGCTGGAGAAATTCTACCGGGTCGGCAAAGGGGAGGTGGCTGTGCTTGGAGACTCAAGCAACGATATTGCGGCGTTCAGAAGAGCCGGCACAAGAGTAGCAATGAAGAACGCCGTGCACGAATTGAAGGAGCGGGCGGACATTATAACGGAATCTACGAACGACGACGACGGCGCGGCGGAGTTCTTCGACCTCGTTCACGAAATTAACAGCAATAATCGGAATTGACAGCAATGACAGAGCTACTACTGAAGCTGAAACACATCTACCGAAAGATACAGGCCACAGACTTCGAGAAGAGCCCCTTCATCAAGGTCCTGATACTTGCCGCGCTTTTGATCGCAATGACATTCCTGGCTCCCACCCAGAATCAGCTCAACCTGCACTACGAAGTGGGAACGATTTGGACGCATGAAGACGTAATCGCGCCATTCTCCTTCCCGATATACAAGGACCCCGTTGAATACAACAAGGAGGTTAAGGCTGCAATATCAAACGTGAAGCCGGTCTTCGACAGGATTGAAATAGAGAGATACCGTCTCGATTCCGCAACCGCTTTCATCTCACAGGTCCAGTCGGCACTCGAGCTTCAACTGGAGATGGCTCGGGAAAGGAACAGGAAAGCTTACTCTCGGGATTCAGTCAATCTGTACGGAATACTCCAGAACCTGTCCTACAAGTTTCCTGAATCGGACTGGCATCAGCTTCTGGTGAACACTTACAGGAACCCGGCGACAATCAGAAGAATCGGCTCCCTCTCGGCAATCGTCACCCCAATACTCAGCACCGATTATCAGACAGGGATCATAGACAGGCCGCGCGACCAGGTAGGTTCGTCGGTAATTGTTGTGCGCCAGAAGAACGCGGAGACCCCGGTGGCCATACAGCAGGTCATGACCCTTCAGGATGTTTCAAACCAGCTTGACCTCGGAGCTCTCAGCGTGCTGAAGGGAGACACGTCGACATCTCAGATCCTGTCTACCGCGCTCGTGTCACAGGTCCTGCCTAACCTCTCTTACAACCGGACTCAGACTCAGCGCGAGATCAACGCAGCTATCGACCTCGTTCCGAAGACCATCGGCTTCGTGAAGGAAAACGAGCGTATAATCGGGCAGCACGACAGGATTACAAACGATATAAAGCTCAAGCTGGACTCGTTGGAGAAGGCTCTGCGGGCGCGGACAGGCGCGGCCGACATTCTTCTCCAATACGGCGGCAATTTCCTGATGATGGCAGTAATCATCGGCCTGTTGAGCATCTACCTGTTCCTTTTCAGGAAAAAGATCTTTCACAACAACAAGATGCTCCTACTCATCGCGGTCCTCCTGGTCTTCGAGGGGCTTCTCATGTATTTTGCCTTCACCGCTCAGACAACGCTCCCCGTGCAGTATCTGGTTCTTGTGCCTGTGGCCTCGATGATCCTGACGATCGTTTTCGATTCGCGTGTCGCCTTCCAGGCCACGGTCGCAATCGCACTCCTGGTGGGGGCGACGAGAGGGAACGATTTCAGCACGGCGTTCACGGCCCTAAGTGCCGGAGCTCTCGCCGTTTACACTGTCCGGGACATCAAGAACAGGACACAGATTTTCAGAAGCCTCGTCTTCATTTTCCTCGGATACGCGGTCGCAACCCTCGCCGTCTCGTTCCAGCGGGCGGAGGATGCCTCAACCATACTCGCGGACTTCTCTCTCATCGCAGTGAATTCTGTTCTTTCACCCATAATCACATTCGGGCTCCTCATATTCTTCGAGAAGGTATTCAACATAGCGACTGACCTCACCCTTCTTGAGCTGTCGGATTTCAATCAGCCCCTGCTCCGCGAGCTGTCACAGAAGGCTCCCGGAACGTTTCACCATTCAATTATAGTCGGGACTTTGGCGGAGAAGGCGGCGGAGGCCGTAGGAGCAAACCCGATTCTCGCGCGAGTCGGCGCATACTATCACGACATAGGAAAGACGCTCAGGCCGGAGTATTTCATAGAGAACACGATGGACTCGACGAAGTCAAAACATGACTGGCTTCCCCCCGACATAAGCGTGCAAAGGGTGGTGTCACACGTTACGGAAGGAATCGAGCTCGGGAAGAAATATCATCTTCCGCAGCGGATACTCGATTTCATACCTATGCATCATGGTACGACGCTGGTCGCATACTTCTACGGCAAAGCATTGAAGAGGCCGTTCGCGACCGGAGACGTCAGCGAGGAAGATTACAGATATGAAGGTCCCAGGCCGCGCTCGAAGGAGACTGCGATAGTTATGCTTGCCGACTCGGTGGAAGCGGCGACGCGCTCTCTCGCGGAAAAATCCGTGGGGAGTATCGTGTCCATGATAGATACCATTGTGAAGAGCAGGTACGAGGAAGGCCAGCTCGACGAGACGAACCTGACCTTCGGCGACCTCACGAAGATAAAGGAGAGCTTTTACGCGGTTCTCTCGGGAATTTACCACAAGCGAATAGTCTATCCGGGACAGGCGTCATCTCCGCAGGATGAGAAATCGGAGAAGGTCGATGATATCCCGGAGCCTACGGGCGAATTGAGCCAGCAGGAACTTGAAGAGCTCGCCCCCCCGAGCCCGGTGAAACCTAAAAGGAAACCGTCTCGTCCGTCTCCTGCATCCACCTCCAAGCGCGCGCGCAGGAGATAGCCCCCTTTCAGGGAACGAACGATGGAAGACCCGGAACAAGGGAGCCAGCCGCTCTCCGGCCGCGAAGGAAGGCGGCCGCAAATGCAAAACCAGCTTGACCTCTTCTTCGAATTCATGAAATTCGAGAAGGGGCTCTCCGACAACAGCCTTTCCTCATACGCGAACGATCTCAACCGATACGCGGACTTCATGCAGGCGCGCGGCGTCAGAGGATTTAACGAGGTATCGAGGGCGGACGTGAGAGGATACTTCAAGATCCTCTTCGATGTTGGGCTAAGGCAAAGCAGCATCGCCCGTAATTTCTCTGCCGTGAAGAACCTCCACGGGTTCCTGGTCTTCAGGAAAATGGCCGAATTCGATCCGACCGCGAACCTTGACCGCCCCAAACCCTCGAAGAAGCTCCCCGTGGTCCTCAGCCATGACGAAATGGAGAGGCTTCTAAACGCCCCCGACACGAACACGGAGCTGGGAACCCGCGACAGGGCGATCATCGAAACGATGTACGCGACCGGAGTCCGCGTGAGCGAACTTGTTAATCTCAGGAAAAGAGATTTAATTAAAAGTGAGTCTGTTATAAGAGTTTTCGGCAAGGGATCCAAGGAAAGAATCGTTCCGATTGGGAGCATCGCGCTCGACTGGATCGACAGATATGAGAGCCTTGTCCGCGAAGGACAGGTAACGAGTCGGACGAGGGGCCGGAGCGCCCCCGCGAGCGATCTTATCTTCCTGAATTTCAGGGGAGGAAAGATTTCCAGGGTCTCCATCTGGAGAATGTTGAGGAAATATTCGAGACAGGTAAACATTAAAAAAGAGATACATCCGCACACGCTGAGGCACACCTTCGCCACGCACCTTCTGGAAGGCGGGGCCGACATTCGAGCCGTGCAGGAAATGCTGGGGCATAGCGACATAGGTACGACGCAAATCTACCTCCATCTCGACAGGAGCTACCTCAGACAGGTACTCGACAAGTTTCACCCAAGAGGAAAACATGCTGCGTGAGTTATATATTCTGCCAATTCTGCTTTTTTCGGTCATCATTCATGAGATCTCCCATGGGTACGCCGCGTTAAAACTGGGAGACCCAACTGCGAGGGATTCAGGCCGACTCACGCTCAATCCCATCCCCCACATCGACATAGTGGGATCGATCATAGTACCGCTGTTCTCGCTTCTGACGGTAGGACAAGTCATGATAGCCTGGGCCAAGCCTGTCCCCGTCAACCCGATGAATTTCTCCGACTACAACCGTGGAGAGATAATAGTCTCCGCGGCTGGGCCGCTTTCGAATCTCATCATGGCGCTAGCATGCGCGGTGATAACGATCGCCCTCCTGCAGGTGCAGCCGATAATAGGCGACGCGGCGGCTTCCTCTCCATTCTTCGTTTTCCTGGTGAAGATGTTCTACGGCGGGATATATCTCAACGTCATGCTCGGCGTCTTCAACCTCGTCCCGATACCTCCGCTGGACGGCTCGCACGTCCTCGAGTCATTCCTGCCTGAGACTGCCGCGGCCACATACAGCCGGCTTGGCTTCATGGGAATATTCGTCATCATCATACTCATGCAAATCCCGTCATTCCTGGCGGTATTCAACAGCGTGATCAACTTCTTCTACGCCCCGCTCTACCAGCTCGTCGTCACCTTCGCGTGAGATTCGCAATCGGACAGAGTCACGAGCGGCAGATTCGACACACGTTCATTTTCATTCACTGACAAAATCAAATTGAAGCAGACAACCCAAATGATAGTAATGAAGTTCGGCGGAACCTCCGTCGAGGATTCCGACGCAATCCGCAAGGTAATTGAAATCGTAAGAACTGAGCTCCACAGAAATCCTATCGTCTTCGTCTCCGCCTGCGCCGGGGTGACGAACCAGCTTCTCAAGGTAGCCGATCTCTCGGCCGCGGGGAAGAAGGACGAGGCGAACGACTACATAACGGCAATTCGGACGAGACACGAGAAGCTCGTCGATGAACTCATACACTCCGAACTCCCGAAGAATTATCTCAAAGGAAAAATCTCCGTCTACGCACACGAGCTGAAGAATCTCTCACAGGCAATTTCAGTCATCGGCGAGATCACCGGAAGGTCGAGAGACACAATCGCCTCGTATGGCGAGCGCCTCTCCTCCATGATAATCGCGCAGGCAATGGAGGAATCTTCACTTAAGTCGATGCTCGTGGACGCACGCGAATTCATGATTACGAACGACAGTTTCACGAAGGCCGTTCCTATTTTCCCGGTAGTGGAAGAGCGGGCTAAGAAGCTCATCGAGCCGCTCGTCCTGAACGGATACGTCGTCGTCACGCAGGGATTCATAGGCGCCACGCAGAGCGGCATAACCACGACGATAGGAAGAGGCGGCTCCGACTACTCCGCTTCAATCATTGGCTCCTTGCTCGATGCGGCTGAAATTCAAATATGGACTGACGTGGACGGCGTGCTGACGGCAGATCCGTCCATAATCCCGGGAGCCCGCAGAATAAAGAGGATGTCTTTCAACGAAGCGTCAGAGCTCGCGTACTTCGGTGCCAGAGTGCTCCACCCGAAGACGATTCTCCCCGCCATCGAGAAGAACATACCCGTATACGTGAGGAACTCAAGAAATCCGTCATATCAAGGAACGCTGATACGGAGGAGCGACGGCAATGAGGAATGCATTGCCAAGTCAATTGCTTACAAGGAGAGGACCACGCTCCTTAACATAGAATCCAGCCGTATGTTCCTCGCCCCCGATTTTCTCGAGGCGATATTCTCGGTCTTCTCGAAGTACCATACGATCGCCCACGCCGTCGCTACCAGCGAGGTGAGTGTTACAGTTGCCATCGAAGACACCTCGCGCCTCGACGATATCAAGAGAGAGATTTCAGAGTTTGCAGAAATCACATCCTCCGGAGGGAAGGCAATCGTATGCGTGGTCGGCGAGAACATCAGGAACAACCCTGGGGTGGTGGGAAGGATATTCTCTTCGCTCAGGGACATCCGCATAAACATGATTTCACAGGGGGCCTCAGAAATCAACATAGGCTTTGTCGTCGACGATGACGACATAGAAGAGGCCGTCCGCCGGCTTCACAACGAACTCTTTTCCAACACCTCATCCCAGGAGTTGTCCAGCGAGATCTTCGACTGAAGGGGCAATTCAGGAAAGATTTTTCCCAGCGATATGACTGAAAAGATAAAATACGACGGAAACCGGCTCTTTGTGGAAGAGATCCCCGCGGCGGAGCTGGCCGCAAAATACGGGACCCCTCTTTATGTTTACAGCTCCGAGCAGATAAAGGACAACTTCAGGCGGCTCCGGAAGGCGTTCGGCATCGTTCCCGGCGCGAGGATACTCTACGCATTGAAGGCAAACTCGAATCCTGAATTACTCGGACTGATCAGTTCGCTGGGCGCCGGGGCTGACACCGTTTCGGCTGGCGAGATTTTCCTCGCTCTCAAGGCCGGCTTCCCTCCATCGTCCATTTCGCTCGCGGGGGTCGGCAAGACCGACCGCGACATAGACTTTGCTTTGGCTAGGGACATTGGTGTGATCATCGTGGAATCCGATGAAGAGCTCGGAGTCATTTCCGAGAGGGCGGCTGCCCTCGGACGTACCGCCAGAATCCTCCTGAGAATCAACCCGGACGTCGATGCCAGGACACACCCGCACATTTCGACCGGCCTGAAGGAAAACAAGTTCGGGATAAACATTAACGAAGCCGGCGAGACCGTGAAGCGCGCCCTCAGGAGCAAGAGCATAGACCTGCTCGGTGTGCACTCGCACATAGGTTCACAGGTAACCGAGCACGCCCCGTTCGAGGAGGCCGCAGATTCCATAAGGGAATTCGTCATTCGCATTCAAAAGGAAGGCGCAAACATCAGACAGATTGACCTCGGCGGCGGGATCGGCGTGAGATACAGGAACGCCTTGAAGCACAGCCTCCTCCCCGCCGAGCGGAAGGAGGAGCCGCTCATCGACCTGAATCTCCTGGCGAAGGCCATAAAGGACAGGCTCTCTTTTCCAGGATGCGAAATCGCCATCGAGCCCGGGAGGTATATCGTGGCGGAATCGGGCGTTCTCCTTACTAAAGTTCTCTACCGGAAGGAATCTGCCGGGAGGACATTCATTGTCGTTGACGCGGGAATGAACGACATGATGAGGCACGCGCTCTATTCGGCGTACCATCAGATTATACCAGTCGAGTTGAACGACTCGGCCTACTCTCCCGCCGACGTCGTTGGCCCGGTATGCGAAACCACCGACGCCTTCGCGCTCCAGAGAGAGCTTCCGGTTTTAAGGAGGGGAGACACACTCGCCATCATGACGGTTGGCGCTTACGGATATTCAATCTCATCGAACTACAATTCCCGCCCGAAGCCAGCCGAAATACTCGTCGAGAAGGATTATGCGCGCGTCGTGAGGGACCGCGAGACTTTCGAAGATTTGATTTGAAATCCGTTTTTTTGCTTATTTAAATGATGAATGAGGTGCCGGCGGGCTTAAACTGTCGGCAAAACAATTTTTATTGAGATAACTCAGAAGGATAATTCCAGAAATGAAATCGTATGACGTGGCAGTTGTTGGTGCAACTGGATTAGTTGGAAGGAAGATGACTCAGGTTTTGGAAGAACATAAATTCCCGGTGAAGACGCTTACTCCGTTGGCGTCAAAGCGGTCCGCCGGAAAAGAAATCACGTACAGAGGTGAGAAGATAAGGGTAAGGGAATTGACCCCGGAGAGTTTCAAGGGTATTGAGATAGCGCTCTTTTCGGCAGGCGCCACTGTCAGTAAAGAATACGCCCCGATAGCGGCGAAGGCCGGGGCGGTGGTCATAGACAACAGCAGCGCGTGGCGGATGGATCCCGAAATCCCGCTCGTCGTTCCGGAAGTCAACAGGACCGATATCTTCAAGCACCACGGGATAATAGCGAATCCAAACTGCTCGACCATTCAGATGGTGGTTGTCCTGAAACCGCTCCATGACAAGTACAGGATCAAGAGAGTGGTGGTGTCGACATATCAGTCTGTGACCGGAGCGGGACAGAAGGGAGTCGACCAGCTCGATGAGGAGCTCGGCAAGAAGCAGGGCGAAACACACAAGTTCCCCCACAGGATCGCCTTCAATTGTCTCCCCCACATCGACGTGTTCCGGGAGGACGGCTACACGAAGGAAGAGTTTAAAATGATTTTCGAAACGACGAAGATCATGGGCGATGACTCCATCAAAGTGAGCCCGACATGCGTCAGGGTACCTGTCTTCGGCGGCCACAGCGAGAGCGTCAATATCGAGTTTGAAAGGCCGTACGAGCTGAGGGATGTCGTTGAGGTGTTGCGGAGATCGCCCGGCATCATTGTCGAGGACGATCCTTCGAAGAACCTGTACCCGATGCCGATCAATGCTTACGACAAAGACGAGACATTCGTCGGTCGTATAAGGCGTGATACTTCGGCTCCGAATTCGCTCAACCTCTGGATTGTTTCCGACAACATCCGGAAGGGTGCCGCAACCAACGCGGTTCAAATTGCTGAAGAGCTGATAAAGGGATAGGTCTCTTACCTGTACAGCGGGCCCGGCAAGTGCCGGGCTCGCCCCATTTCAAAGCTGGAGCGCCCTGAGCTTCGGCGCGTATTTCCTCACACCCCCTACAACAAGCAGAGCCATCGTCCCACCAAACACGACAGACGGGACGAGGCCGATGAGTCTCGCCGCGAGCCCCGACTCAAATGCCCCGAGCTCGTTTGAGGATCCGATGAAGATCCCGTTTACCGCGGCGACGCGTCCCCTCATATCGTCAGGAGTATGAAGTTGTATGATCGTATTCCTAATTACCACGCTCACGTTGTCGAACATGCCGCTGACCATTAGTATGATGAGGGAGAGATAGAAATTCGTCGACAGCGCGAAGGCTATTATCGCGATGCCAAATCCGAAGACGCAAATAAGGAGGTTTCTCCCCGCCCTTTTGAAAAACGGATAGTGCGCCTGAAAAAGAGACATCGCCACGGAACCGACCGCCGGAGCCGCCCTTAGCAAACCGAGCCCCTTAGCCCCAGTGCGAAGGACCTGATCGGCAAAGACGGGGAGCACGGCGACGGCACCTCCGAACAAAACCGCGAACATGTCCAGGGTTATCGCCCCGAGTATCACCTGGTCACGAAAGACGAACCTCAAGCCGCCGGAAAGACTCCTGAAAATCGGCCCTCTTTCTCTCCGCTCGGGGACAGGTTTCTTTCGGACCACGGCATAGCAGCTTACACCGATGAGAGTGGACGCGACAACTACGCTGTATGCCGAACCCACGCCAGAGAAGCCGTAAATGAGCCCGCCAGTCGCCGGTCCAATCACATCCGCAAGCTGCCAGGCCACACTGCTCCACGTGGAGGCATTGCCGTACAGCTCTCGCGGAACCAGCTGAGCCATGAATGCTCCCTGCGACGGCGAAAGAAAACCGCGGGCGAGTCCGGTCACGAATATGATGGCGTAAATCGGCATGACGCCGTTCATGCTGAGAAGCCAGTCGAGTTTCGTGGACACAAGGAGGAGTGCCATGGCACAGACGAAATAAACCGAACTCGCAGAGAGAATGATCTTCTTCCTGCTGACTATGTCCGCGACGTGTCCGCCGAAGAGAGATATCGAGAAGAACGGGAGGGCTTCAGCCAATCCCACCAGGCCGAGAGACAGGGGGTCATGCGTAAGCTCATAAACCTGCCATCCCACGATGACGGATTGCATCCTGATGCCGAATGTAAGCGCGAACCTCGCCGCTACGAACCATCTGAAGTCTCTGACGCGAAGGACCGCGTACGCGTCCCTGTCTTCGAGTTGCTTACTCAAATCGCTCCGCCGTTCGTTTTCGAAATTCCCACGGTTGGCAGGTAGCGGTTCTCGTGATCACAGACTGCAACAAAAGACGGGGTCCCGCCCAACATCCCCCCCGATCCAGCGCAGAAGGACGTTCCGTCAAATAAACCAAGAAAGTGCGCCATGAGAGATTCACGGAAGCGTTTCCGTAGGAGCGAGGCGACCGGGTGAGTCGTTTTAGAAGGTGGTTCCATCAAATGTTAATAGTGAAGATAACTATACAACATAAAGAAGAAAAATCCAGACGGACTGTGTCTGACTGAGAACTTCACTCGGGCAAGTATCCCCCATGGTGATGCATGGAGGTATGTGATGCTCACTTTCTCTTACACAGTTCGGTAACGCGCGGCGCCATAATTGAACGGGCGCGTATCTACACGTCAGTCTCCGCGCTCATATGAAAGGAGGACGTTACCCGATTTGAAAACTCTCGCGCCCGCCAGTTTGAGGTTCACCATCTTCTCAATTCCCTTGAAGAGTTCCCCTCCCCTGCCAAGGATCACGGGATTCACCATGATTCGGAACTCATCAATCAGATTTTCCCTGATGAAGCCGGACACAAGGTTCGCGCTCCCGAATATCCCGACATCCTTTCCCGTCTGTGCTTTCAGCTTCGACAGCTCCTCGAAGGCGCTCCCGGTGACAAGCCTCGTGTTGTTCCACGATGCCTGGTTCATAGTTCTTGAAAACACGATTTTGCGGATGGCGTTCATCTTGCTTGCCACAACAGGGTCATCCTTCTCCGCGTCGGGCGAAGTCCAGTAATTTGCCATCCCCTCGTAGGTGATACGACCGAAGATGAGTGTATCCGTCGCATTGAGTTGATCTATCGCGAATTGCTGGAACTCCTTATCGACTTTGTGCCATTCGAGATCCCATTTCCGCGCTCCTTCGAAATAGCCGTCTAAGGTCACGAAATTGAACATGTAGATCTTTCCCATTTCCGCTCCTCATATTTTTGTTTCTTTCCAATTTCCCTTGTTGAAATAGTACCACATCGCGAGTGCAATCGCGGTTTCAGCAACAGGTACCGCGACCATCGCTCCGGTGGCGTTCAGGTGAAGGCCAATCGCCAACAAATACGCCACAGGTATTTGAAACATCCAAAATCCGAAAAAGTTTACGAGCGTGGGTGTTCTGGTGTCTCCAGCGCCGTTCATCGCCTGGACCATGACCATCTCAATGCCGTAGAATATAAAGCCCGAACCGAAGATGCGCAGTGCAAGGGCCCCGTGATTTACCACCGACTCATCCTGTGTAAAGAAGCTCACGATCGGCCTTGAAAAAAGGAGGAAGAGGAGCATAACGCACCCCATGAAAATTGTGTTGTACTTTGCTATGAGCATGACGCTCTCCTTCGCCCTTTGGATCTGCTTAGCTCCGAGGTTCTGGCCGACGAGTGTCGCGGCGGCATTGCTGAGTCCCCACGCGGGAAGAATGAAGAAGATGAAATTTCGAAGCGCGATCTGGCAGCCAGCGGATGCTGTCGTGCCGCCAGTCTCTGCCACCAGGCGGACAAGCACTATCCAGCTCCCGCTCGAAATAATGAACTGAGAGGCGGCAGGCCATGAAATTCTCATGATGGATCTTACCAGCCCAGCGTCGTACCTGAAATGGAACGCATGGAATTTCAGTAGTCCGCTTCCCCTGAACAAATGGTAAGACTGAAAGAGCACACCCGAGCTCCTCCCTGCTACCGTCGCCATGGCGGCCCCTTTCAGTCCGAAGAAGTGAATCAGGACAGGACATAGGAGTATGTTTACCCCGCTTGCAATCCAGAGGCTCTTCATTGCCATCGCAGGATCTCCCGCTCCTCGGAAGATCCCGTTTATGAGGAAGAGGAACACGATTGCCGCGCTCCCGCCGAACATTATACGGGTGAATATCGCCCCGTCGCGCACAACGTCGGAGGTGGCTCCCATAAGCAAGAGAATATCCCCCCCAAAAATGATTCCGGCAATGCTCAAACCGACGGCCACAGTTGATCCAATGATGAGTGACTGCGCCCCGGCGTGCGCTGCGCTTTCGTGGTTCCTCTCGCCGATTCGCCTCGCAACGATTGCAGTGGCCGCGGAACTCAATCCGAATGAAATCGAATACACGAGGGTCATGACCGATTCCGTCAATCCGACGGTGGCAATGGCATTCCGACCGAGCTTCCCGACAAAAAACATGTCGACCAGCGCGAAGACGCTCTCGAGGCTCAGCTCGAGGATCATTGGAATCGCAAGAAGCACCACTGCTCTCGGAACGCTCATCTGAGTATAGTCCTGCTCCTCGCTCCTTAGCGATTGCCGAATTGTCGATACGACTTCCCTTACGCTGTCCATGCTCCTGAACTACCTGTTTCCTAAATGTGGATGGTACGCAAAGAATACTCGGCGGATAAAAGAGTCCGGCCAGACCTCTTCTCCGCGAGTCCGGTTACATCTATTGGGCGGGTGTGTGCGGCTTACTTCATTTACTGATTTTATGAGTTTTCACCTGCAAACGCAATCGCCTCTCCCCAAAGTGCCAGCGTAGCTTCTCGAGTGCGGTTCTCTTCTCAGCGTCGAGACGGGAGAGCTAGTCGTCGATGCTGATTTGTTTGTTTCGCATGACGTCAGGTATTTGTTAGGCATGACAGCATGATGGTCACTTTCCTTTCGGATATGTATAGTTCACCATCCACCGTATCCCGAATTTGTCGGTAAACATTCCGAAATAAGCTCCCCAGAATTCGTCGTGGATCGGTGTCTCGATCTTTCCACCCGCAGAGAGCTTCTCGAAAATGCTCCTGGCTTCTTCCTTGCTGTCGGCTTCAACTGAAATGTTGAAGTTGTTCCCGAAAGTCAGCCTGTGCCCCATTGAGTCGAGGGCATCTGTGCCCATCAGGACATTGCCCTTTCCGATTGGGAGTGCTATGTGCATAAGCTTGTTCCTATCATTCGTAGACAATTTGTCCGCTACGGGCGTTTCTCCGAATCGCTGAATCGCGGTAAACTCCCCGCCGAAAACAGATTTGTAGAAGTTGAATGCCTCCTCGGTCGTCCCGGGAAGATTTATATATGGATTCATTTTTGCCATGAGTATCTCCCTTTTGGAATTCTAAATTTTGAATTTTAAATGTTGAATTGCCGATCCTTAATCCAAAATTGAGAATTTGGAATGTTGAATTCTATATGTTGAATTGACGATCCTTAATTCAAAATTGAGAATTTAAAATTGTGAATTCTAACCTTCGTAAGCCTTCTTCAAGGCATTGATATCGAACTTCTTCATCTTGAGAAACGCCTCCGTCACCCGTACCACCCTCTTCGGGTCTTTGTCATTCATCATCTTCGCCAGCGCCGTCGGGACGATCTGCCAGGAAAGTCCGTACTTATCCTTGAGCCAGCCGCATTGTTGAGCTTTCTCGTCGCCTCCGGCCGACAGCCTGTCCCAGTAATAGTCAATCTCGTCCTGATCCTCGCAGTTCACGACAAACGAGACCGCTTCATTGAAGGTGAAGTCATGGCTGAGGTTGCTGTCCATCGCCATAAATTCCTTTCCTGATAGCGAAAAAACCATATGTTTGACAGTCCCCTCCATCCCGGGTTCTCCCCTCTTAAATCTTTCGATGGTCCGGATTGCCGAGTCATGGAATATGGAAGTATAAAATCCAGCGGCTTCCTCGGCCCGCCCGTGCTCTTTTCCGACGAAGAGGAGAAATGGGGCGATCTTCTGGCTGCGCGGCCCGAAGTTCAGCTGCCACGAGAGACCGTATTTGTCCTGAATCCATCCGAACTTTCTGCTGAACGGGTATTCCCCAAGTTCCATCAGAACGCGCGAGCCCGCGGACAGCCCGCGCCAAATTCTGTCAACCTCGTCCTCCGTCGCGCAGTTGACGAAGAAAGATAATGCAGGTGTAAACCTGAAAATCGGTCCGCCGTTGAGCGCGACAAATTCCTCCCCCTCCAAACGGAACGCCACCGTCATCACCGAGCCTTCAAACCTTCCGGACGCCTTCGCCGCATCCCCTCTGTATCTGACGACGCGTCCGACGCCTGAGTTGCCGAAGAGTGAAGCATATTGAGAAGCTGCTTCCTCCGCCTGATCGCTGAACCATAAGAAAGCGTTTATCTTATCCACTGAACCTCCCTTGCAATTGTAGGAGAATCGAACTCTCTCGTCTCCTCGTTCATCGCCGTTGCGCCGCGCGAGATCGTAGGAGCTGACTCGCGGCATTTATTGTCACGCAGGCTGGTACTTCTGAAAGACGACACCGGTCGGTAGCGGCTGGCACTCGACCAGCTTCAGACTGACGCGCTTGCCTTCATGGAACAGCCGCTTCCCGCTTCCGAGGACGAGCGGATAAACGTGCAAAGCGTATTCATCAACGAGATCGTTCGCCGTCAACTCATGTACCAGTACGCTGCTGCCGTCGACGAGTATATTTTTGCCCGGCTGCTCTTTTAACATTCGCACGGCCTCAATGACATTGCCCCTGATGAGCGTGGAATTCCGCCATGCCGAGGTCGATTCCAGCGTGCTGGAGACGACATACTTCCTCATTGCGTTCATGGCAGCGCCAAAAGGGTTTGTATCCGGCATCGGCTCGAAGGCACGGCCGTGAATTTCCCACGTCAATCGCCCAAAGAGCATCGCATCTGCCTCACCCATTGACTGGAAAAAACGTTTCCCGATATCATCGTGCCAGTAGGGCCAGGTCCACCCTCCATGTATGAAGCCGCCGTCTGCGTCTTCAGTCGGACTCCCCGGCGCCTGTATCACGCCGTCCAGGGTTATGAATTCAGCAACTACGAGCTTGCGCACTTCCGTCCTCCTCTCTTCAAATCCGGCGACTCGCCTTATTCAGCATTTGCTCGGCCGACTTCGCAAGAGGCTGAATTTCGGGTCAGACGATGTCAGTGAAGTAAAATCAACCTCGAATCGGTTCGTAGCAGAGAAACACATTCCCGTTCCTGAATGCTCGCGACCTGGTTAATCGCATGTTCAGCCCGCCTCTTATCCCCTCGAACATGGTCCTTCCGCTGCCGAGGACGGTTGGGATGACAAGGAACTGGTACTCGTCTATCAACCTTTCCTGAGTCAGTTGAGCGACCACCTCCCCGCTACCGATGATTGCCAGGCCCGGGCCGGCCGCATCCTTCATTCTCCTCACTTCGGCAACCATCCCATCCTTCACCAGCCTCGTGTTGCTCCATGTTGCCCGCTCCATGGTTCTCGAAAACACAACCTTGGACCTGCTGTTCATCCCTTCAGCGACGACCGGATCATTCTGCCGCGCAGCTGTAGTGGGCCAGTGGGCTGCCATGAGTTCATAGGTCTTCCTCCCGAAGAAAAGTTCGCCTCCTCCTTGCGCGTTCTCCTGCACAAATGAATTGAATTCCGGATCGTCATCGCGTGAGAATCTGGCCCAGTTCAGACTCCCGGCGGCATCAACGAAATATCCATCGAGCGACACCATGTTGAACACAATCAGCTTTCTCATTCCTCTTCCTTTTGATCAATTACAAAGCACGCGCCCTGATCCATCACTTTGCCTTGCGAGCGCATCAGTCGGCGAGTCCTTCGCTCGTTCTGTCATCGCTCCGACGCAGCAGAGAGCCGTATATGTAACCGATGGTCGCTACGACGGCCGCGGGAATGACAAGCATACCGACGAATGGAAGTGCGGCCAGAGATATCGCGAGGGCTCCCCATGGGAGTGTCCGCCGCCAGGAGTTATCGCGCAAGAGCCTGATGCCTGCCAGGGAACCTATGATGTACACGATTATTGCAGCACCACTCGGTATTAGAAGGGCGGTTTCCAAATCTGCGTTGAAGAAGTAGTAGGCCAGCAGCATCAGCATCGATAGAGTCGTGAGCATTATAAGGCTTCTGTCAGGGACACCTGTTTTCGGATTGAGACGCGCGAGGGCTTTCGGAAAGCCCGAGTCGCACGCCGCCGCGTAAACGACCCTCGCAATCCCGGTTGTGTACGCGTTGGCGGTGCCAAACACGATGAACAGCGCGAGCGCAGCCGTCCCAGCTGCCCCGAAACCTCCGAGCAGCCGCGAGAATATCGCCGCGAACGGGGCGACGCTTCCCCCGGCCTCGTACGCGTTGGTCCCAACCGTAACGAAGGCTACTGAGACGTACAGCACGCCGATCACCAACACGCTTATCACTACGCTTCTTCTGAAGTCCCTGTCCGGGTCCGCAAATTCTTCCGCGACATTTGAGACGTTTTCGTATCCAAGAAAGGACCAGAAGATCAACGCTGCCGCAGTGCCCATCGGCAATACGCCTCTTGGGAAGAGCGGAAAGAAATTTTCGAGATGCACCGATGGAGCTGATACACCTACCGCGGCGACAAGCATCAGAGCTATTGAAACCACTACTCCAAGCTGTATCCTGTTGCTGAATCTTATCCCACGAAGGTTCACCAAGAAGGCTAGAGCTATTATCCCCGCCGCAATCGAGTATACACCCACCCGGCTCATCGGGAATACGTACGCTATGTAGGAAGCGACGATGAGCGTTGCCGCAGGTGAACCCGCGATGAACCAGAGCGCAAAAAGCCAGGCAGACACAGTGGCAATACGCAGGCCGAATCCTTCCCTCGCGAATGAGTAGACCCCCCCTGAGCGCGGCGACCGGGCGGAAAGGGACGCAAACGTGTAGGCAAAAGGATAGCTGGCCAGGGAGAGGAGCAGCCACGCGATCAAGGAAGAAGGACCCGCTATCTTCGCGGCCAGGCCCGGGAGTATCAGTATCCCTGAGCCGAGCACAGAACTCACATAGAGCGCGACCGCATGCCGCAGCGTTATAGCCTTTCTGAGACCGTGATTCGGAATTTTTTCCGCCTGCGCCATGCTGCACTTTCTCGTTTAATTGAACTACTGGTGTTGAGGCATAGTATCAACGCCTCGGTTGTTCCATTCGTTCCATTTGGCGAGAAAACGGAGTCGAGTCACAGCACTTGATTCCGCGAGAAAAATGACCGAATACGAGGAATGACAGCCCCCCCATCTTAGGGTCCCTCAACCTGTCTCCAGTGAGCACCGCTTCTCCTTCCGGGACAAAATTTATCGCCGTGGTCATCCGTCCCGGGTGAGAAAGGGTAGTAGTACGCGAGAGGAGCTACGCCGCGTTCTTCTGCCGGCTTTCGATTCGCTCCCTGATTGCGTCCAGGCTCCACGGTCCCGCTCCCTCCGCTGAGAGGTAAAGCCAAATGAATGAATAAAGCATAGCCAATTCTCCGCCGCTCAGGACAGGCCAGAAGCCGCGTGGGTAGTGGACCTGGAAGAATGCGACTGCCATCTCGCCCGCAAGTATGAAGGCAACCGGCCTGGTGAATAGGCCGAAGAGAAGGAGCAGCCCTCCAAAAGTTTCCAGCACGCCGGCGAGGCCAAGCTGTGAGATAAGAGGCACATGCGCTCCCGCAGGAAACGCGAAGAGCTTCATCGTCCCATGAACTGTGAAATTGAATGCCGCGGCGATCCGCAACAGGCTCCGCAGCTGCGGAGAAACACTCTGCCACTTCTTAACTAGATTCATGTCAGTCTTTCACTTATTGTCGTTAATAATTAAGTCCTGCCGTCATTCATGCGAGTCATCGGGCAGATAAAGCCAATTATGTGCTGAGCTCGTTCACCTGCCACAAACGCATTCGACGCTCCATCATGGCAATATCAACGGGAGCAGACCGAACTGAGCAAAACGTTCAAGATACCGCTCAGCAAAATTCCGGAGCTTACTCAATTTCGATGGCATGACAACTAAAATGTTAACACAACTCGATGAAGAAATATTCCCAATCCAACGGTACGATGAACATTTAATAAACTTCCTGATCCTCCGATTGTGAACATGGCACTCTCGGGGGAAAGGCTGATGCCTGCTTGTCTTTCAGTCCGCTGCCAAACGGCGCGTCCCGTTCACAGGCACCCAGGGGCCTGAATCACCGGTCGCCGGAGGCCTCTCCCTCGGTGCACCACATCGCCCTCCACGCCGGATAAGCGCGAAGGGCTTCGTCAGGATGACTACCGTACCACCTATACCCGGTCCTTCGCTCCCTGTCAACTTCAGCCAGCGAGTAAACGATCCCCCCACGCCTGTTGCAGAAGAGTGGCCTGTTCGAGCCGAGCTCGTAATACCTCGCCCATGTCGGAGGGGCATCGTCATCCCGGACAACCACCACGTCAAAGTCCGTAGTGTGGTAACGATAAGAGGCGTGTGCGGCAGGGACTGAATCGACGCGGATTCCAAATAGCTTCGACCGGTCAATCCACTCGACTGCCCCCTCGATGGCCTTTATCAAGCGTGGCTCAGGATGATCGATGCTCATCAGGAGCATAACGATGTCTGCGCTCTCGAAACTAGATACCGACGGCGGCTCGAAAGTTCGCGCCCAACTGGGCTTCAGCGTCTGATCGTCGTGCTGCTGGCACCAGGCAGTCGGCTTCCCCTGTTCCATGATCTGACATTTGATAATGCAATCGACTCCCTTGTCAAATGCGCACTTCGCCCTCGCGCCCAGAGAAGTATCCACGAAAGAATACCACGGTTTGTTGTCGACTATTCCCTTCAACACCCTCATGGCCCCGACCATCGCATCGTCATTGAAGGTTATGTAACTGCTGTACCCCTTCCTCAAGGGGTAGAACTGAGGCCACCCGCCGTTCGGGTACTGCGCTCTGAGAATGAACTCCATCCCTTTCAACGACGCATCGCGGAATCGTGTCTCCCCAGTCACGGCATAGGCCCTCGCAAGGTATTCGATCTGAGAATAAGTGGCGCCGTTATCGAAGGTCGTGTTAGTCAAGTTTCTCGAGGCGATCAGCGCCCTCTTCTGACCCGACGTGAGTACGGCGAGCATGTCGTAGTTCTTGGGCCAGCCGCCATTATCCTTTTGGTAAAGGAGTATGTTTTCCGCTATCTTCCTGACTTCAACGGGGGAATAACGCTTCCTGCTCCGGAGAGGGTCTATTACATGATCCTCATCTTGTATATCGTACCAGTGATGGGCACTGTCATAAAAACCGGTCACGTCTATGGAATCTGAAGACGTGGTTCCGGGCTGGCAGCGGGCACGAGAATTCGCGAAGAGGAAAAGCCCAATTACAATTGAACAAACCGCCAGGCATCTCATCTTATTCTCCCCTGCTCGGCTGGTACTTCTTGATTACAAGATACCTAAGTTCTGTATCTCCGACGTTCGATAATCCATGTTCCACGTTAGAGGGACAATAGAGACATGTATTGGGTCCGACGATCTGCGATTCACTGCCAAGAAAGAACCTCGCCTCGCCCTGGAGGACGAAGAAGAATTCGTCCTCAGCGTGGGAGTGCTCAGGATGCGTCATCAAGTGAGGGCGAACAACACTGAGCTTGACCGTCTTTCCGCCGGCGAGTTTCCTGTCCACAAACCAATACTGATACCCGGCGCTTGTCGACTCGATCAGCGCCGGATCGAAAGTATTCACGCACTCACGGATTAAGTACTGGTTGCTGGTCTGGGCGCAGTTGTCCGCCCCATTAAACGGTAAAGTTGCTGGAAATAAAAAAAGCCACATTACTGCGGCTAATGAAAGTAGAATGGCCCTTTTCATCGCATGCCCTCCGATAAATGACCTGATCCTCCCGCTCCCTTCCGCGGAAGTATTTAACTGCCAACCTCCATTTCGACCACAGGCACGTCCCAGTGGCCGTCCAGGATTTCGAAGCGGCGCTGCTCTTCCTTCTTATAGCTTTCCTGGTCCGGATAAATCTCCTTCGCCAGTTTCCCCTCGTCAAAGCCGTCGTCGGTCACCTGAATGTTTTTCCAGACGATGGTAACCCTGAAATCCCATCTCCCGTCTTCGGTGCCGTGAAGTCTTGGCCGCGCCAAGGTCAGCTTCAAAATCCTTCCCATCTCCATCTGTCTCTTCAGGAGAGGGTGGTGATTCTTCTTGTAGAGCCTCACAAATTCCTCGGCGTGCCCCCAGCGCGTCTTGTAGTAGTACTCTACCGTATAAGGCTTATCTTTTGTACTCTCTGCCATGCCTGTACTAAATGTGGCAAAGATCGAAACAAAATCCAATTTCTCAGGAAGCGGGGGTGAACGGCTCTCTGCCGGCGATCCCGGCGTTGCCTCCTTTTCCGGCAAAAAAAAGCCCCGCCAGGGCGCGGGGCTTCTGAGAATTCTTATTTCGTCTTATCTTTTCACTCGCCTATTTCAACGGCGACAAATCTCGATATGTAAGACTTCCCCTGCTTTGAAAGTACGCGGAGCATTATGGCATCGCCCTCCTTCTTGCTCTTCAGAACGTTCAACAGAGCCTTTGGCGAATCGATTTTCTGGTGATCCACCTCCGTGATTATGTCGTTCTTGAGAAGTGTCCGCTCATCGGCGGGGCCGCCGGGCGTAACGTCCGCAACTACTACACCGTGATCAGTCCCGGCGTCCGTCATCGTCTTTTCGTCGAGCGGCTGTACCGCCATGCCAAGCCTTGGTACATCCACCCTTCCCGATTCGTCCGGCTTTGCGCTCTCCTGCTGTCCCCCCTGGTCGCCGCTGGCAAGATCCTGCTGCGAGATCTCAGTCAGGGTGACTTTCTTCGATATCGTCTTGCCTCCTCGAAAGATGGTCAGCGTGACTTCATCTCCAGGTTTCTTCTCCGCAATAAACATCTGTATTGAATTGGCAGCATTCACTTCTTTTCCGTCGACGGCGAGTATTACGTCGCCGGCCTTCACTCCGGCAGCTTCCGCGGGACTGTTCGGAAGAACGTTCTGTACCAGGACACCTTCCGGTTTCGGCATGCCCAACGCGCGCGCGTCGGTCTCATCAAGACCCGGCTTCAACTGCACACCGAGCATGGGCCGACGCACCCTCCCGTACGCGATAAGATCCTCGGCGGTCTTCTTCACGAGGTTGATCGGGATGGCAAACCCGTATCCCTCGTTGTACCCCGTCCGTGTGGCAATAGCGGAGTTGATGCCGATAACCTGCCCGCGGATATTCACGAGCGCGCCGCCGCTGTTACCCGGATTAATCGCCGCGTCCGTCTGGATGAAATTCCTTATACCCCACCTGTCAGCCGAAATGTCGATGTCGCGTCCGAGCGCGCTGACGATCCCAGCGGTAACGGTGGACGTGAGACCGAGCGGGTTCCCTATCGCCAGAACCCACTGTCCAACTTCCACGCTGTCCGAGTTCCCCAATGAGGCTATCGGAAGATTGCCCGCTTCGATCTTTATGACAGCGACATCAGTGGTGGGATCTGTCCCGATGAGCTTTGCGGGAAATTCCCTCTTGTCGAAAAGCTTAACCTTTATCCCGTTCTTGTCGGCGTCCTCCACCACATGGTTATTCGTGATGATGAAGCCGTCGTGCGTAACTATGACTCCAGAGCCCATTCCCTTCTCCGGCTGAGGATTCGGGAGGTTGAACTGGAAGTTGTGGAAAAAAGGTATGTCGGGCATCTTGGACTTCGGCGTTGACATGACGGTCACGCTGACAACCGTCGGCGTGACTGCCTTGGAAATTTCAATGAATGCATTTTGAGTGGCGAGCAGGTTTATGTCACCAACGGAGATCGGAGCAGGACCGCCGAGCTTGACCTTTTCGCCCGTGAAGCCGAATGTGTTGCCGACGCCATTGAAACTCATTACGAGGAGCGCCCCGAAGACGATTCCCACAGCAACCAGAAGCGCCGCGCCGACCAAAGTTCTCTTGCGCATGTGTATTTCCTCCAAACTATCTTTTATTCTTTGCCGGGCCAGTCGTATTGCGACGTAGCCAGAAACTTCAGCGCCTTTATTTCCTTGAGGGTGCCCGAATGCTTCTTAAGGTAGATAAACACGAAGTTCGAGATTTCGTTCCGTAAAGCCTGTTCCATCTGTGCCCTCGCCGCGGCGGCCGGGGTCAAACGGGTAAAACTCCTCAGGATAAGAAGGGCGGGCGCCGAAATTTCAAACGCGCCTGCGGAATGGAGTCCTTCGCTTAAAACGGAAGTACACTTCTCGCACACAGGGCCGCCCTTTTCGACAACATAGTAAACTTTCCGCTCCTTCTCAAGGTCGATCGGCTCGCTGCAGTGGAGACACTCGGCAAAATTCGGCGTGAAGCCGAGCGCTATCGCAAGATTCAGCCCGAAATGCGCGAACGTATTCCGCGGAAACGTGTCCGGTCCGTCCAATGCCCCCAGTGAATCCGCGAGAAGGGTGAAGACGGCTTCGTTTTCCTCCTCATCATGCATCACCCGATTGATTATCTCGATGAGAGACATGGCTATGGAAAACCTGTCGACATCCGATGTGAGAGACTTGAAGTACCTCACGAAATCGCTCGACGACACGTACTGGAGTTCCCTGCTCTCACGACGGTAGAAGACGATCTGAAGGTAATTGAGCGGCTGGAAAAGTGATCCGAACTTGCTCTTGGGATTCCTCGCGCCCTTGGCTATGGCGCTCATCTTCCCGTAACGTTTCGTATAGAACGTGACGATCTTGCTGGAGTCGCGGTAGTTTACTGCCCTAAGTACGATAGCCTCAGTTTTCTCGATGCTCACTGTTCAATTTAACACCGAAAGGGAGGAGACGAAAGAAAACCAAGACGACCCTGGACGGCAACGGCGGAACGCGGGCTTACCTGCAAGTGTTGCTATGACTATGAAGATTGAGTTCGTACCACGACGGGGAGAGCTGAAACCGTTCGTTCATCTGATATGGACATTCGAAAGTCCTGTGGGAATGCCCGCATCCGACGCAAACCTCGCCGCGCCCAACGGCTGCCCGAAGCTGATACTCAACTGCGAAAACTCTATCGTGTCCGTTGTCGACGGACGAGTCCAGTTGAGCCGCGAACACGCGCTCTACTTCATAGGGACCAGAGAAGGCCCGGCACTTCTCCGAACAAATTCCGGTCAAACATCCTTCATCGGCATCGAATTCTTTCCTTTCGGTGCTCACCCGTTCTTCGGCGTTCCGATGGCTGAAACGGCAAACGGACTCTGGCGTGCCGACGACATCATGAACAAGTGGGGGCGATCGATCTGCGAAAGGATCCGCTCCCTCCCTACAATGATCGCGAAAACCGACTTCCTGCAGGATGAGCTTATCCACCTTCTCAATCGGAAGCCGATCAGGAATAAGCTTGTCGAGTATTGCGTCTCGACGCTGAAGGATACAAACGGCCTAATTCCGATCTCGGAACTGGAACGACAAGCGGGTTACACGCGTCGCTACCTAGAAATACTCTTCAAGGAACATGTCGGCCTTTCGCCGAAGGTGCTTTCCGGCATCTTCCGCTTTCAGAAGTTTTACAGAAGATGGGCACAGAATCTACCTTACGATCGTCTCAAAGACGAACTCTATGATTATTATTACGACCAGGCACACTTTGACAAGGAATTCAAGAGGATGACCGGATTTCCTCCGGGCAAATTCCGGGATGAAATCTCCAACGAGTTCGGCAGACAGTTGGCTCTCCGCCAGACGCGTGATTCGCACGACGATTGATGAGGTGTAACAGGATTTCGCCGGCCGATGAATCGATCGCCTCTTTAAGTATCCGCATTGTCTCGCTTACCCGGCGAAAAATCCCGGTGGGTTCTCGCAGAGCCAGTGACTTCGCATTTTTACAATCTCGCCAGGCATCCAAGACTTATTCTTACCCTGAAGATGAGTCTCGAATAAAACCTTAGGAGGAGATTATGCCAGATATAGTACATCGTGTCGGAATAAAAGCGCCGGCGGAGAAGGTATTTCAGAATTTGTCCACGGTCGCGGGTTACCGCAGCTGGTGGGATCCGGATGTCACCGGAAACCCTGCGAAGGGAGGAGTGATCACGTTCTTCGGCCGCGTCGACATGAAAGTTGAAGAATGCAGACCGAACGAGCTGGTGAAATGGAAATGCATCCGTGGGCCGGACGAGTGGATGAACACGGAAGTCGTTTTCAAATTGAGGCAGGAAGGCGACGAGACCTTCGTGCTGTTCACTCACGCTAACTGGAAAGAAGCCGTGGAGTTCATGCATCATTGCAGCACGAAGTGGGCTGTGTTCATGCTGAGCCTGAAAGACCTAGTGGAGCTCGGAAAGGGACATCCACAACCCAACGATATCAGGATCTGGTCGAAAGGCTGAGGAAGGGGGTCCAGCTGGGTTGCTAAGGTCATAGCCATCATACGTTCGCAAGCTGGCCCAAAGCAGGAGGAAGAACATGACGAACATAATGTTGGGTGAAAATTCAAAATCTGCCGCGCGAGTGTCGCAGCGCAAGCGAATCCAGGAATTTTACCGCGACGTGCTGGGATGCAAGGTGGTCGTGAAGGAGGGTGTGGACATCGTCTGGCTCGGAGACAATTTTCATATCGGTTACAGGTACGAGGAGTCCGCGCTGACGGACGAAGAAATGCTGAAGTCGATCTGGCTTGAGCTGCGCGTGGGCGATCCGGAGGGATTAAAGAAGAAGATCCTAGATTTCGGAATCGTGGAGATCGACTTCTGGGACAAGGAGCACTTCTATTTTCAGGCGCCCGGAGGGCAGGTTTTCCGGCTGGTCGGATTGACGGAAGACGTGTCGGGATGGAAGAGCTGAGTCCACTTGAAAGGTCCGACTCTTCGCGATGACTGTTTAGGCTGATATGGCCCCTATGGCAGAAAACACGTCAGAATGGAGTCCAGTTACCATGCAAAGGTACTGAGGGCAACAATCCGCCACCCCCGGACCCCTCTCTTAACCGATCACCTTCTTTATGTTCTCGACGAACGGCTTCCTGATGATCCCCTTCTCCGTTATGAACGCCGCCACGTTATCAGCGGGCGAGACGTCGAAGGCTGGCGCGTAAACCGAAATGCCCTCGGGCGCCGAGCGGCAGTCGCGAAAACTTGTTATCTCGTCCGAGTTCCTTTCTTCGATGGGTATGTCTTCGCCGGACGCGGCCGATAGATCGAAGCTCGACGCCGGAGCCGCAACATAGAAAGGTATGCTGTGAGCCTTGCAAAGGACGGAAAGGTTGTACGTCCCGACCTTGTTCGCGGTGTCGCCGTTAGCCGCGATTCTGTCGGCACCCACCACGACCATGTTCACCTTGAACTTCTTCATCGTGATCCCAGACGCGCCGTCAACTATCAGTTTGAATTCTATGCCAAGTTTCTTGAGCTCCCACGCTGTCAGCCTGGCCCCCTGCAGGAGAGGACGGGTTTCGTCCGCGAAGACCGAAACTTTCTTCCCCGCTTCGTGCGCAGCGCGTATCATCCCGAGTGCTGTCCCGTAGCCGCCAGTCGCGAGCCCGCCCGTATGACAGTGAGTCAGTATGACCGCGTCATCGGGGACAAGCTCAAGGCCGAATTGACCAATCTTCCTGCATGACTCTATTTCTTCCGCGAGGATCTTGTGAGCCTCATTGAGGAAGGTGTCGCCGACGCTTCTACCCGAAACATCGAGCCTGCCAAGCCTGGCAAGTATGTTTCTGATATTGACGGCTGTGGGCCTGGTATCGTTTATCTCACGGAGGGCGCTCTCAAGCCTCGCGTCGACCTTACCATGCGAACCGATCTCGAATGCGGCGAGCGCCGAGGCGTATGCAGCCGCTATACCTATCGCCGGGGCCCCCCTGATGCGCAGCGATTTTATCCACTCGCAAACGTCGCGGTAGTTCTTTGAACGGAGGAATTTCTCTTCAAGAGGGAGACGCGTCTGGTCGATTATCACGACCTCCCCATTAACCCATTTTATCGGGTCGGGTAGCCCCGCCGGATCAAGGTTAACCTTCTGGGAATTATTCCTCGAACCTTGATAAGTCGATGAAGTCACGGTAACGCCCCATAATTTCTATGTCGGAAAGCTCTTTAAGTGCTTCGATGCCGAACCTGGCAACAGAGAATGAAGCGAGCACGCTTCCATAGATGACCGCACGCTTCAGGTTCTCGTCGGAGACATCTTCAGTTCGAACGATGTGCCCAATGAAGCCGCCGGCGAAAGTATCCCCCGCGCCGGTCGGATCATATATGAACTCGAGCGGGAAGGCCGGCGCAGAAAAGACCGTGTCGGATGTGAAGAGGAGGGCGCCATGTTCGCCCTTCTTTATGATGACCACGCGCGGCCCCATCATCATTATCTTCTTGGCAGCCTTCACGAGATTCGGCTCAGATGAGAGAAGCCGGGCCTCCGAATCGTTCACGATTATCACGTCCACGACCTTCAGAGTCTTCAGCAGCTCATCGCGCTTTCCTTCTATCCAGAAGTTCATCGTGTCGCAAATCACGAGATCGGGCTTCGCGTCGAGAGATTCTATCACCCTCCTCTGAAGGACGGGATCAATGTTCCCGAGAAGGACATAACGGCTCTTCCTGTATGACGCCGGGATGACAGGGTCGAACTTCTCGAAGACGTTCAGCTGGGTGTCAAGCGTGTCCCTCTGGTTAAGGTCGTAATGATATCTCCCGCTCCAGTGGAAGGTCTTCCCCCCTTTTACGACTTGCAGTCCCTCGAGGTCGACCCCGCGTGATTTCAGATACTCCAGTTCCGATTTAGGGAAATCGTCGCCCACGACTCCGACGAGTCGAATGGGTGCAGTGAAGTAAGAAGCGGCGGCTGAAATATAGACCGCGCTTCCGCCGGCGACCATGTCCGCGCGCCCGAAGGGCGTCTCGATCGTATCAAGGGCGATCGACCCGACAACGAGTAAGCTCATCCTATTGCTTTCAGTTGAGTGATTGGCGGAGGCTAATTTAACAACGGCGGCTGGCAACTTCAACCACAGTTTCCCTGAATATCGCCGACAGCCGCAAGCCAAATCCGCGCACGGGTCCGCTTGAACTAAAAACTAAGAGTAGGTAACCTAATGAGACTCAAATGAAGGAGGGTATGATGCGCAAAATGCTGTTTGCCGTTCTTGTTTCCATCACTGCCGTGCTCACGCTGGGAGGGACTCCAGATCAGGGACCGACGGTCAGGTTTTCTCACCCCGACATCATCAGCTACGACCATCAAGGATTCATGGTGCATGGGAAGAGGATATTCATCTATTCGGGAAGCTTCCACTATTTCCGATGCGACACGTCCGAATGGATGGACAGGCTGGAAAAGATCAAGGCTGCGGGATTCAATGCCGTGGAGACTTACATTCCCTGGAATTGGCACGAACGGGAGGAAGGGAAACCCGACTTCAGAGAGCTTGACAAGTTCCTCAATGACTGCAGTGATATGGGTCTTTACGTCATCGCGAGACCCGGCCCGTATATATGCGCCGAGTGGAACATCGGCGGATTTCCCGACTGGCTGGAGGGAAAGCATGTGGGTTTCAGGACAGCTTCCCCTCAGGATATACAGTGGTCCAAATACTGGTACGACGAAGTGCTCCCCGTCATACGCCGCCACCTTATCACCAACGGCGGAAGCGTAATCCTCATGCAGATAGAAAACGAGTATGATTACTTCAGCCTCCCCGACAGCGACAAAAAAGCCTATCTGATTTCGCTCTACGAAACCGCGATGAAAAACGGGATAGATGTACCGATCATAACATGCTGGACGAGCCAGTCGCGCGACAACACCGACTCGGTTTTCTCTCAGGTAATGGACGCCTGCAATTTCTATCCGAGCTGGAATATCGAGAGCACTCTCCCCTCCATCGAAAGACTGAAGAGTGAGGAGCCCGCTTCCCCACCGATGGTCACGGAGCTCCAGGGAGGTTGGTTCTCGAGCGTCGGCGAAAAGAGCGTGCGAAGAGTCAATGACTTCGGCCCGGACCAGGTCAGCGCGCTTACGGATTTTGTGATCGCTCATGGCATCAAGGCCCTCAACTATTACATGCTCTACGGAGGAACGAACTTCGGTTACTGGGGTTCGCAGGACAAGACGACAAGCTACGATTACACGGCGCCTATCTCAGAGCCGGGGGGGCTCTGGGATAAATACAGGGCAGTGAAGCTCCTCGGAGATTTCATCCGCCTGGAGGGGAAACATCTCGTCGATTCACGAGAGGTGAAGAATGGGGCGTACAGCGACACGCCCGGCATCGAGACTCTCCTGCGGACAGACGGCACGGCCGGATTTCTCCTCGTCGGCAACAAGACCGCCAAGACTGTCGTGGCAAACGTCCGCTTCAAGCCTCCGCAAGGTTCGGAGGTGACACTGAAAGTCAAAATGCGTCCGAAGGGGTCGTACCTCCTCCCCGTCGATCTTCCACTACCCGGCGGAGGTATGCTCCACTATACAAACGTGCCTGTCTCCGCGATATCCGAGCATAACGGCAAGCCGCTCATCATCGCGTATGGGAATCCCGGAGATGAAGCTACGATCTACGCGGGCTCGAGCCTCTGCACCGAAGAGATCGGCAGCACAGATAAAATGTACAACTGGGACGGGCTTTACGTCCTCCTTACAACTTTTGAACGGGCCGCAAGATCGAGGGTGTTTGACACCCCAGCTGGAAAAATCTCGATTGTCTTCGATTCCTATCTCGCGACCGAAGGGACAACGGACGGAGGCAACTTGACGGTGAACCTTCAGACGCGGCCAGGCGAGGACCACTTCTCGCTGTTCTCTCATGGAAAGGTTCGTTCGGTTTCCATCGACGGCAAAAGCGTGGGCGCGCGCGTCGATCCGAGGACACAAATGACTAACTTCTCCCTTAATACACCACCGGCCCGAATACAGAACGTTCACATAGAGGACATCCGCGCTTCAGGAGATGGTGAGGCTCCAGCCGTATCTGACTGGACCAATCTCAAATATGGGGGCGATACACTGGCCCCTCTTGAAAGCGAAGGCGACGTCACCGCGGGTTATACGGTCTATGAGGGAGAGTTCTCCACGGACACAAGCGGCCTGATCAAAGCTAATTACTATGACAACGACTGGCACTCCATTCTGGTAGATGGCGAAACCGTCCCCGGTCTGACCGGAAGCGGTGATGAGGATATCTCAAAGACTAGACTCCCCGCGGGGAAACACACTATCGAGATCATTTATGAGAACAGAGGCTGGCCAAACGGAGGCAACATGGAGGGGAACAAGGGGCTCAAGTCCATTTCACTTGCGCCGGATGGCGAGATCATGAACGTGGACAGTTGGAAACATGCGCCGGCTCCATCCCCTTACCCGGCTGGAAACGTAGATGAGGCGTCTCCAACCTTCAACGACTCAAAATGGGAGTCCGTAAATGTCGGCCACGGCAACCAGCCCTTCATAATGCAGAACGAAGGATGGTGGTTCAAGACGCGTATCAGGCTGAGCGACGAGTCGATAAGGGAAAATGCCACGCTGACGTTCAAAGCCGTCGACGACAATGCACTCGTCTACGTCAACGGAAAACTCGCCGAAGAGCACAAAGGATACGATACGCCATTTACGATTCCGCTCTCAGAATACGGGATACCGGGAGACAACGTTGTCGCCGTTTACGTGCAGAACCAGGGAGGCGGAGGGGGAATATGGATGCCAGTCGTCTTAAAATGGGGCAGGAGCCTCAAGATAGATGCGAACCTCAAATTCCACCACTCGCTCCCGGGTCATCTCGCCGGATGGGAGGCAAAGAACCTTGACTCCTCCCGTTGGAAGAGCGCCCCACACTGGGAGGGCATCAGTTCGGCTGACGGTATAACATGGTACAGAGGCGAGTTCAAAATCCCTTCGAAACCGGGATGGGTAGTTCCGTGGCACCTTCACATCGAGTCGACAGGAAGCGGACAGATCTGGATCAACGGGAGACTACTCGGACGGTTCTTCCAGGAAGGGCCGCAGAAAGACTTCTATCTGCCAAACGGTTGGCTTCAAAACGGAGTGATGAACAGCATCGTATTAGTGCTTAGGGCTGGAGAGAGCGGCGGCAGGCTCCCCGAGATAAGAGATGCCTATATCGCCCCCTACGAAGAATACGTGGTGCAAAAGCACACTCTGAAAGTAATTTTAAAATAGCAGGTCGGGCGCCCGCGGGACTATTCTCCCGCGGGCGGCTAACCCGTCACCTTAGAAACACGCCAATCACCGCCAGGAATAGGAGCGATTGAAACACCAGCACTACACCGAGCCGCGTGAAACTGACTTTCTGTTCATGTGAAAGAGCGCCCAAAATAACCTGAAGTACCACCGGCACGAAGGCCGCGAGTAGCCAGGGGTTGATCACCCCGTAAAGAGCGGCCGCGGCGAGGACTGCAACCAGAACCGAGTGATAGACTATCATCATCGCCAGCGCCTTTCCCGCCTCACCGCTCCATCCGCCTTTGCTCCGGATGGATTCTATTTTTAGCTTCACGTAGAACACGCTGCTGCCAAAGAAGAGGATGTTGAGGCTGTAGAGAAGCAGGGCTTTCTCATCGAGACTCCCCGTTATTGTGTAATATCCGGCGGGTGCCGTTAGCGTCAGAGCCGCGACGGTGACAAGTTCGCTGACGAACGAGCGCTGGTCCCTGGCAAGAAACGACCTGATGCTGAATGCGAAAAGGATTCCTTCAATCGCGGCGAAGACGAGGAGCCATGGAAGGTTGGCTAAGAAAACAATTCCCGCCCCTGCGAGAAGTCCAGGAACCGCTAAGGCCAGAAGGAGTAAAACGTCTCTCCTCCGCGGCACGCTTCTCCTCTTCAACATCGTGACCACCGGATGGTGTACAACGTAGAGGAGCGTAAAGCTTATGAAGAGGACCGCGAAAGCGGCTGAGAAGCGGGTGACCAGAGCCGAAGACAGCATCGGTACGATCCACATCGCCCACGCACCATGCTCTCTTGGTATAAGCTCGTGTGCCTTCATAGCACGAACGGCTTCCTGGAAGCGAACTTGACCTTCAGGATGTCCAACTGGGCTGCGGACAGGACCTCGCTCGCCTTCGGGAATATGTCCGCCTCTTCTCTCGAGAAGTGAGCATTCAGCTCCGTACTGAGTTCGGTGAGAAGCTCCAGCGCATCCGACTCCTTCCTTCCCTTCGTATGGTCGGTGAGCCCGTCATACGATCCGAGGAAGCGGCTATGTTCATGCCTCAGCTCGTCGAACCTTTCGTCGGCCGGTTCGGACAGGAGTGGAAAGAGGAACCGCTCTTCGGCCTCCTGGTGATACTCCAGGAAGCGGAGGAGTTTTGCGACCCTCGCGTCGAAATCCCGTCCATCATGCCTGAGGAGATCGGCCAACGAGAGCAGACTGCTGGTTTCCTTTTTGATAATTGCGTGCTCCAATGTCAGGACATCCATGGGTTGCGATCGCGACCCGAGAGGAATACCGTACGGCCTTTCAAAATCCATGGTTTATCGCTCCGATGTTCCTGAAGAGTGCGAGATACTCTGCAGGTGAAATAGAATTCTGCCACAACCCTGCCAGGACAGCCACGCCGACAATGCCGAAGTAAACGCCGATGAGAAGGAGGGCGTAGTTGCGCTGAGATATCCCCTCCCGTCCCGAGGTCACAGACATGTTGAGCGTGTTCCTGACGGGACATGCTTCCACGCAAGAATAGCATGCCGTACACTCCACAGAGTTCACCGCCTCCAGCCTGTCGACCGGAAGAGCGGATGGGCAGGCCGTCGCGCATTTCCCGCAATCGATGCAGTTCGATTCGACGCGGCGTATCTTCATCGGGCTCACGAGGCTCGTTATACCGAGGAGGGCTCCGTAGGGGCACGCGTAACGACACCAAAAATTCTTGTAGAACAGCGAAAGAAAAATCAGCGCGCCAATGACGATTAATGAGAAGGTCGATATATGCGCGAAGAAGAGATACATTTTTATGTCGGCAGCCTTGTTATAATCGGAACGGATGAATGAACCGAGCTCGTCCGCGGACATCATGGATACGGCCAGAAGGAAGAACGCCAGAAGGAAATACTTCAGCGAGCGCAGCGGTATGTCTATCCACCTGGGCAAATTGAAATTTCTCCCAACCACCTTCGCTCCGAACTGGTAGAGGGATTCCGAGATGTAACCAACGGGGCATATCCAGCTGCAAAATCCCTTCTTCATGAAAGTGGAAATCAGGAGGACGGCGACAAAGATGAAAAAGCCGGATGGATGAACATGATTAACAATTCCGGTAAGGATGAAATACCTGAAGCTCATGAGCGCGCTTATCGGAAGGAAGCCCTCTACGCCGGGAGGCCTCTGCATCGCTACTCCATTCTCCAGTCCCGACACAAACCTGTAAAAGTCGATCCCGATCCATACAACGAGGAGAAGGAAGAAGGGCTGGACATAACTTCGCGCGTTCGATCTTTCTCTCCTTACGAGACTGCGGTCCGTGAGTTTCTTTACACGCCTCCCGTCCGGGAGGGTGACGATCTGCACTGGCGCATCCATTGTTTCGGATGAATTTGTCCTGTTTATATCCATGGAAATTATCTTATGCCAAGTTTTGTTCTGAGCTGCCTGCTGTCCTTGATCTCCCTGGCAACATCAGCGATAGTCTTCTTCGCAATCATCTGATATACCCGGTCGCGGAGCGGACCCCACTCGTTGTGCATCGGGCACGGATTCCTCCCGGAGCACTCGGGGAAACCGAGGACACAGGACGTCAGGAAATCAGTCCCGTCGATCGCATCCACCACATGGAATAGCGCCACCTCGTCAGGCGCCTTCGCAAGCCTGAATCCGCCTTTCGGTCCTTTCTGCGACTGGAGAATCTTCGCCTGAACCAGAAGCTGGAACGTCTTGCCGAGAAAGGGCATCGGAATGCCGAGCCGATCACTTATCTCTATAATATTCGTGTAGCTCTCGTGCGGCTGAGCTGCCATATATAGGATTCCCTGGAGAGCGTACTCGCACTGCCGGCTAAATATTAGAGACATATATCAGACCTTTCTATCTGAAATATAGCCCGGGGTGCAACCGAAGTCAAGCGATGATTCCTCCCCATGGCGGGCCTAAACGCGGCGCCCCACTCCGGGAAGGACAGGAACGCTTTGATCGGAAAGTCCCTCTGTTCCACCTCCGAACTCCCCTTTTTGTTGTAACTCAGGGGAAGAAGCGTTAAAGTACCACCAATAGGAAAAACAAGAAAATCGGGAAATGCTGGCGGAAGAGATATCCGTTCCAAAACCTCTGGGTGTCGGGGAGGCTGCGCAGATTTGTCGGGTGACCACCCGCACGATCAACTACTGGATCAAAGCCGGGAAGTTGAAGGCATACACAACCCCGGGGGGGCATTTCAGGATTTGGCCAAACGACCTGAGAGACTTTCTGAAGGCTTACAACATGAATATGAGTTCTGAATTGGGGAAAGAGCGTCGCAGGAAGGTTTTAATAATCGAGAGCGACGAGGCGTACTCGGATATGATGCGAAACATCCTTCTTGATAAATTTGACGACTGCGAGTTCCATAATAGTCACGACGGCTACGAGGCCCTGATTATCCTCGGAGACCTGAAGCCGGATCTCGTCGTGCTCGACCTGACGATGCCCGGCGTCGATGGGTTCAGGATGCTTGAACTCATATCCGATCGCAGCGCGGTTCACCCCCTGAAGATCCTGGTCCTCTCAGGAAGTTCATCCAGTGCCACAGTCGAAAGACTCAGAAGGTCCCGGGTCAATCGATGGCTTACCAAACCGGTTTCCACCGCGGAGCTCATCCATTCCGTTCAGAACCTCCTCACGAAGGAAGACAGAAACGGAGGGACACCTACTTGATACAGGTCGGTCTCCTCATTTCGGCCTTCGTTTTCTTCACACAGTCTCTTCCAAACCTGATCCAGATCCGGAACGCGGTCAAGGCAGTCCCGCGCGCGAAGACGGTCTTCGTCACGGATACCACCGTAAGGGTTACGGGCATCGTGACGCTGTCATCAGCGAGAACCGATTCATCGCTCCAGACATTTATTCAGGACGGTAGCGGCGGAATAAGACTGTATCAGTACAACTACGGCGGCCCTTCCCTATTTGCCGGTGACAGCATCACAGCGGTGGGGAAGCTGGCGATCTATTACGGCCAGGAAGAAATTGAAAATCCCGCTATCACGCTTCTCCGTCACGGCGTAAACGTCTCTCCCCTTACGGCGACCGCGAAAGACATATCCAGCGGCAGACTCCACGGCCTCCTCATCACCTGCGAGGGGAAAATCATAAAGAGGATTCGTCACGGGAGCGGTGTAACCTACTCCTTCGTGGACCAGCACAACGACACGGCGACGGCGTTCGCCGACTTCAGCCTTGACCCGCAATTTGAATCGACGCTCGCGAAGGTCGGCGAATCATACAGCATGACAGGGGTCTCTACTAGGTATTCATATCGCAGGCCCTACACCGATCACGACGACCTCCTCCTGAGATCTTCTGCAGACATGAGGCCGCTTGAAGGTGGCTTCCTCAGCAGACACATCGGACTGATGGAACTGATCGCCTCCACCGTCCTCGCAGCGATACTTGCCCTGATATTGATGACGTTCGCGCTCAGGGGAAAGGTGAGGCAGAAAACAAGTTGGCTCGAAAAGCAGTCTCAGGTATTGAAGATATTCTTCGACGCCGTCGCTGAGCTGACAGGCCTGCTCGACAAGGAAGCGATACTGACGCTGGCACTTAAGAAGGCACTGGAACTCATCGGCACCAGGTGCGTCATATTCGGCGACTCGGTCTCTTCAGAGTTTGGCTTTCTTCTGATGTCTTTTGAGCTCAAGGATGGACAACTCTCTACTGATACGCGGCAATTTAATAGGGATGCATCGTCTCCGCTGCTTGGCATGCTTTCGGGGCGGGACGTTATCTGGGAGACCACGGTAGATAAGGTAATCAAAGACGCGAACGCCTCCAGCGAAGACGCGCTGGCACAATTTCTCGAGACACACATAAAAGATCGAAGCATTACAATCCTTGGGCCTTCTTTGCCAAAGAGAGACTTCCTGGTGGCATTCGATCATGCAGGCCCGATTCCAAGATACCTCCCGCGCACAATTATCATGTCTTACGTGCTGCACGCCTACTCGGCGTACAAGTCTGCCGAGCTCTTCGACGTCGTCAGGGAACAGAGCTCTGCGCTCGAAAGGCTTTACAACAACTCCGTGTTCGGCCTGATGACCCTCTCCGTCGACGGTACGATCCAGACTGCCAACAGAATAGCCATGCACATGTTTGACGACGAGGACCTCATGGGGAAGAAGCTGCAGGGCTTCATGGTTCCCCACGACTCCGGCAGGCTCAACGACCTTCTCTCGAGCCTCTCAGCGGTATATAAGGAAAAATTCGTCAGATTCACCGCGGGTGTGGAAAACGGACAAGGACAGAGGAGGTTCGAATTTGCTATCCAGTCCGATCCCGCCCTTCAGACATATTACACAACAGTGCAGGATACTGGAGAGCTCGAGTATTACGAAGACTACGCGACCAATGAAAAGAAGATAGAGACTCTAGGAAGACTAGCCTCATCTCTGACGCACGATTTAAACAACATGGTAGGGAGCATAACCGGGTACGCCTCGCTTCTCAAGAGGAAGCTTCAAAGGGACACGAAGGAGTACCACTATGCAGACATAATAGAGAGTTCATCCCGCCGTACGATAGAGCTTATCAGGGAGGTGCTTGGGTTCGCGCAGCTCGACTCAAAGAGCCTCGACGTCGTCGACTTGAATGAATTCGTGTCTGAGGTGACCGCGGATTTCAGGAAGACGCTCGGCGACAAGTATTCAATCCTCTTCAAGCCATTCGACAGGCCTCTGCATGTCCGCGTCAGCACCACACAGATAAGACAGGTGCTCTTCTCCGTACTGACGAACGCAGCCGACGCGATGGAAAATGGCGGCACCATTGTATGCACTACCGGTTCCGCGGGGATGCCAGACTCGGCCCCCGCTCACGTGATGCCGGGTGAGTTCAACTTTGTTGAAGTGGAGGACCACGGGGTCGGGATGGACGAGACTATCAGGAGGAGGATATTCGAGCCCTTCTTCACCACGAAGAAAATCAAGAAGTACACCGGTCTCAGCCTCAGCATGGCATACAACATCCTCAAGCATCATAAGGGCTTCATTAGTGTTGAGTCGGCAGCGGGAGTCGGCACGAGGATCAAGATGAACTTTCCGAACTTCGTACAAAGAGCGGAACGTCAATACGATTCCGCCGGTGGAAACCGCGTCAACGCCAGAGGAGCAAAAATCCTCGTTGCCGACGATGAGGAAGGCGTAAGACAGCTTGCATGCGACATACTCACCGATCATGGCTACGTCGTGGTCACGGCCAACGACGGTCTGCAGGCCATCGAACGGCTGGACCAGAACCCAGACGTCAAGCTTGTGGTGCTGGACATGCTCATGCCTGGTATGGGGGGAAGAGACGCATGCGTGGAGATCAAGAAAAGACCTGGCGCTCCGAAGGTACTCATCTGTACCGGCTACAGCGACCTGGCAGACCTCGAATCTATACTTGGAAAGTATGCCGAGGGTCTGATTCAAAAACCCTACGCCGCGGGTGACATGGTGAGGGCAGTCGACAACCTGATCAGTTCTTCTCTTAATTCCGCCAACCAATAAATTCCATGCTTACAGGTCACAAGGCCAATCAAACTATCGGCACAACCGCCAAAAAACCGCTTAAAGCAAATTATTAAGCGCCAAATTTTAGCTTATTTTGAGTGTCGCAAAACACCAAACAAACTTTGTGTTGAAGTCAATTCTTAAGCTTAATTTCTTGACTTTCCCTGAGGTTGAGGATAATTTGCAAACCGACTCTTCGCCGGGTGGAGGGCGAGAGGGAGAACATCATAGTTGAAGCAGATCGAGCAACCGAGCCGACGTCTTTGCCGCCGCAGCGCGAGCAGGTTCCCACAACCGGCCCCCGGCAGGGACTTAAGGTTCTTCAAGATACAAGGGAGGAGTCCTGATGGGTTATACTGATACGTTCGTCTCAGAAGACACCAAGGCACAGTCCAAATGGGGCGGCCTGACAGTGCGCAGGCTATACACGAGGAAGGGGATCCACCCCTTCGACGAGATCACGTGGGAGAAGCGGGCCGCGACGATCTCCAACGAAAAAGGGGAAATAATATTCCAGCAGAAGGACGTCGAAGTCCCAGACTTCTGGAGCATGACCGCGACGAACGTCGTTGTGTCGAAATACTTTCACGGTCAGCTTGGCACCCCCGACAGAGAGTCGAGCGTAAAACAACTTGTCGACCGGGTTGCCCGCACTTTCACTAAGTGGGGCATCAAGGGAGGATATTTCGCCTCCAGCGAGGACGCGTCGGCATTTTATGACGAATTGGTGTTCCTCCTTGCAAACCAGTACGTTGCCTTCAACAGCCCCGTTTGGTTCAACGTCGGCATCGAGGACAAGCCACAGTGCTCCGCCTGCTTCATCAACTCCGTCAAGGACACGATGGAATCGATCCTCGACCTGGCGAAGACCGAGGGAATGCTGTTCAAGTGGGGAAGCGGTACAGGGACTAACTTCTCTAGCCTCCGCTCCTCGAAGGAGAAATTATCAGGTGGTGGTACAGCTTCTGGTCCCGTGTCATTCCTCCGCGGTTTCGATTCGTTCGCCGGAGTGATCAAATCCGGTGGCAAGACGCGCCGCGCCGCGAAGATGGTTATACTGAACGCCGACCATCCCGACATCAGGGAGTTTATCAGAAGCAAGTCAGACGAAGAAAAGAAGGCTTGGGCATTGATCGACGCTGGCTACGACCCCGGTTTCAATGTTCCGGGCGGAGCTTACGACTCGGTCCAGTTCCAGAACGCGAACCACAGCGTCAGGGCGACCGACGACTTCATGCGCGCCGTGCTGGAAGACAAGGATTGGGCCACGAAGAACGTGAGAGACGGGAAGTCGGCCGAGACCTACCGGGCACGAGAAATCATGCACGATATAGCGGAGTCAGCCTGGATAAGCGGTGACCCCGGAATGCAGTTCCACACGACCATCAACAGCTGGCACACGTCTCCGAACACCGCTCAGATAAACGCCTCCAACCCGTGCAGCGAGTACATGTTCCTCGACGACAGCGCATGCAACCTCGCTTCCCTGAACCTCATGAAGTATAGGAAGGAGGACGGATCGTTCGACGTCGAAGGCTTCCGTCATACGGTGGAAGTCACGATAACGGCGCAGGAGATAATCGTCGGAAATGCGAGCTATCCGACCAAATCGATAGAGAAGAACAGTTTCGCCTTCAGACCGCTCGGCATCGGATACGCCAACCTCGGCGCTCTCCTGATGTCGCTCGGCCATCCCTATGACAGCGAAACCGGAAGAGCGTACGCCGGCGCAATAACCGCCCTCATGACCGGTGAAGGCTACAGGCAGAGCGCGCTCGTCGCAAAGACCATCGGCCCGTTCGACGGATACGAGATCAACAGGGAGCCGATGCTCGGCGTCATCAGGAAGCACAGGGCGCATGTCGACAAGATAGCCACGGAGGCTGTTCCCGAGGATCTCGTCGAATCGGCAAAGACCGTTTGGGACGACGCGCTCACAATCGGCAAGGAGTACGGCTACCGCAATTCACAGATTTCAGTCCTCGCGCCCACCGGAACGATCGGGTTCATGATGGACTGCGATACCACCGGCGTGGAGCCGGACATCGCCCTCGTCAAGTATAAGAAGCTCGTCGGCGGCGGCTACATGAAGATCGTGAATAACACAGTCCCCCTCGCTCTGACAACCCTCGGCTATTCCAACGAACAGGCGGACGAAATCATAAAGTACATCGATCAGACCGGGACCATCGAAGGCGCTCCCCATCTCAAGGAGAAACACCTCGGAGTGTTCGACTGCGCGTTCAAGCCGGTCGAGGGATCGCGTTCTATCCATTACATGGGACACATCAAGATGATGGCGGCCGTCCAGCCCTTCCTCTCCGGCGCCATTTCCAAGACTGTCAACCTCCCGACCGAAGCGACAATCGAGGACATCGAGCAGGCTTACATCGAGGCCTGGAAGCTCGGCCTTAAAGCCATCGCCGTTTACCGCGACGGCTCCAAGAGGACACAACCTCTGAGCACCAAGAAGGACGAAGGGACCAAGAGCGAAAAGACCGCCTCTGCGACACGCGTGAGCCGGCGAAGGCTACCTGACGAGCGGAACGCCGTGACGCACAAGTTCAGCATCAGCGGCCACGAGGGATACATCACCGTCGGCCTCTACGAGGATGGCACACCAGGCGAAATCTTCATAACCATGTCAAAGGAAGGATCGACGATAAGCGGGTTGATGGACGGCTTCGCGACGGGAATCTCCCTCGCCCTGCAGTACGGAGTGCCGCTGAAGGTTCTCGTCGACAAATTCAGCCATATGCGGTTCGAGCCCTCCGGCTTCACCAACAGCAAGGAAGTGCCGATAGCGAAGTCGGTTCTCGACTATATCTTCAGGTGGATGGGATTGAAGTTCCTCCCCCGCGGCGAGCAGCCGGCGTCGGTCGTGGTAGACTCGATCGTGGCGGAATCCAAGCCTGAAGTGAAGAGCGAATTCAACATAAGCCTGGAACAAACCGAGAAGAAGGTGTTCCAAGAGCAGGCGGACGCACCCCCCTGCCACGAGTGCGGGTCCATCATGATAAGAAGCGGCTCGTGCTACAAGTGCCTGAACTGCGGATCGACGAGCGGATGCTCCTGATTCGAGGGCTTTTCTAACACAAAGCCGTTCGGGTTCTGCCCGGACGGCTTTTTTTATTATCTGAGCAGAAGTAAACTTGGAGCGAAAATGTATTTCGCATATCTCATCGCATTTCTTATGCTATTCGGTAATACGCAGAATCACGCGGGCAAGTCGCCGTGCACGCAAGTGAAGATTGTGAATCGCCTGGTGACGTGGGGGTACAAGAAGGTCAGCCGGCCGCGAAAGATCGAAGCGATTATAATTCATTCTTCGTACAACGCGCTGACGCCCGACTCGTTCAGCGTTGCCGAAATTCTTCGCGAGTACCGAGGGATCGATGTAAGTCCGCATTACATAATCGACAGGAGCGGAACGATATTCAGGCTCGTTCCCGAAAGGGACATCGCCTATCACGCCGGTAAAAGCAGACTCCCCGACGGGACGACAAACGTCAACGCTGTTTCAATCGGAATAGAAATCGTAAACACGATCCGTGATACTCCGACCGATGCACAGTACGAATCCCTCGTCTCACTTGTGAAATGCTTGAAGGAAAGGTATGCTATAAAATACGTGCTGGGCCACAGCGACATCGCCCCCGGAAGAAAAACGGATCCGTGGAATTTCGACTGGAAAAGGTTCCAAGCGATGATCGAAGAGAAGTGACGGATTATTTGGGATTGGACGGTTGAATTGATCGGGAAAAGCGCGCCATCATCTGTTACCGAATTATCACCTTCAGACAGCGAGAAGTCCTGAAGACTCACCGTCCTCAGGACTTCCAAATCAATGAGCTTGACAATCGGCTATTTAACTACAATCATTCGCCTGACCTGCACGAAGTCTCCCGCACTCAAACGTTAAATATAAACGCCGCTCGAGACGTTGCCCGCGTCCCACGACACAGAATGGTATCCTGCATCCATATCTTCATCAGCAAGCCTTGAGATTTCTCTGCCGAGCATATCATACACCACGAGTCTTACATGCGCCGGCTTCGACAAACCGAACCAGATCTGTGTCGAAGGATTGAATGGATTGGGATAATTCTGATAGAGCGAGTTACTCACTGGAGCCATTGTTACGACGGCAGCGCTGCCGGGATCAGTTGAAACGTCGGGTTCAATGGATCCATAATGAACCGTCTTTCTTGCAGAAACATTTTCACCCGTGCCATTGTCATGTACGTCGCAACGCAAAGATGTCTTCAGTCTCAGTTTCTTAAATCTTATTTCACAAAGACAATAAGCCCTCGCTGGAACAATTGTCCTTAGTAATGATTCTCCTTGCCGGTGGAATATAAAAGGGGATTGCCCGCGAGGGCGCTTTTATCTAAAAATCATGATGTCTCACCTCCTTTCATTCAATTGTCAATCGTTTCAATCATTAAACGTGAATTGTGTTTCCGTTTTAGAATCGACATCGATCATCCACAAGACGCCATTTGCCAGCGTCCAATCTTTGGCGGAATAACGTGTATAAATAATTTCCTTTCCGTCGGGTGACCAGCTGAAGTCAACATCTGCGTAATGAGTCGTCAATTGTCTCTGGTTGCTACCGCTCGAATCCATTAACCACAAGTTACCATCTGACCAAAAGGCGATCTTTTTTCCATCCGGCGAATAAATTAAATTGCGGTTATCGCTTCCTACTCCCAATAGCGTATCCACAATTTCACCCCGCGCGATGTCGTAGAGTATAAACCGAGTTCCTGCGGTTATCGAGCTAATGCCGATGATCCCGACGAGAATATTTCCATTGGGAGACCAGCTTGGAAAGCTGCCTCCAAATAGTGCTCGCTTTGAGCTGCCATCAATCTTCATACGCCATATTCCGGCAGGGCCACTTGCGTCAGGGAGAGACCGATCATATGCTATCCACTTTCCATCTGGACTCCATGCAGGGAAGAATCCTCCAGATGTTGTCAGCTGAACCAGCGTTCCAGTATCGAATCCGTTGCCTGTAAATCTCATTTTGCATATCTGACCTGTCGATACGAAAGCGATCCACTGTCCATCAGGCGACCATGCAGGATACTCTAACGTGCTCGGGAAGATTCTCCTCATGTTTGTCCCGTCAGAATTGATCAGCCAAAAGCCTGTTTCGTTATCTTTGAACTCTTGCTCCGGATAACATGGACTTATGTAATTAATCTGCGTCAATGGAGCATGATTGATCCCTATAATTTTTTCACTTGGATGCCATATCGGGCTGTTGTATGGGGATCCGGGTACAACACCCAAGTCGAATCCGTCGCAGTTGCCGTAGTCAGTCCAATAGTCGTAAATCCTGAATGAGAGTCGACTTACGCTTCGATCAAAGTTGATTCCTACCACCATAGTATCCTGTACGTTCAACGTAGTATCTATCCGAACTGCGAGGCTTGGGATCGATACGTCGATTCGATGACTCCCGGCTGACAATGCCGGAATGATTCGAAATGCGAGTCCAATCGAAGTGCCTGCCGTTACCGATCTTTCGTCGAGGATTTGATTATCTACCTCGACAACAACGCTATCACCCTGAAAACCGTTTTGCAGATCGATTGCGAACGCAGCGTATTCCGGCTTGGAATTGTCTATCGACTGGGTGGGATGCTGGCAGCCGCAGATTGAGAATATCTGCGAAGAGATGGCAGCAACAGTTGCTATGAAGAAGAGGAATAATCTCTTGCGCATGTAGAATCGCTTCCTTTCAATACGATAGTGGATGATTTTGGCTCCCATCGTTTCGGATGAGCCATAATCCTCCAAACGATGTATCAGAATTAGTATACACTATCCAATCTCCCGTAGGAGACCAATCGCAGGAGTACCCTTGTATTCTCGTAAGCTGCTTAAGATTTGCTCCGTCTGGCGAATAGCGAGGCAGGCGGTTATCCCGTGCATAGGGGTTAACTTGATTGAAGGAGGTTAACCGAGTCACTTGGGAAGTGTCGAATAGGTTTATAAGATATATTTCAGACCGAAGTCCTATATATACAAGAAAGTCACCGTCCGTTGTCCAATCAGGCATTCTTCCTCTTGCAATGAATCTTCTATCTGTCCCTTCATTTCGAACGATCAGGATACCGCACGAATTTGGCGGAGAAGGCTCAAGTGCACTTCCACAATCCGTATTGTCATACGCGATCCATATGCCATCTGGGCTCCAAGCAGGGAAGAAATTGCGTCCTTCAGATGTCAATTGAGTCAACCCTGTGCCGTCGACTCTTATCTTGTAAATTTGGGCGTTGCAGGAAAACGCTATCCACTTGTTGTCAGGAGACCATGCTGGGCTGTAGGCACCTGGGTTGGAATAAAGGATACGTTTGTTCTTCCCATTAGCATCAACAAGCCAAATCCCTGTTTGTCCATTGATTGTATCGCCGTGCACGTATGCAATCGTATTTCCGTCCGGGGACCAGGCTGGTTCAAAATCCGTCAAGCGGAAATTCCATGGACAATCGATACATGGAGTTTCACCGGCGCCGTACGTCAGCCATGTTGTATCGACGCTCAAAGAAAGCTGGCTCTTGCTTCGATCAAAGCTAATCCCGACCACCAAAACATCCGGCACAATCAATAATGTGGTATCTGTCTGAACCGCAAGACTGGGAATCGATACATCAATCTGATGCGTGCCGGCAGAAATCGCAGGAACCAATCGGAAAGCAAAACCATTCGAAAGGTTTGTCGTTGTAGCCCTTTCATAGAGGATTTGATTATCCACTTTGACAACGACTGTATCCCCTTGAAATCCCTTCTGGAGATCTACTGCGAATGCGGCGTATTCGGGCTTCGGGTAATCAATTGGTTCGGTGGGGTGGATACATCCGGAGATGCAAAGCACGAACAATGACGTCGATGTCATCGAGGATAAAAGAAACACTGAATTCCTCTTCTTCGCTCCCCTGTTCGCCTCCATGACTCCCCAATCTAGTCCGTACCCTGCAAGTTGTCAAGCGTTAAGACCCAGACTGAAATGACAGACTAGTTTTCGTCGCGCAATTTCCTGATTCTTCTTTCCGCTCTGAAACGATCCGGATCACGCGCCATCCTCTAAAAGGTAAGCCCCGTCAAACCTTAATCAGGAAGAGTCCTAGTGCACACGCGAATGAGGTATATGATGGAACGAAGTAACGATCAGATACCGGACCGACTCCAGCCGCGTGATCAACCCACTTTTCCGTCATTCCATTTTATTCCCCTCTTTTCAAATTCCGCAAACAACTCCTCGTTGCCGACAAACTGCACGGCGTCCCATCCCATCTTCTTCCCTCCCTCGACGTACTCAGGTATGTCGTCGATATAAAGATGCTCACCCGGCGACGCGTGTGTAAAGTCCTCCACTGCCCGGTAGATTCTCTCCTCCGGCTTCACCGCTCCCACAACGTGCGAGAGTACCAGCTTGTCGAAGTATTTGAGAAACTCCTTGTCATGCCAGCCGTGCTTCTGATGAATCTCGTTAGTGTTCGATAGAAGCACGAGCCTGTAATTCACCTTCAGGATTGGAAGGGCGCGGGCAAGTTCATCATTGACTGTGAATATTCGCGAGTACATCTCGATGAACTCCGCGGCCGTGACTTTGTTGTCAAGCGCGCCCACCACGATGCCGGCAAATTCATCCGCGGTGAGCTCTCCCCTCTCAAACCTTCTGTGTATCTCGTAGTTGTTTTTGTAATACTCTGCGAACCTTTCGCCCAACCCTGTTTCGACGAGATCGAGCTTATGAAGAACCACCTTGTAATCAAAGGGGAGAAGGACGTTACCCAAATCGAAGACGATTACGGAATATTTGTTTGACATTTGACCAGATCTTTCCGGATAACCATTAATTACTTTTCGTTGAATCGATTGAACTCATTGTTTAGCTTAGCGGCAGAACATGCCGACTCACAATAATAAATACCGAGCGCTGAATAATAAAACCGCGGCGCTCTTTTTCTCGATTTTGCTTTGCGCTTCGGCAAGCGCTCAGGTGCGACCAACAATCGCGCACTTCGATACGAGTTTGGTCTGGACTCCCCCATCAGACTTCCGGTCCACATTTGACAGCCGCTGCCGATCGCTGTCTGGCCGCGCATTTCTGGATTGCTTTCTAAATCTCATGAGGGAGGATGGAGCTTCGTCCGAGGCAATCCGCTTCACGGAAATGACGGACACAACAGGCTATGTCCGTCAATTCGCATGTGCGGGAAACGTCGGCATCGCGTACGTCGACTATCCCTTCAGAGCGAACGAAAATCTCGGGATAATTCTGGTAAACGGCGATCCGCCGATGATAGACGTGGACGACTTTCGCTATGTTGACCTGGAGAAATTGAAAAGGGATTCAACTTACTTGAAACTGGTCTCCAGATATCCTGACGCTTCTTTGTGGCCCGGCGACAGGTTCAATACGAGTGAGCCGCACGCCGTGTCGCTCAAAAACGGACATGAAGGCTTTATCGTAACCTATACCATCAGGAACGGCTGCCACGCATGTGAAGAAATCGGAACTGTCCGGTTCGAATTTGTATTCGGAAAGGAAGGCCGATTCATGGGGACGACTCTGCTCCGGGTCATTCCATCCGTACGTTGAAACCGAACTACACATTACTCGTTCAGACTAATAGCATAGTTTATCTCCATGCTCAGCTCGGACAAACCGGCGACATATTTCGTATATGCACCGGCTGCGATCTGTCGCGTGTCGTGGTAGATATCTCTCGACGCCTTGAGTCCGGCGGTCAGTGAACCGCTCAGCTTCCACGTGGTAAGGATTGAGATTCGCGCACCATCGCCGTAAAAGAGATTGAACTTTGCCACGTGCGGAAGCTCCTTGTCGACCGTGTACATGGCAGAACGATAGGAGTCAGTTCGGTAAAAGGAGAACCGCACGTCGACTGCTCCGGCCTTTGTACGCCAGCCCGCGTCTACGAGGACCATCTCACCCCTTTCGCCGGACGAAACGAAATTTCTCTCGAACCTTGCGCGCGTCGAGAATGCCGGGCTGAACCCGTGCTTTACTTCGACCCTGAAATCCTGTTTCGAGCCCGCTATGACAGACAACGCTGCTGGAAAATCAGCGGAGGGGACATATGAATCCTCTTTAGTCTTGTACCTGTAACGCAGGTAAAGGACGGTGGCCGATCCGTCCAGGTCCGCCGGTCTGGATAGAGAGACGTACGAATCCACAAAGATCTCTTCGCCGTTTCTGTCCGGCTCTCCCGACACTGCGCCTATGTTGAACCGGTCGTAATAGACTCCGATCTTTACGAAAGAGGCCGGGCGAAAAAAGGATCCGAAATATATGCCCTGCTCCTGAGAAGTTGGAAAGTTCTCGGAGAGTGGTCCGCTGTAGTTCTGGACTAACCTCGAACGAAGAGCACGTACGCCCACGGCGAACCGCGCCTCTCCATAGTCGACACAAGCGTTTCCGGTAAATGACACTCTCTTGTCCAAAAGGATTTCAGCGGCGATTGCCGTGTTCTCCAGACGAACGCGGGTGAAGGCCTCGAAGGCTAACGCTTCCTTTGAGTAATACCCCACAAACGGCCTGTCGTATGAAAAATACGCGGCGGAGACTCCGCCTGCGGCGCCCGGCACTTCGAATCGAACTATCCCCCCAGCTAAATTCTCCCTGAGCCTACTTCGCGGCACGGACGAAGGGAGATTCAATCCTGTGTAGTCGATCGATGTCACAGAGCCAGAACTGTCTGCACGCACGGTGAGACTCTTGAATGACGCGAAGGAGGTAAACTCAAAAGCGCCAACCGGAACGGAGACCGCTGCTCCCCGAAGGAATTTGCTTTCACCCTTAGACCTGTAAGGCTTTAGCGAGTAGGCGCGGCCGGCAAACAAGGGAGAGATTGGGCCCGCAGATTTTGAAATGAGCCCGCCTCCCTTGAAAAGAAGACCGCTGCCGAGCCCAATCGTGTAGTCACCTATGCTTACAAGCGAGAACGGTCCCGCTTGCCTCGCCGTGAGTGCGAACGAACAGAAGTCCAAGTAACTTCTCTCCCCCGCATCCTTCTCTGTGAGAAAATGTCCGTAGATATTCCTGTACGCGACGGAAATGCTTTGAAAGTTGATGACACCGGGTTCACCGAAGGCGCTGTCATATAGCGAAGCACGCTGAATGGAGAGCGACGAGTACGTCGCCGCCTCAGCCCTGATGCCGGCACGCTCCGCAATGTAAGTCCTTTTCTTAAGGCGAGACATGATTTCCGGGGTCATTCCGTCCAAGTTCGAAAGGTCGTCGAAGTCTCGTATGCGGCCCCTGCTGTTCCTCAGAGCCATTATGGAAGCGACGCACCTCCCCGTCATGCCGTCAATCAGGAAGAGATCGTCGGTTGAGGCTTCGTTCAGGTCAACGGGGGCAACAGTCTCAGGCACGTCATCGGAGTTGGTGAGAACGGACTCGACAGTGTTTTCCTCGGCGATGTCAGCTTCAACCGACTGAGCGGGCGCGGAGACAATGTCGAAGACAAGCACAAGCGCAGAGGCTACGAGAAATTGAGCGCCCTTGTCCCGTACGAAAAACACCCTCACGGTCATAGTTACCTCCGGCGCAGAGACTCCCGGTACCTTCTTATCCCTTCGTACTCAGTCCCTCCGACTCCGGAGAATATCAATGAGATTCCGAATGACTGGGTCATCCCAAGTACGCTGTGAAACATGGCGCCGTATTCCACCTCGAAGCCGAGAAACCTCACCGTCAAACCGGCATTGAAAGAGTTTGTCCCGCTCGTCGTCCCGGTCCGGAGGGTAAACGGTTTCAGCGGCGAGTATTCCGCTGCAATCCTCAAGGCGGATGGATAGCCGAGCTCTTTGAAATACTCGAAGGCAAGGTTGACGGATTCGGACACATAAGCCATGCCAGCGGCAAGCGTCTGCGGCAGCCGGTCGTTAGAATTGGTCAGCGAGGCTGAGTTCAGGTTGGTGGAAGAAATCCCCAGACAGAAGTTGTCAGTCGCGAACATCTTCACGCCGACGTCGAAGCTGAACGACGCGTCAGAACCATAATTTTCTATGAAGAGATGATTATAGTTCATGTTGGTTCCGAGGAAGAGGAAGTCGAAAACGGGCATCGATGCCCCCGCGCTCACAACCGACTCCCTGTAGACTTCGAGTCCAAATGTCTGCACGGCACACGAAACGTCAATGCCGGCGAAACTGTCGAGGTAGGACGCCCCTGCAGATTTGACTTCCGGAAGGCCGTAAAGTGATGGGACAAAGAAAAGTCCGAGCTCTCTGGATTTTAATGCCCGGGCGGGGTTGGAGTAGAAAGACCAAGGATCTTCGCCGAATGAGATGAGCGCACCTCCGAGGCCGAGCGAGCGCGCTCCGAGGTTTCTTCTCTCGAATCCCGCATAGGTAAGTTCGGCCGGAAGGAACAACATCAGAAGCAGTGCCGAAAATGAAGGACGTGAGCCCAACATACACCCTCGCCCCTGAACTACTGATGAGACTTAACCCGCGGTTTAGCGGGGCCGGGACTGCATGCCGGAGTCCCGGACACTGACAGATTAATTCATGTATTTGTCATATGTCGACTGATGCGATTGGTCGACGATTGAAATCTTTTGAAGAACGCTCTTGTCTGGATAATCCTTGAGTGCATCGGCTATTTCCATATACTTCGCGTCAAAGAAGACCCTGATGAGCGCGCTCCGGCTTCCCGACTGCAAGACCAGATCAGCTATCTTGCTCAAGGCATTTGCGATGACCGCCTGCGCCGAATCCCGCTGAGTGGAGAGCATGTCGATGCCGTTGTACTCGTAATCATAGAAAGCGTTTCTGAAAACCTCGTACTTCCCGGACATCGCGTCATTGGCGAGCGCGTATCTGGAATACGTGCCTGCCGTGGTGGGCTGCCAACCCTGAGGGTTGTCACCGTTCTGTCCCTGTGCCACGATATTCGAGGCCTTCTGAAAGTACTTGGTTCCTCCGAGTGGATCGTAAGAGTCGTAATCGAAGCCGAGGACAATGTACATGTAGTAGTCAACGAAACCCGTAAGAGAATTGAAGTGAAACTCGTCGTGGAGTAAAGGCTGGTCCTTCGCATAAGAGAACTGCCATGAGTTGTCCAGCACGCGCACCATCGGCGACATGTTGCTCGACTTGTAAATCGGACGCTGGCTCCCTATGAATGCCTGGGCAGTGTACATTCCGTTGGAAGCCGATAGGACGTATATGTTCAGTGTCACCTGAATTTTCGGTCCCTTGAAATCCTGTCCGGTCCACCTGTAGTTGTTTATGTAGTCCTGGATCGCAGGCCCAAGACTGAGGACATTCTCCCTGTCTGTCCCGCTGATTGCGCTGTAATCGAACGTCACGGTGGCGTTTATTTCCTGCGCGGCTGCCACGGAAACCGTCAAGCACGTTAAAACCAGTACGAGCCATTTCATATAGTTTAACCTCCGCGTCAAATTTAGCTTTCGGGTCAGTGTAAGGCAACTAGATACCTCCTGAACTGAGGAGTTTTAAATAATTAATGTGAGTTAGATCGCTTGCCAATGACACCCGCGCCATTTACATTTATCGCAAGTCCGTGGCAAATGCGATTTTACCAAATTACCTTAACTAACAGGAGGAAAGACGAGTCATGAAGTCATTACGGAGCATAGGCCTTTTGCTGGCTTTGACAGTGATAGTCGCCGGCTGTTCAAAGAGCAGTTCGCCGACGGGGAGCAGCGGGACATCGGCCCCCGCACTCACGGCACCGGTATTCTCAGGGCCGGACTCGAGCGCGACGGCCGACACTAGCCAGGCGGCCATCGTCGCGATGGGTGCTGCAGCCACCTTCAACGCGATTTCCAGCGGCTACGTGGCCCTTTTCACCGGCTTGAGCGCGACACAGTCCGGCAACAGTTGGACGTGGTCACACTCATATACGACCGGCGGGAAATGGACCTGGACCGCGACATCCACTTCAAACGGTTACAACTGGACTCTGGTGGAAAACGGCACTACCCCAAGCGGAACGTATAACAACTGGACCGCCCTGAGCGGCTACCAGTCGACCGACGGGAAAACAGGCCATTGGGTCATATACAGCAACGGCACTACGGCAGTCTCGGATTCAGTCGGCTGGTCGACTGACGTCAGCGGCACAGTCAGCGGCACTATCGTCATCTATAACAACTCGGGCGTTGTGAACGAGACTATGGTGTACACCTCGAACAAGACGACGCATACAGGTACTCTCGTGATATACGGCGGACCTGCACTGGCTCCTTATAAGGTTTGGAACATTGCATGGACCTCTTCTGGAGGGACGTGGACCGAATACGATCCGACGAACGGCGGAGCCGTTGTTGGGGCAGGAACCTGGTAACGAACTGTAAGAGCTTCATAGAAAAGCCCCGCGAGATAGCGGGGCTTTTTTATTTCTGCACCTCTCTGGAGCTCTACTTTTTCGGCGCTGTCTTGTTCTGAAGAAAAGGAGCGAGCAGGTCAATAGGCACCGGGAATATTGTCGTTGAATTGTTCTCTGAGGCGACTTCCGCAAGAGTTTGCAGGAACCTCAACTGAAGCGCCGTCGGGAACTCGCCAATCACCTTGGCCGCGTCAGCGAGCTTCTGGGATGCCTGGAACTCTCCTTCCGCATTTATCACCTTCGCCCTTCTTTCGCGCTCCGCCTCTGCCTGTCGCGCCATAGCCCTTTGCATTTCGACCGGAAGATCTATCTGCTTTACTTCCACATTCGACACCTTGATGCCCCACGGCTCAGTATGGCTGTCGATGATGGACTGCAGCTGTTTGTTAATCTTGTCTCGCTCTGCCAGGAGCTCGTCCAGTTCGGACTGACCGAGGACGCTCCTCAGCGTCGTCTGTGACATCTGGCTTGTGGCGAAGAGATAATCCTCCACCTCAATTACCGCTTTCTTCGAGTCGAGGACCCTGAAATAAATCACCGCGCTGACCTTAACCGAGACGTTGTCCCGGGTGATGATGTCCTGCGGCGGAACGTCCAGTGCTATCGTCCTCAGGCTTACCCGTACCATCTTATCTATCACGGGTATGAGAATGATTAAGCCGGGCCCCTTGGTCTCTATCAGTCTCCCGAGCCTGAATATGACGGCCCGCTCATATTCGCGGAGTATCCTGATGGCGCTCGCCAGAAAAAAGATCAGGAATAAAACAATGATTGTAAAAGCAGCAGGCATATGGCCTCCTATTCCTTGGGTTTAACTTTCAGAGTGAAATTCTCAAACGACTCAACGATGATCCTGTCCCCGGCCCTGACGCTTTGGTCTGATACTGCCTTCCAAATCTCGCCGTGAACATTGGCCTGCCCCGCCGACCCCGGCTTGATGGCGGTCATCGCTACCCCCGCCTCACCAACCATCCCTTCCAGACCTGTCGTCGGCTTCCTCTGCTGGGCTTTCAGACCGAGGCCTACTACCCAAAGGAAGAACACGGCGGCGACAAGGACTGTCGTGATTATGAGCGTCAGCGAAATACTGACAAGCTCGAAGGGCGACCGTATGAGCATAAGCGAGCCGAGAAACATCGAGATTATCCCTCCTATCGCGAGCAGGCCGTGACTCACGATCTTTATTTCGGCGATGAAAAGAACTACGGCAAGAAGGATAAGGGCGAGGCCGGCATAGTTCACCGGAAGCGTCTGAAAAGCGTAGAACGCAAGTATGAGCGAGATCGCGCCGATGACTCCTGGCAATATGGAACCCGGATTGAAAAGTTCGAACATGATCCCGAAAATTCCGATCATCATCAGTATGTAAGTAATATTCGGATCGCTTATGATTCCCAGAAAATTCTCGCGCCAATTCATCGGGACGAACTCCACCTTCACGTCGGCAGTCTTAAGGACGACTGGCCCGCCGCTCGTCTCGACCGTCCTCCCGTTCACCATCTTGAGGAGTGAATCGAGGTTCGGAGCAACGAGGTCTATCACACTGTCCCTGAGTGCTTCGGACTCGGAATTTGAAATGCTCCTCCTGACGGCCTCTTCAGCCCAGAGGGCATTGCGGTGTCTCTTCTGCGCGATCGCTCTGACGAACGCCGCGGCATCGTTGGTTATCTTTTCCGACATGACGGAGGAAGTGTCGCTCCCAATTCCCCCGCCGACCGGATGCGCCGCTCCGATATTCGTGCCCGGCGCCATGGCGGCGATATTGGCAGAGAGGGTTATGAAAACTCCCGCTGACCCTGCTCTCGAGCCCGCCGGATAAATGTAGACAATAACAGGCACTGAAGAGCCGAGTATCCCCTGCACAATTTTCCTCGTAGATTCGAGGAGTCCTCCGGGTGTATTCATCTCAATTACGAGTGCGGCCACATGTTCCTTCTCGGCGCTCTCGACGGAGTTCACAATATATTCCGCGCTTGCCGGGGTAATAGCCCCGTCAACCCGAATAAGCAATACCTTCTCGCCGGCCCGCAGACTTCCCGCGGCAAGAAGAATCATCAAGATAGAGAGCCCGATTCTCACTGCACTATCTTAACAAAAGGCTCCTGAATTATCAATTGAGGAGTCCTTCGGGTCGCGAGATTTCTCCTTAAAAAATGATAAATTGAGCACGTATGAAGGTTTCTCCGACATTTGAACTTGAAGAAATGCTCCGCCGGGGGGGAATTGAATTCCTCGCCGGCGTCGACGAGGCCGGAAGGGGGCCGGTGGCAGGACCCGTCACCGCCGCAGCCGTCATACTCCCTGTCGGCGAATACATCAGGAACGTCAGGGACTCGAAGCTCCTTTCCCAAAGCCAGAGAGAGTCAGCGGCAGCGGCCATAAAGGAGAAGGCCATCGACTTCGCCGTTGCCCACGTCCAGAACGACACAATCGACAGAATCAACATACTCAACGCGACGCGTCTCGCCGTGAAGACGGCGGTCGAGAAGCTGAGCGTGAAACCTCAGGTCATACTCATCGACGGGAAGTTCCTGAATCTCAAAGGAAGGACATGCATATCGATAGTGAAGGGGGACTCGACAATTTTCTCCATAGCTGCCGCCTCGATACTGGCCAAGACAACGAGAGACGCCCTGATGCACGACTATTCAAACGAGTTTCCTGATTACTCCTTCGACCGAAACAAGGGCTACCTCACGGCAGAACACCTGCAGGCGATACGGGACCACGGCCTGAGCCCGATCCACAGGAAGAGCTTCACAATTCAGACCTGAGCCAGTTGAGATGGGAAAGAATCTTGGCGACAGGGGCGAGACACTGGCGACGGAGTTTCTCAGGAGAAGCGGATACGAGATCGTAGAACGCAACTACCGTCACAAGCGCGCGGAGATAGACATTGTCGCGGGAATGGGAACGCTCCTGGTGTTCTGCGAGGTGAAGACGAGGAAAAGCAGGAGATACGGAAGCGGCGAAGAGGCGGTCGACGCCCGCAAACAAGCGCAGATCAGAAAGGCGGCGGAGGGGTTCATTTCAGAACGAAAACTCGAGGACCGCGAATTCAGGTTCGACGTGATCGTAGTAGAGGTGGCGAGTAGCTCTACAATCATTAGGCACATCAAAGAAGCATTCTAAAGATCGCAGGCAAAAAAAAGAGGCCGTCCTTTGGGACGGCCTCTTCATATAGTGTCTTTTCCTAATTATTACTTAAGCAACATCATCTTCATCGTTCTGACGTAACTCTTTGACGTGAGCTTGTAGAAGTATACGCCGCTGGCAACCTGGTTGCCCTGCTCGTTCATTCCGTTCCACGTCACCTGATAGGTTCCGGGGACGTAGCTGTCGTTCGCGAGGACCTTCACAAGCTGGCCGATCGAGTTGTAAACCGACACGTTCACGATTCCCGTCTTCGGCACGGAGAAGTTGATCGTCGTCGTCGGGTTGAACGGGTTCGGGTAGTTCTGCTCGAGCGCGTACGTCGAAGGAACCTTGTTGTCCAGCACCTTGACTCCAGTCAGAGTGCCGAGCGCTCTGGTGAGAAGGGCGAATGTGTACTTCGCGTTGTGGACTCCAAGACTGCCGTCCTTCATGACAAGGAGGTAATCCCAGTAAGCGCCAAGCTGGGCCTGAGTCAGGCTCTTCGCTCCGCTCGTGCTGATAGTACCGGCAACGAGTGAATCGGGGAGGAGGCCGGCAACCTTGTTAAGAAGCGCCTGGACCTCGGTCTGCACGCCAGGGATCGGACCGCCATTCGCGATACCCGCGTAGTCATACGCCGCGGGAATCTGATTGAAGTCCGTAATCGGACCGTGGCAGGACTGGCACGGGGTAGTGTTCTCGACCGTGTCTCCGATTGCGTCGGCGCCGCGCATCTTCCACGTGTGGCCGCCGAGCGTCATCGCCGCGTTGGCATCGAGCGTATCGGAGGCCATGTGGCAGGTCACGCAGGCATCGGTGAGCTGTGTATGAGTGTTAAGTCCCGTGATCGAATTGTCTCCGAACTGATAGCCGTTCTGGCCCCAGAACATATCGGTCTGCGGACCGTTGTGGGGACCGAAATACTTCTTGTATCCGGCCGGAACCGCCGTGTTGACAGCGGAGCGTGATCTGTGGCAGTTCATGCAAAGCTGGCCGACTCCGCCGCCCGAGATCGTGTAACCGTTGTAGAGCGTATCCGCGGTGACCTTCCTGAGCTGATAGGGGTTGGTCGCGTTGTGCGGATCGTGGCAGCCCTGACATGTCAGAGGCACAGCCTGGTAAGATGACTGAGTCGGAGCGCCGTTTGTCGCGTAATCGGCAAAGCCTTCCCCATTGTGACATCTGCCGCAGGACGACGTGTTCGGTGTTGGCGCGTCTTCGACCTGTATCGCTGTCATGCCGCTGTCATGCGCGCTGCTCGTCCACTCTCTTCCGAGAGCGTGATGCGGAGGAGCATCATGGCACTGCATGCAAACCGCTGCGTCCATGGA
>JAKAMG010000004.1:72338-174847 GCA_021812985.1 Bacteroidota bacterium
AGGTTTACCGTGTATTGGCCTGTTGTGTCAAACGTAACTGTGGTAAATGGGGTTGACGTGCTGTCCAGCGTTGCGGGACCTCCCGTAACCGACCAGCTCACACTCTGGATTGTGCCTCCTGTGGAATCTATGGCCTGGAGATAAACAATGGTTTTCTCACCGACGGTATTGAGTCCCGTCGAGGCATACATCGAATTCCCCGCGGTACCATACTTGAGCGGCAATGAGTAGGGGGTCATCCCAACAACCTGAATGCCAGCCTTTGGTACCGAAGTCTGCGAGAAAGCTAATCCAGCTGCGAGGAATACCATCACTAACGTGGTAGAAATTTGTTTCCTCATAGCTTTAACTCCTTTTCTTGTGCTTTTGGCAATAACTAGGAATCTTAGAACATATAACGATGAGAGAGAAGCAATTACGATGCCGCTGGAAACACTTCAAATCATCGCAAAATAGGCAATAAAAGAAGGGGACTATGAAGGGGACGCCCCGCAAAGTCACAGAGGGGTCAGAAATTTTCCTTGCGGCAGGGCATTTTGGGACAAGCCGCAAATTAAGACGGGTGGCCACCGCATTGGATGCGACGGCCACCCCGGAAGAATCTACTTCATGAAAAGCATCTTGCGGCTCTGCGAAAAGTCGCTCGATGTAAGCTTATAGAAATAAACACCGCTCGAAACCGCGCTACCTGACAAGTTCGTTCCGTCCCAAACCACCTTGTACGTTCCAGGCGTGAAGTGGTTGTCAACGAGATTCTTGACGAGCTGTCCGATGGAATTGTATACAGACAGCTTCACAAAGCCGGATTTAGGCACCGAGAATCTGATCGTGGTCGACGGGTTGAAAGGGTTAGGATAGTTCTGTTCGAGAGCGAACTTCTGCGGAACCTTGTTCGTGACAGTCTCTATTCCGGTGAGCGCCCCGATCGCCTTCGTGAGTACCGCAAAAGTGTACTTGGCGTTGTGAACGCCATAGCTTCCGTCGTTGACGACGTAGTAGTAATCGTAAACGCCCTTCAGGAAGTTCGGATTTCCTGCGATGGCAGCAGAGTCGGTGCTGACCGCTCCGGTTGTATCCTTGGGAAGAAGTCCGGCCAGCCTTGACAGGAGCCCCTTGACTTCTGTTTGTACCCCCTCAACCTTGCCATTTCCGTCGTAGTCGTCACCCGCTTTGATGTCGTCGAAGCTCCCCAACGGCCCGTGACAGCCCTCGCAGGCGCCCACGTTTTCGGTTATGGTGCCGGAACTGTCGGGACCGGACATCTTCCAGGTGTGACTGCCGAGCATGTAGGCCACCTTGCCGCTGGCAGACGACATATGACAGGCTGTGCACGCGCCTTCAAGCTGAGTGTGAGTCGATACTCCCGTTATCGTCGCGTCGCCGAACTGCGCCGCGTTCTGACCGTATAACATGTCGGTCTGAGTCCCGTAATGGGGACTGTAGTGGCTCGCCCACTTTTTGGTATATGTCTCTGCCGTCCTGCGCGACTTGTGACAGTTCATGCAAAGGCCGCCGCTGCCGGCATCTGGTATCTTGAAGCCATTCATCAGAGTATCAGCAGTCACCTTCCTGAGTTGATACGGATTGGCGGCGGAATGCGGGTCGTGGCACGAGGCGCACCCTATTGGCTGCGTGGCCTGGGCCCCCGAGATCGTCTTGCCGGACGCGTATAGATAGAAGCCGGTACCGTTGTGGCACTTCGCGCAAGAGGCATTGTTCACTCCGGCGTCTTCCTTCTGAACCATGTTCATTCCGTGACCGCTGATGGAGTACTCCCTGACGATGGAATGATGCGTCGGAGCATCGTGGCACTGGGCGCAGACCTTATCGTCCAGCGAGACGCTAATCTTCGAGGGATCCCCCTTGTGCTCGCTTCCGGGTCCGTGACAGTTTTCGCAGCCTATCGTTGCCAGCTGTCCAAGCTGCGCGGACGTGCTCTGCAGATGTGAGAAGTTAGTGTCGACGTATGCCGTCGGGAATGTCCAACCGGCGGATGCCGCAACGTCATCAAAGCCTCCATTGGCCGCGTTCTTGTCATAACCAGTAGTGTGGCAGCTTATGCACGAACCGGAGTAGTGAGTCTGACGGGGATCAGTCCCGTTGATGGCATCCTTGAAGAAGACAGCGTGCACCGAAGATGACCAGGAATCGACGTTGGCCGAGTGACATCCGATTGCACACTGTCCTGTCGAGTAGCTCGGTGTTCCCCCCTGGAAATTGCCAACGCCCGCATACGTCCCGGACGTTATCGTCACGGTGTCCAACGATGTTCCGCCGGATGTCGTGAGACTAACCTGAATCACGTATTGCCCTACGGTGTCAACCTTGATCGTGGTAAAGACCTTGTCCGTGCTGTCTATGACGGCGGAAGATCCGGAGGGCTTGCTTAAGAGGGACCAGCTGACGGAAGTTACCGTCCCTTCACTCATGTCTTCCGCATTCAAATAGACTATTGAGCCTTTGCCGACAGTGTTCAGACCGGACGTTGCAGTTCTCGTCCCCTGCGAACCGTACTTCTGAGTGAACTGGTACGGAGACATTCCGACCACTTCAATTTTCGCTACGGGGGTTTGAGAAAGCACAGCGCCCGCTGATGCCAGCAAGGCCATGGTACAGATGGCGATGAATTTGCCCATGGTATTATCTCCTAATTGTTTTGCCGACTCGATTGTTTAAGCTTCCTGACTAAAGCTCAGGCTTAGGAGTGCAACTAAAGTGCCGGCATGATTTAAACAGACGTTTGATTAGCGCACGGAAAGCGGGTTCGGTAATTCCGGAGCGTGTAGGGAAATCCGGCAGGTTGCGTGAAACCGGAACATATTTACCCCAGAGCGGGCAATTTTAGACAGGTGGGAGGCGTGTGGGAATAATCAACTAAAAAAAGCGGGATGGCACAGCTGACCATCCCGCTTTCATTTTCTCCGTTAACCTTTTCGTCAGTAGAGGAACATTGGCTTGTTGAGAAGGTGTGCCACCTTGGGCTTGTACTCCTGCGCGTCGTACAGCTCTTCGACGTCCACTCGTTTCAGTCCGCTCGCGATGCTGTCGATCGGAATGTGCGTGTACTTCCCTTCCTTGAGGGCCACCATTCTGCCGAACTGTTTCTTGATGATGAGGTCGGTCGCCAGGTTGGCATAACTTATAGCGACCATCCTGTCGAGGGCGTCGGGTTCGCCGCTTCTCATCAGATAAGCGACCTGCTGATAGATGATCTCAGTTCCCGTGATCTGTTTGAGGGCGTCGCCGGTGATTTGCCCGATGCCTCCGAGTTTCTTGTGGCCATACGCGTCCGCCTGTCCATACTCAATAATCTTACCCCCGGCCATCTGAGCACCTTCGGAGATCGTCATTATCGCGTAGTCGCTGGGGTTCCGCTTCTTGTCTTCGAGGAGGAGCTGCGCGAGCTTCTCCGGGTCGAACGGCACTTCGGAGATGACTGCCCTGTCGACGCCTGCCAGGTAAGCCGATATGAGGGAAGTCTCTCCGGAATTTCTGCCGAATAGCTCGACGACGGCGATTCTCTCATGTGAGCCGGCGGGGGTGCGGAGGGCCGTTATGAAGTTCACGCTCCTAGTGACTGCCGTCGAGAAACCGATGCAGTAATCTGTTCCGAAGACGTCATTATCCATCGTCTTCGGCACCGCCACAACGGGGAAGCCTTCCTTGTGGAGGCGCACGGCGTAACTCAACGTATCGTCTCCCCCTATCGGAAGGAGCGCGTCTATTTTTAGGTGTTCGAGAACTTTGAGCACGTGCGGCGTGAAATCGAGCGCGGGATCATCCTTCTTCGGTGGATGTTTCGGATCGCGAAGGAATCCTGGAACGTCATCAGGCCTGACCCTGGATGGGTTGGTCCTCGATGTGTGAAGGAACGTTCCACCCGACCTGTCCACGGTGCGCGTGTTCTGCTTGTTCAGCACGGTCACCCACTGCTCTTCTTTTGAGTTGACGTCATAGTACAGGAGGCCTCCCCACCCTCGCTTTATGCCGACCACGTCGATGCCCGCGTCCTGCGCCCTGTATACAGCCGCCTTGATGCAGGGGTTCAATCCAGGAACGTCGCCGCCCCCTGTCAGAATTCCGATTCGCATACTATTGCTCCTTTGATTGAAATTGATGCCGATGGAAATTTATGTAGCAAACAACGAACAACAAATGTCAGACGAGGAACTACTGACGCGCTCCGAGAGTGACATTCCTCTCGTAGTCCGAATGAAAAAGGGGAGAAGAAATCAGGAAGTCTGCCGATGCCCTGTTAGAAGCTACCGGTATGTTCCAAACTACGGCGATGCGGAGAAGCGCCTTAACGTCTGGATCGTGCGGCTGTGGCTCGAGCGGATCCCAGAAGAATATGAGGACGTCTATCTTTCCCTCGGCTATCTTCGCGCCGAGCTGCTGGTCGCCTCCCACCGGACCGCTCATCATTCTTTTGATTCTGACGCCGAGCGCTTCAGAGATGATTTTGCCGGTCGTCCCAGTCGCGAAGAGCTGATGATTCTTGAGTGTTCCCGCGTTGTACTTCGCCCATTGAAGGAGCTCGTCCTTCTTGTTGTCGTGGGCGACGAGGGCGATTCTCTTTCGTGGTCCCATCTTTACCTGCAGACTCTTCACCAATTCCTCCTCTACATATAAGTTTCTGCGGCCAACCCGCCAACCTGGTAAACTAGAAACCGGACATGATCACTAACACACCGCCCACTGACCGGGTGAAATCTCAAGCCCGGGGCCGTCGATCATTTCTCCCCGGACGGGGCGCATCATCAGGATGAGCGCCCCTCAAGGTATGCGCAGTTAAGCCTTGAAGGCTTCCGTTATCTCGCGCTTTTCAGAGGCGGAAAAAACCTTGAACGAGTTCACCGGCATTGCGGGGTCCGACTTGGTGCTTATGATGACCTTGTTCTTCCACATAAGTTTCATCAGATGACTCGGCCGCCCCTCATTCAGATAGTAGGCAATATACGGGTGGACGGTAAGCTTGAAGAATCTTCCACCGTGGCCCTCGGTTCTCAGCCTGCCGAACCAGCCGGTTATGTCCGTCAGGACGGTGGCCCGGCTCTGCACGATGCCGGTCCCGGAGCAGACGGGGCAGGTTTCGCTGAACGACTGCATAATGCTCTGCCTGATGCGCTGCCGCGTGATCTGAACGAGGCCAAACTCCGTCATCGGGAGAACAGTGGACTTCGCCCTGTCTCTGCGGAATTCCTTCTTCAGCTCTTCGTAAACTTTGCGTTTGTTCCTCTCGTCGTCGAGGTCGATGAAGTCGATCACTATGATGCCGCCAATGTCGCGGAGCCTGAGCTGCCTCACGACTTCGCGCGAAGCCTCCATGTTGGTACGAAGCGAGTTCTGTTCCTGTTCCTTGCTTGCCGCATAGCGTCCGCTGTTGACGTCTATGACCGTCATCGCCTCCGTCGGATCGATCACGAGATATCCGCCTGTCTTCAGGGGAACGCGCCTCCCGAGAGATTCCTGCATGTCCTTGGCGACACCAAAGACGTCGAAGATAAGCTGCTTTCCCTTGTAGAACTCAATCTTGTCGAGAAGATTCGGCGAAAACCATTTGACGTAAGTGGTAATCTCTTTGTAAAGTCTTCTTGAGTCCACGACGACCCGCTGGACGTCGTTGTTGAAGAGATCTCTGATCACGCTCGAGACGGTCGAGAGATCCTTGTAAAGGAGGATGGGGGGCTGTTCGGTCTTGAGGCTCTTCTCTATCTCGCGCCAGGTCTTAATCAGCTGAGCGAGGTCGTTCTTCAGAAGCTCCTCCTCTTTCCCCTCCGCCACGGTTCTGATGATAACTCCGAACCCTTCGGGGAGCATGCTCCTTATAATTCTCCGCAGCCTTTTCTTCTCCCGGAAATTGTAGAGCTTCTTCGATACGCCGATTCTTCCGTCAAACGGGAGAAGCACCAGGAACCTTCCGGGAAGCGATACCTTGCTTGTTACCCTTACCCCCTTCTTTCCGACAGGCTCCTTTGTGACCTGGACGATAATGCTCTGTCCGCGGTCCAGCTTGATTTCTCTCTGCGGCGGGCGGGGACCTCTTTGCTGAGAGGGCTGAGGACGCTGAGAAGGCTGATGCTGAGGAGGATGATCAGATGGATGAGCGGACGTCGCATCATCATCATCATCGTCGTCGTCATCGTCGATTTCGGATTCGTCCTCGCCGATAAGCGAGGAGTACTCGTCTATATTAGGATCGACGTCCGAGAAATGGAGGAAGGCGTCCTGTTTATGGCCGATGTCGATGAAAGCGGCGCGGATGCCGGGCATGACCCTGGCAACTTTGCCGAGGTAAATGTCGCCGACCATGCGCTCTTTACCGGGAGTGTCGACAAAAATCTCAGCGAGTCTGCTGTCCTCAGTGATCGCGATACGAACCTGATCGGCAGTCTCATTGATTACAATCTCCTTTTTCATAATTACCTGCTCTGTTGAGTGTGAGCGGAGAGCTGCCAAGACTGTCGCCAATATATCCGGTCCGGGACCTCGCGATATGATTCCCCAAAATCAATTCAGAGTGTGTACGAAGATGATCACACAAGACCGCGCTGCCGTAAGGCGCGATAGTCATCTGTATGTCACAATCCGGAGATCCTCCGGCAATTGTAATGCTCGGGACCGCGTTGAACGGCCCAATCGTGTCGGGAAGATGATTTAAATTCGTGCCGCTATGTCTCGCGACAATCATCCCCGAATCACCGAGAACACTCTCAAAACACTGGAGACAGTCTGGAACGACTCCGCAAATAGTGTTAAAAATTGGATTGACGATTGACGGGATGAGGGTTTCCCACAACGTCAGTATAGAAGAGATGACGGACGACAGGGCACGGGACAGCTTCACCGATGAAATGCTCGGCATTCCACTCTCTGAATCATAGCCTGCCATGCTGCGTCGTATTGACACCAAAATTCCGATGGTTAAACTTTCAGATTCCAAAAGACCGCGGGAAACGTTCAGCGACCTGACGTGCCGCCGCGGTGTGCAACAAGCCGAAAAAAAAAGCGAGGTCAAGCTTACTGTGTCACACGGTTAGTACGCTTACCGTTGCTTCCTTCCGGACCTGGCGGGGTTCGGCAACCTTCCGTTGCACAGGACTTGACCTCAAAAACTCATTTCATGGCTCTTATTAATCAAATTTTTCTTGCGTGGAGCAGAGGGGAGTCGAACCCCCGACCTCCAGAGTGCGATTCTGGCGCTCTCCCAACTGAGCTACTGCCCCGCATCATTCCCCGATTTCCCTGCCAATGGCCTTAAGCCGGCAAAAAACCGAGGGTTTCAACAATTTCCAGATACAATTTAACTACGTGGGGAAACGAGTGCAAATTTTAAACGTTTTAAATCGCGCCCCGCCTTTCATGCCTTGAATGGACGATACAAATCAGCTCTCGGCTTGCCGGGAGAAACGCCACTCCGCTCCCACCTATTCTCCCAGCCTCTTGCCCACCGCGAGATAATTCTTCACGTAATCGGCAACGGCATCTTCGAGAGCGGTCCCGGGACTCTTGAAACCCGTGTTCCTTATCTTTGAAACATCTGCGCAGGTGTAGTACTGGTACTTGTCACGTATCGTCTCCGGCATGTCAACATACTCGATACTGGCAGGCTTGCCCAGAGCAGCGAAGATGGCAGTTGCCAGCCTGTTCCATGTGTTGGCCGTACCACTACCGATGTTGAAGAGCCCTCCGGCCTTCCTGTTCTCAAGGAAGAAGAGGGTCATCTCAACCGCGTCCTTAACGTACACAAAATCCCTGACCTGCTCGCCGTCCTTGTAGTCTTCCCTGTGCGACCTGAACAGCGTCATGCGACCCGTGTCCCGGATCTGCTCGAATGCCTTCAGCACCACCGAACGCATGTCGCCTTTGTGGTATTCATTTGGTCCGTAAACGTTGAAGTACTTCAAACCGACCATCCTGTCAAGGAGACCGTGTCTCAGCGCCCACTGATCGAAGAGCTGTTTGGAATAGCCGTACATATTGAGCGGCCTCAGAGAGTCTATTTGCCTCTCGTCGTCGATGAAACCATTGCCACCGTCGCCGTATGTGGCGGCGCTCGATGCATAAATGAATCTCGCCCCTTCGTTAAGAGCAACCTCCGCGAGTTGTCTTGTATATTCGTAATTGTTCCTGATAAGGTAGGTGGCGTCCTTCTCCGTTGTTGCGGAGCAAGCCCCCATGTGGATGATCGCCTCGATGGGTTCCCTGTCCGACCTCATCCTCGCAGCAAGGCGCTTGTTTATCACCAGGTTTAGGAACTCGTCCTTTTCCATGTAGTCGCGATATCTCAGGGGCACGAGATTCTTCCACTTTTCATCCGTCCCTAGGTTATCGACTATGAGTATTTCGTCCTTGCCTAGCTGGTTGAGTCTCCAGACGATCGCGCTCCCTATGAATCCCGCTCCACCGGTGACTATTATCATAAATCAAATTTCTCCGTTTCCGCTTGATGCATGATCATTACTCGTACGCGGCGCCTCGCACTCCCGTTCAAAAAAGAATCCGGCGCCGTCATTGGCACTTCACAAAATACTTGCCGGGAAGCTGTTTGACAATACCTTTCAGTTCAAGTCCGAGGAGCTGTACCAGCAAGTCAGAAATGGACAACCCGGATCTTTCGGCAAGGACATCTATGTGTTGGGCTTCCTCTCCCAGGAGGCCGAATATTTTCTCCTCGAAAATCGAAAGCTGGATCCTCGGCTGAGCGACGGCCGCGTCCTTCAGGAAGGGCTTCATCCTGTACTTCAGCTCCTCCAGGACGTCCATAATGTCACCAACCAGCTTCGCCCTTCCTTCCTTTATGAGCTTGTTCGTTCCTCTGCTCTTCTTTTCGAATATCGGGCCCGGGACCGCAAACACCTCCCTGTTCTGATCAAGCGCGGTCCCTGCAGTTATCATCGCGCCGCCGTTCTCGTCTGTCTCGACGAGGATCGTGCCGAGTGACATGCCGCTGATAATTCTGTTTCGGCGGGGGAAATTAACGGCATCTGGTTTCGTGCCCATGTAATATTCGGAGACAATCGCACCTCCAAGGAGAATCTGCTCCGCGAGTTTCCTGTTCTCGCTCGGGTAAATCACGTCGACGCCGCTTCCCAGCACCGCGAGGGTTCTTCCGCCTGACCTTACCGTGGCCGCGTGGGCGATCGTGTCAACGCCACGCGCGAGGCCAGAGATCACGGCAATCCCCCTCTCCGCCAGTTCGGCGGCAAACTTCTCCGCCACCCGTTTCCCGTAAGCGGTCGGCGTTCTTGTCCCTACCAAAGCGATTGAATATTTGTCCTGCTGAGACATGCTTCCGCGCACAAAAAGCATGACGGGGGGATCGTATATCTTCTTCAGGTTTTCCGGAAAGTCTTTATCCCAGAAGGTGACCAGACGCGCCTCGCACTTGTTCAGCCGCGATAGCTGAAGCTGTATTTCCGCATCGAAGTCTTTCCTGCCGAGGATCCTTCTGGCAAGTCCGCGGTCAATGCCTTCGACGGAGACGAGATCCCTTTCACTTGCAGCTGTGACCGCTTCGGGGTTGCCGAAATGAGTGATAAGGGATCGAAGCCTGGCCGCCCCGATCCCCTGGACCATGGAAAGGCCCAGCAGCGCACGAACATCCATCGAGCTCAATGCATGCCTCCTCCTTCCGAAGCATTGACTTACGGCAGCAGGGGAACTGCGAGTTCTGCTTCAATCCTTGTCGCCGGCAGGGATCACCACTGTGAACTTCGTCCCCTTTCCAAGCACAGACTCCACAAAGACTCTCCCGCCGTGGGCCTCAACCACCCGTTTCACAATGGTGAGGCCAAGGCCAGTCCCTTTCTGTGACGATCCCTTCGCATTCTTGGCCTGACGGTACCGATCGAATATGAGTGGCACTTCGTCGGCGGTTATGCCCACCCCTGTATCTTCGACATCGAGGGCTATGAACTGACCTTTCAACAGGGGTTCCTTATCGCCGAAAGACTTACTGTATGTCCTGATAGTCACCCGTCCCTCCTTTGGAGTAAATTTCAAGGCATTGCTCAGGAGGTTGGTGACAACCTGGTCAATCTTTCCGTCATCACACTCGCATATCGGAAGGTCCTTGTCGGTCTCAACATCTAGCGTTATTCCTTTTTCCCGGTAAAGGACCCTGAGGCGTGCCACGGCCGCGGCCACTATAAGATTGACGTCGTTTGGCTGCTTGTTCAACTGGAGCTTTCCTGCTTCCAGCTTCGCGACGTCGAGAATGTCGTTTATCAGGCCGAGCATCTTCTGCGATGTCTCAAGCGCGGAGCTAAGGAACTCCTTCATCTCTACAGGATTGTTGTCGAACTCACCGGAGGCGCCGAGCTCGAGGACGCCGATGATGACCGAGAGCGGACTCCGCAGGTCGTGCACGAGCATCGACTGGAAATCGGATTTGAGCTGTTCCATCTCGCGCTCCACCTTAACGATGCGGAGAATCGACCTTACCCTCGCTATCAGCTCATCCTGGTCTATCGGCTTGGTCAGGTATTCGTCGGCGCCGAGAGAGAAGCCTTCCTCTATACTCTTTGCATCCTTCGAATTCGCAGTGAGGATGATTACCGGGATATCCTTAGTGAGTTCATTTTCCTTTAGATGCTTCAGCGTTTCAAATCCGCTCATCTCCGGCATTGCGACGTCGAGAATTATAAGATCTGCCGGTTCTGAAGCGCTTTTGGCGAGGCACTCCCTCCCGCTTGCCGCCTTAATCACGTCGAAACCCTGGCGCTTTAGGAGCCTGTCAAGCAGAACAAGGTTATCAGGAGCATCGTCAACAGCCAGGATTTTCGGTCGCTCGTCCATCTGCAATACCTATCGGATTTGGGAGTCCTGTTTCAGTTCCAGGACCGATTTTCGTTTCTGTGTATAAATTTGTTGACCTCGCGAAGGATTATCTCCCTGGTCAGCCCTTCCTTCTTCACGATGTCCTTTATCCTGGAATTGAGAACTGAGCGGTCCTCGTCGGTAATCTCCTTGGCCGTCAGCACAACCACGGGTACTTCTCTGAGCCTCTCGTCTTCGTACATCTTCTCCACGACCCCGAACCCATCCATACCGGGCATCAAAAGGTCGAGGAAGACTAGCGAAGGGGTCCTGGACCGGAGAAATTCCACGGCCTCTATACCGTTCCGCGCAGTCGATATGGTAAACTTGCTCTTCTCGAGAAGATTACCCAGGAAGTTGGTGAAGTCTTCGTTGTCGTCAACGACGAGTATGTCGCCGCCGTCCGTACCAGTGTATTTTCTGACGACCGATATGATTTTCCCCGGCTCAACTGGTTTCACAATGAAGGATTCGGCGCCAAGGGAGACAGCAAGCGCTTTGTTGTCGACAACGGAATGTATGATAACGGGAATTTCCTTCAACTCGGGATCTGCCTTCAGCTCCTGAAGTAGCTGCCACCCGTCTTTGTTTGGCATCATGATGTCCAGCGTGACGAGGACGGGCTTCTGTTTCCTGACGGTCTCGAGCGCAACGCGGGAATCAGAAACTCCCATGAACTCAAAGCCCTCAGACTCAAGGTGTTTCTTTAGCAGGATGAGCACTTCGGGATCGTCGTCGATGCAGACGATGAGATTATTAGTCTCGACCGTCGCGTCAGACGTCGGCGGCACCACAACCGTTTCTGCTCTCACCTGCTTCTCGGGCACGTGGTAGAAGACGGGTAGAGTGAGTGTAAACGTGGACCCCTCCCCGACCTTGCTTTTCACAGTCAGATCGCCGCCAAGCATCCTCGCGAGCTTCCGCGAGATTGCAAGACCGAGACCAGTACCACCGTGCTTGCGCGTGTTCGAGCCATCGACCTGTCTGAATTCCTCGAATATGACTTCAAGATAATTTTCGGGCACCCCGGAGCCGGTATCTTCTACCGCAAGCGAAACAAAATTTTTCTCGAGCATCCTGACGATGATTTTGATGTGCCCCGCTTCCGTGAACTTAGCGGCGTTGCTGAGTAGGTTCAGCACGATCTGTTTGACCCTGGCGGCGTCCGAGAAAATCGGCGGTATGTCGCTCCCGATTTCGCTCAAGAGCTTCACAGGTCTGTCGCCAAGGAGCGGCGCGACGGTCGCCAACGCATCCGCCGTGACCGTGTCAATCCTGAACTCCTCGGGTGAAATGGAAATCTTCCCTGCCTCGATTTTCGAGAGGTCGAGAATGTCGTTTATAAGCGCCAGGAGGTTCTTCGCATTCCTGAGCACTATCTCGAGCCCTTCCTTCTGATCTCCGGTAGGCGGCTGTTCCTCATCCGTGAGGACCAGGTTCGTGAAGCCGATGATCGAGTTTAGCGGGGTTCTGAGTTCGTGACTCATGTTGGCAAGGAACTGACTCTTCAGCCTGCTGGCCTCTTCAAGCTGCTGGTTCGCCTGAACGAGCTGTGCGTTCGCCTCCTCAACCCATACCTTGGAGATACGCAGTTGCTCGTTGGAATCCTCCAGTTCCTTCGACTTCTCGAGAATATCCGAATATAAGAGAGCGTTCTCGACGGACCCGCCGAGCACGCGGGAAATCATCATGAAGAACTCAGTGTCGGAGAGGTTTATCTCCATCTTATCCTTCGAAGCTGCGAGGAGAAGGCCGTGGGCCTTGCGGCTGCCAAGAATCGGGACCGCAATTGCAGACTGCATCATTTCAGATCGAAGCATTCCGAAGAGCCGCGTCGGCTGGGCATGCTCTGATATTTCCGGAAGCGCCTGCGGAACGCCGATGTCCATCGCGTCAGAAAGGATATAGCCTTCTATAGGAACCGACTGAACATCGGGAGACGTGGTGAAAGCGGAGCTGAAGCCGAGCGAGGCCGCCAGATCAAGATTGCGAGTCGTTTCGTTGAGCAGAAAGACTGCAGCTGCGGACACTTCCTCGAATTCCAGCAGCCTTGTCAGACTCTTGTTGAGGATCTCGAACACGTCCAGGGCATCCTTCACCGCGAGAGCGGTCCGGTTGATAACCGAGAGTCGCCTGTTCTGCTTCTTTATGGCAAGCTCGTTCTTCTTCTGGTCAGTTATGTCACTGAATATGACGACGGCTCCGTTGACATCACGGACAGATCCGATGAGAGGAGAAGCACTGACAGATAGTATTCTCTCCTTGCCGTCACGTCTTATCATCAGCTCGCTGTTGCGGATGTCCCTTCCTTCAAGCGCCGCAAGCCTGACGGGGTTCTCCGCCTCCGAAAGGTTGCCTCCGTCAAGCGTGAACATACCGAGCTTGTCTGCAAAATCGGAGAATCCCACCTCCGGTATTCTCTCCAGCCCGAAGGTCTTCTTTCCTCCCTCGTTCATGAGGACAATTCTGCCGATCCTGTCGACCAGGGCGATCCCTTCGGCGGCGCTCGCGAAAATCTTCTCGAGCTGGTCCGCCTGCTCGGCAACTTTGCCACCGAGTCTCAACTTTTGTATACCTACGGCGAGTTCGCTCGCCGCTGCTTCCGAAAGGTCAGCCTCATATTTTATGTTACCCGGCGGCGCGACGGAGACATACTGGAACACTCCGACGACTTCGCCGGATGTTATGAGCGGAAGAGTGACGAGGCCATTTGAGTCACGGAAGATCGGTTCGTCCTCGAAACCGGCAAACTCAGTTTCGGACAGGGATTTGCTGAAGACCATCTTTCCGAATTTCGCCGATCTGCTCGCGTTTGTCCCGTCTTCAGAACCGACGCCTTGAACCACAGGGACATCAGAATTCCTTCCGATGGAGTTTCTCTGGGCCAGCAGCTGCAGGTTCGTGGTCTTCTCGTCATATGAGTAGAGGGCTACAAGAGGAGCGCCGATTATTTCCATAAGAAGGGAGGACGCGGACTCGGCTAGGCTTGAGACAGAAACGCTCGAGAAAGCCATCTGCGCGACACGGTAGGCCATTTCTTTTCGTCGCTCTTCCCACTTCTTATCCGTTACGTCTTCGCATATACCCACGAGAGAAATGATTTCCCCTCGTGTGTCCTTTATGGAACTTGTAGCGAGCGAAATGTAATACTCGGTTCCGTCCTTCCTTCGGTTGAGTACTTCCCCTTTCCAGCCGCCGGTCCGGAGTGTGTTCACGTAGATCTCTCTCGCCTTGTTGTAGCCGAAACTTGGCGAGACCAGCGCCCACAGGCTTTGCCGGGGAAGTTCGTCCAGCGTGTATCCGAACAGCTTCTCAGCGGCAGAATTGAGAAACGTAATTGTTCCGTCCGGGGCTGTCAGCGCAATAGCTTCACCCGTGTTTTCGACAGCCGCGCTCAAAACCTGCGCGCGATGCTCAAGCTGCTTCCTTCCAGTGATGTCCCGGTAAATAGTGATCGTACCGAGCCTTTTTCCCTCAATCTTGATCGGGGCGGAATTCAGAAGTGTATCGATCCTTCGGCCATCCCTCGATAAGACCGACAATTCTATCTCGCTCCCCATTCCTTGTTCAGCCAGCTCGGCGTATGCACTCAGCTTCTCACGATCACCAGGAGCATACATTTCGTCGCTAGGCCTCGTGCGCATTTCTGCGAGAGAATAGCCGAATGATTTCTCGAAGGCCGGGTTGACATAGAGCGTGAACCCGGTCTCGTTTACGATTCTCACGGGATCGGGCACCTTCTCAAGGTATACCTGATATTTTAAGAGCTCCTGGTTGGCAGCCTTCAGGCCTTCTGAACTGCGGACATAGTCACTGAAGATGTGACCGACATCCACGAGACTTCCCACCGCGCCTATGATGAAAGCGAAAAGCGTAAGGCCAAAATGTGTAACGGACGCCACGTCACCAGGGACAATCGAGAAGGTCCCGACCAGTGCGCCCAACGTCAGGAGAAAAAGAGTGATGCTGATCGTGTAGTTAAACAGGGTCGGATACTTCAGATAATTTCTGCTGACCCCAAGGAAGGAGATCAGGAAGAAACCAGCCACAAGTATCGCGAGATGACGCGTGTTCCCGTGGAAGAAACCGCTCCCTATGTTCATGCCCTGAAAGAAGAAGACGACGACCACTACAACGATAGCGGCGGTTATGACTTCGGCCGACACGTCGAAAAGGGTGGACTTTGGCTTGGGGAAAATCCACACCAGGAGCGTTCCTATCGCGAGCATCAGGGCAAAGAGGAATCCGCCTCCCTGCCAAGCCGCGAGCTGGAAGTTGAACGCTTGCCGGGCGTCCCCGACGATTCCCACGTCAGCCACGAGGAGACCGACAATTCTTATGAAGCCCCCTACCAGGAACGCCAGCGCTATGAACTCCAGAAGCCTCTCGCGGTGGACAACGTAGCGAGAGAACGCGAAGAGTGAAATCACGACGGAGATCATGCTGATGATTAGGATCCCGTCGGACATCAGCTCGCGAGTGACTGAGAAATGGAAGAGGTGGGAGACCAGGACTATGAGAATCGCCAATATCCAGGCGGCTCCTATCCCTATTCCAAGAGCAGCTAGGCCGGTTGTCTTCCTCATTCTACCCCAGCCCCTCCGGACTGCTCAGATACTTGCGTATCGTTCCGATAAGGAGCAAGGGGTCAATAGGCTTCATCAGATACTCATCGCAACCCGCTTCCAGTGCCCTCTCCCTGTCGCCCATCATCGCCTGAGCCGTCACCGCGATGACGGGAATATTTCTTGTTAACCGGTTTGCCTTGAGCTCAGCGGCGGCGCCGTAGCCGTCCAAGTCAGGCATCTTCATGTCAAGCAGGACCAGATTAGGAAGCCTCTCGGCGGCCAACCTGACGGCCTCGCGCCCGCTTTGAGCATCGATGAATTCCAGTTCCAAACCTGAGCGCTTCAGAATCCGCCGGATCAAGAGTATGTTATCGGCGTTATCGTCGGCGATCAGAATCAGGTGAGGCATCAGGATCTCCCCGGCCGCCCCAATTTTTCGACGAGCCTGACTACTTCAGTCGCGCGCGCTTCGGCATCCTTCCTCGAGGCCGCTTCCGCTATCACCCTGATTATAGGCTCGGTGTTCGACTTTCTCAGATGTATCCAGTAGTCAGGGGCATCTATTTTCAAACCGTCATCGCTGTTGGTGTCAAACTTCGAATACGTTTTCCGAATGGCTTCGATGACCTTGTCCGCATTTTTCTTTCCAAGGTCGATCCTCATCTTCACGATCTCAAACTGGGGCATGGAGGCCTTCAGCCCGGAGAGAGTGCCTCCGAATTCGAGGAGATGCTGAAGGGTAATGACGATGCCGACAAGAGCGTCGCGTCCGTAGTGGACCTCCGGAAGTATGACGCCGCCGCTCCCCTCCCCCCCGATGACGGCTCCGACCTTTTTCATCTTCTTCACCACGTTAATCTCGCCTACGGGCGAACGGTGCACTTTTCCACCGAGCGACTTTGCGACCACGTCCACGGCTCTCGTGGTTGACAGATTCACTGCGGCGACTCTCTTTTCGACAGGTGTCTTTGAAAATATGAACTTCACCGCCTGTGCAATGGTGTACTCTTCGCCGAACGGCTCCCCTTTTTCAGTGATGAGGACAAGGCGGTCGACGTCAGGGTCGACAACGATGCCGAGATCTGCTTTTTCGAGCTTCACACGCTCCATCACTTCCTTGAGATTTTCAGGGATAGGCTCGGGTTTCCTGGGGAATCTCCCCGTGGTCTCGCAATTCATCCTGATAACATCGCACCCAAGCTCGTTCAGCAGCTCGGGGACTACAACCGCGCCCCCCGCGTTGACGCAGTCGACCACGACCCTGAAATGCCTTCTCCGTATGGCCTCCACATCCACGGACTTTATGGCGAGCACCCTGCGGATGTGGTCGCGCAGGAAAAAATCGTCATGAACTATCTTGCCCGTGGAGCCAAACGGAGCATACTCGGCCTCGGCGTCCAGGAGTTTCCACATTTTCTGGTTCTCGGCACCGTCGAGGAAGACGCCGTCGCTGTTGATGAACTTCAGCCCATTCCATTCCATTGGATTGTGGCTGGCCGTCACGGCAATCCCGCCCACCGCGTCTGAATGCTCCGCGGCCAGCTGGACGGTCGGAGTAGGGCAGACCCCGATATCAACGACGTCGCAGCCATTTGCTGCAAGCGTCCCGGCAAGGACCTCGGCAAGCATCTGGCCGTGATATCTCCCATCGCGGCCAATGACAATTTTCTTCCGCCCCGAGAACTTCGCAAAGGCGTTCGCATACTTCAACACTGTGTCTGGTGTAAGGGACTCTCCTACTACGCCCCTTAAGCCGGATATGCTTACGATTAGAGAGGATGGTCGCGGGGTCTTGCTCATTTCCTGCCTTTTCTGGTTATCGTTTTCGAATACTGAACAAGTTTCTTGCTTGGTACGTAGCCACGCACTTTTAGAAAAGTGTGAACACGGGAATTGTAATAGTAGACGCTCATCAAAATATACTCGACCTTCTCCTCTTTCGCCAATCGTTCAGCTTCCGCGAGGAGCGCTCCTCCCACACCATGCCTCCGCCACTCCTTCCGGGTCACGGCGTACGGCAAATAGAAATAGTTGTCTGACCTGTAGACGGTCAGATAGCCGGCGATCTCCTCTTTCGAGCGGGTTCCGCGTTTTCCGACCGCGACAAGCATCATGGCGCCCTCGCCGACGACGAAGTGCCCGAAATCTTCGGCCCTCATCCGCTGACCAGGGTAGTTCTCGATTTCCCTGACGTTTCTGCTCATCTTCACTATTTCCGGGAGGTCGCTCTTTTTCGCCAAGCGTATCGTGAAATGGTACAGCGATGGGCGTCGTGACTTATTCCCGTCACCTTCGGCTTTTGCCGTTCCTCTTTTTGTTCTCTTCATATATTATTCGAACTCCTTCCAGGACAAGCGCGGGTTCAATGAAATCAATTACTTTAGTGCGAGAAGCCATGATTCCTGCAAATCCCCCTGTGGCGATGACCTTCGCGTCGGTCCCAAGCGAGATCTTTATTCTTCTTACAATACCTTCCATGGCGTCCACCGCAGCGAACATTATCCCGCTCTGCATGCTGAGGATCGTGGTCTTGCCAATGACTTCATTCGGGAATCGGAGGTCGATCCTTGGAAGCTTTGCGGCGCGCCTCTGGAGATCCATCGCGCCTGTTTCGAGACCAGGGGCTATCGCTCCTCCTAGATAGACTCCCTCGGATGACACGACGTCAAACGTGGTCGCTGTACCGAAGTCGAGTATTATCAGCGGACCGCCGTACTTCCGGTAGCCTGCCACAGCTGCGCAGATCCTGTCGCTCCCGACGGCGCTCGGCGGATCATAGTTGATCTGGAGACCGAGCTTCAGATCCGAGCCGACAACTAGTGGTTCGCACCCGAAATACTTGCGGGACATCCTCTCAAGAATGCCGGTGAGGTTGGGAACTACGGACGATATTCCAACGCCGCCAATCCTCCCGGGCTTTATCCCGTCGTGCTCGAGAAGCGACAACACGACGATGCCGATTTCATCTTCCGTCCGGACCACCTCGCTCGCGACGCGGTAGTCTCGTTTAAGCTTTCCCTTCTCATACACGCCGAACTGCGTGTGAGTGTTCCCGACATCGATAAGCAGAAGCGTCAAATCGTCTCTCCTCTCCCGGTGCTGAAATATTCAGAAATGGTTATCTCCCCGGCCGTGAATTTCTGGACTCCCGATGATGTCCGTATGATCAGGGCTCCATCCTCCGCGACATCCTCGAACACACCATCGACCGTTCTGTCTGCTATTTTCAATCTTATGCTCCGGCCGAACATGTGTGATTTGTCACGCCATTTCTTCATCACTGAATGGAAATTCCCCTTCTTAATCTCATCGTAAGTTCGGGAAAACCCGTTCAGTACCGACATGAAGATCTCCTCGCGGTCGAATTTGCGTCCTGCGAAAACCGCAAGTGAAGTCGCGCGTGAAGCGATCTCTTCCGGAAACGCCGTCTGATTGACGTTCAAGCCGATCCCAATGACTATATGATTCAACCTGTCGCCGTCAAAACTGGATTCCAGAAGAATGCCGCAGACTTTCTTTGAACCAAGGAGAATGTCGTTCGGCCATTTCATTTCAGGTTTCAGACCGCCGATCACCTCCAAGACTTCAGCGACGGCGACGGCCGCCGAAAACGTGAGGATGAACATCTCGTCCCTTTTCAGGAATTCGGGACGGAGAAGCAACGAGAAGAGGAGGTTTGAGAGTGGTTCGGCCTCCCATTTCCTCCCGAATCTTCCGCGTCCCTGAGTCTGCTCATCTGCCACCGCCACGGTTCCTTCAGGGAAGCCTTCATCACCCAGCTTCATGAGATAGCCGTTTGTGGAGTCTATTCTGCCGAATCGGTAAATATCGTAGTTCAAGCCGGTTCCAAAATTTAATTCCGGTCCGGCTTAAAGCAAAGCCCACAGGGAATGCGCGTAAAAGGTATTAGGTGAGATTTTCATCACACCCTCCCCGGAACCTCTTGCATTTCCGGAGGATACAGGCAATCTTACGTCACGCCTAGAGGGTGTGGCTCTCTCTGGCCAAAATCGGATCGCGAATTCAGGGATGCATTGCGTGTGGCTGCATTTCTAAGCCTGTCAATGCTAACGCGTCCGTTCACATTCCATAATAAAAAAAAGGAGTCTTGTATGCTTCGTAGACTTTCTGCAGCACTATTGACAGCAGCGTTAATCGGAATCCTCACGCCTGGAGCACATGCTCAAGAATTCTGGGGCCAAGGGGCAAAATCGTGGGGCGCAGGATTGCAGCTGTCGGTTCCGACCGGAAATCTCAGTGACTTTGGCGGGATCGGGTTTGGCGCATTCGGTAAGTTCCAGTACGGTTTGAACGAAGACTGGATGCTCACCGGTTCGCTCGGCTACAATTTCTGGACGAGCAAGGACCAGGGGAATGGCGTCAGTTCAAAGGCAAGCGCTGTCCCTCTCCTCGTCGGAGCAAAGTATAATTTGAGCAAACAGGTAACTCCCGGCTTCTACGCGTTTGCGGAAGTAGGATTCTACTTCGCTTCATACACCGCTGCCGTTAACATATTCGGATATACGGCATCTGCAAGTTCATCAGAGACAGAAACCGTGCTCTGCCCTGGTGTCGGTTACCAGTTCAATAATTTCGACATCTCAGCGAAGTATGTCATAAACGGAAACATCAGCAACTTCGCGATATCGGCTGCCTACCAGCTTCCACTGCAATAATACCAAGACTGCAGCATCACTATTTCCGGTCGTCTCATGAGAATGAGACGGCCTTTTTTTTACGCATTCTGAATCGACGTCTTCCCTTGTAGCGAAATACTTATCCCGATCCGTTTTTCACAACTATCATCGTGAAAAATCGATTCGAAAGTAACATATTGTCAAAAGTCATGTACCGAACAAAAAAGTAATCGCGGACGGCGGCCAACGAAATGATTTATTTCCTGATAACTGTCACAGTCGTCATACTTCTTTCCCTCATTCCGATATCCATCATGCTCGTCGGCCCGAGAATGCTTTTGATGCCTGACAGGAGGAGGCCAGAATACTACTTCGACAAATACGGATACAGCCATCCGTCCCACATTGGTCTCAAGCACGAGTCTGGCGAGATTGTCACTGATGAAGGTTACAAACTGTCATACTGGTCTGTAGCCTCACCAAACTGTGGAAAGACGAAGGGAGCGATTGTTTACCTCCACGGAATTACCGACTCGAAAGTGAGCGGGCTGAATTACGCGAAGGCACTCGCGCCGTATTGCCAGCGGATTTACCTGATGGACATGCGTCGCCACGGAGAGAGCGGCGGTGAGTATTGCACTTACGGCTACTTCGAGAAACATGACGTCGTCAGACTGATCGACACGATCGTGTCTGAGAATCCCGGTAAACCTGTCACTCTCATCGGCTCTTCAATGGGCGCGGCGATCGCGATACAGGTGGCTGCAATCGACAAGCGCGTGTCTAAGGTTATTGCTGTCGCCCCGTTCTATGACCTCTTCTCAATTGCGCTGGACCACCAGTTCCGTCATATAGGAATCAGGAACAGCTTTCTCCTTCGTTCCGTCATGCACCGGGCGGAAAAGATTGCGCGCTTTGACGCCTCGGATGTATCACCGGCGAAGGACATAGAGAACATTCACATACCTATTCTCCTAGTGCGCGGCGAAGGCGACAAGACAGTAAAAAAGCAGTATCCACAGTCCCTCTCCGAACTTGCTAAGGACGCAGAACTTCTGACGATACCTGGGGCGGGACACGTCGATGTGCTTGAAAAGGGGGGGGCCGATTACATAGAGCGGCTGGCGAAGTTCATAGACCCCTCATAAAAAAGAAACCCGCCCTGGGCAAGGGCGGGTAGAAGGAGGCATTCTAGGTAGGTCCTTCTTTTGAGTGCTGGCTATAAAGTTAGACGGATGCTTCCCGACTTTGTTACAGAATTTTTCCCCTTTTCTTTAGAAATAATCCCACTATCGACACCGAACATTAATGCCTGAAAACGGTAAACCTCCCCGCCCTTTCTCAGGTCAAAACAGAAACCACGCGCCTCGTAGAAACTCGCATGGAACGAAATCAGACAGATTGTCATTTATATATGTGAGAATTAAATTGACAAAAAGGTAATCTGCCAATATGCGGTGGTCGTTTCCGGTCGGACGACTTTTCGATATCCCGATAAGGGTACATTACACGTTTCTCCTTCTCCTCGCGTTCATCTGGTATGTCGAATCCAGCGTGCTCGGACCCGAGGCCGGATTGCACAGTGTCATTTTCTGGGCGCTGATATTCGCGTGCGTCCTCTTTCATGAACTCGGACACAGCCTCGTGGCCCAGTCGTACGGACTTAAGATCGCCTCGATAATACTCCTCCCCATCGGAGGGGTATCCCAGATAAATGAAATCCCACGTGACCCGATCAAAGAGGTCGCGATAACCATCGCCGGTCCTGTAGTGAATTTCCTAATAGCGGGTGTCCTACTGATCATCGGTAAAATGCTTTACCCTTCCCTTCAGTTCGCGGAAATATCGCTCCAGAGCGGGAGTATGATAGTCGACCTCTTTTGGGCGAACATTATGCTGGGGCTTTTCAACATAGTCCCCGCGTATCCGATGGACGGGGGGAGAATACTGCGCGGCCTGATAGCGATGAGGAGGGATTACCTCGAGGCGACAAGACTCGCCGCCGATGTCGGGAAGCTTTTCGCGATCGGCTTCATAATCATAGGCTTCTTTTACAATTGGTGGCTCATACTGATCGGGATATTTGTATTCAGCGGGGCGAGCTCCGAGGCAGACGCGACGGTCATCACTTCGGCGCTGGAGAAGATTCAAGTGAGAAACCTGATGATCACGGAATTCAGGACAATTTCACCGGAGGAGCCACTTACGGCGGTCGTGGAGAAATCGCTCCATGTCTTTCAGAGCGACTTCCCGGTGGTCGACGGAGAAAGATTCGTCGGCATACTAACACGTTCTTCAGTCATCGAATCGCTCCATCACCGTCTTCATGACAAGCGGGTCGGTGAGCTGGCGAGAACCAACTTCCCCTCCATCAATCCGGACTCCACAGCGGCCGAGGCGCTCGCCGCCATGAGGACATTCAAGGTCACGCTGGCTCCGGTCGAAGAGAACGGCAGACTGGAGGGGATAATAACCATGGAAAAACTTCTTGAGGCATCGGACGTAATAAATGAAAAATAAAGAGAAGCACATGACTTTCAGGACACTTGCCGGGTTGGCAATAGGATTGTTTGGCGCGGCCGTTATGATTTCCGGATGCGGTCCCGCAATGCACTCCTTCGCGCCCGACGTGAAGAACACGCTTTTCGCTCCACGCTTCGGCTTCTTTATCATTAACTACCCCACAGAGCATTCCGATTCTTCCGCCGGCGTGCTCTACGCGAGGGTGAGGTATGACGACGTGGTGTTCATCCAGACCGATTCCGGATACTCGGCGCATTACCAGTTCTCCGTGAACGTGTTCTCCGACAAAGAGCTGACGAACGTCATCTACTCGAGAATTATCGACAGGAAGCTCACGGTGCCTACCTACGCGATGACGAACTCCACGACAGCATACGACACGGTAGAGGACAAGCTGACGCTCAAGCCCGGCAAGTATTTCGTCGTCCTTAAGCTTTACGATTACAACACCGACCACACCTCGTCCAGGGAAGTGGAACACACGTTCAGGAATTTCCTCGGCGATCCGCTCACAATAAGCGACGTGCTCCTTTACGACGAGAAGGATACCACGGGCCTCCCGATCGACGTGGTCAAGAACCGGGAGGACTCGATAGACGCGAGGTTCTTCGTCAGCATGAAGGACTATCCCGCCTCTTTCTCGATGCATATCCTCGCGAAGTCGATAGGCTCTCCGACCTACATAGACACGACACTTCAGCTGACCCAGGACAAACAGGTTCAGCGGTACAGAATTCCGATCCAGACAGTTGTGCTGGCGCCCGCCACATATCAATTCAAGGTTACGGTGAAGAAGGGTGATGCGGAGACATCCTCAGAAACAACATTGCAGATTCTGAGGAGCAACATGCCGCTGACTTCTGCCGAACTCGACCAGGAGCTTGAGCCCCTGATTTACATTACAACGGCGACGGTAATAGACTCGCTCAAGACCGGGACCTTCGCGGAAAGGCGTGCCAGGTTTCTTGACTTCTGGCTGAATCGGGCAAATGGGAGAAAAGAGCAGGCGAACGCGATGAGGGCCGAGTTCTACAAGAGAGTAGATTTCGCGAACACGCATCTTGCCGGCGGCTTCAGGCACGGTTGGCAGAGCGACCGCGGGAGGATATATATTCTGTACGGGGCACCGGATCAAGTGGAGACACATGATCAGGGCTTCACGACACCGCCATACCAGGTTTGGTACTACTACAACCTGAAGCTTGAGTTTGTCTTTCTGGATGAGTTCGGGACCGGCAACTACAGGCTCATACAGGAAAACCAGATCGATTGACGCAGCCGATGTATTTCTCTATCCGGATTTCTTTTCGTCAAGGGCGGAAACGACCGGGTAACGCGACTTGACCTCATTCCTCTTTATCTTCGATAGCTTCGGCTTAAGGATCTGACGCTTCACGCCGGAGAGGCGGTTGATGAAGAACTTCTGCTGCAGGTGATCGTACTCATGCTGGAACACCCTGGCCCACATCCCTGTAAGCTCCGTCTCTACGCGCTCGAAATTTCCGTCGGTGAAACGCACGACGAGTCTGTCTGCCCTCGTGACTTCATCACGGATTCCCGGAACGCTGAGGCAACCCTCTTCCATGACGTACTCGCCGCTTGACTCGACAATCTCTGGATTGATGACGACGAGCGGCTTCTCGCCGGCGTAATCTTCCATCACCGAAATGTCCATGACGGCAAACGACATCTGGAGCCCCACCTGATTGGCCGCTAGCCCGATCCCATCCGCGTTGTACATCGTCTCGAACATGTCCCTGATCAGCCCGACAAGCTTGTCGTCAAACTTGGTTACTTTCTTCGCGGGGCCGTCCCAAACGCGTGTACCATATAGGTGAATGGGCATTATCATCCTGAATTACTCCAGCATTTCTGGTTTAACTTTGATTACTTCGATCTGATTTTCCTTATAGAGAACTGCTTCTCCAGCGTAAAAGATAAGCTTGGAAAATATTCTAAGCAAAACTATAATCTGACCTGCAGCGACCTCGACAAGGATCCCTGCCTCACCACTCGAAGGTACGAATCGGGCGGGGAGAAATGCCGCCGCTATGACGGCCGTGCTTAATATTGTCGCGCCGATGTAAACACCGCCGGTCGAGAGGGGGTGTCTGATAACGAACGTGACTCCTCGCGTCAACTTGCTTAGAAATGTATCGTCGTCAAGCGCCATTGCGGCTTTCGAGAAATCAGACAAAATATTAATTACGCCGAACAGGACGAGGAGAACCGCGTATCTCCAGAAACCAACGCGCCAAAGACCATGTGTCGCGACAATTCGGTTCGATGCCGTCCCTCCAATCAAGTCAAAAAGAGAATTCAACTTGTAAAGCCCCATGAGAAGAGCAACTTCGATGAGAGTCCCCAAAAGGATATCGAAAAACTTTGTGGAGCCGTTGGAGAGGAACACCCCGATTTTCACCTTCTCTGAAGCGGCGAAGGACGTGAAGAAGCCGCCGGCTAGGAATACATCGACAAGGATATAAAGCACTATGAGGAAAACGATCTGAGGAAGGAGCGCCGAAAAGAAGGGAGCGTTCCCGTGCGCGAATTCCACATACCATCTGTAGCAGAAACCGGATAAGAGCTCCTGGCCGACGAGGCGGTTCGATAAGTCGCTGCTGACCAACGACGCGATCGGAATCGTCAGGATGGCGGCGAAGACAAAATTGATTAGATAAAAGACGAGCCACAGCCGCCAGTTCCTGAACGCCCTGACGCTCCCCATCCAGAAAGCTCTTGCTGCGCCGACGTTCACGCGAGAAGTCCCATAACCAATAGCACGTGCTGAAAATAATTGAAAACTCTTGCCACCCACTTGATGACCGGGAGGTAAGAGGGGCGGACCAGAAGGCTGTTATTGGCATAATCGATGTCCAACGGAATCTTACCCTCCGGGTCGAGTACAGCATACTTAGGCAAGCTGTTGGTCCGTAGAACTACGGTGTGCCAACGCGCCTGACCATCCCAGAGAGTATCGACCGACGTGCCGTCTTCTAGCGAAAGACGGAGGTCAACCGGCATCTTTACCTCGCCGTTTCTCTTGACTGTAACGCTGGTGACATAGGTAGTGGTCCCTATCGCCAAATCGGTCTCGCGGTAGTATTCGATTGAGCTTACGGCGAAGTCGACCGTACCGGTTCCGCTTATGAACGAGTTGAAAAACCAACCAAGATCCCGGCCGGCAATCCGTTCCGCGACGGTCCTGAAGTCAGCGGCGGTGGGATGCCCGAATCGGTACTCTTCGAAATAATTCCTCATTATTTCCAGCATTGCGCTTCTCCCGACAACACCCTCGAGCGTGTGGAGAACAAGGTCAGCTTTGTCGGAGGCAATTGCCTCATATGCCCCGCGATTTCGCGCACGATAAGCGTAATCCGATATCGCGTCGGCTGTGGCATATTTGAGATACAAGGGAATACTATTGAAAGGCTCGTGGATCCTCGTCTTACCGATAATCGCCGCCGCCGGAATTCCGTCCACTGACACGACAGGAAGCAAGTTCAAAGTATAATCGCCTCCGAACGAGTACGCCGGCACTTGTCCGCCATCCGATTTCTCCATCACCTCGCCGGCAGAATAGGAGGTCAGCCCCTGATCGAGCCACGCCTCTTCAAACCCGTCGCTCCCAACGATGCAGTACCAGTACTGATGTCCGATTTCCCGCGTGATGCGTGCCTCGAGGGAAAAGTCGAATTCCCGGCATTTATCGCTCCGGCGTGCCGTGAAGATGGCAGGCAGCTCCATGTTTCCGAGCCCTGACTCCGGCGGCGGGTCGACAACTGTAAGAACCGAATACGGATAGGACCCGTACCACGATCCAAAGTAATTCATGGCGGTGTCAACGGCGGAGAAGTACCTACCTGCCTCGGCCCGGTGTTCCGGCCGCAAAAGGAGAACTACTTTTGTTTCGGGCAGCCCGGTGCCCTTGAACACGCGTCTGACCCTTATAAAATCAGGCGATGCTGTCCAGGCGAAGTCACGCACATCGGCAGCTACCCACCGATATGTAGTCATCCCGTCAGCATCGGATTTGCGGTCCACCTCTTCTCCCGTCGCACCGACCACATATCCCGCCGGTACCGTGATCTTTACGTTATATTCGCCGAAGTCTGAGAAAAACTGAGTGAACGCATGGTACTGGTGGCAGTTCCAAACACCATCATGGTAGACACCAATCTTAGGAAACCATTGCGAGATCATGTAGAAGTTTCGCCCCGGCACATAGCCGCCTCTGAAGATGGCCTGCGGCAATTGTTCATTGAAATCTATCGACACCGCGATTGAGTCGCCAGGGGCGACAGGCCTGCTGAGCTTGACGACTATGACCGTGCTGTCATGAGTGTTGCCGTCATCCGGAGAGCTGTATCTGATTTGCGCGGTGAGGTTCTCGCCCGTCCTCAGGTCGACAAAACTTGTGACGTCCATCCAACCGTACGCGGAGGAAGGGATGTTTCTCCCCGTTTCGGTCATGAATGTGGTGCTGCCGCTCTTGAACGCGTTCGGGTACAGATGGAAGTAGAGCTCGGAGGTTCCCTCCCCGGAAAGGTTGTGCCAGCTCAGTACTTCATGGGCGTCTAGGGTGTGCATTTCCGGATCGAGACGGACCGCGATTGAATAATTGGCCACGCCGCTCCTCAGCTCATCGGCTGAGACAGCCTTAGGATTGGAGAAGACTAAAAGAGACGCGAGCACCAGGAGTGATGCTACCCCATAATTGCTTCCGCGTTTCCCCCCGGAAGGAGAGTTCATTTTTTGACGAGGCCGTCGATTTGCTGCCGGACCATCATGAATCCACTTGAATCAGCGCGAGCCTGCTGCGCTATCGTTTGTGGAAAGTCGGACGGAAGGACGTTCTGACCGTTCACGTTATAGGGCACCAGATTCTTCACTATTCCCGCTCCAAGGGAATACATCATTCCATAACGCCCGACCACATACGAATGTATCTGGTCCGAAAAGGCGTTATACGCCGAGTTAATCTGAGGGTACTTGCCGGTCGCGAGGTTCGCTGCGATGAACCCGGCATAGAGTTGAGTCGTAGCCCCCTTCTCTATTCCATCCGAGAAATACTCCTGCGCCTCCTTGTATTGGCTCGCGGCAAACGCCTTCATACCTTCTTCCTGAAGTTCCGCCGGCTTCTTCGAGCACGAGGCCATCATGAGCGATATTGAGAGAACTGCGATAAGGGCGACCGATGTATCCCGGATTCCGATTAATGATTTAAGATTCATAGTCCACGGTTTCAAGTTTAAATTCCGTATGATTTCCACTTGGAGTCAACGAGCTTCTTGATGTCCTCGGACATCTCAATCTTGTCCGGCCACTGGCGGGTGAATCCTTCATCCGGCCATTTCCTCGTGCCGTCAATTCCCATCTTGCTTCCGAAGCTGAACTGCTGGGAAGAGTGGTCGAGCACGTCGGCAGGACCTTTCGTAAAGACTACGTCCCTCTGCGGATCAATGTTGTTGAGTGCGTACCACCACGCTTCCGATGTGTTCTGAACGTTCACGTCCTTGTCCACCACGACGATGACCTTCGCAAACATCATCTGTCCCATCCCCCAGAGTCCGTTCATTACCTTGAACGCGTGGCCGGGATATTTCTTGTCTATGGACACAAAGACAAGGTTATGGAAAATTCCCTCGAACGGCATGTGATAATCGACTATCTCGGGTATTACGAGCCTAGCGAGTGGAAGGAATATCCTCTCGGTGGCGTATCCCATCCAGTCATCTTCCATGATCGGCTGGCCGACGACCGTGGACACGAAGACCGGCTTCTTCCTCGTCGTCACCGCCGTAACGTGGAAAGCCGGATAATAGTCGGCGAGCGAATAGAAACCGGTATGGTCACCGAAGGGCCCTTCAAGACGCGGCTCTTCCTCCGTGTCAACATAGCCTTCCAGGACAATCTCGGACTCCGCCGGGACCTCGAGGTCCACCGTTCTGCATTTCACCAGCTCGACCGGCTCCTTCCTAAGAAAGCCGGCAAAGAGGTATTCTTCTATGCTTTCAGGGAGGGGGGCGCTGGTACTGTACATGGTCGCTGGGTCAGAGCCGACGACCACGGCCACCTCGAGCCGTTTCATTCCCTTTTCCTTTGCCTTCCTGAAGTGGGCGGCTCCGCCTTTGTGTCTCTGCCAGTGCATTGCAGTCGTGTTCTTGTCGAGAACCTGCAGTCGATAAAGCCCCATGTTGCGGAGGCCGGTTTCAGGATCCTTCGTCACCACCTGACCGAAGAGTATGTACGGTCCGCCATCCTGAGGCCATGATGTCGTGATGGGGAGAGTGTAGAGATCGACTCCCTCTCCTTCTGTGACGATCTCCTGGCAGGCGCCCTTCTTTACAACCTTTGGCGGAAACTTGGCGAGCTCCATCAGCTTCGGCATCATGGCTATCTTGCCGAGGAGCGATTCCGGAACCTTGAGGTTCATCATCTCGGAAAGCCTGTCGCCGATCTCATCGAGGTCTTCGACGCCGAGGGCCCACGCCATTCGTTGCTTCGTGCCGAACAGGTTGATCGCCAGTGGTATCTTGCTCCCCTTCACGTTCGTGAAAAGGAGAGCCGGTCCTCCACTCTTGACAACCCGGTCGACTATCTCCGTTATTTCGAGTTTAGGGTCGACCTCAGTGTCGACCACGCTTATATCGTGCTTTTTCCTGAGGAGTTGAATGAATTCGTTGAGACTATTGAGTGCCATCTGTGATGTCCGTTGAAGTTATTCTTCTGGCCCCTGCGTACCGGCGCCTGTAATAAGTGCTGTCCAGCGATGAAATTGTGACTCCCTCAGAGACGCTCGCATTCGCGAAGAGGTCGTCCCCTATGTAAATGCCGACGTGGCTTATCCTCCGACCGACAGTCCTGAAGAAAACCAGGTCGCCGACCTTCAGCTCGTCCTTTGACACCCGTTCGCCTAACCTCGCCTGTTCGCGCGCCGAGTGGGGCAAACCTATGTCAAACACAGAGTTGAAGATAACCATCGAGAATCCGGAACAGTCCATTCCGGAATGATCCACTCCGCCGATCCGGTAGGGCGTTCCTATATATGACATGATCGCCTGTATCAGCTTGCTGCGAGGGCTCCCGGGAGACATTTTTTCGGCATGACTTATCTCGTCGCGAAGCCTGTCTGGACTGACGGTTCGGTCATCCTCCGCCTTGATTTCCTTCGCCTCAACCTTCAAGTCTTCCGGTGTCTCATCTGAAGAAAACTTCGGTTTGCTCGAGACAGTCCCGTTGTTGCCGGAAGTGAATCGGGGAGACGATCCGGCACACCCCATAACAAGCAGACACAAGAGTCCGCCAACGGGGATGAGAATTCTGTAAGTCCTGTTCATCGGTGAAATTGCCCTGACAATATAAAACGGAGCGGATTGGAGAACAAGAAAGTGGAACGCTGAACCATGTAAGAAGGGGGAGTGCTTTTTAACCTAGCCTCTCTTACGTGTCTCTCCGAAGGTACGAAATTTGTCTTGCTCGGAATGGGGGAAGCCAAAAACGGAGGGAATTCAAGCGTCATTTCTGCGATTGGAAAAATCCCGGCGGAGCGAAAGGAAGCGTGGCCACCACAGATTAACAGGCGACCACTGCTTCTCTTCCTAGCTAGTCACTCAGGACCAGACTCTGTTTAAACTAAATCTCACCTGAAATCATTGGACAACTCGTACCTCATTATCCTGTTGTGGCCGGTGTCGCTGATGTAGACGATTTTGTTGTAGTATGTGATGCCGGACGGTTTCAATAGCGAGCCGGGGGCCTTGGCCGGACCGAAAGATTCGTGAAGCAGGTTTCCATTTAGGTCGAACTTCATGAGGCTGTCAAGCTGTGAATCCACTACATAGATGTTGCTTCTGTCGTCCACCGTCACAGCAACAGGAGACACGAAGATATTACTTAGTAAGTCTGGCATTTCCCCGGACGCATACTTTGCCGGGTCCAATGGGAGTCTTGAACTCCAGCTTGGAGCGATGAGCTCGCTTCCTGCGCTGAACGTGAACCATTTGACCTTGAAAGTGTTCGCCGGATCCAACTGAGTAACGATAAAGTCTGTTCCAAACTGCCGAGCACTGAAAGTGCATATTCCGCTTAGCATCGCGATAGACTTGAACCCGGTACCGGTGGCATCGAGAACAGGGACGAGGTCGATGTAGTCCGTCGAGTACTGTCTGTCATACTTGTCAAAATGGAGGACCATGTTGTCCGGGTCGACTGAGCTCGAGTTGCTGTTTCCCGATCGCGTAACGTAGTAGCTGTTGTCAGGAAGGACGGCGACGCCGGTGTACTCCCTCCCGGAAACCAACCTGCCGGCAGCGTCGCGAACTATTTGGCTCTGGACGTTCTCATGATGGACGATCTCCACCGCGGCCGACGCAATATCGTGGCTGTAATTGAACAGCCTGATCTTTGCCATTGCCGCGACAGTAACGGTCTTGCCACCTACAAGAGTGTCGAACTCGCAAGCTATGAGGAGATTGAATCTCCTGTCTTCCGTAATAGCGACGGGATTCTTTACGTATTTGGAGCGGCCGACAATGACCCCCGAAAGCTCGACCATCGCCACCCGGTTGCTGTCTGGCTCAGTCACGTAAAGTATGTAATCATACCCCACCTTGATACCCTTCGGTCCATAGAAGCCGGTCCAGACAGGCTGCAGTTGAATGTAGCTTGTATCACCGACCGCCTGGTTTCCCGAGGCCTGAGGGAGCGTCGCCGGGTCAACTATCTTTCCCTTTTCGCCGCATCCCGCAAGCACGAGCGCGACGGCAAATATCATCATGCTCCTTTTCATGTCAAAAGCTCAAATCGATTGAAAATCTGTGAACGTCGCCCAGCCTCTGGTACGGAGTGAACGAGTAATCAAACGAGACAAGCGCGAAACTCGTGCTGGCCTTTATCCCCGCCCCCGCCGAATATGTCTGTTCAGTCACGTTGATCTTGTATCCACCTCTGACGTAGAACATAGAAACGTACGAATACTCTGCTCCGACAGCAAGGTTTTCTGAATTGTCGGCGGGATGATTAAGCTGCGCGGACGCCGTTATCCTGTTGGATCTGTCCTCGTATGGCTCGAAGGCGAATCCAATCCTGAAAATTGTCGGAGGAGAGAAGCCCTGGAACGAAGAGACGCTTGTCCCGTCGACCAGCTGCGCGGTGCCTGAAGGAGCCATCTGTCCGCCGAAATTGCTGACGGAGACGGCAAATCTGGTGGAGCCTATCCCCGTACGGTAATATGTGCCGAGATCCACCAATACCCCGCGGAGAGAGACGTCTGCAAGAGTCTCGTCAACATACTTGACCGACACGCCGAAACTGAACCTCTCGGTCATCTTCCGGGCGAATGTAATCCCAAGCGCCACGTCCCCGTACCTGAAATATTCCCCGGTGCCGTACGGCTGGTATTCCGTCGTGACGGGCATGTCGTCTGACCTCAGCGAGATGACGGACACGCCGATGCTGTTCTGGCGGTTCAGATGGTACACTCCGCCGATGAAATCATGCTGGAGCCCAACGAACCACGTCGAATGCGAGAAAGCCAGCTGAGTCTTGTCGAACTCAGTGATGCCCGCGGGGTTGTAATAAAGCGCAAACACGTCGTTTGCCACCGCCGTGAAGCTCTCTGCCATGGCATTGGCGCGTGCGCCCACGCCGATCTTCAGGAACTCTGCCGTAGTTATCCCGACGCGCTGCGAGCCGAGAACAGGAAGTAGCTGAGCGTGGGCCGTGATGCTCACGGCCAGTATGATCGAAGCTGATAGCAGTGCCGGTGTTTTCATGCCAGGTGTCTCAAGCCTTCTTCCGATCTGTCGAATGAGGAGTTCCTGTTTCATCCTGAAATCTTCCAGGCCTTGTCATTATTCCTGCGTCGTGAATTCCCATCAGATTTTTACCGCCACCCCGATTTTGATATTCCGAGGCGTGAGATACCTCGACTGATCGAGCGGGTAGGGATCTATCGGCGCATTGAGCTGAGGATAGTACGGATTGTTCCAACTCGGCGGCGTAGGATCACCAAGCTGATAAGCGCGACCCGTCACAGGATTGATTATCGCGGAATTCAGGCTGTTTAGAACATTCTGCACCTCTATCATCAGAGTCATGTCGAGGTCGCCTACCGTCACGTATTTTTCGAAATTGAGATCGATCCAGAACCAGTCAGATCCCGTCTTGCCGTAGATGTTTGTGTTGTCGGGCGCGTACAACGGCTGACCGTTCGAAGCATAGGAGCCGGTGAAATAATAGGGGGTGTACCTTCGGCCGGACTCGAAAAACACGCGCACGTAAGCCTGGAGATCGTCCAGAACTCCTTTACCGAAACCGAAGAGCCCGTTCTGCGGCCGGTTGTAGAGGGAAATGTTAGCGGAAATCTGGAGCGGCCTGTCCCACGACAGGTAGTTCTCGCTCATTAGTTCCTCGGTGACGCCTCGCACTGCCAGTATTCCCTCATCCTCTGAGCTTGACTTGCCGGTGGCTACGGAGTAAGAACCGCTTATTGATCCGTTGAACCATCTTCCTATGCGTTTACGGTACTCCACTTCTATCCCGCGAGTGCGGGCGTAGTCTGAGTTCACGTATGTAATGAAGCTCTGTCCGATGAGACCGGCAGAGTATATCTGCGCCTGTCTCGTCTGCACGTAGTCGAAAATGTCTTTGTAATATGCCGTCACTGTCAGGACGTCGTCGTTAGTGAACTGGTTTCTGAGTCCAAGCTCGTAGCTGACAGTCGTCTCAGGATTAAGGTTGGGATTACCGAATGCCTGGTACGTGGACATTGCTGTGCTCGGCGCCAGCTTCGCGTAGACGAACTGCGGCCTCGGCCATTTTGAAAAGTGTCCATAGTTTAGGAAGAGCGTCTGGTTGTCTGACACCGGGTGAGAAATGCCGACGCGCGGGCTGATTCTTCCCTTCCATCGCCTCCCGAAGAAGTTGTAAGTGTCCTGAAAATACTTGTCGCGGATCGCCTGCGGAATCGTGATTACCTGCTGGTTCCTCACCGCGTCGTCCACGTATTTCCCTGGGAACCAGTAATCGAAGCGGAGTCCGAGATTCAGTATCATTCCCTCAGTCGTCAGGGCTTCCTGAGCATACGCCGAGCCGGTCGCCGGGAACACTTTGTAGATGTCATTGTTCAGCCCCATCACTCCGACCCACGGTTCGTAGATGTCGATGAGCTGCATCTCCTGAAAATTCATATCGAAACCGGCCTTGAACTTGTTTTGCTCGGTGAAGAACGAAGTCAGGTCGAACTTGATCTCATTGTTTATGAAATAATGGTCATGCCACGTGTAAGCGTTCCCGAAATCGAAGAAGCCGTCACCCGGAATTATGCCGATCGTGTCCCTGTTCGTGTTGTAATAAGTCGGCGGGAGCGTGACTACATCGATTGGCTGTTGATACTGTGTCCAGTAAAGTCCATTGGCGTCCGCCCGCAGCTGAGTGAAGAAGTGTGCGAACTTGAGATCGTAGTAGTTCTTTGGTCCGAGGGTTTGCGTAATGTCGATTGCCTGGACAATGCTGTTGTGAGTGTAGACGTCGGCACTCCCGAGTATGTTCTGGAATTCGTATTGATAACCCGGACTCGGCTCTACATATTCGAGATTGGTCTGAAGCGATTGGGTGTTTTCGTTGATGCTCACGCTGTGATTGTAGGAATAGCTTATCTTCAGCGTCTGGGTCGGTTTGTAAGTGATCTTGCCGAGCCCGTACCAGTTGTTTGAAAGGCGCGGAGCGAATCTCGTCCCGTAAAAGATGGATGAATTCAGACTTGAAGGCGGATCGAGCCTGTAAGTGACGATCCGGCCGTTCTGGTACCGCTCCGCCCAGAGAATCTGACCGTCCGTGAATGCCGCGGCGAAGCTGCCGAAGAGGGCCAGCTCACCGGGAATATTTATGCCGATGGCCGGGAGAAGAAACTTGGTTATCGGTTCCGGCCCGCTGATATTTGCCTGGTAATCGTCTGAGTTGAAATTGGAGCGCGATTCTCCGTTGAGTCCCCAGTGATCTGTCTTGTACTGCGCGAAGAGATTATACTTCGTGCCTCCCTCTCTCGTCCTGACGTTCACGATTCCGCTTGTGGCCTGGCCGTACTCGGCGTTGAATCCTCCGGTTATAACCTCCATATCGCTGAGCGAGTTGGCGCTGAGCTGGAGACCGAAGCCCGTTCCCGCCAACGGATCCTGAATGGATATGCCGTCGAGGAGATAGGCATTCTCGTAAGATCGGCCGCCGCGGATGTGAATCTCGTTGTCCTCGGCAACGACGCCTACCTGCTGTGAGACGACCTCTTTCACGTTCTCGACGGCGGACACGCGAATGTCTTCAGAAGAGATGGACCTCGTGCTCTGCGTCTCCGCGACATCCATCATCGGCTTCTCGCCAACTACCACGACTTCCTGTCCTAGCGAGAGCGCTGTTTCCTCCAGCCTGACGTCTATTTGCGTCGCTTGCCCGTCATTTACCCTGACGCCCGTTTGTTCGACCTCCTTGTACCCGAGGAGGCGGAACGTGACAGTGTACGTACCGGAAGAGACATTCTTGATCTCGTAGTCTCCGGTCATCCCCGTCGTCGCACCGTAGTACGTCCCCTTTACGAGAACGTTGACTCCGACAAGCCCTTCCTTCGTCGCCGCGTCACTGACCTTTCCTTTTATAGAACCGCGCTGCTGCGGAAAGGCCTGGTCAGCCAATAAAATTAAGCCAGCGACAACGAGTCCGATTAGCCTGATCATTTTATTTAACCTCATGGCCATCGCCCATGCAGAAAAATGTCATGTTGAGTGATGAAACAAGCATCAGAAAGCTCCGAAGTCCTTGAACACTTTCTGGAGAAGCTGAAACGCCCTCGTGTTCGGTGAAGTTGTCGAGTTCCCGTTGAACCTGTAGAGAGGCGCGCCCAATATGAAGGATGTTCCATCGCCGCTTTTTGCGCCGATCACCGGCTGCAGGCTATCGGGACTGAACGGCTGTACCATATAAACTGGCACGGCACCTGTCGACGGATAGATTCCGCGCAGGTACTGGACCGCGTGTCCGCCGTCGGCCTTGTTTGACTGATAGCTGTCGCGCACCAGAAGAGGATAGACCGTCGAATCGAACGGCGGCGCGGGCCGAAGTTCGAAATTGGGTTGGACAAATCCGCCCGATGTGATCGGGCTCGTAAGCTGCGCCCCGGCAAGAAAATTGGCGGTCAGGCTGTCCACAGCGCCGGTGAAGTCACGCAGGGCTTGGTTGATGTCGATCACTGAAACGTACGACGACGGGAGCGCGAATGTCATGAATATTCTACCACCATTTGCCCTGAAATTGCCCACGGAAAGCTGTGCCAGGTCAAAGTCTCCATCGTCATCCGAGTACCAGAATATGTACCTGTAAAGCTTCAGAGTCTCGCTGAAACTCGGAACGACATAAGGCTGAACGAAGTCACCTTTTCTTGGTGAGTGAGAACCCGTCTTGATGTCCCACACGTCAAACTTCCCTTTAAATATTCCGCCTCCGAGTGAGTCGAAGACATTTCTATAAAATTGTGCCGTGTTGTCCCTGGTCCCGTAGTCGTCGATGATGAGAAGGTCACCCGCCGGCTTCTTCACAAACCAGCTGTGCGTCGTGTCGGGCATCCTTGCAGTCTTTCCTACGGCACCGGCAATGTCTTCTGCCCTGATATAAAGGACGTTGTCGCCGTTCAGTTTCATGTTTGGCAGGAGAGTGGGGTACGGAGATTTTGAAAGTGCCGGGTACACGTTCGGATAGATATCGCATCTGACTGTGGCTGTGTCGCTGACTGCCTCGCTCAGCCTCGCTTCTATCGTGATGAAATTGTACTGGGCGGGAAGCTTCACCCAGTCTGCAGGCGACGAGGTGTCGTTCAGTGCAATGTAGTAATTTGTGATCGTGCCATCGCCGTCGAGGTCCGAGCCCTCCCAGCCGAACGACGCTACCGTGAACGTGGTGTCGGGTATGTCGCTACGCGTCGAGAAGTCGCCGCTGTTCATGAAGAAAGTCACAGTCGGCGGTGTATTGGCTATCGGGAATTTTATTCCGGGGGGATCCGGGTCAACGGATGTGCCCAGCGACGGGAAGACTTCGCCCTTATCCCAGCGCCCGTTTCCGTTCTTGTCTGTGAATGCGACAGTGTCTCCTTCCTGCAATGTTCCCTTGAATGAGTTGTCCACCGCGGCGACTGAGAAAGTATAAGTCGTGTCTTTGGTAAAGAGTGGGAGCGCGAAGATGCTGTCGTTCTTCGTCGTGAATGTCCAAGTTATGCGATTGAAAGTGAGTATGTACCCGGCGATACGCCCATCGCCGTCGGTAGCCCACCAGTGTACCTCGAGTCTGCTTGACTGCGGATTGAATTGCACCGATTGTGTAGAATCTCGAAACGGATAGGCCGAGACAAATGTCTGCGGCGGCAGGTTCCCGTACCTCGTTGAGGAGAAGTGCTTCGTGCAACCCGAGAGGAGGAGAAAAAGAAGAATGCCACCGCGGCTCACGTTCGCAGTGAGACGTAGTCCAGTCAGCTTTCTTAGCCTGCTATTCATTAGGCAGGTACTCTTTCAGGTTTTCGTCATGCTTGAGAAGCGTTCCAGTTCTAATGGTGGATTCGTCGGGCACCATCGTGTAACCGTTGAATACAAGGTGATGAGACATTCCAGCGTGGCAGACTCCAACCTGATGAGGCAGGAAGCGGGAAGCAACGGTACCGACGGCATGTCGATCCGAGTAATTAGCGATCTTCTCCATTACAGATTCATGTTTGCTGCAATTAAGAAATATGTTGTGACGCCCGGCGCCGCGGTTGTAAGCGTGGTGGAAAACCCCTGATTGAATTCGACTCCTCTTCTGACATTCATTTGGCCGGCAAGCCGCGGCTCATCTTTTTCGACGAGGCGCGGTTTGCCAGTCGCCCGCTTCTACTTCATTAGCATCATTTTCTTTACCGAATTGTAGCTTCCGGCCGTTAGGCGGTAGAAGTAAACACCGCTCGCGAACCTTGACGCGTCGAACGTGACGCTGTATGTACCGGCCGTCTGCTCGCGGTTCACGAGTGAGGCTACCTCCTGACCCAGAATGTTATAGATCCTGAGTGAAACCACGCCGGCCTTCGGCACTGAGTAGCGTATCGTTGTCGAAGGGTTGAACGGGTTCGGGAAGTTCTGTCCAAGGACAAACGTGGCGGGTAATTCTGCAGGCTCACGTCTGATCGCGGTAATCGTGCCGAAATCGCTGTTTGTGCGCGGTTCCACCTTGTAATTTCCGTTGGCGTAACGCAACACGCCGGCGAGACTCGATATCTTGGTGGTTCCCTGAAGAATCGTGAAACCGTAAAGTGTATCGTGCGGGTCTACGCTGTATGAGTTGCTCCCATCGTCATCGACCCGGCATTCTCCCGATCCGTCGCTGACCGTGTATTCCCGAAAACTTCCGTTCGTGCTTGTGATGCTGTAGCTCGGGTCGGGGTCGACATTCATTATCCTTATGTTTTCAAACTTCACCAGGACGCTTTCCCAACGCTCAGCAGTCGAGTCACCACTCACCTTACCTCCAACGGTACCCGTCGTCACCAGCACCGGCGGGTATGTACTTCTTCCCGTTGCGAGTACCTTGGCCGAATCGACAGTAAGCTCAGTCATGCCGGAAAACTCGCTGATAGTTCCAGTCACCGAGACGCTGTCTCCCCTATGCAGTTTATAAGCGAGTGTATCAAAGAGGACAATCCCGCTCCATGGCCGCGCACCATCCTGCATATAAACGTAAGGCGTTTTCTTTGCCTGATTCCGTCTGTCTACCTCGGGGGGATAATCGCTCGTATCAGCCTGAACGATTCCGTTTACTGTCACGGGCAAATCTATTACGCCGCTCGTTCCGTCCTTGAACGGCGTATACTGGATGTCTTTTATCGTGTAGCCGTTTCCCCTGACGTAATAGAAGTAAGCGCCGTTCGAAGTGTCAGGAGTCATGGATTTCAACGCGGATGTATCCTGCCAGGCGTTGAAGAAATACTTTACGAACGACCCATCTGCCTGCGGGGGAATGTCCGCAAAGTAAGTATGCGACGTATCCGCCGTCATCTTTATTCTCTGATAGGAGCCGTTGTTGACGGAATAATAAACCGCCGCTGAATCCACCTTGACGCTCGTGTCGGGATTTATGGAGATCGCGGTTATCCTTACCCTTACCGGATCAGATGGGAGCGGAAATGCCGCCGAACGCCTGGTTGAGAAACCCGTGGCAGTGATGTTAGGAGTGTACGCTCCGATCTTCACGTCGCCAGGGTAGAGCGGGACTATTTCATAGCCGCCGTACGTCGCGGAAGCGGCGATCAGTATCCCTCTGACGTAGTCAATGGTCGAGCCAACTGGAGGCGGCACGTATTTCTGCGGGCCGTTCACGGTCGTGTCTCCGTAGGATCTTCCGCTGAAATATTTGGATGGGTCATACATATAAATTGTGTTCCCAAATGAATCGGCCATGCTGACGAACCATTGCCCGGACGAGCTGCTCTGCGACCGGGTCTTGACACTCAGATGACGCAGTATCACGTATGAGTTTTTGTACTTTGTGCCAGGATTGAAATGGACGGTGCCTCCCTTGGAGACGTCGCCGGTAACGAGGTCGCTCACCTTGACCTCGGCGGGCGCGGGCCTCGGCCCGCTTATCTGGAGTATGCTGATCGGCATCGCGGGTGTCGTCTGACTCCCGATCGGAATCAGCTCGAAATTGCCCATAATGTCCGTGCCAAATTTAGTCAGCTTTCCTGTCAGCTGAATGACCGAGCCGCTGTCGATCGATCCGAACCCGGCGTTTATGATGTTCGCGGAAGTATCCATCGTGTAGACATTCATTCCCCCCCACTCAGCGCTGTCGAGGCTCTGTATGTAGAACGAGAAGTGTCCGCCGACGTTGCGGATGACGCGCGGGTCGGTGACCAGCACTCCCGTCACGGTGATGGTATCGTTGAGATACATGGAGTTCGTCAGGCTCCCCCGTCCGCTTGTGCCGAACCCCTCCGCTATGATCAACGAATCCATCGGGATGAAATTCACGTTAAAGAGCGACAGCTCCTGGTACGTTTGCGCCGTCGCAAGACCTGTTAGGAAAAACAGGATCAGTAAGGTTCTTTTCATTTCAGCCTCCAGTTTTAAAACGAGTAGTCGCGTGGAGCAATCTGCCGGGCGCGGGCCAATAAGTCCCTGACGGCGTATTGTCGACGCCTATTTGATTATCAAGAACTTGCCGCGCTTTATCGCGCCGGTATTCAAATCTTTTACGGTAAACAGATACAGCCCTGTCGCGATGGCCTGGTCAGCCGTGGTGATCAGGTTCCATGCGTGGAGCCCTCCCGGAAGTCGCTGCGAGTTATCCGAAGCGTAATGCTGGAACCACTGTATGTCCGATCCATTGTAAGTCGAAGAGCTGTGTTCAATAGTCGCGACTATATCCCCGGCAACCGTGTATATCCTTATCTCGCAGAGCGGAGGAAGATTATAGAAGTAGATCTTCTTCTCGCGTACGCTGGCTCCATCCCAGACTGCTCTCGTGTAATAGGGATTTGGAAACACCCCGACCGCAGAAGAGTCGCGGACGTTCGCCGGTGAGCCGGGGAACACCTTTCCGAGCGCCCTCACCGACGGCTGACTCGGTGTCCCGAGGGCTGCGTTGCCCTGGTCGTATGCCTCCACGCCGAAGACGTACTCCCAGCCGTTCAAGACCGATGAGACCTTGTACTTATAAACATATTGATAGGGTTCACCCGGAAAAGTCACCGGCGTGCCCAGCCTCGGCGGGAGACCCAAATCGAAGCCGATGGAATCAACGATGTCAAAGTCCGCGATCTCCTGATAGGGATCCTGGATCCCCTGCACATCGAACCCGGGCTTTGACATGTACACCCTGTAACCCTCGAAGTTTCTGCGATTTAAGAATGGGTCCACAACGCCTTCCGGGGCGTCATCCCAGTATATCGTAGCGCTGCCGTCACCCGGTTCGACGTGGACATGCGGCGGCGGAAGAATGTTCGGGAATACATATCGTGTTATGTTCCCGTTTCCGTCGAGGTCCTCCCCCGGGTCGAGTATTCCATTCCCGTTTCTGTCCTCACCGTTATATGTGCGCTGCGCCCAGCCGGCGTTTTCGTAAAGAGTCTTCCTTGCTGCGGCCACGTTATTCTGATAATCAGTGGAAACACCCGTCTCGAATTTCGGCGCACAGACAATCGCGAAGACTACCGTCACTGAGGAATCGGCGGGGAGTTGAAACGGCCCGACGGACAAGAGCGCGTATCTGTTGCCTGCCTTTCCGAGGTAGCTTGGATTGGAAGGGTTGTTGTAATAATCGGATGGGATCGATGTCTCCATCTTTTCGAAGCGGAGGGCGTCCGTTGATGGTGAGAGAAGATTCGCGTCGCCCGTGCCCAACCTGAATTGCCAGGCCGAGAAGTGTGTCCGGCTGTTAAGCGAGTCCAGCGTACCATCTGGAGAATTGATTACAGCTCCAAGCGGGTCAACGCCGAGAAGTTTTATCGACACGTAGTTGTCGGTGGGAAGATCGCTCGAAAAATGCTGAGCGTCGAAGGCATACGCGAGCCTGAGAGAATCCGCGTATCCGATACCTGTGCCACTATAGAACGTCGTCCCCTCTGTCGGAAGCCTGAAATTAGTGTTCCTCACGACGAAATCGTTCACGAAGCCCACGCACATGGAATCGATCGTGATCCTACCTGTATTCTTCACCTTGTAGCTGAGTATAACGAAGAAATTCGCGCTGGGATATTCCCACGCATATGTCTCCTGATGTACGGAGACGTTGAGGGGATTGTGCCCGACGATTTCCTGCCCCGTGTTGGGATCGACAGTATTTGAATCCGTAAAATCCGATACGAAATCCTGATGGCTGACCGCGGCGGGAGAGTAGAAGCGCGACTCGAGGAGCGAGCTCCTTTCCGTCAGTCCGCTGTCCGGGGGCTGAGTAAACTCGGATGGACTGCTGTAGTAATCTGTTGTCACCGTGCTGACAAACGGCCCCTGCCCGCCTCTGTAGCCCCCGATCCATAGGCCGCCACTGAACAGATGCTCTATCCTCGACCTCACGGGTGTTATCGGATATTCACACGACGGCTGAGTCGGCCAGAACGACTGACTGAATGTATTACCGATACGACCGAAGCTCGTTATGGTGAGCCCGATGTTACCGATACTGGTCGAATTGTTATCAGCTACCTGACCATGTGCTACGGCAGACACACATAGTACAATGGTCGCAACTCTTAGGAGAATGCGCACGACACGCCTTTTTGCCCTAACTGTTGACGATAGGTTTAAGCTAACAACGAGAAAAAAGATTGTCAAGGAAACTTCGCCTGATTATTTTAGTGTTATAGTTTGAAGCACGCCCTAAACGGCAGACAAAAAACTTGAATGGAGTGATGATGAAAACTGTCGGCATTATTGTGGGGACACTGGTGGTCGAACTGATCATGCTTGTCCTCTTTGTGAATTCGGGACTGTATAATGTGTCCACCGCGTCGCCTGACCCCGGCTTTATTCATTGGGTCTTCAGCCGGACCAGCGACAACTCCGCCGAACACTACTCAAAGGACATTGCCGTCCCTTCATTGACTGATTCAGCCATGGTCGTCGAAGGATATGGCCATTACCATGAGATGTGTGAAACCTGCCACGGCGGGCCGGGCGTCGAAAGATCGGAGATAGGAATGGGATTGTACCCCCATCCGCCCAACCTCATGCATTCAGCAAAAGAGATGGGACCGGGAAGACTCTTCTGGGTGATAAAGAACGGCATAAAAAGCACAGGCATGCCTGGCTTCTGGAAGACCCATACCGACAAGCAGATCTGGGCCATCGTCGCTTTCCTCGAGAGGATGAAAGACATGACGCCGCAGGAATATGCCGCCATGCAGAGTGCCGGGATGCACGATCACGCAATGGTACAGGAGCACGCAGACAAGCCTCTCCGTAAAGCCGTGAAGAAATAGGATTCGACAAAGGACGAAGCAATACAGAGAGACAGGCGGTGTTGAGAGGCACCGCCTGTTTTTTTGTTGCCGAACCTTATGCTGCCGCGGGAACTCGAAATTGCCCGGAGAGAATCGTAAATTGCACCGATCATGAAGACTAATTTTAGATTTGTCGTAATCGGGACTGGGAATATAAGCAACGCCTACGCGAAGGCGATCAAAAATATACCAGGCGCTGAGATCGTTGGCGCCGTGTCGAGACAGAAACACCATCCGACTTGGGATGTCCCCGAAGTTGAAGCTTCCCTTTCCGGCATCAGATCCGATTTCGATGCCGTGATCATCTGCACTCCGAACGGGCTGCACCATGAAAGCGCGATCGAAGCGGCACATATGGGAAAGCACATCCTCTGCGAGAAACCAATCGACATCTCGATCGCTTCCGCGGACGCGATGATAGATGCGTGCAGGAAAGCGGGTGTGAAGCTGGGTGTCGCGTACCAGCGTAGGATGAGTCCCGACATAGCAGAAGTGAAGAAGCTCATCGACGCCGGCACCTTCGGACGGGTGTTTGCTGCCGAACTGACGGTAAACAACTACCGCGACGACGCTTATTATAACAGCAGCAAGTATCGCGGCACAAGATCCATCGACGGCGGCGGACCCTTCATGCAGCAGGCCTCTCACTACATGGACATATATGCCTGGTACTTCGGCAAACCAGTGAAGGTAGCGAGCATGCACGATACGTTCATACACGATATCGAAGTCGAGGACCACGGCGCTGCGCTGCTCAGGCATGAGAACGGAATGATAGGCGTGGTCGTGGCATCAACGGCGGCTAAACCCGGCTTTGACGCGAGACTGGAAATCCATGGCGAGAGCGGAACGGTGGTCCTTGAGAACGACGTCATTGTGAAGTGGGCGGTAGATGGCGTAGAGAACCCTTCACGCCCGCGCGAAATAAAAATCATGAGCGGCGCGTCGAGCCACACCGTCGCGGACACAGCGCTGCATGAGGCGATCGTCAGGGACTTCATCTCGGCGGTGAGAGAAGACCGGGAACCGGCGGTCACGGGGCAATCTGCGAGGCTGGCCACCGAAGTCATTCTCATGATTTATAAGGCGGCTATAGGTTAGACGAAATTCCGCCCCGATCGCGGAATCCCCTTTCCGCGCATGCTTGTTTTCCAAGCCCGCCCCTTCTACATTTCTCGACCTAGGTGAGGTTCTATCGGTTACTCAATTGAGAGGAGGAGTGTCTATGAAGTCATCTGGTGTTCTATTCATTTCGCTGGCCTTATTGGCTGCCGGATGTGCGCCTTTGATGCTGAAACCGGCAGACTTTTCGTGGCCAATCGAGGACGAGGTCAGATCAGACTCGCAGGGTATGGTCCACGAGGACCGTTATAGCCTTTCATTCAGCATCAAACCTCTGATGTACGCAGAGTTCAAAGATTCGGTGCATGTCGCCGATCGGCCGATAAGGCTGATACGCGGCATGGAGGGCTACTACTACATGACGGGCCCGAAGTTCAAGAATGTCTATGTATTCACGCAGGCCGAAGGCGGGCTTGCCTTGAAGAAGACGATCCTGGTTTCGAAGGAGGGTTTGAAGTCCCCGGCATTCAATCAGAGAGCTCCCTACATCGAGCTGATCAACGGTAAGGAGAGGCCAATCTACCTTAACATCGACGGTATTCGGAAGGAGGGCTCGAAATGAACAAGCACGCATTCAGATCACTTAGTCAACTGGCGACTCTTGTGACGGTCCTTCTGTTCGGCCTAGCTTGCTCTGCCGCGGCTCAGCCAGGATCAGACTACGAGACGGTAAAATCCTTCCAGACAAAGTACAAGGCTATCAAGGAGGCAATAAGACAGGCGTCGACCGTCCAGCAGTGCGCGGAGATCAGCGCAGATATAGATGAGCTGCAGAAGGAATTCGCGTCCGACACGACGTTACTGAACAAGGCCCTTTATCCGAACAAGTACGACGACGAGATAGACAACGCGCGCGTCGATTTGCAAATGACCCAGAACAGACTCGGCATAATCGAATCGCAGGTTGCGAGAATAACAGACCTAGAAACGCAGGTGCGCGTACTATCCGGAAAGGTGGACAGTCTTTCGGAGCAGAACGACAAGTTGATGGCCTCCCTCGACGCTGTGACAAAGGCGCTCGAGAGACACAAGGATGTAGTCGATTCCCTGAATCGCATTATCAGCCAGCTGCGAAAGGGAATACGTGAGCGGGACGCTGCCATATTCTCCATGGTGGACAGCATGTTCACGCAGTACGGTAAGAACGTACAGGAGCTGCCCGAGCAGGAAAGGGCGATGCTGATCGGGAAGATGAGACGCCATAATGCCGTGCAGGCGATCCGTCAGGCAGCCGAGCAAAACCTGAAGTTCCTCGAAACCACCCAGCTGAGCGGGAAGGATCTCGTCCAAATGCTCGCTGAGCAGCACAAGTTCATGTCGTACTGGCAAGGCCTTGGGCCAAAACTCACGAGCCTCTACGTCAACAGGAAAGATCAGAAAGCCCAGATCATTGAAATCGATACGGCAATCAGCCAGTGGGGACAGAAGGCGACTTTGGCGTTGTGGGCCGGCTTGTACGGGGAATTCGCTCAGTACAAAGTGCCCGTCGACTCATTCAGGAACGCCGACGAATTTACGACCTCACTAAGCAATTACTTCGATACACAGGGAGGGGACCTGAAAGCGCCGGCAACGGAAAGGGCGTCGAGACTGAACTACTTCCTGAACAAAGTCTGGAATCCGAGCGTCAATTCCGAGTGGATCCCCATGCTTCTGGATCGGGGATTAATTTCGCAGGCACAGGATAACCAGATACAGAATAAGCTCAAAGCATGGGAGCAGGCCACGAAGCCCTCTTACGCGCTTCTGTACGTCGTCATAATAATTATCTTCATCGCGGTGGTAATCTTCTTCGTTATGAAGAACAAGAAGATGGCTCCGCCATATCCGTCTCAGAATTAGGCGGATAGGAATACACCGACTGGAAATATGAGAAGCGGCGGAGATAGCTCCGCCGCTTCTTTTTCAAGATCGTCAATGGCACAGTGCGGCCTCTATAGATTAACCGCTTTCATCATCTCGTCGGTGTAACGGGCACCGGCAGCAACTCCTGGCGGTGCTATTTCCGATATCCGCGCCAAATCTTCCGGCGACAAATTTATCTGCAGGGTAGCGACGTTTTCTTCGAGATATTTTCTGCGCTTCGTTCCCGGAATGGGGATGATGTCCGTCCCCTGAGCAAGTACCCACGCGAGCGCGAGCTGGCTCGCGGTGCATCGCTTCTCCGAGGCCAGTCCCTCCAGTTGTCCTACGAACGCCAGGTTCTTCTTGAAATTCTCTCCCTGGAAACGCGGGTTGTTTTTTCTGAAATCCTTCTCGTCGAAACCGGAAGTGTCCTTCAGCTTTCCCGTAAGAAATCCGCGGCCGAGCGGACTGAAGGGAACGAATCCTATTCCGAGCTCGCGGCATGTGGGAAGTATCTCCTTCTCCACATCGCGCGTCCAGAGCGAGTATTCGCTCTGCAGCGCTGTCACCTTGTGGACCTTGCTGGCACGTCTCAGCGTCTTCGGTGATGCCTCGGACATTCCGATGTACCGTATTTTCCCCTCTTCAACGAGGCGCGACATTGCACCGATCGTCTCCTCAATTGGCGTGTTTGGGTCAACCCGATGCTGGTAGTACAGGTCGATTGTATCTATACCGAGCCTCCGGAGACTCGATTCACAAGCCTGCCGGACATACTCCGGCCTGCCGTTTATCTCAAGGTTCTTTCCGTCAGCAGCCCTGACGTTTCCGAACTTTGTGGCGATTACAACCTTGTCCCTGTAGGGTCTCAACGCCTTTCCGACGAGAAGCTCGTTTGCCCCGATGCCGTACACGTCGGCGGTGTCAAAGAAAGTCACGCCTAGATCAATCGCTCGATGTATCGTCGCGATCGACTCTTCGTCGTTTCCCTGTCCGTAAGACTGCGACATACCCATGCAACCAAGGCCCATCGCGGACACTTTCAATCCGCTTCTTCCTAATTCATGATATTCCATTTTCTCTCCTGATAAATTGTTCCTGAGCTACATAAATTCTCAAAATCAGACTCCGGGCAATTTCAGATTCCACAATCGGTTTTGATTCCCGGCTTAATCAGAACGTATGATACAGACCAATGTAGTAAGCGAAGTGTTTGTAGGAAGTAATCCCGTTTCCAGCGTCGCCCGAAAACAGGACCTCATAATCCTTTGCGACAGGCACGCTTCCTCCTACGTGAATACCGGTGTAGCCGGACGCATCGACCGTCGAAGCGGTCTGGTGAAAGACTTCAGCGCCTAAATAGAGTGCATCGCTGAAATCGTACTGTACCAGCAAGCCTGTGAAATTCCAGTTCTTGTTGTCGGGTCCGGGGTTCACCCAGTATCCGTCTCCGCCGTAGACTGTCCAGTTGCCGAAATCCTTCTGTAACCATACCGGAAGATAGACCTGGGCCTTGCCGTTGCCGAGTCCTCTCGCGGCGTTTCCGGTCGGGATCTCGACAAGAGGAAACACGCCGATGTCCGGAACTGAGCCCGTCTGCTCGACCAAGCGGTACTTCACGCCGACCTCCGTATCGCCATAGCCGGCGTACGAAACTCCGCCCCTCGGGATATCAAACGCCAGCGGGAAGACAACATGGAACTGTGTGTTGTGAAAGACGCCGTAGTTGAACTCGACGGCAGGACCCACTCCGCTCGTTCCCGTGCCATCTGCAATGCCGGTGGAAAACAGGTACAGCTCGCCGTGCATATACGGAACAGGTATGGGATCGTCGGTCCTGAACGGTGGACCTGCATAAGAGACGGCAGCAGCAGCCATCAGACCCATGACAATGATTAGTATTTCCCTGCAGGACATAGTTCTTATGAAGTCGAAAGGCAAATGTCAGCAGCCGGGACCATAAGCTTGAGATTCAGACTGTCTGACGTTCGGCTCTCGCTCGTGAGTTTGGTTCAAATGTTAACCGATTTCATCGCGGCCTCGGGGTAGCGCAGACCCGCGGCTACTCCGGGAGGGGCAACCCTGTCCAGTCTCTTAAGGTCATCGGCGGATAACTTTATGTTGACCGCCGCAGCATTTTCCTCGAGGTACTTCACCTTCTTCGTGCCTGGAATGGGAGCAATGTCGTTCCCCTGCGCAAGCACCCATGCAAGAGCGAGCTGCGCCGGCGTGCACTTCTTTTCGCCCGCAATCTTCTCAATTTCCGAAACGAGCCTGAGATTCTTCTCCATGTTGTCTCCCATGAAGCGCGGGTTGTTGCGCCTGAAGTCAGACTTATCAAGGACGTCAATTTTCTTTATCGCGCCCGTGAGGAAACCGCGGCCGAGCGGGCTGTAGGGCACAAATCCTACTCCGAGCTCGCGGCATGTCTTGAGTATTTCACCTTCGACGTCGCGGGTCCAAAGTGAGTACTCCGTTTGAAGCGCGGAAATCGGATGCACCTTGTTCGCCCTTCTCAGCGTGGACGCGGACGCTTCGGACATTCCTAGATACTTGACCTTCCCCTCCTCGACAAGTTTCGCCATCGCGCCGATTGTTTCCTCTATAGGCGTGTTCGGATCGACACGATGCTGGTAGTAGAGATCTATCGTCTCGATGCCGAGGCGTTTCAGACTAGCTTCACAGGCCTTTCTGACATAATCGGGTTTGCCGCTTATTCCAAGCCTCTCGCCGTTCGGACCGCGGACGTTTCCAAACTTTGTCGCAATGACAACCTTGTCACGGTAAGGCCTCAGTGCCTTTCCGACCAGCTCTTCATTTACAAAAGGGCCGTACATGTCCGCCGTGTCAAAAAAGGTAATACCGAGCTCGATCGCCCTGTGGATCGTTCTGATCGATTCCTCGTCGTTGAGGGGTCCGTAAAATTCAGACATTCCCATGCAACCGAGACCGAGTGCCGATACCGTCAGTCCTGATTTGCCAAGTTGTCTTTGTTCCATTTCGATTTCTCCTTCGAGTTTATTTCCTGTTCCATTCAATAGCTATGAATCTCTGTCCGTTCACATGGGCCGATTCGTCAGAAGCGAGGAAAACGGCAGGCGGACCCATGACTGCCGGGTCTATGAGTTTTGCCCTCATTGATTCCGGGAGCGTGTCCGGAATCATCCCCGTGTCCGTTGCTCCGCCGGGAAGAAGGACGTTCAGAGTCACGCCGGTTCCCTCGAGTTCCCGCGACCATATCGTGCTCATCGATTCGAGAGCGGCTTTCGATGGACCGTACGGTGAGAATCCGCTGCGTTTCATCGTTTCATAATTCATTGATATGTTTATGATTCTCCCGAAACCGCGGCTTATCATGTGGGGCACAACCTCTCGAGTCATGAGAAACACGCCGATAACATTCGTGTCGATGACCATGCGCCACACATCCGGGTCAGCTTCCCAGAAAGGTCTCGGGTCTGTCATGAAGTTCGGATTGACGAATTTCATTCCGCGCCCCGCATTGTTGACCAGGACGTCGATGCTACCGAACCGGGAGAGAACCGAGTCTGCAAGCGTTCTGACATCATCCCTCTTCGAAACGTCGGCCTGGAATGCCGTCGCTCCGATTTCGGAGGCGACCGATTCGATCTCTCTTCTCTCGCGCGCGGCAGTGACTATTACATTAGCCCCCTCGCGTACGAAAGCGGCGGCAATCGCTTTGCCAATGCCTCGCCCGCCTCCGGTAACGATCGCAACCTTACCTCTCAGCATTACAGTGTCCCTTCTCTCTCCGACGGCCGGCCTACTTTTATCTGTCCTGCGAAAGTCTCTCGAGCATCCAGTAAGGATACGCTCTCGGCGGCTTGCTGAGCTGGTCGAGCCTCGCAACCTCTTCGCCGGTCATCTCCCAGTTCACGGCGTTGACATTGTCGGCCAGCTGCTCCTTGTTCCTCGCACCGATGATCACGGAAGTGACGCCGGGCTTCCTGAGGAGGTAGTTGAGTGCCGACTGTGATATTGTGGCATTATGGTTATGAGCTGTCTTCTCGAGCTCGTCGATTATATCGAATCCCTTTTCCTCGTCGAACTGGAGGAACTGGTTCGTCGGGTCGCTCCTTCGTGCCGCTTCCGGCCTTGGTTTTCCCCTCCTGTACTTTCCGGTTAGAAAACCCCCGCCCAACGGGCTCCAGGGAAGTATCCCCAATTTCTGATCGAGACAAAGTGGTACAAGCTCATTCTCCAAGTCTCGCGCGATGAGGGAGTAGAGCGCCTGTAGTGTGACGAACTTCTCGAGGCTTTGTTTGTCGGATATGGCGAGGGCCTTCATCAGCTGCCAGCCGGTGAAATTTGAAACACCGATGTACCTCACCTTCCCGTCTTTCACGAGATCATTGAGGGCCCTGAGTGTTTCTTCCAGCGGCGTCATCGGATCGAAGCTGTGTACCTGGTATAGGTCTATGTAATCCGTGCCGAGCCGCTTCAGGCTGGCATCGCACGAGTCGATGATGTGCTTCCGCGAAAGTCCGACATCGTTCGGGCCGAGCCCGACGCGGCCCCTGACCTTCGTGGCAAGGACAATATCCTTGCGCTTGCTTCCAAGAGCCTTCCCGAGTATTTGTTCCGACAACCCTTCTGAATAGACATCGGCAGTATCGAAGAAATTAATTCCGCTGTCTATGGCCAGGTCCACAAGTTCGTCGGCTTCTTTCTGCTGGACCTGCCCGATGCCGGTCCAATAACCTTTGCCTCCGAACGTCATCGCGCCAAAGCATAATTCGGATACTCTGACTCCACTGTTTCCAAGAAATCGTGTCTTCATTCTTGCATGTCCTTTTCTCTTTTAGGGGGCAATGGCCGGGACACTAAGCATCGGTCGGCTGGATACCCGCCGCAAGGCGGAACCGATGGCCGTCCACCGTCCCGTGAAGCCTTTTACCATTTTACCTCTCGCCTAAGGTACTCTCACTTAGGTTTTGCTCTCAGGTACTGGTTCGGATACTGCGGGTCGTCGCCGAGTGACTTTGCCGCGTGAAGGGGAAAATAAGGATCCCGGAGAAACTCGCGGGCGGCAAAAATCGCGTCCGCCTGACCGGTCACGAGTATGTTCTCTGCCTGTGCCGCATCGGTGATCATGCCAATTGCACCTGTCATAATCCCGGCCTGTTTCCTTATCTCCTCCGCAAACTTGACCTGATAGCCGGGGGCGATCGGTATTCTTACACCCGGCACAAGTCCGCCCGTCGAGCTGTCTATCAGATCGATTTCCAGCTTCTTAAGCTCCTTAGCCAACTCCACAGACTGCTGCAGGTCCCATCCCCCCTCTGTCCAGTCAGTAGCGGAGATTCGGACGAAAACCGGAAGACTCTCGGGCCACACCTTTCTGACTTCAAGCGCCACCTCAAGAGGAAGCCTCATCCTGTTTTTAAGTTCACCGCCGTATTCGTCGGTCCTCTTATTAGTGAGAGGCGAGAGGAACTCGTGCAGAAGATAACCATGAGCCATGTGTATTTCTGCGACCTGGAAACCTGCCTCTAAACTTCGCCGGGCAGCCGCGGAAAATTGTTCTACCACAGTCTTGATGTCAGAGAGGTTCATTTCTCTCGGCTGGGGATAGTTGTCCGAAAACTTCAACGGACTCGGGGCGATGACTTCCCATCCCCCTTCATCTTTCATTACTTCCCCGTCTCCTGTCCACGGCACTTTCGTCGATGCCTTCCTCCCGGCGTGGGCGAGCTGTATGCCGGGTATCGAACCCTGCGACTTGACGAAGTTGGTTATTCTTCTGAACGCATCTACCTGCGTGTCGTTCCAGATTCCCAGATCGGCCGGTGATATGCGACCTTCCGGCGAGACCCCAGTTGCCTCCGTGACAACGAGCCCCGCCCCGCCAACGGCTCGGCTCCCCAGATGTACGAGATGCCAGTCGTTCGGTACTCCGTCCTTCGCCGAGTACTGACACATCGGCGAGACAAAGATTCTGTTTCTAAATTCGAGCTCTCTGATTTTGATAGGTGAGAATAGTTTACTCATTGCTTAGGATTAATCCTTTAGTTGGTTAAAGGGTAAACGGCTAATAGGTTAAAGAAGTGACAGGGAACATTTCTTCAAGTTAGTTCGTGTTCACGTTTCGCCTCTTAGCCGCTCTGTCTTTTGGCCTCTATTTGACATGATATTTCAAGAACTCCAGCGTCATGGGCCAGGCCTGCTTCGAGGCTTTCTCGTTGTAACTTGCCCGCTGGTCGCAGAAGAATCCGTGATCGGCGTAGGAGAATATGACGCTACCGTAATCTTTCCCGGCGGCGCGAAGCGCGTCTTCCACAGCGCGAGTGTGCTCGGGAAGAATATGTTTGTCCAACCCTCCCCAGAAAAGGAGTACCGGGCCGTTGAGCTTCGGTGCGCGATCAAGAAGTCCTTGGGCGATCCCTCCGCCGTAGAATGAGACCGACGCGCTCAAGGGAACAATTGTGTCGGCGAAGAACGAGACTCTCCCTCCCATGCAAAATCCGATTGAGAAGATGTTTGCCGGATCGGTGCCGGGATCGTTTCGCAGCCAATCGTAAACAGCTCTTATGTCAGCCTCAAGACCTTCGTTGGATAATTTCGAGATATGCTGCTGCGTTGCCGGAAAATCAGTGTAGCTCCCCTCGAAGCCGGGTCCGCTGCGGTGGAACAGTTCGGGGGCGATTGCCGTGAAACCTTCTCCGGCAAGCCTGTCCGCAACGCTGCGGATGTACGGGTTAACTCCGAAAGCCTCCTGGAAAACCATGATGGCAGGATGCTGCCCACCTTTCGCTGGCCTCGCCACATAGGCGGCCATGGTCGTGCCGTCAGATACTTTAAGATCTACAAAATTTTTTCTGTCAGACATGTAAGCGGTCCTTTCTCAAAATCAAGAATCGAAAACGGAAATCACTGCGACTGAAATTACCGACAACGTCCCTCGCAGGAACCTCAGAGATCCGCATGAATCAGTTCAGGTTTCCAGAAGACATTCACCACTTGGGGCGATGCCGCTACACTCTCCCAATCTGATCAGATTAACGATAAAACTTCGATTGTTGTTCCTCGCCCTGTAAATCTCAGTCTGGGATGGAATAGTAGCGCTCCAGTGTTTCGACCACAGACTCTATGCTGAAGAACTCAATGACGCGTTTCCTTCCAGCTGCCCCGAATCGCCGCCGCTTGTCAGGATCCAGTGCCAGATCCGAGATGCCAGCGGCGAGCGCCGCGTGATCCTTGGGCGGGAATAGAATGCCCGTCTCGCCGTCGACCACTATATCCAGCACCCCCGCGCTTCCGCTTGACACGACAGGGAGGCTCATGGCCATTGCCTCGGTCAGGCCAAGTCCGAAAGACTCTTCGTGAGAAGGGAAAGCGAGTACGTCAAGCGCGGCCAGTATATGCGGCACATCCTTTCTGAAGCCGAGGAACCGTACCACATCGTCCACGCCGAGTTCGTGAGCCAGGCTATGCACGCTGGCGGCATATGCGTCTTCACCCTCGCTCGCGCCGCCGACGACGATGAATTGAAATTTCAGGTCAGAGTTTTCCTTGAGAACCGCGGCCGCCCTTAGAAATTCCTCATGCCCCTTGCCGGGCGTCATTCTTCCCACCATTCCAACTGCGATGACGTCTCCAGCGATATCGAGTGCTGTCCTTGCCGCCGATCTGTCGTATCGGGAAGGATCGAAAGTCTCCGGCGATATTCCGGGCGGCACAACGTGGACATCCGACTTGCTCAGCGGGCAAGTATTCAGAACGCTCCCCGCTATATAGTTGGATATGGCAAACGTGCCCTGCAACCGGCCGTAGAGGAATCGGTGGAACAGGTCTTTCTTCCTGACGCCGCTCGCCATGTGCTTGGTGAGGAAGAGCCTGGCACGCGAGTGCGCCAGCTTCAGAGCCGGAACTATCCACCACAGATCGTGCGACAGATGGGTGTGTACGACCTCATAATCGTAGCTCTTGAAGAGCCGGCCAAGCGCCCTAATCGTTCCGATAGCGCCGCTGTCATCGGCTAGGAGACCGATAGTTGGCACTCCGGCTTCGTCCGCCTCCCTGGAGAGTCGTGTCTGCGGGAGGCAAAGTAGACTCACCTCATGGCCGCGCCTAATCAATTCGACCGAAGTCGCGAGTGCCTGCATTTCCAGGCCTCCCCAGGAACGGGAACCGCATGACTGGAGTATTTTCAATTCTCAGCTCGCATCGGATTCAGGCAACTCGACGGCAAACCCATTTGAATTTAGCGACTCCATCCGGAAAAATCGTGCATCATCCGGATGCGTGCCGGGGTTTACCACGCTTTTTCTCCGACAGCCTGCTCAAGCTCGTACCTTCCGATGACGAAGTTGAACAGTGCCTGAAGTCTGCTGAGCCTCGCCTGAGCAAGTGCCGTCTCGGCATCCAGAAGATCAAGGTTTGTGACGGTTCCAGCCTCGTACCTTATTCTCGCGAGACTCAAAGCACTTTCGGCCTGTTGGACGGCCACGTTCGTTGTCTGGAGCTTGTCGACCGCCGAGTGGAGGTCAGACACCCCCTTCTCGACGTCTGCTTTAACAAGATCTTCCACAACCGACCTGCTCGACTGAGCGGCTTTGATTTCCGCGGATGCCTGCTGTTCCATGTTGTCTCTTCTATAACCTCCGAAGAACGGGATGACTCCCGAGATAGGAACCTGCAGCTGGGCTGCCGCCGCGAAGTTGCCTCGCCAGGCGTTCAAGTTCGGTTCGTAGCCGTTCTTGAAACCATAAACGAACGCGACGTTCAGCGAAGGATTGTAGATCGCGGAGGCCACATTGTACTGGGCACGGGCCGTCGCAATCTGGTCGTCGGCAGCCTTTACCTCCACCCGATTCCTTAGCGCCACGGCCGTGAGCGAATCGACGTTGAGAGTAACCGGAGTCTCATCGAACTGTCCGGCTAGGTTGATCGGCGATCCGGGAGCAAATCCAAGTAGACGGCGCAGGGCAATCTTCGCGTTCTCCAGCGAGTTCTCGAGCCCAATTTTCTGGTTCTCAGCCGCGGCCACTCTGACCTGTGTCGTGAGCACGTCGAAGTCGGTCGCCGTTCCTGCTTCCACCCTCTTTTTGGTCATCAGGAGATGCTGGTTCAGGTTACCGATCTCGTCATTCTGGACGCGAATGCTCCTCTCGAGGACGAGTATCGAATAAAAAGTTTGAATCGTCCGGTAGGCGAGCTCCTGTCGGACGAGTTCCAGCCTGTCCTTCGCACTTTCGACCTGTGTCTTCGATAGGTCTATACTCTTCTGACGTTTGTCGAAGTCGTAAACCGTGCCGCTGAACCCTATGTGTTCATCATAGTTGTTGGCTGGCGCGAGGAGTATGTTTCCAAATCCCGGAAAGCTAAAAGCGGGGACTGGTCCGATGCGCGTGTAGCCTAGAGAGACCCCTCCCTCCGGGTAAAGCGAGCTCCTGCTGACCCCAACGCCCGCCTCGGTCGCGTTTATCTGTTCCACCGCCTGCTGTATGGAAGGGTTTGTTGCGAGGACCATGCTTACCGCCTTGTCGACCGTGAGCGAATCCTGCCCCACTCCCTGACCGAACGCGGACGTGGCAACCGATAAGAATATGACTGTCGATAATATTTTAATTCTGGATTTCATTATTTCCACCATTTAGTTTGTAAATCCTTTCGCCAGCGGAGCTTACGCTTCATTGTGCCGCCGTTCAACCGTTCCATTAAATTCACTCCATCGCTACGACCTTGTCCCCCGCGGCCTTTTTGCGGTGCGTCCTCAGAAAGAAAATCGGAACGGCACACAGAAGCATGATGGCAAACGCAAAAAGAAACGCGTCGTCGGTAGCCTGAACAATCGCCTGCTGAGCCACGCTCGACAGGACCAATGCCCTGGCCCTCTCCAGCTCTGTGGACATGGGGGCGCTGATGGCCTGAGTTACGAAGTATCTCAAACCATTGATCACATGCTGGAAGGTCGTCGAATACTGGTTCATCGCCTCTCCGTCGACTGCAGTATGAAAAAGGGTTCGCTGAGTCAGCAGCGTACCTATCACGGCGACGCCGAAGCTTCCACCAACCTGCCTTATCACGTTAAACAGGCCAGACGCCTGTGCCATCTTTTCTTTCTTTATTTCCGAAAGTGCGACGGTGCTCAGCGGGGTGAAGAGAATTCCCATTCCAATCCCCCTCAGATAAACGGGGAGCATGACCTCTGAGTGCATGGAGTACAGCGACAGAAATCCGTTCAGGTACCAGCTTGAGGCGAGGAAGACGATCCCTACCAGCGAAATTATCTTGGGGTTAATTCTGTCTGCCATGTAACCCGAAATCGGCGCGGCAACGCCCTGTATGAGCCCCATCGGCAAATACACCAACCCCGCCTGATAGGCCGTGTAGTTGAGCGAATTCTGAAGGTATAGCGGGAGGAGGAATGTGCTCCCGAAGACCGAGAAACCGAATATGAACAGCACGATGTTCGCCATTCCATAATTGAAGTTCTTCAGAAGATTCAGCTCGAGTATCGGATGCTCTACCCTGAACTCGGTGAAGAGAAAGACTGTCAGCGCGACAGCGGCAATCGCGAAGCAAGACAGGATAAACGTCGAGGTCCAACCACCCGTGTTCCATGAAGCATTCCCGTCAGCCAGAGCGAGGAGAAGCGAGACAAGAAACACGCTCATCGACGCGAAGCCGAGGAAATCGAAAGAGCGAGTCTTCGCCGCCTTGTATTCTCTCTGAATCGCCCAGCTCGCGAATATCGCAAAGAGCCCCACCGGCAAGTTCACGTCGAATATCGAATGCCAACTGAAGTTATCCACGAGATAGCCGCCGATGAGCGGTCCGAACGAGACCGAGCTGGCCGCAGCTATTGACCAAAATCCCAGTGCCGTCCCCCGCCTTTCCAACGGAAACTCCCTGAGGACTATCGCCATACCGACGGGGGTAATTATACCGCCGCCAAGTCCCTGCATTATTCTGAAGAATATCAGGGCGTTTTCGTTCCACGCCAATCCGCAAAGGAACGAGCCGCTGGTGAAAAGGAAAAGGGCGAGCATGTAAATCTTTTTGTAGCCGAAATGATCGGCGATCCAGCCGGAGCTGGGAAGCATGACGGCAAACGCCAGAAGATAAGCGTTTATCACCCACTCTGCCTTGTCAACGGTTATCCCGAAGGCGGCCATGATCTTAGGCAGCGACACGTTGACTATAGTCGAGTCGAGCACCGCCATGAACGTGCCTATCATTATATTGGCCAGCACCCACCACTTGTACGATGAGTGATCGTGACGAATGGCCCCGATCCCGGGTCCCGAGAACGAGCCGCTCCGATTTGATGTGTCCTTACTCATCTTCAATCTCACTATTCCATAGCCATCAGGTGATCGCCATGTCCCTTCTTTTTCTTGCTCCGTAGGAATAAGACGGGTACGATACATAGAAACGTTATCGTCGCGGCGATTAAGAAGTCATCGTCTACCGCCGAGACGAACGCCTGCTGGCTGACATTGTAAAGGAGAAGCGCATTTGCCCTGGCCGCGGACAAGGCCGAGTTGCCTCCGACCGCCTGCTGCGCAAACTGCTTCAGCCCGATAAGTGCGCTCTGAACGGCCGGCGAATACTTGTTGACCGCCTGTCCGTATATAGTCTCATGGAATGTCGTGCGATCTGTCAGAAGGGTACCCATTATGGCAACGCCGAAACTTCCGCCGACCTGTCTCAAAACGTTATAAAGCCCGGAGGCGCGCGCCATTTTCTCCTTCGGCACTTTTGAAAGCGAGAGCGAGCTAAGCGGGGTGAAGATGAACCCCATACCGAGGCCACGAAGGTATATCGATATCATCACGGAGTGCGTCTCGGAAAAAAGCGAAAGGAAATGATTGCTGAAGAGACTCAGTGCGAGTACCACGACTCCGTAGAGGGCAAGGTATTTCGCGTTAAGCCTGTCCGATAAGTATCCCGCAAGAGGTCCCATTGTTCCCTGGAGAAATCCGAGGGGCAGGAAGAGCGATCCCGCCTGGAAGGCCGTGTAACCCAAACCGTTCTGCAGATACAGCGGGAGAAGGAATGTGCTTCCGAACATTCCCATTCCGAAAATGAAGAGCACCAGGTTCGCCATCGCGAAGTTGAAATTCCTCATCAGGCTTAGGTCGACCAGCGGTTCGGAGGTATTCAGCTCCACGGCGATGAAGGCGACGAACCCTAGAAGGGAAAGTGCGAAACATGTTAGTATAAACGGCGATGTCCATCCTCCCGTGTTCCAGTCGGCGTCGCCATCAGACAGGGCAAGTAGAAGGGTCGTCAGAAAGAGCGCCATCGACAGAAATCCGGCGAGATCGAAGCTGCGCGATTTCTGCGACTGGTACTCGCGCTGTATTACGAGTGTCGCGAAGATTGCGACGATCCCGATCGGCACATTTATATCGTAAATGGAATGCCAGACATAATTGTCGATGAGGTATCCGCCGAGCGTCGGACCGAGCGAAACGGAGGCCGCCGATGCAACCGACCAGAAACCGATGGCTGTGCCTCTTTTTTCCGGAGGAAACTCCCTCATGACAATAGCCATGCCGACGGGCATCAAAAGTCCGCCGCCGATTCCCTGAATTATCCGAAATGCAATCAGAGCGGAGATGCTCCATGACAATGAGCAAAGGAGCGAACCGCCCGTAAAGAGTGTGAGCGCGGTAGCATAAGTCTTCTTATAACCAAACCTGTCCGCAATCCAGCCCGAAGTCGGAAGCATCACGGCAAGGGCAAGCAGATAAGCAGTCGCCACCCATTTTGCCGTATCCACAGTCACTCCGAAAGTTGCCATGATGGTCGGCATCGAAACGTCGACGATGCTGGAGTCAAGCACGACCATGAAAGTCCCGAACATGACATTGAAGAGCACCCACCATTTATACGACGGATGCTCGTGGTGAGGAATCCCTAACGCGGAAGAAAGCGATCTCCCGCCACCATTTGAACCATGATGTGAGCTGTGATCCGAATTACTATCTTCGTTCTGCATTTCTAGTTTGTTCTTTAGAAGGGACCCATTTGTCCATCAACCTAGCATTTCAAACTTCAATCCATAGCCACGGCGGTTATCTTCTCACCCGCACGCTTCTTGTACCGCAGGAATACAATCGGGATCATACACGCGGCAGTTATCAGAGCTGCGACCAGGAAATCGTCGTCGACGGCAGAGACAAAGGCCTGCTGGCTCAGGTTGTAAACGAGGAGTGCGTTCGCGCGCATAGAAGCAAGCGAGGCACTGCTTCCGAGCACGTTCTGCGCGAACCCTCGAAGCCCGAAGAGGACGTTCTGAGTCACGGGTGACGCCGTGTTGACGGCCTGGCCATACATCGTCGTATGGAAAATAGTCCGGTCAGTGAGGAGCGTTCCCATGATGGCGACGCCGAAACTCCCTCCGATCTGGCGGATGACGTTAAACAGTCCGGAGGCCTGCGCGAGACGCTCCCTTGGAATCTGGGCGAGCGACAGCGTGTTGAGCGGCGTGAAAATCAAGGCCATGCCAAGCCCGCGAAGATAAAGGGAGACCATAATCTCCGATCTCATGGAAAAGAGAGAGAGGTATCGGTTTACAAACAGACTCAACGCTAGGATCGCGATGCCCACTGCGGAAACCACCTTCGGATTAGCTTTATCAGAGAGTATGCCGGAGATCGGCCCCATGACGGCCATTATCAGACCGAGCGGGAGAAAAAGCGAGCCGGCCTGAAATGCGGTAAATCCAAGCCCGTTCTGCAAATAGAGCGGGAGTAGAAAGGTGCTCCCGAACATCCCCATGCCGAATATGAAAAGGATAAGATTGGACATGCCGAAATTGAAATTCTTAAGGAGCCGCAGATCGATGAGAGGATCGCGTATGTTGAACTCGACAGTAAGAAACACGACCAAACCGATCAGCGATAGGGCGAGGCATATAAGGATAAAGGGTGAAGTCCATCCTCCGGTGTTCCACGATGCGTTCCCGTCAGAAAGCGCGACGAGAAGAGGAACGAGGAACAAGACCACCGAAAGGAAGCCGGTGATGTCGAAGGAACGGGTAGATGCCGTCTTGTACTCGCGCTGGATGACCATTGTCGCGAAGACGCCAAGGATTCCGACTGGCACGTTTATGTCAAATATGGCGTGCCAGGCAAAGTTGTCGATGAGATAACCTCCAAGGGTCGGTCCCAGCGAGACAGATGCCGCGGACGCTATTGCCCAAAAGCCCAGCGCGAGACCGCGCTTCTCGGGTGGAAACTCCCGAACGACAATCGCCATTCCGACCGGCATCAGAAGGCCGCCACCTGCCCCCTGCAGTACGCGGAATGCAATGAGCGCGGTCATGTTCCACGATATCGAGCAGAGAAGCGAACCAGCCGTGAAAAGGGCGAGCCCGAGCGTGTACGTCTTCCTGAAACCGAAGTGGTCTGCTATCCAACCCGACGTCGGGAGGAATATCGCGAACGCCAGGAGGTAAGCGGTGGCAATCCACTTGACCGTATCGATTCCCACCCCGAAAGTAGCCATGACCTTCGCCAGCGAGACGTCGACGATCGTTGAGTCGAGTACCACCATGAAGGTTCCCATCATCACGTTTGCGAGTACCCACCACTTGTACGACGGATGCTCATGATGAGGGACCCCTATGCTTCCGGACAGGCCGGCGCCGTTCGATCTATTTTCAGAATTTCCATTGCTCTTCATTGAATGTCCTTCTATATAAAAACCTCACTTACACAAGAACGTCCGGTCCCGCCGGACTTCACAAAAGCCGGTCTCAATCCATCGCGACAGCTTTGACTCCCGCCTGTGGCCTCTTCCTGCGCAAAAAGAAGATGGGAATCAGACAGAGTATTGTAATCGCGCCGGCGACCAGGAAGTCGTCGTTTACCGCTGAAACGAACGCCTGCTTCATAACGTGTCCGATGATGAGACCCTTTCCACGCATGGATGACACATTGCCCGAACCTCCCACGACGTGCTGGGAAAAATGCGTGAGCTTGTCCATCGTGTTCCGGAAGGCGGAGGAGTGCTGGTCGACGGCAATCCCGTATGAGGCGGTATGAAATATCACCCGCCTGGTCAGAAGCGTTCCAAAGAGGGCCACGCCGAAGCTTCCACCAACCTGCCTTATCACGTTGAACAGCCCCGAGGCCTGTGCCATCTTGTGCTTGGGAACGTTCGCGAGGGCCAGCGTGCTCAGCGGCGTGAACATAAGCCCCATAGCAAACCCCCTGAGATAAAGGGGGAGCATGATCTGTGAGTGCATAGAGTACAACGACAGGAAATAATTCAGATACATGCTGATCCCGAGGAGGATTATTCCGACCGCCGCAGGTATGCGGGCGTCCACTCTGTCAGACATGAAACCCGCCACGGGGGCCATGATTCCCTGCAGAATCCCCACGGGGAGAAAAACGAGCCCAGCCTGGAATGGCGTGTAGTTGAGGGAGTTCTGAAGGTAGAGCGGCATCAGAAAAGTGCTCCCGAACATGCCGAGCCCGAATATAAACAGAACAATGTTCGTGAGCCCGAAATTGAAATCCTCCAGGAGCTTGAGCTCTATCAAAGGATGCTTCACGTTGAACTCGGCAACGAGAAAGACGACGAGTCCAAGAACGGACAGGCCGAAACAAACGAGAATGAACGGAGAAGTCCAGCCGCCTGTGTTCCATGATGCGTTGCCATCAGTCAGCGCCAGGAGAAGAAAGGTGAGAAAGACCGAGACCGACACGAATCCTATCAGGTCAAAACCCCGCGTGTGCTCAGTCTTGTATTCGCGTTGGACAACCATGGTAGCGAAAATGCCCAAAATGCCGACGGGGACGTTGACGTAGAATATCGTGTGCCAGGAGAAATTGTCGATCAGGTAGCCGCCTATCAGCGGGCCGAACGAAACCGAGGCCGCCGCGGCTATGGACCAGAACCCGAGCGCGATCCCCCTCCTTTCGGGAGGAAACTCCCTTGTCACTATCGCCATTCCGACTGGCATGAGGAATCCCGCGCCGGCGCCCTGGATGACGCGAAAGGCGACAAGAGCGTTCTCGTTCCATGCGGTGCCGCAAAGGAAAGAACCGACAGTGAAAAGGAAGAGGGCTAACGCGTATGTGCGCTTGTATCCGAAGTGATCTGCGACCCACCCGGATGTGGGGAGCATGACCGCGAGAATCAACAGATAAGCCGTCATGACCCATTCGATCTTGTCGATAGTCACGCCGAACGTCGCCATTATCTTGGGAAGTCCGACGTTGACTATAGTCGAGTCGAGAACGGCCATGAACGTTCCAATCATCACGTTGCCCAACACAAGCCACTTGTAAAACTGATGGCTGTGATGCAGCACGGACGATGGATTGCGCGCGGAACCCGCGTCAAGCGCCAGCGACATTTCCGGATTCCTACTTCACCTTCACAGACACTTCGACCGACATTCCAGGTCTCAGCACGGGCTTATGACCTAGCATCGCCGAAGGATCGTCTATGGAAATCTTCACCGGAACTCGCTGTGTAACCTTGGTGAAGTTTCCCGAGGCGTTGTCAGGCGGTATCAACGAAAATTCGGAGGCTGTGTAGCTTCCTATCTCGAAGACCTTACCTGTGAACTTCACTCCCGGGTAGGTATCGACGTTGATTTCCACCGGGTCTCCAACATGTATATGACCGAGCTTGGTCTCCTCGAGGTTTGCGGTGACCCAAACGTTCTTCAGATCATAGATGGTAAAGATCGGCTGCCCCGGCTGTACCACATCGCCCGTGAGGACCCACCTCTTTGCCACCACGCCGTCTATCGGGGAATTGACTACTGTGTTCAGGAGCTGCGCTTCGACGACGCCGAGCTGGGCCCTTGCGGTTGGAATTCTCGACTGGGCGATGGCGAGCTCTGCGCGCGCCGCTTCGAGGGCCTGCTGCGCGTGCTGGTACTGTTCCTTGGTTACAATTCCGCCCTTGTATTGAACCTCCGCGCGGTTGAAGTCCTCCTGTGCGCGGTTGACCTGCACCTGTGCCAGCGGCACGCTCTGCTCCGCGAGCTGGAGCCCCGCCTTTGCCGAGGCTTCCTGTGCGCGCAGATCAGTGTCGTCAAGCCTGACGAGCACTTGTCCTGCCTTCACGGTATCTCCCTCGTCCGTGCCGAGGTAAACGATCCTTCCGAGCATCTTCGTGCTTACGGCGACGTTGTTCGCATCGACGAATGCGTCGTCTGTCGAGACGAAGTCCTGCATGTTCATGTACCAGTAATAGCCTGCGATCGCGAGTCCCGTCAGCACCAGGAGTATCGGGATGATGACCCGCTTCTTACGGAACAATGGAACATCATCGATGTCCTCGTCTCCATCTCCGTTCTGCGAAGGACCTTGATTTCTCAGCATGTTCTGATCCAGGTCTTTATCGTGTTTCTCTTTCGTTTCCATCAATCGTTTCCTTATTTATTTCCTTTTAATTATTCCGTTCAAAATCACTTCGGCGATCTGTCTTGCGGATTCCTCGAGGACATTGTAAGTTTCGTCGTCCAGCCTGTTCTCTCGTTTGAGGAGGAGCCAGGCGCGTGGACCGTAAAACATCTGCATGATAATCTCAGCTGATTGCTGCGGATCCTTCACTTCGAAATCTCCGGAAGCGCCGCCGAGCTCAAGAATCTTCCTGAGGAGTGCCACCTCCTGCTGTTGAAAATCCTTGAAGAGTTCGAGGTGTGAGGCCCGCGATTCGGCAGACTGCTGTATCTGCAAAGCCCTTAGGTTGGCCAGGTTCCTGAAGTACTCGACGCGCTTCGCCGCGTACTGGCGAAGCATGTCGCAGGCGGGAAGCTTCTCTTCAATCATAGACCTGATATCTTCAAGGAACTGGTCTTTCTCCTGCCTGATTACTTCGTTGAAGAGTCCTTCCTTCGTCGGGAAGTAGTAGTAAAGCGAGGCCTTCCCCATCCCGACATCGGCGGCAATCTCGTCCATCGTAACCTTCGAGAAGCCGTAGTACGCAAACCTTTTACGGGCCGCGTCGAGTATGAGCGCCTGCTTTTCAGACGATAGTTGCTCTGCCATTAGCTTATCCTCCCTTTCGAGGGAGTTAGCTTGTACGTCGCTTCAATGTATTTTCCTGTCATTTTTCGACCCTATAACGATTCGACTGTTTCAGTAATTGCGTCGAAATATAGAACACGAATCCCCGCTAATCAAGTTCCCTGAATGCCAAAATTGTTAGTAGTTCCCCGAAGGTCTGCCTCCGTTTATCTGCATACCCTTATTTTGGAACGTATTTAGGGTATTCTTGATTTCCTCTTCCGAGCGGAGGAGGCATGGAGATGAACTTAGTACCGCAAGGTGGATGTCGACTGTTCTACCCTTATTACGCCCAAGATGGCAAATCCCAAACTAGTGCAGGATTGGAGGGAACTCGGGTTCAAATGTCGAGCTGAGGGAGGTTCTTGCTGGCTTAGCTCCTCATTTCATATTGCCATTAGTCATTTCCGGGACGCGGGACAGATCGAAGGGAGGAGAAGAAGTTTGCACGGGAGTCTCATGGTAAAGGAAGACACAGGGACAACGTGGCCCCCCAGACGTGAAGACGAAGACCATGGTAGCCATGGGTCCTCCCAATGGCGTGATGAGACCAAAAGATAAGTGTCATCTAAGAAGTACAATGCCGCCGATCGGCCTCCCGACCTGCCGCATAACGATCGAGCGTCAATCTGCCTGCCGCTTCATGATCGCTTCGTCAAGAAATCCACCTGAGGCTTAGATGTGTCGCTTCATCCGTTGCGGCGCACCACTATGAGGCTGTCGTGCGGTCGCAGCAATTCTTGTATTTCAAACCGCTCCCGCAGGGACAGGGTTCGTTTCTTCCAACCGACAAAGAAGGAAATCCTTTGTCTTTCTCCTTGGCCCAATACATTACATTCGCCGGCGGACGCCGATTCGCGAGTTCTCGTGCCATGAACTTCATGTAAGGATCGATGTGATGAAAGAAATACTTGTACCCTTCGCACAGATAATTGAGTCCGTCTTCGCCGGATGGAGTCTTAATGAATCTGTTTTTCGGACATTCGCCGTTGCAGGCGAAGCGGACACTGCATTCGAGACAGTACTTGGGAAGCTTGTGCAACTTGTCGTCGCCGAACTTCGTTTGTTTGGGTGAAAGGGCCAGAGCACTTAGATGGTCATTCATCATGTTGCCGAGCCTGTTCTCGACGTTCACGAAATGGTCGCATGAATAGACATCACCATTGTGTTCCATGGCAAGCGCGGAACCGCACTTCTCCTTGAACACACATAGGCTCGGCTCCATCCCCGCCCAGCTTTCGAGCGACACGTCGAAGATTTGGATGAAGTATTTGCCGACGTCATGCCTCACCCATTCGTCGAAAATCATGCCAAGGAACTTACCGTATTGAAGAGGTTCGACGGAATAGTCTTCCACAACTGGTTCACTGGTGGGTGAAGCCGGTTCGGAAGCGTTGGATTTAGTTTCGACGATCGGAATAAATTGCATGAACCTGCTCCCTATTCCCTTCAGGAAATTGTAAACCTCCAGCGGTCTGTACGCGTTTTCCTTCTGAACACATGTGAGCGTGTTGAATTCAACCCGGTGTTTCAGAATACACTTCACCCCTTCCATGACTTTCTCGAAGGATGGCTGACCTCCCTTGTATACCCTGTACCTGTCGTGTATCTCCTGCGGGCCGTCAATCGACAGACCGACCAGGAAACGGTTCTCCGAGAGGAACCCGCACCATTCATCGTTCAGCAACACGCCGTTGGTCTGGAAAGTGTTTTCTATCTTCCGCCCGCCGGAGTATTTTTTTTCGAGCTCCACAACCTTGCGGAAGAAATCCACTCCTAGAAGTGTCGGCTCACCCCCCTGCCAGGCAAATGTTATTGCCGGTGAATCCTGAGACCCTATGTAATCCCGGATGTACTTGTCGAGTACATCTTCGGGCATTGTCCATTGACCAGTGCCGGGATAGAGCTTTTCCTTTTCTAGGTAGAAGCAATAACCGCAGTCAAGGTTGCATAGCGGCCCCACCGGCTTCACCATTATGTGAAACAAACCGGGACCAGGCATGATTAATCCTTGCGTTTCTAGTCGTAAGATTCGGTCGGCCAAAGCTTCACGGGGGCGCCGGTGGTATCCTTGTACTTTGCCCGCATCTGCTTCAACCTCTCGACGAGGCCCGGTACCACGTCCTTATAATTCGGATTGAGTTTATATCCGCCGAACTCGAAGAGGCTGTTCATCTCATCGGGATCATATTTCCTGTCGAACAGTTCCCACTCATTGATGGTATAATAGTTTATTAGGGAGTAACGGTCTGTTCTGATTCCATAGTGCGGCACGACCCAATGGGGCGGTGCCATTTCGTAGTAGTGGTAGTACATCTCAGATTGCCAATCTCGAGGAACCTTCTGTTCGAAGATGGGCCTCAGGCTGACTCCCTGCATCTCCGACGGTATCGATAGTCCCGCAAGATCGAGTATCGTCGGTGCGTTGTCGATATTCAGAGCCATCGCCTCGGAGATACTGCCCGCCTCCACTTCGCCCGGGTAACGGATGATCCATGGTACCCTGACTGCTTCCTCGTACATGAAACGCTTGTCGAACCATCCATGCTCGCCGAGGAAGAAGCCGTGATCCGAAGTGAAGATAACGATCGTGTTCTCGCTCAGTCCGGAGTCGTCGAGGTATTTCAACAGCCTGCCGACGTTGTCGTCATATGCGTGCAGTGTCGCAGCGAAATCCCGCATGAAGCGCTGATAGTTCCATTGCTTTCGCTGTTTGTCGGTCAGGCTCTTGGGGCGCTGCTCGGGTATGTGATCGTAAAACTGGGAATCCGCCATGTCCTCGAGACGCATATGGGCTTCTCTGGCTGCCGCCGACCTGTTGGAATAGTCATCGTAGAACGTCCCGGGTTCCTTGAACATCACGTCGTCGTAAATGTGCTTGTATTTCTCAGGCGGCTCGAAATTGCTGTGCACCGCTATCGTCGAGTAATACATGCAGAATGGCTCCTTGTACTTCGACATGAACTCGATAGCCATGTCTGTCGTGAGGTCGGTGACATATTCCTTGTGCACCTTCCTCACCCCGAAAGGATTATTCTTTGCCTCAGCCTCGTCCTCCGGTTTCTCGTACCATGCATCGTCGTAGTATGGTCCGCCGTGTCCGTAAGTAATCTTCCAGTAGTCCGCACCGGCGGGAATGTTGGCCAGATCCCATTTCCCCACGACGCCCACATTGTAGCCGTTCTCTTTCAGCACTTTTGGAAAAGTGGCCTGAGAATTATCGAAGAAATAGTCCTGCCCTTCGCGCGGATCATTGGCGTTGACCGGCATTTGGTTCATATTGGAATACTTGCCGGTTATCATAGTTGCCCTGCTGGGGGTACACAACGCGTTCGTCACGAACGCGTTTTCCAGTTTCATCCCTTGAGAGGCCAGGCGATCTATGTTGGGCGTCTGCATGCGGTAACTTCCGTAACAGCTCAGTGCGCTGAGCGGAGTCCCTTCAGCCAGGATGAGCAGGATGTTCGGCTTCTTCCCCGACCTGCGCGAGATAATTGAAGGAAAGGATATTTTCGGTGTTGTCTCGGCAAGCAGCATCTTTGGCAGAACTGCAGCCCCTGCGGCGCCTACGGCAATTGTCTTGAGTGCATCCCGGCGTGTAAAATTGCTTTTACTCACTTTTCTTCTCTCCTCGTTCAAATGTTTTCCTACCCTTTCCTTATATAATTTCCCTGGTCATGCTTTTGCTAAAATAGTGTTCTGACCACCTATTGGCAAACCGAAGTCAAAATAAATTCTTACTCTCCCGGCGGCATGGATTTCCTGTAGTGAGATCATCGGCAGGTCGTTGTTTCTAAGGTTACCGAAGAATAAATTGGCTTGTTCAACTATGATTAAATCGTTTCAATTCCTTGATGACGACTTTAAGAGAGGGGGCAATCGATGAGGAAGATAACGATTGAGGATGTCGCGCGCCGGGCAAACGTTTCGAAGGGGACGGTCTCAGCAGTGATAAACGCCAAGAGCACGGTCAAGCCAGCCACGAGAGACCACATATTGGAGGTCATGAAGGAACTCAATTTCCGTCCGAGGGGGGTCGCACGCAATCTCAAGAACGGGAGTCAGGACAAGAGCATAGCGATAATAATCAAAGACCTGAACTATCCGTTCTATACTTCCATTGCGACCGGCGCAAAGGAATACGCGAGCAGCAAGGGTTATTCGGTAATCATAACCAGCTCAGACGATGGACATGAACGAGAGAAGAAGCTTACGCATCTCTTTTCGACGAAGGACATAAAGGGAACGATAATCGCTCCGGTTGTCGAGGGAACCGCGGAGATAGAGCACCTATTCAAGCTCAAGATGATAAATTATCCATTCGTCCTCCTCGAAGACGTGAAGGGTATACAAGCCAATGTGGTGGCGATCGACAACCTCCGCGCGATTAAGAAAGCGGTCAAGTATCTCATAGACGGCGGTCACACGAGGATAGTACACTTCGCAGGCCCGCCGCAGTCGTCCCATACGCAGGAGCGCATCGAAGGATTCCGCGACGCCTTCAGCGAAAGTACGCTAGCGTTCCACCCCGACATGGTCGTATCCATCGGTTCCCACTACGACGAGAGTTACGCAAGGACGATGGAATACTTCAAGAACATGAGCCGCAGCGACTTCCCTACTGCGATCGTCTGCTTCAACGACCACCAGGCTCTCGCTGTCATGACAGCATTGAAGGACTTGAATATTTCCGTTCCCGGAGACATATCTATAATCGGAAATGATGACATTTATTACGCAAGGATATACCCCATCCCTCTCACGACGATCAGGGCTCCCCAGCACGAGATCGGAAAGACGGCGGCCGAGATTCTCATTCGCAACATTGAATCCTCCACGCTCCTCCCGATCGAGCGGGTGGTCCTGGACACGGAGTTCGTCGTCAGGGAATCCTCGCGCGTGCTCAACGCCAGTTAGTCAAGCCCACCATCGAAAGGATTTTTTCGTAGAGCCGTTTCGTTACTGATTTGAGATCTGTGCAGGAGCCCACGACCGTACGGCCGGGGGCGACCGAGACATTCTATTTCGAAACACTCTTTGCGGAAAAACCGGAGCTTTTTCCTTTCAACTGACACTTCCGCAAACTTAAATTACGGTTCGCCGCCTACGGCCAACCGTCAAACATAGAAACACAAAGAGGTGTTAAATTGGATATCGCCGCATTAAACGAGAAGATCAAACAGGAGAGCGCGTTCGTCGACCTGATGTTCAACGAGATCGGCAAGGTCATAGTCGGCCAGAAACCGATGGTCGAGAGACTCATCGTCGGTCTCCTCAGCAACGGTCACGTCTTGCTCGAGGGCGTCCCAGGGCTTGCCAAGACTCTCGCAATAAAGACACTCTCCTCAGCCATGAAGGCAAAGTTTCAAAGGATACAGTTTACCCCTGACCTCCTCCCCGCAGATCTGGTCGGAACTCAGATATACAACCAGAAGGATGGAAGCTTCTTCATAAGAAAGGGGCCGATTTTCTCCAACTTCATACTTGCCGATGAAATAAACAGGGCGCCTGCGAAGGTTCAGAGCGCCCTCCTCGAAGCGATGCAGGAACGGCAGGTGACCATCGGCGATCAGACCTTCAAGCTCGAGGACCCTTTCCTCGTTCTGGCCACACAGAACCCGATCGAGCAGGAGGGCACATACCCCCTTCCCGAGGCGCAGGTAGACAGATTCATGCTGAAGGTAAAGATCTCTTACCCGTCGAGGGAAGAGGAGCTGAAGATCATGCGGCAGAACGTCAACGGGAACGACGACGGGGTGCACCAGGTCATTTCTCCCGCCGACATAATCAAGGCGAGGGAGCTTGTGCAGGAAGTGTATATAGATGAGAAGATAGAGAAATACATACTGGACATCGTCTTCGCGACGCGTTCACCAAAGGATTTCGGGTTGGAGAAGCTCGCCGACTATATAAGCTACGGCGCTTCACCCAGAGCATCGATTAATCTCGCCCTCGGCGCGAAGGCCATGGCTTTTATAAAGAGACGCGGATACGTCATACCGGAAGACGTGCGTGCCATTTGCCCTGACGTGCTCAGGCATCGCATGGCCGTGACTTATGAGGCCGAAGCGGAAGAGATAACATCCGAGAACATCATTCGAGATATCCTCAACAGGGTGGAAGTTCCTTAGACAGAAATTCTCGATTCTTAATTTTAAATTCCCAATTGAGAATTTGGAATTGAGAATCTGAAATTTCGCACCGAAGCAAATGCTCACAAAAGAACTTCTAAAGCAGGTCAGGCAGATAGAGATCAGGACGAGAGGCCTTGTCAACCAGGTCTTTTCCGGAGAGTACCACTCTGTGTTCAAAGGAAGAGGTATGGAATTTTCCGAAGTGCGCGAATACCAGTTCGGCGACGACATAAGGAACATAGACTGGAACGTGACGGCGCGATTCGGCCACCCCTTCGTGAAAATATTCGAGGAAGAACGCGAGCTGACGGTCATGCTGATGGTAGACATGAGCGGCTCCCTCATTTTCGGTTCCGCCGACAAGACAAAGCAGCAGATCGCCGCCGAGATCGGTGCGATACTCGCATTCTCCGCACTCAAGAACAACGACAAGGTTGGAATGATACTCTTCACGGACAAGGTGGAAAAGTTCGTCCCGCCGCGCAAGGGGAGAACGCACGTCCTGCGCATCATCAGAGAGATACTCTCGTTCGAGCCGGAGGGAAAATCAACCAATCTCAGGTCCGCGCTTGAATACATGAACAACGCCATCAAGAAGAGAAGCATAGCGTTTCTTATCTCTGACTTCATGGACAGCGACTACGACAAGATACTCCGGATCGTCGGGAAGAGACACGATCTCATAGGCATAGTCCTGAACGACAGGAGGGAAAACGAGATACCTCCGATCGGGCTTGTCAAGTTGGTTGACGCGGAGACGGGGCGTCAGAGGTGGATTGACACAGGTGACAGAAGAACTCGTTTCCTCTTTGAACAGATGAGAGAACGGAGCAGGGCTGAGCGCAAGCGACTCTTTCTCACAAGCCGCCTGGACAGCATAGAGATTCAAACCGGAGACGACTACATCAGACCGCTCGTTCAGTTCTTCAGACTAAGGGAGAAGAGATGGTGATAAGAAGAATCGCCTTCGCCCTTCTCATCCTCGCGCTCGCGACTCCCGCATTCTCACAGGTCACTTCCGCGACGGCAGCTGCCGACAGCACACATTACCTTGTCGGCGATTACATCAACTACAAAATCGAAGTCGGTTACAGGAAAGGCTCGACAGTGTACCCGCCGTCGGTTCAGGACAGCTTGAAGAACCTTACCTTAATAAGAACCGAGAAGCCGGTCGTCACGCAAAACGGAAACCAGGTAACGGAGGTGTTCTCCTTTATTCTTTCATGCTACGATTCGGCCGGCGTTACAATTCCTCCTATACCGGTCCTCTATCGTGCGTCCGGCGACACTTCGCTCGGCTCAGTATCGACTAATCCCGTCGGATTCACCGTCAGCACTCTGCCGGTCGACATGAAATCGGGCATTAAGGACGTAAAATCTCCCATCGCCATACCATTCGACTGGCGATGGCTCATCCTCTGGATCGCGGCGGCGCTCCTGGTTCTGGGTCTCGCATATTACCTCTACAGGAGGTACAGGAGAAAAAAGGCTTCAGAAAAGTCGGTCGCTCCCGTTGTAAAGGTCCCGCCACACGAGAGGGCGCTCAATGCCCTGCGCGAGCTGGATGGACAGCAGTTGTGGCAGAGAGGACTGGTTAAAGAGTATCACTCCGGAATCACGGAGATCATCAGGAGATATTTCGAAGAGCGTTTCAGTATGCCGGCGATGGAGCTGCCGACATCTGAGGCCGTGGAGGAGTTGAAGAGAAGGCCAGAGAGCGAACCAGTTTGGGATCTTACTTACAGCTTCCTCTCGAACGCCGACATGGTGAAGTTCGCGAAGTTCAACCCTATGGGGTCGGTGAACGAAGAGATGATGAAACAGGCGTACGAGATCGTGGGCAGGACAGCACCGAGCGCGGACTCGCAGCGGAACGGTGGAACGGCCAATGTTCAGTAACGTCACGTTCGCTTACCCATGGGTGTTGTACTTCCTTGCGATAATCCCTCTGATGATCGTCTGGCACTGGAAGGTTGGCAGACTGAGGGAGCCGTCCATAAGGTATTCATCGCTGAAGACTTTCGGAACCATACCGGCGACGTGGAGGGAGCGGCTGAACAGCGCGCCGGTTGTGCTGCGCTCCATCGCGGTCGGGCTGCTCATCGTCGGCCTCGCGAGGCCACAGACATTTTCCTCCAGCGAGAACATGACAACCGAAGGTATCGATATCGTGATAGCGCTCGACATATCGGGGAGCATGACGTCCGAGGATTTCAAGCCGAACCGAATAGAGGCCGCGAAGAGTGTCGCGGAGAAATTTATCGACGGGAGACCAAACGACAGAATAGGCCTGGTCATTTTCGCGCGCGAGGCGTTCACGCAATGCCCGCTGACTATTGACCACGATGTGCTGAAGAATCTCCTGAGGAAGGTTGAGCCCGGAATGGTCCCCGATGGAACAGCGATAGGCAACGGCCTGGCGGATGCGGTGGGAAGGTTGAAGAACGGCGAGGCGAAGAGCAAGGTGGTCATACTTATGACCGACGGTGTGAACAACTCCGGTGAGATCGATCCTCTGACCGCGGCGGAAATCGCGAAGACCTATGGCGTCAGAGTCTATACTATCGGCATCGGCACAAACGGATCGGCCCCCTACCCCGTGCAAACACCCTTCGGGATAAGGTATCAGATGATACCGGTGCAGATCGACGAGGGCCTCCTGCAGCAGATCGCCAACATCACGGGGGGTGAATATTTCAGGGCCACCGGCAACAGGACGCTTCGTGAGGTCTACCAGAAGATAGACAAGCTGGAGAAATCGAAGATAAAGGTCACCTCTTACAGATACGCTGCAGAGCTTTTCACGGGATGGCTCGACGCAGGCCTCATACTCCTCCTTGTCGAGCTTGGATTGTCGAGAGTAATACTTAGGAAGGTTCCCTGAGATGCGGAATCCTGGTTTGAACGCGAACTATTTGGGCTTGTTCTGAAGATATGTTTAGATTTGCACACCCTGAGTACCTGTACGGTCTTTACTTAATCCCCGTGCTCGCGCTTGCCTTCTGGTACCTGGCGCGGCGTCGAGGACGCCTGCTCGAACAGTTTGCCGGCAAGGCGCTGCACCCAGTCCTCCTTCCCACATACAGCCGCGGGAAGGGAGCTCTGAGGGGATCGATCTGGCTCCTAGCGCTGACGTTCCTCCTCGTCGCGGCATCAGACCCGCAGATCGGTACCAAGCTGGAAACGGTGAAGCAGACGGGCATAGATATTTACATCGTGCTCGACGTTTCCCTGAGCATGCAGGCGCAGGATATCCAGCCGAGCCGACTCGAGAAGGCAAAACTCGAGATCTCAAATCTCATCCAGAGACTCCACGGAGACAGGATAGGTCTTATAGTGTTCGCCGGAGAACCATTTGTGCAGTTTCCTCTGACGACAGATTACTCCGCGGCGAATCTCTTTTTAGACGCGGCGGGCGTGAGCACTGTCCCCGACCAAGGAACAGCCATCGCCGCAGCTATGAACCTTGCCGTGAAATCATTCGATAACACATCGAAAACTGAAAAGGCTATCGTGATCTTCACTGACGGTGAGGATCACGAGGGGGACATTACCCAGGCGATCGATAACGCAAAGAAGAATCATATCTCCGTGTACACGATCGGCCTTGGCTCACCGGACGGGGTCCCGATACCTGTATATGATGACAAGGGTCAACAGATCGGTTTCAAGAAGGACAACAAGGGAAACGTTGTCCTCACGAAGCTCGACGCATCCACACTTCAGCGGATAGCATCGGAGACAGGAGGTCGGTACTTCCAGGGAGCCAACGGGAGAGACGAGCTGGAGATAATCTATAACGACCTTTCGAAGATTAAGAAGACGGAATTCGGAGAAAAACGGGTCACTGATTACGAGGACAGGTTTTACTATTTTCTGGCACCGGCAATTTTGCTTCTCCTTCTGGAATTCTTCATGTCCGAGCGCAAATCGGCACTCTTCGGAAAGTTGAACAAAAAGCTGGGATTAGAGAAGTAATAAAATGAGAAACGCGTCTCGCTTTGTTTCCGCACTGCTGATTGCCGCCTTCGCGCTATGCGGCCAGCTATCCGCCCAGAGCCTGAGATCCCATGTCAACAAAGGGGTCAACCTTTATAAGGAAGGTAAGTACGTCGACTCAGAGGTGGAGTTCAAGAAGGGGCTGGAGAAATCCCCCGATAATTTCCAGGCCAACTTCAACCTCGGCGACTCGTACTACAAGCAGGGAAATTACGAAGACGCACTCAAGCGCTATCAGGAGGCGGTGTCAAAAGCATCCACGAGCGAACTCAAGGCGAAGGCCTACCACAACATCGGTAATGCCCTCCTTAAGGACCAGAAGGTGAAGGAAAGCATCGGCGCATACACGGATGCATTAAAGCTTGACCCGAACGACGAAAGCACTAAGTACAACCTCTCCTACGCGCTGGACATGCTCAAGAATCAGAACAAACAAAACAAGAACAACAAGAAGAACGACAAGAACCAGCAGAAGAAGAACGACAACAAAGATCAGAACAAGGACCAGAACAAACAGAATCAGCAGAATCAAGACAAGAACAAGCAGAACCAGAACAACAACCGGCAAAACCAGAACAAGAATCAGCCGCAAAACCAGCAACAGGGCCAGCAGGGACAGGACAAGATTTCAAAACAGCAGGCGCAGGCTATCTTCAGCGCGCTGAATAACGACGAGAAGAAATTGCAGAAGCAACTGAGAAAGATGGTTGGCAAGCCAATTAAAACTGACAAGGACTGGTGATGAACGGACTTATGCCACGCCTGGCGAGATTGATTTATGCGGCACTTGTGGTGGCAGTATCCGTTCTCTTGCCCGCCAGAACATATTCGCAAACATTCAACGCCACTGTAAACAGCACCACAGTCGGGGTTGACCAGCAGTTCGAAGTATCCTTCACCTTCTCCGCCCAGGACGTGAACGGCATCCGGAACTTTCAGCCCCCCGACCTCAGAAACTTCGTATTACTCTCCGGCCCGAACCAGTCGACAAGCCTGCAATTCGTTAACGGGGCTGCATCCGGCTCGATGACATACTCCTACTACCTCCGGTGTCCGAAGGTGGGGCGGTTCACTATCGGAAGCGCCTCCCTGGAGTACGCCGGCAAGAAATACGACACAAAGCCCATAATCCTCAACGTCACGAAGAGCGCAGCCCAGGCTACGACAGGAGTTAAGGGGAACCAAACCGCGCGTGAAATCGGCGACAACGTATTCATTCTCGCCACCGCTGATAAGGAACGCGTCTATCTCGGCGAGCCGGTAACCGTAACGTACAAACTTTACACCCGCCTCCCAATCGCAAACCAAATGCAGGTTTCGAAGCTTCCATCGTACGAGGGTTTTTGGGCGGAAGAAATAAATCTCCCAAACACGATCAGCTTATCGACGGAGATGCACAACGGCAAGCAATACAAGGTGGGCATACTGAAGAAAGTGGCCCTCTTTCCCTCTCAGCTTGGAGAGCTCTCCGTCACGCCGATGGTGCTGGACATTCCGATCCAGGTCCGTCAAAGACCGCAGGGGGGCGGAAACGTCTTCGACCAGTTCTTCAACGACCCGTTCTTCAATAACTACAGGACGATTGACTTCACTGCGAAATCGAACACCATAAAGCTTCATGTATTACCTCTGCCCGCCAAGGACGTACCACCTTCGTTCAACGGGGCGGTTGGAAACTACACCCTTTCTTCAAACATCAGCGCATCTGACGTCAAGGCGAACGATCCAGTGACTCTGAAGGTGACTATAAGTGGCGACGGAAACCTCCAGCTCCTCACAATGCCGGACTTCACACTTCCAACAGGTTTCGACAAATACGATCCGAAAGTGTCGGACCAGATCAACAGGGACGGTACAATATCGGGGACGAAGACATTTGAGTATCTCATAATCCCAAGGGTAGCAGGCAAGAAGGAAATACCGCCGCTGATGTTTTCATATTTCAATCCAGCAAAACGAGCCTACGTCACGCTTTCCACGCCTGCTTATCCTTTGACGGTGGAACCGGGAGTGAACACTGGGAACCAGACCGCTGCCGGATACTCCAAGGAAGACATAAAACTCCTTGGAGAGGACATTCACTACATCAAGACTTCAAGCAATGATCTGAGAGAGGAATCGGGAATCTCCGTCCTTGGTGCCGGCTTCTGGTTCGCGGTTCTGTTCCCCCTCTTCGCGCTGGGCGGACTCGTCACATGGAAGCGTCGAAACGACAGACTCGCCGGAAACGTGGAGCTCATGCGTTACAGGCGCGCGGAAAAGATCGCAAGGGCAAGATTCCGGAAAGCCGAGTCCCTGATGAAGACGGGGGATCAAACCGGATTCTACGCCGAAATATCTCAGGCACTCTTTGGATACCTTGAAGATAAACTTCACATACAGAAATCGGAGTTCACGCTCGAGCGGGCCGAGGAAGCGCTGAGAGGGAGAAATGTCGACGGCGAGCTGATCGGAACGCTCAGATCACTGAGCGAGAAATGCGAATTTGCAAGATTCGCACCGGCAGGCGACGGAGCGGCCGCGATGAAGGACATGTATGACGACCTTACAAGAGTGATTGTCGGACTTGAAAGAACTTTGGCGGTGAAGAGAAATGCGCGATAAGCTTGTATCATTAAACCTTGCCGCGGTTGTCGGCATGACTGTCGGCCTGGTCCTGTTCGCGTCCGGTATCTCGGAGGCATCGACACGACTCTCGAGGGCCAATGCAGAAAAGTTGTTGACTCAGGCGGACCAGTTCTACCAGGCAAAGAACTACGAGAACGCGATCGACACGTACCAGGAGATTATAAAGTCAGGGTTCGAGGGAACGTCTTTGTATTACAACCTCGGCGACGCTTACTATCGCGATGGCAGGCTAGGGCTTGCAATCCTTTATTACGAGAAGGCGCTCCGACTCTCCCCCGGAGATGAGGACGTTATCCATAACCTGAAGATCGCGAACAGCAGAACGGTTGACAAGATCGACGCACTCCCTCAGTTCTTCCTCTTCCAGTGGTGGGAAAGCCTCCTCGCCCTTTTATCTGTAACCGGCTGGACGTACACCGCCTACTTCTTCTACATACTTCTTCTCGCCTCGATAGCTCTTTACTTCTTCGCGAAGAGCCCGGGCGTCCAGCGCTTCTCCGTGTACTCTGGCTTCGTTACTGTAATGCTTCTGATCGCGACGGCCTCTCTGTTGTCGGTCAAGGTGAACAGGGAGCTTAATGTCAGGAGTGCGATTGTGATCGAGCAAACCGCAGCCGTCAAGCTCTCCCCCGACCCGACAAGCAACGACGCATTCGTAATACACGAGGGGCTGAAAGTGCGAGAGCTGAACAGCGTCGGAGACTGGGTGTTGATCAGGATTCAGGATGGCAAAGAGGGCTGGATACAACAAAGCGACATCGCGACAATATAGATATGTCTCACTAGTTCACTCGCGGATCCCGGGTTATTCATCCGGCTTGACGCAGAAAATGCGTCGGCAACAAATCGTTAACAGCTGGAGGGCACCGCAGATATGTCATTTGAACAAACCTGGAGATGGTTCGGTCCTAACGACCCGGTCCCGCTGAAGGAAGCAAAGCAGACCGGGGCGACTGGAATTGTAACCGCGCTTCACCAGATCCCAACCGGCGAGGTGTGGCCCTTCGACGAGATCATGAATCGGAAGAGGATGGTCGAAGCCGAGGGACTATCGTGGTCTGTCGCGGAGAGCGTATCCGTCCACGAAGACATTAAGAAACGTTCGGGGAATTTCAGGCTGTACATAGATAATTACCGGGAGACTCTCCGGAATCTCGGAAGATGCGGTATCGGCGTCGTTTGCTACAATTTCATGCCGGTGTTCGATTGGCTGCGAACAGACCTGGAAGTGGTTTTCGCTGACGGCTCTATAACGACAAAGTTTGAGAGAAAGGCTTTGGCGGCGTTTGACGTCAGAATACTCGATCGACGGGGCGCGGAGGAGGACTACACCGACGTGGAGCTCGAGGATGCGGTGATATACTTCGAGTCCATTTCAGAAAAGGAGAGGGCGAAACTTCTAAGGACCATCCTTCTCGGACTGCCGGGTTCACTGGAGGCGTACACGCTTGAGGCCTTCAGGGATGCACTGTCTAAGTACGAGGGAATTGGCGACAAGGAGTTGCGCGGACACCTCCATGAATTTCTGCGGGATGTAACCCCGGCCGCAGAGGAGGCGGGCGTGCTCCTCGCGATCCACCCTGACGACCCCCCCTTTCCGCTTCTTGGACTTCCGCGCGTTGTCAGCAGCAAGGCAGACTTGGAGGAGATCCTGGATGCCGTAGACTCGCCTTCGAACGGACTCACATTCTGTCCGGGTTCACTCGCGGCAAATCCCGACAACGACGTTGTGGACATGGCCGAAACCTTCGCCGGGCGCGTGAACTTCGTACATCTGCGGAATGTGCGGAGAGACGGGAGGGGAGGTTTCCTCGAGGATAATCACCTGGACGGCAACGTGGACATGTATTCCGTAATGAAACCTCTGGTCGTCGAAATGGGGAGACGGCGAGCGCTCGGCATGAAGAACCAGAGGATGCCGCTCCGGCCGGACCATGGTCACCTCATGATTCCAGACATGAACAGGAAAGGGATTTACCCTGGTTACTCTCTCTTCGGCAGGATGCGGGGATTGGCGGAGCTTCGGGGACTCGAGCTGGGCATCCAACGGTCGATGGGACTCGACTGACTCCGTTTCAAATAAGCACCCAATTAAACCTCCATGTTGTTAAAACTTCCACTGCCGCCTCAGGATTTAACTAAACACATAGGCACATAGACAAACTCCTTTTGTGTTTTATGTTCCTATGCGGTTGAAACTCCCCTTCCAATCAGGCCATGTTGAATTCCCGAATCTCCGGGACAAGGAGGTGAATGACGAGGAGGGCTAGGAGATATGCCGTCCCCGCGATGACGAACAGCAGCACATAGCTTCCCGTTAACTGTAGGATAAACCCAGCCGCCGTTGCAATGAGCATCCCTCCGACCGCGCCGGCCATCCCCCCCAGGCCCACAACCGAGGCGACAGCTTTCTTTGGGAACATGTCTGGGACAATCGTAAAGAGGTTCGCCGACCAACTTTGGTGCGAAGCCGCGGCTAAGCCGATGAGCAAAACACTCCACCACTCAGATACTGTCGAAGCAGCGATAATCGGGACAATCAGCAGTGCGCTAAAGAGCATCACAGTCTTCCTTCCGCGATCGACGCTCGATCCGCGCCTTATCAAAGCGCCTGACAGCCACCCCCCACTTATGCTCCCCGCGGTCGTCAGCGTGTATATCACGATCAACGGAAGTCCGAGATGAGCTAGATCGAGGTTGTACCTCTCGCTCAGAAACTTCGGAAGCCAGTAAAGATAGAACCACCAGATAGGGTCAGTCAGGAATTTCCCCAGGACAAAAGCCCATGTCTGCCTGTATTTGAGGAGACTCAGCCATGGCACATTTTCCACCGGAAGTTCTGGCGGGTCGCTGCGTATGTATTCAAGTTCTTCTCCTCTAAGTCGCTTTTGTTTCTCCGGCACTTCAAAGAAGAGGAGCCAAAACGCCAGTGAAACAAAGCCGAGGAGCCCGGTGAAGATAAATGCCTCCCTCCAGCTCCATGCAAGCGTTATCCACGGGACGATGAGCGGAGCCACTATCGCGCCGACGTTAGCGCCGGAGTTGAAGAGCCCTGTCGCAAATGCCCTTTCTTTCTTGGGAAACCACTCCGCCGTTCCCTTTATGGCCGCGGGAAAGTTCCCCGACTCCCCCAACCCGAGCGCGAATCTCGCCGCGCCGAATCCAAAGACGCTGTTTGCAAAGGCGTGAGCCGCCGCCGCAATGCTCCACACGACCATCGAGACCGAATAGCCGACCTTCGTGCCAACCCTGTCGATGAACCTTCCCACGAACAGCAAGCCGATGGCGTACGCTCCCGTGAAGGCAGTAACGATGTATCCGTATTCGATCTCGTTCCAGCCGATGCTCCGTTGTAGTACCGGCGCGAGTATTCCGAGCACTTGCCTGTCCACATAATTGATTGTGGTCGCGAAGAAGAGGAGAGCGCAAACGACCCACCGATAATGTCCGATCGCGCCAAACCGTCGGAAGTCATTTGTTTCTCTGCGCTGTCCTTCGCCATCGTCCGGCATAACACATCTCCACTCGGTCTCTCAACTTAGTCGGTAGCGGCGTCCGGCCTCCATAAAGGTCTTGATGTTTTCGATTGGCGTTTCCTGCAGGAGGTCGCATCCAGTACTGAGCACGAAGTTCCTGCAAGCCTTCATATCATCCAGGAGCCGAAGGACGTCCTTCTCCACATCAGCCGATGTCCCGTGGAGAATCCGGCCTGTCGGATTTATGTTTCCAATTACCACTACTTTGTCACCCACTCTCTCCGCGACAGCCGGTAGGTCCACGCCGGCATCCGGCGAATCAAGACTCAGGGCATCGACTCCTGATTCCGCCATAGCGTCAACTATGTGCATCGAATTTCCACAGATATGATAGAGCACAGATACTTCGCTCTGCGTGCAAACTTCGCACATCCGACGAACATATTCTGCCGAAAACTCCTGGAACTGTCCCGGGCCGAGCATGACGGCACTCGGTTCGAGCACGCAGACGAGCTGGGCCCCAGAGGCAACTAGGAGTCGGACGTACTGCTGTATCTTTCCCATGGCAAAGCTGCAGACCTCATGGAGAAGCTCCCGTCGCTCTATCGTGGCCGCCGCCGCTTCCTCTGCCCCCATCAGAAGCGCGGCCAGTGTGTAAGGTCCCGTAACATAGGCCCCTCTCAGTATCTCCACCGGAAGTCCGATACTCATCATCTTCATTGTCTCGACGTAGCCGAGAAGACGGGTATCGAACGATATGTTGACTCTCTCACCCGCTGATAATTCCGCGATATTGAAATCGCCATTTAACACCGACGCCGTTTCGTCTCTTGGAAAGACGGTATAACTCCCAATCGCATTTGCTTCCACGGACAGGTCCATCAGAGGAAAGATCAGGTCGGGATGAAATGTGTCTGCCACCGCCTTGACGACCTTGAAGTGTTCTCCGAAGTTCTGCTGGGCTAACTTGACCGAGCATCCTGTCAGACTCAGTCCAGGAAATGTCACTAACGGCGCGATGAGTCTGCGGTTCTCGTCTGCCGCCTTCATGACCTTCGAAAGCAATGGATTGGAGGAGGCTCTGTCTCTTTTGGCGGATTTCATTTTTCGTATATCATTTTAATTGTCTGCGTGAAGCTACCGGCCTGCATGCGGCAGAGATACACGCCGCTTGCCAAGCCGTTAGCGCTCCACTGTAGATCGTGCTGTCCCGCCGGTAATTGTCCTTCTATCAGTGTCTCCAGTTCCTGCCCCGCGACATTGAATATCGCGACCGTAACATTTTCAGAGCGCGGGAGGTAAAAGACAATTCTCGTGGCAGGGTTGAATGGATTCGGGAAATTCGGGAGGAGCTTGAAGTCGATCGGTGGCGTAACCGCGACGCCGGCCTTTGCGGACGTCACAATGCTCGCACCGTCACCCACTATCTCGATCTCCCTGAGCTTGTTTGTTCCCGCGCCCCTTGAGTTGAGAAGAGCAAGGTAGTTGTCGCACTTCCCTCCGCCAGGGAGGCTTAGAGAACCTGCCTCAGGGTCCAGCCCCATCAGGCAAGCCCCCACGCTGTCTGTCGCGACAGGATCTTCTCCTGCAAAAAGCACATGACTCTGGTAAGGCTCAAAAGTCGGAATCCAGACCCCCTCGCCGCCTTTCGAATTCATGATACCGTCAACGATGGCGAGGTGAACCGGACGGGCCAGGTTCAGATCACATACAGACTCAGGAAGGTATGAGTTGGAGCTTCCTCCGTTTGGACTATGAAGGGCCTGTCTGCGACCCTGGTTGGATTGTATCGTATAGAGCTGTTTAGGTACTGTCCCTACCTGATTCTTCAACGAACAGGTGAAACCGGCTTCAGCATGGTGCTTCAATTTTGGAATCGATACATAGACATTCGCCTCTGCAAGTATCCGATTCATCTTGAACGACGTGAAGTTGATACCGTTCGAGCCGACGGGCATATCGACGAACGACGAATAGGGAAGAACGGAATTTAGATTCACCATGCTACAGCCCAAAGCTTTCTGTACCGCGCGATAACCGAACTGGTCGCTCGCTCCAAAGGGGGCTGTTATGACGGTGTCCCATAAGGCATCCACTATGCTGATGTCCTCCGCTTTCACCCCGGCATCTATCAGGAGTTCGCCCACCGCCTGCAACAGAGCAGGATGAGTCCACATCGTTTCTGTAATCGAATAACCGCCGAGAAGTGTGCTACCGGCGCTTCCTGAACCGCCGGTCAGGTTTATTTTTATGGCGACCTTGTCACCAGCTTTGACGACGTCGCCGATGCCCCCCATCTGGTCGAAAAGATACCGGACCTTCTCCCTGACTCCGGCAGGATCATATCGATCGGCAGGAGTCCCCTCGGTATTTGTTATCGCAACACGCGCAGTGAATTGTCCGTTCGCTTCGTGGGCATACGCGAACACACCGGCCGATTTAATGTAAGGCGCCACGAACAAACCGGCTGCGGCAGCGCCAATTGTCCTGAGAAAGTTTCTTCTGGAATTGTCCTTGCTCAGTGCCGGAATGTCGCTCATGGAATCAACTCCCTTGTCTCAGTCCAGGGAGGCCTTCACCGCATCGACGAATGCTATTATGTTCTCGGTTCTCACGCCGGGCGGCATACCCCCTCCGCAGGACACAACCACTCTTGCCCTGTCCCTCAGGGCGGCCACCAGTTCTTTCGTCTTCTCGAACACCTCCTCCGGCGATGCGCTCGCGAGCACGTCGCGCGGAGGGATGTTTCCGACAAGCGTTACCTTTCCCTCAGTCAGCTCCTTCAACTCATTCAAGGAAACATCAAATCCCATGTTGAATAGATTTACTCCCATCTCCGGCAGGAATGGGGCGGAGACTTTGCACGGCGCGTCGTTATGAAGAAATTTCACCGACACTCCCGAATCAAACAGCTCCTTGAAATAAGGGAGGGCGAATGTCCGGAACTCCTCCACGCCAATAAACCCAATTAAGTCATCGAGAAGGAAAATGCCATCGATGGAAGGGAAAGTCTCCATCTGGAGGCGGAGCCAATCCTTCAGAAAGGTCGTTATCTTCTTTATCAGCGCAGCAGCCCGGTCCGGGTCCGTCATCATTAACGTAAGAAACTCCGTAGCTCCCATCAGATAGCTCGCAATGTTGAGAGGACCTCTCGCGACGGCAAACCGTATCTTGTGTCCCGCCCCTTCGATCCCCTGTCGCGCAATCCTCAGCCGGTTCAGCACAAACGGCAGGAGTCCATCAGTCGCAGGATCGGGGATTGGAAGGTCGTCGATGTCTTCGGGGGACCGGATTACCTTGTGAGCGAATGGAAACTCATCGGGCGGGAAGGTGCCTCGCGCCCCGAACGCGGACGGCTCGGTGCACATCCCGAACTCCGACCAGAAACCTGGAAGGAACATTGCGTCATGGAACTCCGAGATCGCCTTGAGGTTGGCGCTCAACCAGATCGCGTCGTTCGAGAAATAATCTATGATCCTCACCCCGTACCAGTTTGGGAGCCACGGGCTGTCCATAATAAAACCTACTGGAAGCGGATCGAAAAGCTCACCGTTGATTGTTCTCTTAAGGATGTCCCATTGTTCTTCCGTCATACCGCATGCCTCATATCCCAATCCCTCCAAAATCGAATTTATCCCGGAATTCCGGCGCAAACAGCAGTTGTGAGGTGGAAAACATGAGGGCGTGCTCCCAGGGAATTCCGGTGGAGAGAAGCCTCAGGCGTTCATGCCGCCTTCTTCGCAGACCTGGGTGCCCGCATCGCCCTGTATGTGCAGTCCTTCACGCCGCATCTGTCGCAGATGTACTTCCTCCGTCTCACCTCGCGCCCTACTCCTATCACGCCGCTCACTGATTTGATCGGCGACATCAGCGCGGATTCAGAAAGTGTCACGCCGCAGAACCCATCAGGGAGAAGAGAGAACAGAAGATGCTGTTCAGACACAGACCACTTGCAATATCCGGGGCTGTACCTGTTTGTTATTTTCAAACCTCTCGAATGCATTTGCTCGGCAATATGAGCTTGAAGGCGATCTGTCGCCGCTTCCACGGTGACGGAAGCGGCCACGTCGGCAATATAGCCGAGCGCCGGGTCATTGCTCTTCAGGAGGCGTCTTGCCCAAATCTCCATCAGCGGGCCGAGAGTGCAAACGAAAAGCGCGCCCTTCGACGCCTTCCCGAGCTGGGTCATGACGATCGGGCCTGTCCGGAAGAGCCGGCTCCCGATTATGACGCCGTCAGAACGACCGCCCGGCAGAGAAATGTCGAGGAGCCTGTAGCCTCCTTTTATCTCGCATCTGATCGGCAGCTGAAGCAATGTCTCATCTATCATCCCGGAGAAGTGCACGGGAATTTCACCGCTTTTATAGCCGAGCGTCGTTTCGATCTCACCCCTGTCTGCCATCACGTCGCTGAAATCCATTGTGACTTCGAACGTGTCTTTCCCCCTCTCCACTTCCACAAGGCTCATGACACTTTCAATTCCCTGACGATCGCTCTTATATGTTCCGGGGTAGTTCCGCAGCAGCCGCCTATGATATTCGCGCCAAGGTCTGCGAGTATTTTCGCCCTCTCGGCGACCATGTCCGGCGTTTCCAAATACACCAATTTTCCTTCCCTGTATTCCGGAAGACCGGCGTTGGCATGAACCAGGAGGGGGGTTGAACTATCAATTTTCCTTATTTCCCTGACCACTTCGATCATCTGATCGAATCCATTCCCGCAGTTTGCGCCGATCACGCATGCCGCTGCGGCTTTCATGGCTTCTGCCATCTCGGCTGGGGACACACCCATCATAGTTCTGTACTGGCCATTCTTCGTACGGTCAAAAGTGAATGTGCATGCCACCTCCAGTCCCGTCGAGTCTATAGCGGCTCTTACTGCAGACACGGCTTCGTCAATTGCCGACATGGTCTCCACTAGGATTCCGTCGACTCCGCCCTTTTTCAGGCCCCTTGCCTGAAGTGCAAAGCCGGCATATAGTTCATCCTTTGTCACGCTCCCAACGAGAGATATCTCGCCGGTGGGTCCCATGGAGCCGAGGACAACGTGGTTCCTCCCTGCGGCTTCGCGCGAGATATCTGCCGCTGCTTCGTTGAGCTCGGCCGCTCGGTCTTCCAGCCCGTAATGTGCTAGTCTGATCGGCGAGCCACCGAAGCTGTTTGTGAGTATGATGTCGGCCCCAGCCTCAACATAACTTTTTGCTACTGCAAGGACGTCATCCCGGCGAGTCACGTTCCAGAGTTCCGGGCACTCGCCAGACTGGAGTCCCCGCTCCTGGAGCATCGTGCCCCACGCACCATCCGAGACCAGGACGCGCCCTTCCTTGAGTAGTCCGAGGAGCGATCTCATCTTCCCGCTCCTCTGTCGAGGAAGGCGACGGCTCCCTGAGGAGTAGGCGCGTAGCCATCAGCTCCCATCTCATCCGCGACCTTCTGAGTGAGCGGTGCGCCTCCAACAATCACCGGTGTCGTGGGAAACCGGCTCTTGATTCCCATGACCGTCTTCGACATGTTCAGCATTGTGGTGGTCAGGAGCGCGCTCAGTCCAACACGGCAATCCGGATTTTCATTTACAGCCTCCAGAAATTTCACAGTCTTTACATCCACTCCAAGATCGACGACCTCCCAGCCATTTCCCTCCACAACCATCGCGACGAGGTTTTTTCCAATATCGTGGAGGTCACCGGCAACCGTGCCGATCACGAATTTCCCTTTAGTCTTCACGACACCCGTCTGGAAGTATGGTTTAAGATGAGACATGACGGCATTCATGGCCTTTGCGGCCATCAGAAGTTCCGGGACGAACACTTCGTTCCGGCCAAACTTATCGCCTATCCGTTTCATGCCTTCGTTGCACGCCTGCAATATTGCCTCGGCTGTAATTCCCGAATCGAGCGCCTGCCGTGTCAGCTCGTCTGAGCCGTCCTGGCCCAACATGTCCCTCGGATAGGGAGAAGTCCTGTTGACTTTCCCTCGCTCTATGCATTCCCCGATTTTCCTGACTGCCACTTCCATATCGCAAACCCTATTGCAACCTGAATATAGTTGTTGGGAACATAAGAAGCCTCTTCATGCGTATATCGCCTCTCGATGCTGGGCTCTCTCTTCTCACGGCGCTGGTTGATACGCGCCGACGAACGGCTTCTGCGATTCTGGCCTTCCGAGGATGCGAGTTACATCCGCTGGAAGAGTCGTCCCCAGGTACGCCCCAGGAAAATCCGCCAGCAGTCGGAAGTCCTTGAGTTCCGGGCTTTTGAACAACGGCCCGGAGTTCGTTGCAGAACTCCTGAGACCTGGCTGTTCAACCGTGGCGCCACCACGACCTTCATCGAGCTTGGGAGTCCACGGGAGACCGGTTACATCGAGTCATTCAAAAGGAAGTTCAGGGATGAGCTTCTCAACCGAGGAATATTTGATACGGTTCTGGAAGCGAAGGTGGTTATTGAAGAGTGGAGGAGACAATACAACACCGTAAGACCCCACAGCTCACTCGGGTACAGCCCCCCATCTCCGGAGGCTTTCTGTCCGGTTCAGTTTGCCAATGCCTGACCGGATCACTTACTTATCATTCGCTTGTCAATCGGGGGCGGGTCAGTCTAACGAAACGAATCAAGTGAAAGATCGGCTATCTTCCAACAATTCGCAGACTATACGAAGGTTACGGCACAGATTTACCGGCTAACGAGCTGGTGGCTTTTGAAGGGGCCGGAAACTATCCGAGTATTGTCAGCCGACTAGCTGTCAAGCATCCTCAGAGCAAACGCGTACGCACCGATGGCTATCGCTTTGCTTGTCCCGATAGCTGAGACCCCGACGCCTACCCTGCTCTCCGGATCGTAAGCGACCCGCTTCTCGGAGCCGTACACCTGTATTTCTTTCCTGGAGCCTGAAAGAAACTTCTGGAGCTCCGCCGGATTGTCAAGGTTGTAGGCATGCGCAGTGAGCCGGCGGTAGATGTTCCCGTTAGGTCCGGTGTATGTCGAGTTCATCTCCTCGACAAGATGAGGGAGGAATATCTCGTGCGCGCCTGCGAGGCCTCCGCCGATGACGATGAGTCCGTCAATGAGCGTGATGGCGTTTGCTATCGCGTCGCCGGTCGCCTCCGCCATCTCCCTGAAAGCAGTAATTGCCGCTTTCCTGTTCCCCTCTCTTTTTCCTGCGGCGATTTCGTAAATAATCTTCGGCTCGGGGGCTTCTCGGAAATTAATCTTTTCTTCTCGTGCAAAGACGCGCTTGACCCCTCTAATGCTCGCGTGTTCCTCCACGTTCATGCCGGGATTCAGCTTGTCGCGGAGGAGCCATATCTCTCCGGCGCTCGAGTTGTCTCCGACAAAGAGGTTGCCGTCACGGACAATGCCTGCGCCGAACCCCGTGCCGAGCGTCAGGCCGAGCAGGTTCCGGTATCTCTTCGGACTCCGGGCATTCTCAAGGAGTCCGTTCACATAGGGAAGGAATCCTGCGATCGCCTCGCCGTACGCATACAGATCACCATCGTTGTTGATGAACACTGGAAGATCAAACTTCTCCTGAAGCATCGGACCGAGCGCGACTCCTCCCCTGAATGCCGGAAGGTTCGGTAGTTCACCAATGATCCCGTTCGGATAGTCGGCGGGACCGGGAAAGGCGAAGCTTATCGCCGCCGGCTTCCCGCTGAGCTTTCCCATGACCTCCCTGAACCCCTCGAGGAGCGTCGACATGCACCTGTCGAGGTTGTCCGCGTTGGAAGGGAGCGTGATCTCGTCGACCACCTGCTCGTTCCCCCTCATCGCGGTGAAGACAAAATTCGTCCCGCCTGCGTCGAGCGTCAGTACCGTCCGTTTGTCTGCGCTATACTTCATGTATGTCTGGCTACTCCTTGTCCTTCTCTTACACCCGGTTTCACGCCGCTGCTTTCTTGCGTCCAATGCTGTGCCCCTTCAATCCATAGAACCCGACGTAGGTGTACGCAATAAGCGGCACGATATACGAAATCTGTAGTCCGCCGAGATCGGCTATGTGCCCCTGCAGCGGCGGCAGAAGAGCTCCGCCGAATATCGCCATGACCAGAAGAGACGACACCTGGCTCTTAAAGATTCCGGTACCTTCGAGGGCAAGCGAGAACGTGTTGGACCACCCTATCGATGTGAAGAGTCCGACTCCGACGACGCACCACATCGCCACCTTCCCTCCGGCCAGTATGGCTGTCACGAGAAGCGCCACAATAGTCGCCATGAATATCGATAGCGTGCGGCCGGCGTTGGCCTTTCCGAACTGGAACAGGAGCCAGCAGGCCGCGAGGAAGGGGAGGTAATGCTCAACCATTCCCCATCCGCTGAGGAAGCCTAGAATGACGAAGGCCGCAATCGGGATACCCGCGAGTATGAGCTGCTTGTTCTTGCGTTTCATTTCGCTAAGCTCCACGGCACCCATAAATCTTCCGATCAGCATACCTCCCCAGAAGAGGGAGACGTACTTGCTCGCCTCGACCGCCGTAAGCCCCGCCACGCTCGGCTGGCTGAGGAAGTTTATAATCGAACTCCCGATCGAGACTTCTCCCCCGACGTACATGAATATAGCGATGATGCCGAGGACAACGTGCGGGAATTTGAGGGCGCCGGCCCCGCGCTCGATCTTGCCCTCCCCTACGTGAGGGAGATGAACGAAGAAGAATATCGCAGCTAGAAGAAGAAACACTATGCTGAATACAAGGTAAGGCACCTTGACGGAATCGGCCCCGTTGGCTCCGGCGCGGTTGAAGTACTCAAATATCAGATAACCGCCGACCAGGGGACCGAGCGTGGTGCCGACCGAATTGAATCCCTGTGCGAGATTGAGGCGGCTTGAGGCCGTGCGCTCCGGTCCGAGGATGGTAACGTAGGGGTTCGCTGCAATCTGAAGCATGGCGAAGCCAAGACCAACTATGAAAAGTGCCACGAGGAACAGGGGATAAGAGGTGGCGGTGGCGGCAGGCCAGAAGAGAGCGCTACCGAGTGCCGAGACTAGGAGCGCGACGACGAGACTGTTCTTGTAACCGATTCTCGCGATTGGATCGCCCGTGGTGACGGATATCGTGAAGTACAGGAGCGAGCCGACGAAGTAGGCGCCGAAGAACGCGAACTGTACCAGCATAGCCTGGAAATAGTTCAGCGTGAACGCTTCCTTGAAGCGGGGAATCAGAATATCGTTCCACGCAGTCATGAACCCCCACATGAAGAAGAGGCTGGTCATTATCGCAAACGGGGCGCGGTAGCTCTGCCCGTTTCCTGAGTTGCTCGGTGATACCGCTCCGCCGGTTGAAGAACTTGAGTTAATCATCTGTTCGTTCCATTTGGGTTAGTTTCAAAAAATCTCAGCCTGGAATTAGGACCATAACTTTAAGACGTCCTTGCTTGCGCCTCCGGGTCTCTTCGAGAATCCCCATCCCATCATGCAGTTTGAAGGTGCCGTTAGACGCTGATCTAGCTATTCTGCCGGGACCACAATTCTTTCCAGCTCCTCCAGAGACTTTCCTTTGGTTTCAGGCATGACCTTCCAGACAAAGAAGAAAAAGGGTATCATCATGACGGCAAAGAACATGAAGACGTCTCCGCCGCCGAAACCCGCGAGCGCGATCGGAAAGAGAAGCCCTATTATCGCATTCATGATCCAGTGCGTAAAAGAGCCAAGCGCCTGGCCCTTAGATCTCACCCTGTTCGGGAAGATTTCAGCCAGGAACACCCATATGACGGCCCCCTGTGAAAACGCGAAGAAGGCTATGAATCCGACTATGAAAGCGACAACGCCAGTGCTGCCGAAAAGCGTCTCGTCATAGTAATGCAGGCCCGCGCCGGCCAAAGACAGGAACATTCCGACCGCGCCGATAAGAAGTAGAGTCTTTCTGCCAAACTTGTCGATGAAGAACATCGCGATGATCGTGAAAATCATGTTTGTGACTCCGACGGCGACCGCCTCGAGCATAGCAGAGTTAGTGCTTGCCCCTGCCTTCTCGAATATCATCGGGGCATAGTACATTATCACGTTTATTCCGGACAGCTGGTTGAATACGGCGAGAAGGACCGCGCACATAATGACGAAACGGTATTTCCTCTGGAACAGCCTGGTCGCGAGTTCGCCTGCCTCTTCTTTAAGCGAGCTGACGATCTCCGAAATCTCCTTAGCGACGTCAGCAGCGCCGACCTTCTCAAGCACCGCACTTGCCTCATCGACCCTTGATTTCTTGACGAGCCAGCGCGGGCTTTCCGGGACGAAGAAGAGGAGGGCGAAGAATGCTGCAGCGGGGATTGCCATCACGCCGAACATCCACCTCCAGTTGTCAGCTCCCGCTCCGACCAGGAGGTAATTCGAGAAGAAAGCCACGAGTATCCCGAGTACTATGTTGAACTGCGCAACCGCGACGAGCCGGCCCCTGAGTCTTCCCGGTGAAATCTCGGCGATATACATCGGGGCCATTACCGAGGCCGCGCCAATTGCGAGTCCTCCGAAAAACCTGGAAACGAGAAGCGTGTACCATCCAGACGCGAACGCGCACCCGAGCGCGGAGAAGAAGTAGAGTACACCGCAAATCGAGAGGAGCTTCTTTCGGCCGAGAATATCGCCGGGCTTGCCCACGGCAATAGAGCCTACTACAGTCCCCCACAACGCAATCGACACGGTTAAACCGAGCGTCGCGTTCGTCAAGTGGAAAAAGTCGGTTATAAATTTGGTCGTTCCGGATATCACGGCCGTGTCGAATCCGAAGAGAAAACTTCCGAGAGCGGACACGACTGTGGCAAAAAGAAGATTTCTGTTCATCAGGTTCTCCGCACGATAACGAAATAGAATTTACCACATTTGGGACGCAATTCAACGGACAAATGTGGCTCGGGATGGGTTCTGATGAATCAGCGGGGGAAGCGCCCGGCGGCCGCTCCGCGACGTCAGTTCTTCGCGGTTGCCTCCACGATCAGCGCGCCTGCTCTCCTGAAAAGGAGCTCGAGCTTCACTTTCCTGCCGGCCCTGAGGTTCTCCTTTACGTCCATGATCATCACATGGTAACCGCCATGCTTGAACGTGACGGAAGACTTGGCTCCTATGACGACGAACCTGACCGGCCTCATGCCCACCATGCCGTCTTTGCTGAACGACTCGTGAAGCTGTGCCATCCCGGCGAATTCCGCCTTCACACCGTAAAGAGTGTCCGCCACGTCGGACTCATTGACGACGGTGAAGAAAGCCGCGCTGCTCATGCCTTTAGCGGCAACGCCAACCGACGCGTGCTCGATTCTCAACTGACTCTTGCCTCCCCCGAACAACATCAGGAAGGAACACAATACTGCTATCATACTCTCACTCCAATTCTTCTATGTTTTTGATGATCGACCGGAAATCTAGCTGGCTTCCACTGTATTCCCCGCGGACCCTTCCCTCCCGATCGATAAGTATGCACTTGTCTGTGTGCGTTATGTAATAGGAAAGCTTTCCGTCCTTCGAGTACGTCGAATCGTTCGGGAAGTACCTGACGTCGACAGCATACGTGACCGAATCGGTGTTTGCGTCGCTGCCGCTTAGAAAATCCCAGTGAGCGAAACTTATCCCGCGGATCTCAGCGTATTCCTTCAGAACGGCCGGCGTGTCCCTGTGAGGATCGAACGTCATCGTGACAAACTGCACTCCACTCATCTTCCGGGATGCCAGCGAGTCCTGCAGATGCTGCATGTTATTTGTCGTCAGCGGACACATGTCAGGACAGTGCGTGTAAATGAAAGACATGACGACAATCTTCCCCCTGTATGCGGAAGGAAAAGAGACTGCCGAGCTGTCCTGATTGAGGAACGTATAGTTCATGCCCCCCAGATTTGTGAGGACGGGAAGTCTGTTGCAGCCAATGAAGAAAACGGAGGTTATAAATAGATACGAGAGAGTGCGCATCGGACTGATTGCGTGTCGCGCGCGTGAAAGATTAAGCTCCATCTGTTTTGTCCTTTGAATAAAATTCCCTTATACTGCGGGCCGACTTCATTCCGACGACAGCGGCAAGCTGTTCAAGGGAAGCGGCTTCGACCCCCTTCGCGGAGCCGAACTCGCGGAGGAGCTTCGTAGCCTTCACGGCGCCCACTCCATCTATCTCGGTAAGTTGTGTCGATATGACCCGCTTCTCTCGCAGCGACCTGTGAAAGGTTATCGCGAACCTGTGCGCCTCGTCTCTGATATGCTGGAGGAGCTTCAACGCGGAAGATGTACGCGGGAGGAGCACGGACTCGATCTCGCCGGGGAGAAAAACCTCCTCCAGCCTTTTGGCAAGTCCGACGATCGGCTGGTTGGGGAGGTTTATGCTTCGAAGCGTTTCCACCGCCGCGGACAGCTGGCCCTTACCTCCGTCGACCACGATGAGGTCCGGAAGCTGTCCCCCCTCTTGAATGACTCTGGTATATCTGCGGCCTATCACTTCCTCCATGCTCGCGAAGTCGTCCGGCCCGACGACGGTTTTAATCTTGAATTTTCTGTAATCGCTCTTCCTCGGCTTTCCCTCGACGAAGACGACCATGGATGCGACCGGATCGCTCCCCTGTATGTTCGAGTTGTCAAAACACTCTATTCTCCTCGGAAGGGCCGGCAGACGCAGATCTCGCTGAAGGGCCTGAAGCGTATATGGGACCGTCTCCTTCGATTTCTCCTTCTGGATTTTGAGCTCGTCCAGCATGAATTTGGCATTTGCCCTGCACATCCTGATGAGCTTGAGGTCCTCGCCGTCGGCGGGCACGACTATCTTCACATCTCCTCCGCGCCTGGACTTGAGGAGATTATCTGAAAATTCAATATCGTCCGGCTCCGCCGACAGGAAGATCTCAGGCGGGATGTATTCGGCGTTGATATAATAACGCTCTATCAACGTGCCGACCATTTCCGACTCCGTCCGCTCAGCGACGTTCGAGAGATAGAAGTGCTGTTTGCCTATCAGCTTTCCGTCGCGGACTTTGAATATAATGCCGCATCCGTCGTCCCCCTCGCTCACCGCCGCGATGATATCACGCTCGATTAGCTCGAAGGAAACCATCTTTTGCTTTTCCGTGTAAACCTTGATCGCCTCGAGCTTCTTCTTCGTCTCGCCGGCTTTCTCGAACTCCAGACGCTCGGAATAGATTCTCATCTCATCGACGAGCTGGCCGATTAGGTCGTGCGTCTTGCCCTGCAGGAGCCGTTCTATCTGCGACACCATCTCGTTGTATTCCTCGAGGGAGACAATGCCCTCGCATGGTCCACCGCACTTCCCGATGTGGTAGTCAAGGCACACCTTCCATTTCTTTTTCGCGATCCCTTCCTCGGTGAGCGGGAGCCTGCAACTCCTGATCTGGAAGATGTCGCGCACCGATTTCAGAGCGAAGCGCATCGTCTTTACGTCCGTGTACGGTCCGTAGTAACGCGAGCCGTCCTGCCGCACCCTTCTCGTCACGTAGACCCGCGGGAAGGGTTCGTTCGTAACCACTATATAAGGGTAGCTCTTGTCATCGCGCAGGTCAATATTGTAGCGAGGCTTCAGCTTCTTGATGAGAGTGTTCTCGAGTATGAGGGCCTCCATCTCGGTGTCCGTGACTATCACCTCGAGGTCGGCTATCTTCGTGACCAGGACCTTTGTCTTCGGGTCGTGGTCATGCCCTTTCTGGAAATAGGAGCGAACTCGGTTACGGAGGATCTTCGCCTTGCCGACGTAGATGATTTTTCCTTCCGCGTTCTTAAACTGATATACTCCCGACAGCCTTGGCAGGTTGTCGAGCTTCTCCCTGAGACCGAAACCTACTTCCTGAATCTCTATGTCTTCGTACAGGTTAGCCATTGTAACACAGAACGATTCCGCGGCGATGTCCGGTATCGGCTATCAATACTGCCGAATCCGGCTCCGGGTCACGTTCCCCTCGATTATTTCCGCTTCTCACTCAGCTCGACGAGTACTCCGCCGGTCGTCCTCGGATGGATGAAAGCTATCAGATGGCCGTCCGCGCCGTGTCGCGGCTCGTCGTCGATCAGCTGGAACCCTGCGTCTTTGAGGCGTCTGAGCTCCGCTCTAATGTCTGCTACTTCGAAGCAGATGTGATGAATTCCCTCACCCCTCTTGCTTATGAACTTGACGATCGTGGAAGAGGGGTCTGATGGCCCTACAAGTTCAAGCCGCGATTCCCCGACGGGGAGCATGCCGACTTTCACTTTCTGGTCGGCTACTTCCTCGAAGTGGTCCACCTTGTTCCCTACCAGTGTCTCGAACGCCTTGCTGGCGGCGTCCAGGTCTTCGACTGCGATTGCTATGTGGCTGATCTTGAGAAAGCTCATTTTTCCCTCCGAGAAAATTTAGGCGATTTGCGCGCCAAAGTCTATGAACGCCTGACAAGAAAAAGGTCGCCCGTTGAAGGCGACCTTGATCCTGGCGGGAAATTTGTGCACCAGTTAAAAGGGAAGATCATCCTTCTCTTCTGAGACAGAGGGAGGCGCGCCGGATTCCTCACGCGCGTTCGAGGCGCCGCCGTCGCCGTCCTGTCGTGAGCCGAGCATCACGAGGTCACTCACCACTATCTCCGTGACATACCGCTTATTGCCATCCTTCCCCTCGTAGTCACGGTATTGCAGCCGCCCCTCGATGTAGACTTTTCTTCCCTTCTTGAGATACTCTGCGGCAATCTCCGCGAGTTTTCCCCACACCACTATATTGTGCCACGAAGTCTTCTCCTGCGGATTGCCTTCCTGGTCTTTCCACTGCTCGCTCGTCGCTAGGCTAAAGTTGACAACCGCCGCCCCGCTTGGCGCGTACCTAAGCTCAGGGTCTTTTCCGAGGTTGCCAATCAGCATGACTTTGTTTAAACTACGAGCCATTAATTCTCCTTCTCTGTTTAAAATTCTGAACGACTAAAAATAACAGCGACCCGAGTTTTTAACAATCCGTCCCGATCGATTGAAAATGCCGACCGTGGAACGTACTGAGAACTAGGGTTTGACTTGCGCGATTGGTTAAGGGGAAACTCAGGACGGAAGAGAGGAAGGTTTGGAGGTCACCTCTTCCGTCGTCACACAAATAGTCCTACTCAGAGAGTGACTCCGAGGTCCGGCGCCACTTTTTTCAAGGCGTCAACGACCGCCTGCAAATCATCCTTGAAGATCATGATCCTCTGACGGTCGAACTTGCCTTCCTTGTTCTTCTTGCTCTCCGTAAAGATCAGATACTTCGATCCGGTTTTCGATTCCTTGATATCAAGGAAATAGGTCCGTTGCCACGCCTGAATCTTGACGGGTTCCGCGTTTGCGTTCTCCATCTTGACCTCCTCTCTTGTTTTCGTTTGAAAATGGCCTCAAACGTAAGAGATTTCGCGTTCTTCGATAACGTGAAATGGCTCTCGAACCACGACCAACCAGGCCCTCTAACGCCGGCAAATTAGTCGCCCGAATTTTAAAAGTCAATTCGAGCAAATGGGTCTAGACGGAAAAGGGCTAACGGGGACTTCCGGCTGAAAAAGGAAAGCCCCGCCGAACCGTCGACGGGGCCGTTGAAAGACAGGTGTGGCGAACGCTACTTGCCCTGCGTGGTCCTGATTACGAGGAGGACCGTAGTGGCTATGGAAGCCACCGCTCCAACCGTGGCGACGATGTCCTTGAACAGATTCCAGTTGTACAGCTGAGGCTTGATAGTAACCTTCGGGACGAAGACGAAATCGCCCGGCTCGATCGTGGCCGTGCCATCTTCATACCACTGCAGTGTGCCACCTTTTATGATCTTCACCTTTCCAGATTCCGCGAATCCGGTGTACCCCCCGGCGGCCTTCACGTAGTCTTCGTAATTCCAGCCGGCGTGGTAATTGACAAAACCCGGATCCTTGACCTGACCGAAGATGTAGACGGAATACTGGTTTCGCGCGACGTAGATACTGTCCCCGCTCCTCAACGTGCAGTCATACCTCTCGTCTTTGTCGACGAAGAGCTTGACGAAGTTCGCAGACACCTGCTCGCGATTGAGACGCATCATGAGCTCATCAGCCACATATGGGACCTGTTCCGTCGACACTCCGCCCGCCTTGTAAAGGTATGACAGCGTATCGTACAGTACCGCCTCGGGGGAGATGCGCCCCGGCTTGGATCTGAGGATCACCGAATTCGCGAGCGATGCCCACTTTGTGAAGCCGCCCGCCAGATCGATGACTGTTGAAAGCTTCGTCGAGTCGCGCGAGATCGGATAAATTCCGGGCGACTCCACTTCTCCGGTCACCCATACGAAGTAGTTGTTTATCCTTGATCTGTCGGTCGGAACTATCACGCGCGAGTTCACCGAGAGGGGCTGGTCGAGAACGGTGGAGTCGTTCAGATTGATTATCGTGCTCTCGTAGTGTTTCCCGTTCCATGAAAGTATCCGGACATGTGATGTATCGGCGAGCCCGGTAAGTCCGGCGCAGAGTTCGAGCAGATCGTTGATTTTGTCGCCTGGCACGTACTCGTAGTTCCCCGGCATCTTGACAGCGCCGGAGATACTTATGCTTCCAGCGGCAAAGTTTTCTTTAGGGATGATAATCGCATCACCCTCCCTGAGGTGCGGATCGTCAGACAGGTTACCCGTCATGTAAAACTTCAGGAGGTCGACGTTCTGCACTGTGCCATCCCGATGGATCAGCTCTACCCTCCTCAAAGAAAAATTAGGATACACGTGGGATGTGTCCATGTTGTCCAGCGGAAGATTCGCGAGAGTAAACGCCCGGTCCACGCGGTCGAACGAGGTGACGACGTACCTGCCAGGCCTTCTGACCACGCCCGTAACCATGACGTAGAACGACCTGGGATATATCAAGGTGAATGTTATCGAAGAGTTCCTGAACTGGCTGCTCAGATCCTTTCTCGCATACGCCTTAGCGGCGGCGAGGGTCATACCCCCGACATTCAGGACTCCAAATGACGGTACGATGACGGAGCCTTCGGGATTAACGCTGAGGTTGTATGAGATGGGAGTCGCTCCCCAGATCCCGATGTTGACAATGTCGCCAGGCCCGAGCACGTAGCTCGTTGAGTCTACCCTCCTGTCGTAAGGGGGCGGCTGGACCAGCATCCCCTGTGCCTGAAGGTTCTTGAAAAAGTCCGCACTCGTCGTGAACATGCTGTTTGTGAGCGAAGGCATTTGCATCGATTGTGCAGACTGATTCTGCCCGGAGAGTCCCTGCTGTTGCTGTTGTGAGAGAAACTGCGCGGAGGATATTCCGGTGCAGGCACAGTAAGCGAACACGAACGCGAGAAGTCTTTTCATATATTCCGATATTTTTGAACGTTGAGGTTTAGTAATAGTAACAAACAAATGTCGTTTACTCAAGGTATTTTGAGCCCGGATTCAGGTTTAGGTTGCATTCCTAATCCGCTATATTGGGCCGAAGATTGGAGGATTATATATGTTTGAGCACAAGAAAGAGCCGCTCCTACCGCGCCGCAAATACGTGAGAAGAGTAGCCAGACACGGCCTGTTCGCCTTCGTGATTATCGGAGTCTCGCTCGGGATAGGTATAGAAGGCTACCACGTGCTGGAAGGATTGAGCTGGATAGATTCCACGGTCAATGCGGCCATGATACTTGGCGGAATGGGGCCGGTGAACACGCTGCACACCACCGCCGGGAAACTGTTCGCCTCGTTCTACGCGCTCTTCTCGGGAATCGTTTTCCTCGTAGCTGTCGGCGTCCTTCTCGCGCCCGCATTTCACAGATTCCTACATAAATTTCATATGGAATCGGGCAGATAATCCCCTCGCGTTCGCAGATTCTATGGATGCGTCTTTTTATTTATATTTGACTAAAGAAGAAATATTGAAGACGATGCACGAAGGAGATAAAGAGAAATGAAGAGCGGTCTCAACAAATACAGTTCACAGTTGACTCAAAAGACTTCGCAGGTTGCTTCGCGCGCGATGCTCTACGGAGTCGGTCTGAAAGACCCGGACATGGCCAAGCCGCAGGTCGGCATAGCAAGCATGGGATGGGAGGGCAACACCTGCAACATGCACCTGAACGATCTCGCCAGGATCGTCAAGCAGGGAGTCCAGGAAGCCGGTATGGTCGGTTTGATCTTCCACACCATTGGCGTCAGCGACGGGATGGCGATGGGAACGGAGGGAATGAAGTCCTCACTCCCTTCGAGGGAAATCATCGCGGACTCTATCGAGGCGGTTATGCGGGCACAGTGGTACGACGCCAACATATCACTCCCCGGCTGCGACAAGAACATGCCAGGTTCAGTGATAGCGATGGGAAGGGTAAACCGCCCGAGCCTTATGATATACGGAGGGACGATCAGGGCCGGACACCTCGGCGAACGAAAGCTCGATATTGTCTCGGTGTTCGAATCGTACGGAGAATTTATAGCGGGTAACCTGAAAGAGTCTGAGATGAACGAGGTTGTGAAGCACGCCTGCCCCGGGCCCGGCGCGTGCGGCGGAATGTATACCGCCAACACAATGGCCACAGCGATCGAGACGCTCGGGATGTCGCTCCCCTACAGCTCTTCCCTTCCGGCTGACAGCGACGCGAAGAAGAAGGAAAGCCTTGCCGCCGGAAAGGCAGTGCTCAACCTGCTCGAGAAGGATCTCAAGCCCCGTGACATCATGACCAGGAAGTCTTTTATCAACGCCATAACCATGGTCACGGCTCTTGGCGGTTCCACGAACGCAGTTCTCCACCTGATCGCAATCGCGAAATCGGTGGGCGTGAAACTCACGATCGACGATTTCCAGGAGGTCAGCGACCGCGTGCCCTATATCGCTGAGCTGAAACCGAGCGGAAAATTCGTCATGGAAGATGTCAACGACATAGGCGGCATCCCCGCCGTTCAGAAACTCCTCCTCAGGGAAGGCCTACTTGACGGGAACTGCATGACTGTCACCGGCAGGACTCTCGGCGAGAATATCGAAAAGGTGGCTGACCTTGCCTCAGGACAGAAGATTATTCACCCCTTGTCTGAGCCCATAAAGAAGACGGGACATCTCCAGATTCTCTACGGCAACCTGGCAAGGGAAGGCGCCGTGGCAAAGATTACCGGCAAGGAGGGATTGCGCTTCTCCGGTCCGGCAAAGGTCTTCGATTCGGAAGAGGAGACGCTTAAAGCACTCGAGCAGAAGAAAGTCGAGGCGGGTGACGTTGTCGTCATCAGGTACGAGGGTCCAAAGGGAGGACCCGGCATGCGGGAAATGCTGACCATCACATCGGCAATTATGGGCGCGGGGCTCGGCAAGAGCGTCGCCCTTATCACGGACGGGAGGTTCTCGGGCGGCACCCACGGATTCGTCGTCGGGCACATAACTCCGGAGGCACAGGCCGGCGGAGTCATCGCGGTGGTACATGACGGCGACAGGATTACGATTGATGCCGAGAAAAACTCCATCGTACTCGAGGTCCCGGACGCGGAGATAGAAAAGAGACTGAAGGCATGGAAAGAACCTCCCTACAGGGTGAAGAGCGGTATGCTGTACAAGTACATCAAGAACGTCTCCTCCGCTTCAGAGGGATGCGTGACGGACGAAATCTGAGACGCATTACAACATCGTTCCTGCGTAGGCCCGGACACACTCCGGGCTTTTTTGTTTGAGTTCCAGACTCCCCCTTCCCTTCAGATAGTGCCGTGGATTTTCCGCTTCCCCACTCGTTATATTTCGGTAAATTTCGGAGGTATCGCCATGGAACTAAGTCAATTCCTTCATGAGCGCATGAACGAGATTCTTACCGAGGCGGAGAGCGCGCTCTCGAGGGCACATCTCGAACATTATGAGAGGGCGGGCGAAGAACATACTCGTCAACGGCTCAGGGCTCTTTACGTCCTTGCGGTGAGAGCCATCTCTGAGAGAAACCTCGGGCCGATGCTGTCCCATGCCGAGAGCGTCGCCCGCGAAAGATATGAATCGGGATTCGACCTCTACGAAGTGCAGACAGCCTTCAACGTGCTCGAGGAGGCGACATGGAGACTTGTCATGAAGAGCCTTCCCCCTGCAGAATACGGTGAGGCTATCGGGCTTATAAGCACGGTTCTCGGCGCCGGGAAGGATATGCTCTGCCGGACTTACGTCACGCTCGCGAGCAAGTCGAAAGCTCCCGCGCTCGACCTACGCTCGCTGTTCGCCGGCACATACTAAAAACGCGGGTACTGCGAGGTTCTTGAACAGCTCAACCTTCTGAATGGAATTGCTCCCCGTGCGGCTGCCTTGGAGAAGCCGTGCGACCCCGCGACCGGAGTGAGCGAATGCGTCACTCGGCAAGGACCACACTTCACCGGATCGGTAAACTAAATGTGACCTGAGATTGTTACGATAGTGGCAAAAACAAGGAAAGCCACAAATGCCTCCGAACACAGAGAAGAAAAAGCTCGTCATTTTGGGGAGCGGATTTGCTGCGCTCAGTCTCGTAAGGAACATAAACCTCAACGCTTATGAAGTCTCCATCGTAAGTCCGAGAAACCACTTCCTGTTCACCCCTCTTCTTCCCAGCACGACGGTGGGAACCATAGAATTCAGGAGCATAATTGAGCCGATAAGAACAGCAAGGGACGAACTCCGATACTTCCAGGCAAAGTGTGTCTCGATATCCGGAGACTCCAAGAGTGTCAAGTGTGAGACTCTTCAGGACGGCAAGACTTTCGAGTTAACATATGATTATCTTGTCATAGCCGTAGGGGCAGTCAACAACACGTTTGGAATTCCAGGGGTCCGCGAGCACGCTCTCTTCCTGAAGGAACTCCAAGACGCGCGAGCGATAAGAGTAAAGATCATAGACAATTTCGAGAGGGCCAGCGCGCCGAATCTCCCCGACGAGGAGAGAAGAAGGCTCCTTCATTTCGTAGTCGTCGGGGGGGGCCCAACGGGGGTGGAGTTCGCGGCGGAGCTGAACGACTTCGTGCGTGAGGATCTTGTCAAATGGTATCCGGCGCTTATTCCTTATACCAGAATTACTCTCCTCGAAGCGGCAAGACAAATCCTTGGGACATTCGACTCTCGGCTCTCGGAGTATGCCACGCGCCTGTTCCAAAGACAAAGCATAGAAGTGAAACCTAATTCGCCGGTGAAAGAGCTCCGCGAAAAAGAGATCATAATGCACGACGGGTCATCTGTGCCGTATGGACTCGTGGTGTGGTCCACAGGCATCGGCCCGACGGAACTGACACTTTCACTAGACTTCAGGAGGAGCAAATCTGCCCGGGTAGTCACGGACGAGTTCCTTCGAGTAGAAGGAAGCGCCGACACTTACGCGGCGGGAGACTGCGCCACGCCGGTGGACGTGAACTACCCGGCCACCGCCCAGGTAGCCCAGCAGGAGGGGAAATATCTTGCAAGGCAGTTTAACAGAATGGCGAAAGGGAAACCGCCGTACCCCTTCACGTACCGCGACCTCGGAATGCTTGCATATGTGGGGAACCGTCGCGCGCTGGCCAATCTTCCAAACGTAAAAGGGAAAGGCTTCGCTACGTTCCTGTTCTGGCGGTCTGCGTACCTTACACGGCTTGTCAGCATCAAGAACAAAGTGCTCGTCCTCTTTGACTGGGTGAAGGCATCCGTCTTCGGGAGAGACATCAGCAGTTTCTAGACAGGGTCAAGCCGCAGAAGTTGGACCGCCCGCATCTACGCTTCACTGCAACTCGGCGGCTTGGAATTGAAAGGCCCGTGTGACAATTTCTACCGGCGGTAGGCAGTCTGCTCTCTTTCTCGTGCGGGTTAGAGACAAAGTATAGAACAACTTCAGGAGGACGGACAGGTCAACCTCAACGGTAGAACCGGCCAATCGGGCTTTTAATCCCCTTCTGAGGGGGGCGATATATATTAGCGGATGACATCCGCTATCGACTGATTATCAACGCGAGGGGGCGGTGATGAAATGGCTTGGCGCGTCTCTCATCTGCATCCTGGCGGAGTGTGCGTTCGGCCAGGGGATAAAAATCAACGAACTCATGTACGGACCGTTGGGAGGCGAACCCGAATGGGTCGAGGTCTACAACGCGGGTGAGGATAGTGTCAACGTTCTGAACTGGACAATCAGCAGCAAGACTAAATCCCGATACACAATCGCGTCGTCTGATTTCTTCGTCAGATCGCACTCCTATTTGATACTGACGAACAGTGCCGATTTGCTTACGTTTCATCCAGAGGCAGAAAGTCGGTACACGATCGTCGCCTGGCCGCAGCATTTTCTTGTGAACACCGGAGACACTGTTACGTTACGTGACGCAAACAAACGCCTGGTCGACTCCGTCTTTTACACATCGTCATGGGGAGGAACGAATGGAAGATCGCTCGAGAGAATTTCCGCCGCCGACTCCTCTCGCTCGAAGGCCAACTGGGGAACATCGATCGACCCGCATGGAAGCACACCGGCAAGGAGGAACAGTATTACTCCGCATGAGTACGATCTTACAATCTCCTCCTTTTCAACAACATACCTGGCTGGTGAATCGAACATTTTGTTCAGAACGACGGTTAAGAACGCCGGCTCAATGAAAGCGTCACCATCCGAGTTATATCTGTATATCGACTACAACGGCGATTCGACAGACCAAACGACCGAGCTTACCGCGTCGCGTTCCATTGCAGAGATGAACAGCGGAGACTCGGTGGTGTTGGTGATTCAAGCCGGGATCACTATCATGCATCACCTGAATGCAATCGCCGTCCTGGACTGCCCAAGCGATGAGGATACATCTAACAACCAAGCCCTTTCATTTATCAAGTACTCTTATCCCCCAGGATCATTAGTAGTCAATGAAATAATGTACGCCCCGGTCGGAGGCGAACCGGAG
>JAKAMG010000025.1 GCA_021812985.1 Bacteroidota bacterium
GCGTCGAGGTCAGCCGGATCCACGTCGTCGCTCAGTTCATCCGGCGGATTCATCGGCTTCTCGCTTCGCACGACGATATCTTTGAACCCCGAGTTTCGGATCGCCGCAATATAATCCTCTTTGGTAAGCGCCCCGCTGACACATCCTGCATAAAGTGCGGCGACCTCCCTTAACCTTTCGGGAATGTTACCAATAGTGACTATGTCGGAGATGCTGAAGTGTCCGCCGGGCCGCAGTACCCTCATTATCTCGCCAAACGCGCGTTGCTTGTCCGGCACGAGGTTCAGGACGCAGTTGCTCAGGACAACGTCAATGCTCCCCGACTCAACAGGGAGGTGTTCGATTTCGCCTAGCCTGAATTCAACATTCGAATAGCCAACCTTTGCGTTGTTGGCCCTCGCTTTTTCTACCATGGATGGAGTCATGTCGACACCGATGACTCTCCCACTTTCGCCGACAATTCTCCTTGCGACGAAGACGTCGTTGCCGGCGCCACTCCCGAGATCGAGCACCGTCTCACCTGGCTTGATCCCGGCGCCATCGGTCGGGATTCCGCAACCGAGTCCAAAGTCAGCTTCCGGGTTGTAGCCGTCGAGGCCGGAGTAATCGATTTCAAAAACGACCTCAGCCTTTCCCCCACAGCCGCACGAGGTGCGAGGCTTCTTGACGATCGAGGCGTACTTGTCCTTCACTTCGGATTTGAGCTCATCTTCTGATTTCATGTCATTCTCCCACTGCAGATTTGATTTTTACATGACGGATTTATCTAAGATTAATTGCATGCAGACGGCCGACTGAGGGCATGCATGCGTGAATTCAGGGGACGCCAGCAATGCCGGATTGGTAATCTCCGATCGGGCGATGACTGCAAAACCTTTCTTTAGGAAGAAATCTCTTGCGGTTTCGGTAAGGAGGACTACTCTTCCCACGTTCCTCCGCTTTGCTTCCTCGAGCATGAAATCGACGATTCGCGACCCGAGTCCTTTGTGCTGCAATTCGACGTTTACCGCAACAGACCTGAGGAGGGCGTCATGGCCGTAGAACTCAAATCCCGCTGTCCCTACCGGGCGGCCGCCGCTCTCTGCGATATAGAGTCGAGCGCCACTCTCATGCAGGACATCCAGCGGAAGGCCATTTTGCTTCAGCAATGACTCAACGAATTTTATGTCTCCGCTGTCTGATTCCCTGAAGTTCGGCATTTACTTCCTTTGTTTTGTTGAGCAGGTGTTTGAAGTGCATCCATCCGCGAGCTCCTCGAACAGTCCGTTGAGCTCAGCTGCGAGTTCCGAGACGGCAGCCTTATTGAGGCAATAACACGAGGAGGGACCTTCGATTGTACCCTTGACGAGACCGGCATTCTTAAGCTCTTTCAGGTGCTGTGAAACGGTGGCCTGTGCTATCGGAAGGGCATCGACGATTTCGCCACAAACGCAGGCATTGCGCTTCGCAAGCGTCCTCAGTATGGCTACCCGAGCAGGGTGAGCAAGAGCTTTCGCCCATCTCGATAGCCTTACGTCTTTGGTTCCGAACTCTTCTGTTTTTGTTACTGGCATAACCCGTTCTTTCTTTATCGTATCTTTACGATAAATATAGCGCCGAGTTACGGGCATGTCAAGAGAGAAGTCCACGTGGGGTGTCTTACCGCCACGCTACGGGAAGGTTGGGGTGGTGTTGCAAGGGGGGATCGTAAGTGCAGGGAGGATGGCGATTCAGTATCTGGTGCGGGAACCGCATGTACATGTAAGCTCTCTTTATCCTTAAGGAGTCTGCTACGACTGCGTCATTGGAGGGAGGGGTGGGGGGGCAGCTATGAAGCAAAGAATTCGAGGCTCCGAGGCGGATTCATGAATCCTTGACTTTCTTTCTCCTTACGGCTATATTTTCAAACCAATGCGGGAATAGCTCAGTTGGTAGAGCGCAACCTTGCCAAGGTTGATGTCGCGGGTTCGAGTCCCGTTTCCCGCTCAGAATATAGCTCATAGCTGATGGTTTATGGCTCATAAGAGTTTCACGCGATTGTTGTGAGTACTTACTGTCGACTATGAGCTTTTGGTTATATAATGGCGACGTACCCAAGTGGTAAGGGAGAGGTCTGCAAAACCTTTATGCGGCGGTTCGAATCCGCCCGTCGCCTCAAGCGGACCCGAACAAGCAGTGGGATCGTTTTGCTTGCCGCGTTTTTCCCTCCCTCTTGCCCCCCGAGTAAAGGAGTCCTGAATGAAAAGTGTCTTGGTCGTTGACGACGAGAAGGATATAGTCCAGCTTATCCGCTACAACCTTGAACGGGAAGGTTTCAAGGTCGAATCGGCTTTGGATGGAAATGAGGCGCTGAAGAAGGCGGCCGAAGCGAAGCCTGACCTTATACTCCTCGACATCATGTTGCCCGGAAAGGATGGCTACGAAGTTATTAAGTCTCTCAACCAGAGTGAGAAGACTGCCAACATTCCGGTCATATTTCTTACGGCAAAGAGCGCGGAGTTCGACGAGGTCCTCGGGCTGGAACTGGGCGCGGATGATTATATCGTGAAGCCGATCAGCCCAAGAAAACTCATCTCCAGAATACGCGCAGTCCTCAGGAGGTATGAAGGGGTCAAGTCCGAGGAGGCGAAGAACTTGGACTTCGGCACCATATCCATAGACAGGGACAGTTACCTCGTGAGCGTTTCGGGGGAGCAGATATTCTTTCCTCGTAAAGAGTTTGAGATACTCTATTACCTCGCGTCACATGAGGGAAAGGTCGTTACTAGAGAGACCCTTCTGAGCAGGGTTTGGGGGGCGGATGTATACGTTGGTGACAGGACGGTGGACGTGCACATCCGGAAGATAAGGGAAAAGCTCGGCAAGCACGCGGCGATGATAGAGACGATCAAAGGCGTTGGGTACAAGTTCAAAGTAGAATGAACCACTTTCTCGATTCATACAAGATCCGGATCACAGTTGCCGCCGCTGCCGGCGTTGTCATATACCTTGTTCTGCTTCTCGTCGGAAGTATCTTCCCGTTGACGGGTCCAGGGCTCACCCTCCATCTTTTACTAACTGCCTTTGTCGGTACGATGCTGGCTTTTGGTTTCCTTGAAGTACTCGTCGCTTTCAGAAAACGGCAGACTAAGATTCTAAACATGATAGTTGACGCTCTTCGCAGGATAAGCGCCGGCGATCTGTCGGTCCAGCTCCCTGAGACCGGAGCTATCGAGCTGAGGCAGGTCAGCAAACTGACGAACCAAATTGTGGGTAATCTGAAGCAGGACATCTCGAAGCTGGAAAAGCTTGAGCGGGTGAGAAGTGAGTTCCTGGCCAACGTTTCGCACGAGCTGAGGACTCCGATATTCAGCATACAGGGATTCATAGAAACACTGATCGACGGGGCCATCGACGACCCTAAGGTCAATCGGGAATTCCTTCAGAAAGCTTACGAGCATTCCGTACGCCTGAACACTCTCCTTAACGACCTGATAGAAATTTCCAGGATAGAGAGCGGCGAGATGAGAATGAGCTTCAGGTATTTCAATCTTCCGGAATTCATGCGGAGTATTGTAGAAGAGCTCGAGCATAAAGCGGAAAAGAAGTCCATTCAAATCGTCTGCCAGCTCCCCGAGCGGGAGATACTCGTCCTTGGTGACCGCGAAAGGCTTAGGCAGGTCCTTTCAAACCTGATAGACAACTCCATCAAGTACACCGATGACGGAGGAAAGGTAGAAGTCGGATTCACTGACCTCCAGGGAACCGTCAGGGTGTATGTCAGAGACAACGGAAGCGGTATAGGTGAGGAGCATCTCGGACGTATATTCGAGAGGTTTTACAGGGTTGACAAGGACAGGAGCAGAAGTGTGGGAGGAACCGGACTGGGACTTGCCATTGTTAAACACATAATCGAAGCACATAACAGCAGAATCGAGGTAAGGAGCGAGCTCGGTAAGGGTTCCGAGTTCAGCTTCCTTTTGAAGAAATAAGATGTATATTTGACGCAGGGAAGAAGGCTTCCCTCGCATTAAAGGAGAGAGATAAATGCACAGACATTTCGAAGATTTACTGGAGGGATTGAGAGTAAACCTGATCAAGATGGGTAGCCTCGTCGACGAACAGCTCGACCTGGCTTTCCGTGCACTCCACGACAGAGATCTTCAGGCGACGACAAAAGTTTACGAGACCGAAAAGAAAGTCAACGATTTCGACAATTTGCTCGACCAGCAGGTAGACGAGATCATGGCACTCGAGCAGCCAGTCGCCGCCGACCTTCGTCTGGTGGTTTCAGCGATAAAGATGAACCATGAGCTGGAGCGGATCGGAGATGTCGCGGTTAACATAGCTCAGAGAGTCGAGCCGCTGAGGGATTTTCCCGAGCTTGTGCGCAAAACCGCCATACTTGAGATGGGCGATGTGGCGAGGAGGATGGTTCATGACAGCATCGATTCATTCATACATGCTGACGCCGAGCTGGCGAGAAGGATTTGCAAGCAGGATGACGTGGTTGACGAAATGAACAGGCAGAAATTCAGATTTGTCATAGATGAAATGAAAAAGGACCCGGCGGTCGTTGAGCCGGGTGCGCACTTGATTGTAGCTTTGAAACACATTGAGCGGATAGCAGACCACGCGACAAACATCGCGGAGGATGTGGTGTTCCTGGTTGACGCTAAGGTGATCAAGCACCACGCTGCGGATAAAGGCTGAGGGAAAGGAAAGACCAGGAAGGTCGGTTTAAGAGGGGGCGAGTCGACGGGTTAAGATCGCCCCGTCCCACGATTATTGCTAATCAGTGGGCGCTTCGATAACTTATTCAAGGATTCTCCGGAGTTAGAATGCTTTTTAGGAAAAACCAGGGTCCCCGACCCAGCTCGCCCCCACCACAGGACTCCCAACGGAACGAGGTCGCGGCGCATCTTCGCATGGCCGATAAGTATATACGCGAAGGAAAACTTGTCGAGGCGAAGGGTGAGTTGGATGCCGTTCACGAGGTTGAACCCAACAACGTTTACGCCCTTGCGCTTGAAGAGCGCAGGCAAGCCATGGAGACTGCCGCAGCCAGTCCGAAAGAGAAGCCAGAGCCACCACAGCCGAGCAATGAGCCCGAGGCGATTCCCCCCGCGACAGAGGCACTCTCCCAGCCGAGCTTTGATGAAGCTGAAATCAGGCGGGAAATAGAGACGAGGCTAAAGGAGGAGTTCGACAAAAAATTCACCGACGAGATTAGAAAAGCGGAGCAGAGGATTGCGGACGCGCTGAAGAAGGAGCGCGAATGGCAGGAGGCGGAGCGGGCCTCGCTCATCGCCAATCTCGAGAAGGAAAGGGAGAAATTCAGGCGCGACCTCGAAAGAGAATCGAAGGAAAAGTTCGAGATTGAGATTGGGAAGATGGAAGCCTCGTACAGACAGCAGCTCGCTGCTGAACGGAAGAAAGCGGAAGAGGACACCCGTTCCGAGATGAGCTCCCTCTATGAGAAGTCGATGCTCGAGTTGAAGGAGGCCGCGGTCAGGGAAAAAAGAAGCCTTCTGGAGAAAGAGCGTCGGGCCATCGATGAAAGCCGCAAGCAGATGGAAGCTGAATTTGAAAAGAGACTCTCATCTGAGCTGAACAAGGTAAAGACGTCAACCAAGGAAGAGCAGGAAAGAGAGCGCGAAAAACAGGCCGAGGCAACCCGACAAAGGCTCCAGATGGAGTTTGAACAGAACCTCGACGCCGAGAAGAACCGGATTGAAGAGCAAATCAAATCTCAGCAGGCCGAAATAGAACGGGTCTACGAGGAGAGGTACAAGCGGCTCGAAGCGGAGACTCAGGCTGAGCTTCAGAAAAGGCTCGATGAAATCAGACGGAACGAACAAATTGAATTCGAACGCAGAAACACGGAGTTGCGGAGCCAGCTTGAGGCAGAGTACGAAAAGAGACTCGTCGCCGAACTCGCTAAGGAAAGGCAAAAGGTCGAAAGGGAAATCGAGACCGAGCTCACCGAACACCGCACAAGGCTGGAAACTGACCGGAAGAGCATCGTCGATGAAGAACAGCGAAAGCTCGACGAAGCCAGAAAATCCATGACAGCGGAGATGGAACAGGAGGTCGCGAGGAGGACTTCGGAGGCGAAAAGCTCCGCTGAGGCCAGCTTTGAGGAAAAGCTGAAATTGCTCGGGCTCAAGCTCCCGGATACCAAGGAAGAGAAACTGAGAATTTACATGAGCCGTCTCCGGGATGCGTGGTCTTCTCCTCCCCTTACCGCTGATGTCGCAAGGGCACTCATGCAGCTGAGGGACGTCCTTGGCCTTTCTTTCGAAGACCACATAGAGTGCGAAAGCGAGATAAGGCTCCAGGTCTATGTGACCGAGGTCGAGAAGGAAATTAAAAAGGGCGCGGTTACGCCGAACGACGAGAGTGCTCTGAACATACTGAAACAGAAATACCAGATTACGTCTGAGGAATCGACCAGGCTTGAGCCTCACATACTTGCCGCATTCAAGCGGGCGGTGATGAAGGCCGTTATCCTGGTTGTCGATGACGAAGAGATCTTCCTCGATTCCGTGAAGCCAGTGCTCGAAGGGTACGGCTACAGTGTCCTGACCAAGCAAAGTCCTACGGATGCGCTCAAACTCCTCGAATCAACTAACGTTGATATGATCATTTCAGATGTCATGTTTTCTGGCACGGAGGGGGACGGTTTTTCCTTCTACGAGAGAGCCCAGAAGATACCCCATCTCAAAAAGGTGCCGTTCATACTGATGAGCGGTATGCATGAAAGCTTTTTTGTTAGAACCGGGATTCAGCTGGGAGTTGATGACTACCTGACAAAGCCCGTGGACCCCGACATGTTGGCCGCCGTTGTCGAAGGAAAGCTGAAGAAATACCGGTCTTTGAGGGAAGGGGACTGAGCCGCTTCCCTCTCGGCGGACATTTAGTCACGCCGGGTACCTTCCTCCTCTAGCTCTTCTTATTTCACCCCCAGCCCGGTCTCGAGGGCGCACACTGCCCGCTGCGGGGCCCATATCTTCCATATTTCTCCACGCAACACTGTGGAACACCCTCCAAAAAATAAACTCCGTCCGGCCCTTGTAAGGAACTAAAAACCCGAATAATTCCTTATGAATACGAATAGGTGTGATACGAAGAATGTTATCGAAGAGATTCCGCTTCCTGGCTGACAGGCGACACGCACGAAAGTCACGAACGTGGGAGTTGCCAACGAACCAAACCAGGGTCGGCGGCCCTGAAGCCGTACGACAGACAAAAGCCAAAACTACGTGTGGTCACGCACGTCCCATCCTATTTCCAAACGACAAAAGGAGTACACTAAACATGAATGCAAGTAAATCTTTAGCTCTGGTCCTTCTCACTCTTGTGGTCGGATCTTCGTTGGCCTTCGGGCAGACCGGTACAGTAAAGGGAACGGTGAAGTTTGCTGGTACACCTCCCACGATGACGCCCTACAAGGTGACTTACAACAACAATGTTTGCGGCAACGAGGCGTCTCTCGACAGACTTGTCGTCGGGAAAGACGGTGGCGTTGAGTATGCCGTTGTTTACATCGAGGGTCTTAAAGGGAAAGCTGAACGCGTCGCCCCCTCCAAATATGTGATAGACCAAAAAGACTGTTCATATAACCCACACGTCCTCATAGTGAGTCATGGCGAATCTTTCACGGTAGCGAACGCAGACCCGCTGTTCCACAATGTGCACGGTTACTTCGCGTCAAACAACGAGACGGCGTTCAATATAGCCCAGCCGATCAAAGGAATGAAGTCGGTCCAGCGAGTCAGGAAGCCCGGGATGTACATGATACGATGCGATGTCCACCCGTGGATGAACGCCTACATCTATGTCTCAGGTGACGGCTATGCCGCGGCGACCGACAAGGACGGTAATTTTACACTTTCTGATGTTCCCCCTGGAAAGTACAAGTTGGTGATGTGGCACGAAGGTTGGGACACCAAGGATGTCAGCGGCAAGCCGGAATTTTCAAAGCCGATAGAACAGACACAGGAGATCACTGTGGTTGCAGGACAGACGGCGGACGCGGACTTCACGCTGAAGTGAGCGAGCTCATCTAATCTCTGAAGGACAGTTAGGTCGAAAGTAATACTTAAGCACAAATCTATCGGAGGTAACATGAAGCTTGATTTTTCCAGGAGCCTCTTCCTTGCGGGTCTGACTATTGTTCTCGTCGGTCTGCAGAGCAGCAACTCGATGGCCATCCCGCTCTTTGCCAGAAAGTACCACGTGAGCTGTTTCAGATGTCACACCGTCCCGCCGGTACTGAATGACTTTGGAAGAAGATTCCAAATAAACGGGTACCAGCTTCCCGGCACTGACGAAGCCCAGCCGATCTGGGCGCAGGAGCCGCTTTCACTATCTTTTGTGTTCTATCCCTCTTTCGTCTCGGCGCACACGGTCACAACGGTCGGAAATAACAAGACCACTAGCGACCAATCGACGTTCGAGCCCAGCGGCCTCGACCTGTTCACGGCAGGCACAATAGCAAAGCATTTGAGCTACTTCCTTGCAGCGCCTATAGGTATTAACGGGCCAGGTCAGTACTCCCCGTCGATCGAGACCATGAGCATAATGTTCAACAATCTCGCCGGTCCCGACGGGCAGAGCAACTTGAATTTCAGGTTCGGACGGTATCGTTTGTGGAATACGTTCCCGAATAACACCTCGCTGGTCGAGTCCGCGGACTATCTCATATACGACTATGACCCGGCACAGGGATCACTTCTTATTGCCGAGCCTCAGTGGGCGGCGTCGGTGTACGGATTTCTCCCCCAGCTGATGGATGGTCTAAGGTATGAGGCCGCTATCAGTGATGGGACAGACGGTGGCGACCCATTGAAGACCAACCAGGCCACATTTCTAATGCTTGAGCAGACGGAATATGTGGATAATGCCCCATTCAGGCTTGGCGTTTACTACTACGGCGGGAAGGAGTTGACGTCCGGTGGTGCACCTGACAAACTCGCCAGGACGGGGTTCGCCGTGGAGGCAAACGACCCCTGGACGAAGCGTTTCGATCTTTCGTTCCAGTACATGAGCGCCACGGACGACAACATCGGCGGAGTCAAGCAGACCATGAACGGAGGTTTTGTGGGGCTAAATGTGCTACTCGTCCCGGAGAAGCTATTCGTGTACGGACGATATGATTTCACCAAGGTGAAGGAGACATCTGAGAAGCAAAATCAATACACGGGAGGCATCCGGTACCACTTCGCGCCAAACGTCGGTGCGTATGCCGAGCTGAGTTTCCTCGACGATAACACGCCCGCAGCACTCACAGATACCAAGACCACGCTCTCCACTCTGGGCGTGATGGTAGGATTCTGAGGAAAGGAGATGATCATGCATTTAAATGTCAAGAAAACAGCACTGTTTTCGATGTTCGTACTCTTGACCGTGGGGCTCTACTCTTGCGCGACAAGTTATAATGGTTCCGACGAAGTGAGCGTCGCAAGGGGAGCCGCGGTCTATCATGAGGCGTGCGCGCCGTGCCACGGCGACAACGGTGACGGAAGCGGTCCCGCCTCAGTATCGCTTGCGACCAAACCCAGGGACTTCAACCTCGGCGTGTTCAAGTTCAGGAGCACGGCCTCTGGAGAGCTACCTACAGATTACGACCTTCTGAGAATAATCAATTCGGGCATTTACCACACTGCGATGCCTTCATTCGCCCAGATGAGCATAGCCGATCAGTATTCAGTCGTCCAGTACATCAAGACTCTCTCTCCGGTGTTCAGCGACTCCACGCAGTATCCGCTTGACACGGTTAAGGTGTCTACTCCGATTCCGTACACTTACGACAGCATCGAGCGGGGTAGGCAGGTCTACCTGGAAATGCACTGCTGGAGCTGTCACGGCATAACCGGGGAAGGGAACGGCCCCTCTGCCGCCACTGTCACGGATGATCAGGGCAATCCGATTCAGCCGACGAATCTGACACATGCCTGGGACATTAAAGTTGGAAGGACACGCGAGAAGGTGTATCTCATCTTCAGCACGGGGTTGAATGGTACACCTATGCCTTCATACGCCCAAACCCTTTCCGACAACGAAAGATGGGACCTGGCGAATTACGTCTACTCACTATCTCACACTGACAGGTATTATGACGGTAAGCAGTTGAGCAACACTCAATAACAGAAGGCAAAATCAGTCTGAACGCGGCCACAGCCGCCTGACCTTGCGATGGGGAAGGGCGCTGTGGCTTTCTTCTTTTAAGATGGCATTCAGGCTGACATGGCCAAGCGTGGCTCCGCAGCATGACGGTGGTCTCCGAATTCAATAGTGAAACAACATTTCGGATTTTTCGTTGGTTTGTGAGAAATTAAAACACACAGTCCAGGAGAAATTGAGATGACGAAATTGTTCAGATCGAAAAATGAGAAGAAGCTTGCCGGCCTATGCGGCGGGCTGGCGGAGATGCTCGATGCGGACCCGACGCTTGTGAGGCTCGGCGTGGTGTTCGCCTGTTTTGCTACCGGAGTGTTTCCGGTCCTTGTCACCTACCTTGTGGCCTGGTGGATAGTCCCACTTAAGTCGCCGCAGGAATAGCAGCATAGGCACCCATTCCGGTTGACGCATGGGTTAGTCTCTCCATAGATACTGCAGCTTTATGAAGAATTGTCGGGCAGTGGGGACTATGCCATACGGCTGGCCGTACTCTTCCAGACTGTGCGTCGAACCGGCGTAGAAAATGGTGAAGGGGTTCAGCTTGTAGCTGAAAAGGGGATCCACTTCAAACTGGTTCGAGAACTTGTCGTATTGGCCTATCAACCTGAGGAACACCTTGTTGCTGAACTGATAAATTCCTTCCAGACGTGTTATGTATCCGTCGAAGAGAAGTTCGCCTCCAACCACATTCGAAAGCCTCGAGCGTGAATAGTCTATCGTCAGAGTGAGCCTATCGGTGGGTTTCAGCACCATCTCCGCATCCAGATTATGACCTTTGCCGAGTGCCGGCTGGTCGGCTCGATATATGAATCTTCCGAACGCTCCGTTAAGATTGAACGAAAGCATGCTTACCGGATTGGACTGAATACTGAAGGTCCATCTGTTGACCCTCACGAAGCTCACTGAGTGAAAGAGTTCATTGTTGACCGCGAGATAACTGACGACCAGCTGAGTCTGACTCTTCAGATTGAAGTAGGCCGTGGGGACGAGCCACAGCTCCTTCCGGGTGTTCTGGTAATCGAAATGCACTCCCGACTCAAGGTCAAGCCCCCAATTGTCAACAAGTGCGGAGTTGGGGTAAAAAGATATTGAATGTTCCATATCGGCGGTGCGCAGGTCGTTCGAGAAGATATACCCATCCTCTGCCTGGAATGTTGGCGACAAATCCCTGTAGGTGAATCTGAAACTGTATCTTCTCGCGTCCCTCCGGAAATCAGCTTGGAAGCCCGTTCCGTTATATTCCTGTCCGTCGAAGGCCTTCGTAAACATGGTTGGACCGTAAAACGACGGATCGGAGACGATGTTCGTGTCGTTCAACTCGCGTGTGTTGGACATAAGAAATTGTCCGTCGAACGTGTAATTCGTATGGAAGAAGATGTTCCAGTCGACACCGCCCACATAATTGTGGGCATTGGTGAAATTCCTGGTCGTTGCAAGTGCGCCGACAAATGACTGCAGCCCAAAGTTATACCGCGCGCGCAGGATGTTGGAGAATGATTTGTACGACGTGGAGAACGTATTATCGCCGTTGTTGTCCGTGACGCTTCCGTCCTCGCCGGCGAGTATGAAGGGAGAATTCCGGTCTTCGGCGCCCAGGTAGGCGATGGACCACGGACCCGATTTGTCGACTACCTTGGCTGCCGCGATCGGATTGCTGATAGTCCTGGAGTAGTACGCCTGAATTTTTGTCGTGAATATATCGCTCCCGTCCATGAAGAACGGACGCTTCTCGGGGTAGAAGAGGGCGAAGGCGTTGTTTACGCTTATCTGAGCGGCGTCCGTTTCCACCTGACTGAAGTCAGGATTCACCACGCCTTCCAGCGAGAGACTCGGATTAGGTGCCAGCTTTACTCCCAGGCCGACCCGACCGGTTACAGGGCCGTTGGAAAATCCTGAGTTGGGATTAGAATTATCGTTTATGTTGCCCGTCTCCACTCCCATAGCGTAAGGGAGGAGTTCGACGGAACCAGTAGACTGAAGTCCTTTAAGCCCCAGGAGAGTCCCTGTCTGGCACAGCAGGCAGCCGTTGTTGAGATCCAGGTGAACCCACGATATTTGTATGCGGCTGGACCTCGGAAGATTCCGGAAGAATTCAATTCCCCAGTTCTGGTCATCAGACGCGGGGAACCTCAAGCTTTGAAACGGAATTGCCATCTCCGCGGTGTAGCCGCTGTCGTTCATTGCGGCTTTTGAGTACCAGACCATGTCGAAACTCATATCCTCATTGTTGCCGTTTCTGAGTCCGTCCATTTGCACTCCAACAGGGTTGACGAATACCTCATACGCGCGCTGGTGATCATCGTAGGTGTCCAGTATGACTCCGATAAAGTCATCGTCGAATGCATTGTCCCTGTCTGAGAGGTGGGCTCGTATTTCGGAAGGATGGTTGTCGAAGCAGTGGAAACCGAAGTACAGAAATCTTGAATTGTAAAGGACTCTTACCGTCGTCTTCTGAGGCGCTGGCGTGTTGTTCCCCGGCTGTATTTCATAGTCCAGTTCTGTAGTGGGCGCTTCCCTCCAACGCGGGTCGGTCAGTTTGCCCGAGAGATCTATATCCCCCTTAATTCGAATGGGTGTGTAGACAAACTTATTTTGGTTGGAGGTCGTGTCTTTTTCCTGCCCGAGTATGGTGGAGCACGTAGCAGCAAGGAGAACAAACGCGATAAATGTACTTCTCAAGATTAAGTCCTTTTCCTCCTAAGTACGTGACGAATTTGAATACGTTACAGAGGATCGGGACAGGGTAACAGGTGGGAGCCCTCTGTTATTCAGCGGCAGTAAGTAAGCTGTTCGAAAAGGATGGGGGGCGCGGTCGGTGGCGTGCCCCGGTCACACTTTTCGAACAGCCGGATTCTATTCCCGGATTATTTCTCTCTCATCTCTATTTGACGTATCGCTCTACGGGCCATGGCGACCAACCGTCCGTCTGATTCCTCCCTGGCACGCTCCTCCAGCAGGGGAATCACCGACTTGTTTCCCAGTTTCCCAAGTCCCATGAGCGACTCGGCCCTGATCCAGATATATGGGTCCGAGGCGTACTTGGAGAGGAGGGAGACGGTTTGCGCCGTATCGACGCCGAGAGTTATAAGCGTTGACACGCCGGCCGTTCTGAGGTCTTCAGGAGAGCCGTACTTGGAATAGTTCACCGCTATCTCGTGCGCCATACGCGGTTTGACCTTCATCAAAGCTCTCAGCCCGGTGGTTCGAAGGACTTCATGGTACGAATCGCGGTCGAGGGCTGTGTAAATAACGTGGAGCGCTTTCACTGAGTCGACACTGGCGAACGCGGTAACCGCCGCAGCCCTTACGAAATAATTGGAACGATCGTAGAATATCTTCGTCAGGAGGTCCTCGATCCTGCCGTCAGCCTTGAACTCTCCGAGCGAAGTGATCGCCCGTTGCTGGACACGAGGATCCTTGTCATCGGTGGCGGATATCAAAGCGTCCTCGGCCTCCTTGTTGTCGTATCGCCCGAGAAGCATGGCACATTCCTGCCGGACTCCCCAGAAGGGGTCGTCCTTTAGCCCTTGTGTCAGCTGAGATTCTGCGCTGTCGGCATGGTCACGCTCCAGCTCGTCCGCCGCCCATATTCTCCCCACGACGTCCGAATCATTCTTTAGCTGGTACGACAATTCATCAACCGACTTGGGGAAATTGACTTCATCCAGCAGCCAGTGCCCCTGGTCAAAGTTCACCATGAGGGGCTTGTCGTCGACGCTGAAGGCGTATGTGTTTGACAAGGAATCTATCCAGACTCTCCTGGTCTCCGCAGATGACGGCGTTACTATTCTGATGTCCACCGGTGTCCTATAGACTGGGGTGAGGCTGTCTACCTTTTGGGTTTGTCTCACGTGCAAGACCACGGTTCGCGAGGCAGGCTGGTAAGAATAGTTCACGTCGAAGACCGGATGTCCCCCCTTGTAGAGCCATTCCTTGAAGAACCAGTTGAGGTTGTATCCAGTTGCCTCGGTTATTGATTCAGCGAGGTCATGAGTGCTGACGTTGTGGAACTTGTGTTCGCTTACGTATGTCCTGATGGCCTTGTCGAAAAGCGTGTCGCCGAGGAAAAACCTGAGCATATGTAGCATCGATGCGCCACGTGGGTAGATGTATGTCCCGAAAAGGTCGACTGCATCGTTGTACCTGTTGTAAACCGTGGGTCGCCTCTCGACGTGGTCGGCCGCGATAACCTGTTCATGGTTCTGGTACATCTCGTATTGGAATTCCCGCTTCCCAAATGCATGTTCGCGGTAAAGCGCTTCGAAATAGGTGGCGAAGCCCTCGTTCAGCCAGGCGTTTGACCAGGAGCGTGTTGTAAGGAGATCACCGAACCACTGGTGGGCAGTTTCGTGAGCCACCAGGCCGACACTTGAAACCTGCGGCTCGGCATTGGCATCGTGAAGCGTGCCGTCGGTAAGTGTGATTGCCGAGACGTTTTCCTCGCCTCCCCAGGTAAAGTTGGTTATTGTGGTGAGAGCCAACTTGTCCCACGGGAAGGGCTGCCCAGTTATCGTCGAATAGAACTTCACGACATCAGGCATGCATTTGAAGTTTGACTTAATCTCACTGCCGTATGATGGATCAGAGTAGTAGTCAATCGCGAGCTTGCCGAGGTGGTCCTTAAACTCGTTGAACTTGCCCGCGATAATGGAAATGAGGTAGACAACATGCGGCTTCGATTCCACCCAGTCGAACGTCTTTTCCTTGCCTCCCTTGCTTGAAGTAACCCTTCTGAGAATTCCATTCGAGATCACTGTCCATCCTGCCGGAACGGTAGTAATTGTCTCGCTTGCCGTGAAGTCGTCGCAGTAATCATGGGAAGGGAACCAGTATCTGGCGTCCTCCGGCTCGCTCATGCTCCATATCTCCGGGTTCCGTTTGGGATAACCCTTGTCCGGGAGTATGAAGAACAGGCCGCGGCTGGGTTTCGTCGAGTAATCGATGACGTAGGTCAGCTTCTGGTTCAGTCCGTACGGTTTTGGAAAGAAAATCGTGAGAATCTTTCCGTCGTAACGGTAGTTAAGTGGATTCCCCTGCAGAGAGACTCCGTTTATCTTCATGTCCACCGCATTGAGGTGAATGGAATCGAGACGGGGCCTGAACGGCGTGATCGTCTCGGAGGCCTGCCCAAAGACAGTCCGAGTCTCGAGATTGAATTTGAATCTCAGGACGATGTTTGACATGTGGAATTCCTTGTCCGGCGCGTGGTGAACCGGCGGGAGCTCGCCCGCCCGAGCAATCGAAACCACGAACAACAGAACCAAAGGCAAAAGGTACTTCTTCATCGCTCTCCTCCTTTTTTCTATTAACCTGTTAAAAATTCCATTTAGCAGAATCATTCAGACTTTTCCGACGACCAGGGCTACCAGCCCGAATATCATAATGAGCTTGTAGCCGAAACTTGCTTCAGAAAAGTCTTGTCTTGTAACGAGCAGATAACTCACGTAAACGCTGATTGGAAGTATGGTCAATCCGCAGACGGCAAGGAACTGGACGGGAAGGACGCTGAGCCTGTACGCCTCCCAGACTATATAAAGGAGAAGGCCGGTCAGCGCCAGTGAAAGCCATTCAGCTGTCTTAGTTCCGTAGCGCGTGGCTATGGTCCTTATGCCCGTCTCGCTGTCCCCCTTTACGTCTTCCGCATCCTTTATGATCTCCCTGATCAAATTCGTGAGGAACGCGAATATGGCCGCAGGATAGACGTCACTAAAGTTGCGGACGGCGGCTCCACCGAATATGAACGCCAGGCCGGTTACAAGCGCGACGACGAAATTCCCGAAAAAGACAGTCCGTTTCAGTTTGGCGCTATAGAGCAAAACAAGTATCGCGGCACCTACAGCGATGATGAAAGTGAGTTCGTTGACCGCCGCGCTCGCGGCGAGTCCGCCCAGAGTGACCAAAGAATAAAACACTCTCACGCTCCTCTTCGATAGACTACCGGACGCCAGTGGACGGCCGGGGCGGTTAATCCTGTCGATGTCAACATCGAAGTAGTCGTTTATGGCGTTTCCTCCCGCGGTTACGAGAGATGCGGCTATGGCCGTGACGAGAATCTGCCAGCTCCTGACCACATCCACACCGCATAGTATGCCCGCGCATTCGACGCTGATGAAAGCTATGGCCACGTTTCCGATTCTCGCAAGCTTAAGGTATTGTCTCATACGACCTTGGTCTTCAATTCAAAATTGGTTTACTATGCCGAAATGTATCTTGCCATCTACGAACGAGTCGCCCTTCCCGAGTGCGAAGCTCGCTTTCAGGATACCGATCCCTGTCTCGACCTGAGCTCCTACGCCGTATCCGTAAAGCGAAAAAGAAGTGGCGGGAGTCTTTGCGACTGGATCGCTCTGTTTGAACAGGTACCCCGCGTCGACGAAGCCGAACATGAACGACTCACGTCCAGTTGCAAATCTGTATTCAATATTCGTCCACGCCGCCTTCGTTGCAAGGAATTGGTTTTCGACATAGCCGCGTATTGTATTTGTTCCGCCGAGCCTGTACATGTCTGTCTGGTCGAGCGTTGTACCCGTTACTTGCTCTCCGTGCAATCCCACAGCAAGTATCTGCCTTGGTATGAACTGATGGAAAACCGACAGGTCGACGCTGAGATGCTGTACATAGTTCGTAAGACGAAGGTCAGGTGTGATCAGCGGTTGGGGACCGTATATTTGTTTCTCACCGAACTGTATCTGCGTGTCGTAGAGGAGTCCGTGTGTAGGACTGTAAACATCGTTTCTGCTGTCATACGAGATGCCGGCCCCCAGGTTAAGAACGCTGCTCTCGTACACGAAGTAGTTGTCGTCTGCGTTCAGGAGGGGGGTTGTCGAAAGGTTGCCTACCGAAAAGTTTGCAGTGAAATAGTCACCAAGCATGAAGACGCCGTTCAAAGCAAGATTCCTGGTGACGGACGTTGTGTCCTGCTGACGCTGGGAAAAGTCGATCTCCGCGTTTATGGGATAGCCAAAAACGTAAGGCTCCGAATAACCTATCTCAATCTGCTGCGTTAGCTTTGTCTCCTGGTGCCACGAGGCGCGGAATTTTCTCCCCGTCCCGAACAGATTTTTCATGGATATGTCAATCATGCCGGTGAAGTATCCAGACTGTCCCTGCTGACCAGGGACATATCCAATGACCCCGTCGAAAGTGTTTGTATTTCCTTCGACGATTTTCAGCAGTATGCCGGTTGTGTCGCCCCGTTCGAAAAGTTCCGGTTCGCTGACGCTCTGAAAAAATCCGAGCTTTTCGACTCGCTGCCTTGCAAGTGTGAGCTGGTCCTCGTCGTAGTACGCGCCCCTTTGTATGCCCAGCGCGCGAAGGATGACATAGTCCTTCGTCTCCGTATTTCCCTCCAGTCTTACCGCATCTATAATCACCCTTTTGCCCTCGGTTATCCCTATCGATATGCCCAGAGAGTCATGGTACGGGTTGCCATAGACATATATGCTGTCAATCGAAATTCTTGCGAGGGGATAACCGTTCGTGTTGTATTCCTTAAGGATGATATCGAGATCCTGCTCCAAGACCCCCTGGTCAAATGGTCGCCCGACCCTGGTCTCCATTTGTGATAGAATCTTGTCTGACGTGCTAAAGCTGTTGCCGTGGAAGATTATTCTTCCCACGAGCACGCGGGCTCCTTCCGTTATGAAGACCGAAAGGGTGGCGGTGGATGTGTCGTTGCTCTGAATGACTTTGAAGGAATCTGCGCTGAAGAAGATGTAACCATCGGCGTAGTATTTTTGTGCCAGGTTTGAAATGCCCTCCCTGATCCTGGCGGTATCGGAGGAAAAAAAGCCGAGCTGGCCGAATACTTCAGTGAGAGACTCCCGGCTAAACACCGAAGCTCCGTGGAAGGTTACGGAGCCGATTCTTGTCTGGGCCGGCGATTTCGAGGCGATCAAAGCAAGAGCGCATAAGAAAAAGCCTGATTTGGCTAACTTCATCCTATTTTGAAAATAAGGAAGGCCGGCGTTAAGAAACAGGGGAGGCCGAGTCTCCCCGCAATCAAACGGAGAGCGACCTATACGCTCTTATGAAAGCCCTGAATGGGCCTTACGCCAAGGCTTCCGGCCTGAAGCGATTTTATGGCCTTGACGGCAGCGGATGCGGCAGAGAGCGTAGTTGCGAACGAAACCTTGTGCTCGATGGCAGCCCATCCGATAGCAAATTCATCGTAGCGTGCCTCTTCTCCAAGCGGGGTGTTGATGATGAATTGTATCTTGCCGTTCTTTATCGAATCGACTATGTTAGGTCTTCCTTCGCTGACCTTGTATATCTTCTCGTTGGCTATGCCGTTCCGGTCGAAGAACTTTGCGGTGCCTTCAGTGGCGAGTATTCTGAAACCGAGTTCGATGAAGCTGCGCGCGATATCGACAGTGGCGTCGTTCTTGTCGTTGTCGTTCACGCTGAAAAGTACCGTGCCGGATGTCGGGAGGGGATTGCCGGCCGCAGCCTGAGACTTCGCGTAAGCGGCGCCGAAGTTTGTGTCGATGCCCATCACCTCGCCTGTCGACCTCATCTCGGGGCCGAGGAACACCTTCACACGCGTGAACCTGTTGAACGGAAAGACAGCCTCTTTGATTGCAATGTGCCGGAAATTGCCGTTCACGGGAGTTACATCCATGTCCTTCAGCTTCTTGCCTAGCATTATCTTCGCGGCGATTTTCGCGAGAGGAAGCCCGATGCTTTTGCTGACGAACGGAACCGTGCGGCTCGCGCGCGGATTTACTTCTATTACGTAAACGACATCGTCCTTCATCGCAAACTGGATGTTCATGAGTCCGACGACGTTCAGCGATTTTGCGAGCATGACGGTGTATTCGCGCAGCTCGTTCAGGCATTTCTCGGTTATCATGTAGGGGGGGATGACTGCGGCACTGTCGCCTGAATGTATGCCTGCCTCCTCGATGTGTTCCATGATAGCGCCGATGACTACGTCTTCACCGTCAGCCACGGCGTCGACATCAAACTCGAAGGCGTCCTCGAGGAACCTGTCGATGAGCACCGGCTTGTCCGGGGAGATGTCTGCGGCGGTCTGCATGTAGTTCCTCAGCGACTCCTCGTTGTAGCAGATCTCCATCGCGCGCCCGCCGAGAACATATGATGGCCTTACCAGCACGGGGTAGCCTATGTACGAGGCGACGTCGACGGCCTCAGCGACGGAGTATGCCGTGCCGAATTGAGGGTGAGGGATCTTCAGGTGGCGGAGGAGCTCGCCGAACCTCTTCCTGTCTTCTGCGATATCTATCCCTTCCGAACTCGTCCCGAGAAGCCTGACGCCCGCTTCCTCAAGGGACTTGGCGAGCCTGAGAGGAGTCTGTCCTCCGAAGCTGACTATCACTCCCTCGGGTTCCTCGGCCTCGATGACGTTCATTACATCTTCGAAAGTCAGCGGCTCAAAGTAAAGCTTGTCGGCGGTGTCGTAGTCCGTAGACACAGTCTCCGGATTGCAATTGACCATGATGGCCTCATAGCCCTCTTCGCGGGCCGCCATAACGCCGTGTACGCAGCAGTAGTCGAACTCGATCCCCTGGCCGATTCTGTTCGGGCCGCTCCCGAGGATGATCACCTTCTTCCTGCCGCTCCGTCTCGATTCGTTTTCCTCGGCGTAGGTCGAGAAATGGTATGGGGTCTCGGCCTCAAATTCCGCGGCGCAAGTATCGACCGTCTTGAAAACAGGGAGTACGTTTAGTGTCTTTCTCAAGTCCCTGATGGCGGCATCCGTCGTTCCGAGTATCTCGGCGAGCTGCTTGTCTGAATAGCCGAGTTGTTTTGCTTTTAGTAGTGTTTCTGCGTCTATTGGTCTTTTCTTCATTCGTTCGGGCTCAAATAAAATTTCATTATCGCTGGTTGGCTTGCGCTTCAACAAAGAAACTTTCGCGCAGGGAATTTTCGAAGTCGACTATCTCTTTTATGTTTTTCAGGAACCATGGGTCGATCCTGGTCAGGTCGTGAATCTCCTCGACAGAAAGCCCAGCCTGCAGGGCATAGCGGAGGTAGAACAGATTGTCGGACTTCGGCTGTTTTAGTCTGTTCACGATTGCCTTCCTGGCATCGGCGGATTTGGGACCTTTGAGCTTTATGACGTCGTACAGGTCCTTTCCGTCTCCACCAATTCCGAACCTTCCTTGTTCGAGCGATCTGAGTGCCTTCTGCAGCGCCTCCTTGAAATTGCTGCCGAAAGACATGGCCTCGCCGACAGACTTCATCTGTACGCTCAGCGTATCGTCCGCCCCTTTGAATTTTTCGAAGTCCCATCTCGGTATTTTCACAACGACGTAGTCTATCGACGGCTCGAAGGATGCCGGTGTCTTTTTTGTGATGTCGTTCGGGATCTCGTCGAGGGTATATCCGACCGCGAGCATTGCGGCGATCTTGGCGATTGGGAAGCCCGTCGCCTTCGAGGCGAGCGCGCTCGATCTCGACACGCGCGGGTTCATCTCGATCACGACCATCCTCCCGGTCTTCGGATCGACGGCGAACTGTATGTTTGACCCGCCGGTCTCGACTCCGACGGCGCGGATTATCTTCTTGGCCCAGTCTCGCATCTTCTGGTATTCACGATCGGTAAGCGTCTGGGAAGGAGCCACCGTGACGGAATCTCCGGTGTGGACCCCCATGGGATCTACGTTCTCGATTGAACATACGATCACGACGTTGTCTTTCCTGTCGCGCATTACCTCGAGCTCAAACTCTTTCCATCCGAGGACGGACTCTTCAACGAGAATTTCTGAGATGGGGCTGGCCGTCAGTCCGCGTCGCGCGACGTCCCGGTACTCTTCGATATTGTAGGCCACGCCTCCGCCCATGCCTCCGAGAGTGTACGAAGGGCGAATTATGGCAGGGAAGCCCACGGAGTCGATGATGTCCATCGCCTGTTCCATGGTCCTGACGAACCCGCCTTTAGGCACGTCGAGTCCGATGCCGGTCACCGTCTCCTTGAACAGTTCCCTGTCTTCTGCCTTTTGAATCGCCTTCAGGTTTGCGCCGATCATCTCCACGCCGTGCTTTGCCAGGACTCCGCCCTCGGCCAGGTTGACAGCGATGTTGAGCGCGGTCTGTCCCCCCATCGTGGGGAGTACGGCGTCCGGCTTCTCGGCTTCGATTATCTTCTCGACAAATTCGGGCGTGATCGGTTCAATGTACGTCACGTCAGCCAGCTCAGGGTCTGTCATGATTGTGGCGGGGTTGCTGTTTACGAGTATGACTTTGTACCCCAGTTTCCTGAGCACCTTGCATGCCTGTGTTCCGGAATAATCAAACTCGCATGCTTGCCCTATGACGATGGGACCGCTACCGATTATGAGAATTGAATTTATGTCAGTGCGTTTAGGCAATCTCAATCCTGATTTTGTGTGCAGTTAGCCATGAGATGAATAATTGAAAAGGGGGTGGACCGCTCATGGACTTTCGACGTAAAAGTTAATGATCGCGCGGAGTTGAATCAAGGATTCCGTCCCAAGAGCTTGCTTAATCGAAACGCCGCCGAGTTGTCAAAACAGGGGCGCTGAGTTAACTTTTCACGAGGCAGCGGTCCGTCGCGCTCTGCGTCAGGAGGCACTGTAAGCAACCGCGTTCGAAAATTTAGAGGCCAGACTTGGGCGAATTTAAGAAAGAAGTCAGCTCCATCATGCGTCGTCTCGAAAGATTGGCAAACTCTCGCAACGTGGATGGCATGGCCCGCTTTGGCATCAACGTCCGGCACGCGCTTGGAGTTCCGATGCCTCACCTCCGAAGTATTGCCGCTGAGGTGGGCAAGGATCAGCGGCTCTCGCTTAAGCTTTGGAAGACGAAAATACATGAAGCAAGGATTCTCGCGGCATTAATCGGTGATCCGTCGCTGGTCACCGAAAGACAGATGGAGACGTGGGGCAGTGATTTCGATTCCTGGGATATCTGCGATCAGGTATGCAGCAATCTTTTCGATAGGACGCCCTTTGCAGTGAAGAAATCGAAGGAGTGGTCACGTCGCGACGAGGAGTTCGTCAAGAGGGGAGGTTTCGTTTTGATGGCGGCGATGGCTGTCCATGACAAGAAAGCCAGCGATGATGATTTCATTCCTTTTCTGACAATCATCAAGCGGGAAGCGGTTGACGACAGGAATTTCGTGAAGAAGGCAGTCAACTGGGCACTCAGGCAAATAGGGAAAAGGAGCCCCGGTCTGAACAGGGCGTCCGTCAGAACAGCCAAAGAGATAAGCGAAATTGGCAGCAGGACAGCTAGGTGGATTGCGTCGGATGCGCTCAGGGAACTGACTGGCGACGCGGTGGCGAAAAGGTTTGGGCGAAGTAATTCGGTTGCTCCTTCACCGGCACGCATCCGTCGGCAACCGGGCGGCGGTGACTCTGGCAAGTCATACCGTCGGTACCCGATGTGATCGGACATAGATCCGCCGGAGCTGCAGCCCGTACCTTCTGCGTTCAACAAAGGGAGGATGCTTTATGGCTGAACTCAGGCAAAATGTGGTGACGAGGGAGTGGGTAATTATAACACCTGAGCGTGCGAAGCGGCCTGACCAATTTGTGAAGCCGAAGGGAATTGAGCCGCCGCTCCCAATGAGCTCGCCGGATTGCCCGTTCTGCGTAGGGAACGAGCACCTGACACTCAGAGAGACCTTCCGGATCGGGGAGGGGGGGAACTGGAGGGTCAGAGCCATACCCAACAGATATCCCGCGCTGACGGATACGGGGGAGCGCGTTCGCAAGGTGGACGGGATCTACCGATCCATGTCCGCCGTTGGATTCCACGAGGTGATAGTGGAACATCCGCTTCACAATATGACGCTGGCCCTTATGCCCGAGAAGCACGTGGCGGATGTGCTGAGGGCCTACCGCCAGCGTTACAGGGCAATAAGGAAGGACAACCGCATCGAGGCGGTCATCCTGTTTAAGAATCACGGCGAGGGGGCGGGGACATCACTCGTCCATCCTCACTCCCAGCTGGTCGCCACTCCCATAGTTCCGGCGCAGATAAGGCATCGCGCTGAAGAGGCTATAAGATATTTCGATGACACGGGCGAATGTGTCTGCTGCAGGACCGTTCAGGATGAAGTGCGGGCGAAGGAAAGGATAATAATTCAGACGAGGCATTTCGCGGCGTTTATTCCTTACGCTGCCCTTTCTCCGTTTCACATCTGGATCTTTCCGCTGAAGCACGTTTCTTCATTCGAAGAGATTACCGATACCGAGATCAGGGACCTGGCAGGGTGTCTTAAGAATGTACTGGCTAGGCTCTATTACGGACTGAACAACCCCGACTTCAACTATTCGATCCGCTCGATACCGACACGCGATCTGCGCGTAGAATACTTCCATTGGTACCTTACGATCGTACCGCGCGTCTCGAAGACGGCAGGGTTCGAAATCGGAAGCGGGATGTACGTGAATACGGCTTTTCCTGAAGAGAGCGCGGAGTTCCTGAGGAAGGTGGCGACCTGTGATTAATCGATAACATGTTTCGTGAGTATCTCAAAAAAAAACAAGCCGCATGACTAGACGGCCTGCCGCATTATAAGTCAACGGACAAAATTGGGATGAGTTACGAATCCCGACTGCCCACTTGATTTCCTTACTTGATCATCAACATCTTACTCACCATACTTATGCCCGGCGCATTCAGAACGTAAAAGTAGGCCCCGCTGGCGAGGCTCCGGCCGGTGAAGCATGCGGTATGCATGCCGGACTCCTGGTACTCGCTAACGAGCGTGACAACCTCTCTCCCGATCAAGTCGTAGACTTTGAGGTCAACTTTCCCTGATCCTGGCAGGAAGTAGCTGATAGCAGTAGTCGGATTGAACGGGTTTGGGTAATTTGTAAGCAGACCGCTGACTGCCAAGGTAGCTGTCATCCCAGGCTGCTGATTCATTCTAGCACCTTCTGACACAAGATCGTCATCCACTCCGACAAGTAGCATAGCGTGATGTGTCAATAAGTCATTAGGGTACTTTGACGCAAGTGCGGCGAGGTATTTGTTGAGTTGTTCAAATTTGTTTGAACGATAAGACATGTTGATGAGATCGAATAGCGCAAGTTTGTGCACCGTGCTATCGCCTGAGAAATTGGAAAGCAATGTCAGAAGGTTCGCATACACTTGGTCCAATCGTCCGTCACCGATGAGAAATCCGTTTTCCAGTTGGAGGGTTGTAGAATAGAGATTGTGGCTCTTTGAGATATCCTTCCTGACCTTGTTATTCAGGAATTCGGTGAAGCCTCTCCTATCTCCCCGTCTGTAGCACTCGGCAAGATAATTCAAGATGTGCTTTTGGACATCAGTATTCTTCACAAGCCCAAACTGTTGAGAAGAAAAGGTGATTGCTTCGTCAAATCGCCCATTGTGTAACTGATCATGAATTGCCGCCAACAGAGAGTCATCGCATATCTTGTCCTTAGATCTGTTCACTGCTTCGCACTCCCCGGAGAGGGCGACGGACTGTATCAATGGAGAGGAAACGACGATGTTCGCGCTGATCGGGATTTTGTACGCTTTCGGCCCCTCTTGAACGGAAGGAGAAATCATGCAATTATGACCCACTGCGTACGAACTTGTCCAATCAACATTGAACCCCTCGGGCCACATCCAACAATTACCCGTTGCCCAAACGTTACTGTGGTTGTAGGCGGTCACGTACATTTCGTCGTAACTGGATTGGTTAAAAGCGTTTGTTGCTTCTATGCCCGAATAACTTCCGGCTGCAAATGCATTCCAATTGTAAGCAGATTGGTTGTAGAAGGAGGGGTAGATCCATTTGCCGGATTCAGCATGAATCGCTTCCGCGTTACTCTGGATCGTGTTGTGGTGCAAATTCATGTAGGCATCTCCCTGTGACACGCCGCCATATCCATAGACCCCGATCCCCGAGTTGTTTGAGATCGTATTGTTGTAAATTCCGGGATTGCTATAGTAACTGTACACTCCATCGCCGCCGTTGCTTGAAATAGTGTTGTCATGAATGCTCTGCGGAGACGAGCACATATCGAGAACAATCCCGTGAGCCTGGTTATTCGTGACGGTGTTGTGTGCAATTTCATTTTGGTTGATTCCGCTGTAGTGATAATAGATGCCGTAATAGTTGTTTGAAAGCGTGCAATACACAATAGTCGGTGAAGGGACTGTAGAGGACGGGATAGCCTCGCCCTCGTAAAGCACTCCGTACGTATTGTTGGTAATCTGGCAGTTCTGGAGCGTGAGGTTGGGCTGATACCATGACCAGACTCCGTATGTCGCGTTACTGATATTGCAGTAATTCAGCGTGCCGCTGCTGTGATGAAATCTTATGCCGTCCCAGGTGTCCGAAGTCGAAGTGAAGGTAATCCGTTGCGATGAATTCCCATTTGCATTCAGCGTACCATTAACGATCAGTGATGAACCGCTTGCAAACCGCAACGTTGAACCTGGATTTATCGTCAGCGTGACTCCTCTAGCTATCGTGATAGTGTTGTTGATGTACCATGTGCCTGCCGTCAGTGTGGCATTTTCAGTAATTGTGTAGGCGTCTGTCCCGGTGACAAAATCAGCTTTCGTCTGCCCGTTTTCCCATCTCAGGTTTTTCATTGCAAAGCCTGGAGTAACGGCCCTTGAGTAGCCTGTCGACGTGATCTCGTTTGTACTTGGGTTTGTATAAAAGGCGAAGTTGGTGTTATGCTCGGGAGCAAAGAAGCACGATGCACTTCCGACCTGATATAGGTTTCCTTTATACAGTATGTTTTCATAAGTACCAGTCAGGGAATTGTACCTTTGCCAGATATAGGAATAACGTTCCTGCAGGCTGTCCAGCCCACTTAGAACATCAGCTTGCCCCGTATTGATCGAATGATGGTCCGGAGCGGTATTCTCATCCCAGACCCATTTGCCATGCGCCGCCTCTAATGTCACTGGCATTGCTTTCCGATCTCCGTAAGTGCAGTTGGAAAGGATATCGCTGCCGACAGTTCGCCAGACGAGTACACCCGCGTAGTGAATTCCATCAGAAAGTTTGGGCACATCCCAATTGGCTTGCCAATGATTGCTTTGATCTTTTGTGTAGTAAGTGAAATAGTACTTTTGGTTCGACAGAGCATTTGAATAAGAAGGTAGCGTATAAGAAAACACCTGGCCGGTTGCGTCGAAATCGGAGAATGCTTGAGTGCCGGATGCGGCCGTTGGAGTTGCCCAACCCTTAGCGATTCTAAAGGCGGGATTATAGAGCGATGAAACGTTGTTGAAGCCGCCCCATCCGGAGGACATGGCATCAAAGTCCCCGAAGGAACTGTGATTGTAATTTGTGAAGCCGCAATGGTCAACGTCCGGCCAGCCGAACCATGAATGACCAAGTTCGTGGAACATCATCGATTCGGTCCTCTCGGGGCTGTTATTGACACGTTCGATAAACGAGTGATCATTGCCGTACATGAAATTTGTCCCATCGATTCTTACCTGTGTCCCATTTTCATAATCGTTGGTTGTGTAATAGTCGTTGATCGACAGCCCAACTGTTCCCCTGTTTACGCCTGTAGTGTGGCGATAGACAAGAAATGCCAAATAATCGACTATTCCATCCTGGTCGATATCGTAGTTGACAAAATTGTAAATGACGTCTGCCTGCCCGAGCACGTTGGATACATATGAAGCCGGAACCATAACATCGCTCCCAATAAGGCCGGGAAGTACAAATGCATGGGCTGTCGTTGCATCGCTGCTACTCACAAGAACATCGAGGACATTCACGTTCCAGTTGTTGAACGTAGCCTTACCGAAATAACTGGGGATATTACGCCTTATCGAGCTTACCACGGTCATTGGAATCTCATCTGACTGCCCCTGTTCGACGCAAAATAAGATGACCATGTTCTTTGTGCCTGTGGTGAGTGCAGTGGCGACCCTCGCGCCTTGCGTTGTTCCTTGTCCCAGGTACAAACATCCCTGAACGGGATAGTCGTTCTGTGCCATTGCCATAGAGGTGGCAATGAGCATTGCAAAGAGAAATCTCATTTTCATCTCAAGTCTCCTTTTTATTTTGCAATCTGTTACTTTATCAGCATAATCTTGCTAGTGAAGACCCGTTCGGGTGTTTCAAGAAGCAGGAGATATGTTCCGCTTGCGAGCCCTGTGCTATCGAACATTAATCGATACTCTCCCGGCGATTGCATCCCGTCTGCCAGCGTTCTTATTCGTCTCCCGAGAATATCATAAACACCGAGCTTGATCTTGCTTCTTGTAGGCACGGAGTATGTAATCGTGGTCTGCGGGTTGAAAGGATTTGGATAAGGAGGAAAGAGACTAAAGGCGGTCGGTAAGACGGCCGGTTTTTGTTTTACGGCGTTCGTGACTGTATCTCCGTTTTCATCTATCAGGAGATGTGAAACGTAAATTGTTTCTTTCCCTGAATAGTCAGCAGCAAAGAAAAGCGTTTTACCGTCGGCGGTAATCGCGGGAAATCCTTCGAACCTGCCAGAGTCAATCCCAGCGAAATACGAGCTGTCGGACATAAAGGAAATGTTCAGGATATACGGCTTTCCGGCATATCCTGTCGGCTGCGTAGTATCACGGTAAAAAACGTGCAAGTCATAATTGTCAGAATATTTGCCTTCCCGTGTGGTGTCGTTATTGAGCAGCGACGAGTACACCTTCCATCTGTCTCGGGTTACGGCCATACCCCAATCGGTTATAAACCGCAACCCATCCCAGGTAGAGTCCGAAAACCTATGTGGCCATGAAACCACACTGTCCCATGTTGACGTGGCACTGTGCCATTGCGTGATATAACTTTCGCCAAATCCCCCTTTCAAAACTATCAGAGTTGTATCATCGAGAAAACAACCTGCGTCCGCGCCAGGACTTAAATCAGGATTTGGAGAATAGTTTATTGCAGGCCCAGGATCCTGAACAGGTCCCCAGTCGTTTGTGGTGCTGTCCCAATCAACGTAATAAGCAAACCAAGCCCCTACGAACCAATCAAAGAATAGTCTTTTTCCGTTTGGTGAAATAATAGGATGGTCTGCCCCTGCATAGTTAGGATAGGCTATCCGGTCGGGCAACTTTTTCGGCATCGACCAGCCTGTGTCTGTCAAATGCGTCACCAATATGGAACTAAAGTAAAGTGTCTTGCCGTCGGCAGTAACAGTAGGCTTTTCAGCACGATCAAAACTGTCGAGCACCGCTTTACTAAATATAGGTTCCGGCTTGCTCCACTTCTCTGGCGCTTCAGGATACGATTTTGGTTTCTGCGCTACTGCTTCGACCGAAATCAGAATTAAAATCACAAATAATAAAAATCCTGGTTTCACTTCGGCCTCCTTATTTCACTTTATTAAAACAATCTTGCTCGTGAGCACGCCTCGAGGCGTCTCAAGAAGCAAGAAGTGTATTCTGCGCGATAGTCCCGCAGTATTGATCGTCAACCTATGCTCTCCGGGGGATTGAGCCCCATTTCCAAACGTTTACATCCTTCTCTCGCAGCATCGCTACGATAGACTTTACTGGGTGGTGTTTCTTTCCCATATTATCTTCTTAGGTCCTTTTGTTACTCATTTTACGCAATAACATTGGACCACTTCTTGGGGGGCAGGTCATATGCCTTGAGTAAACGATGCTGATACCTGCCATGTTCTTGGTCTCGCAAACGCGGTAACAAGCTTCACCGGTTCGCTACATTTTTCGGGAGCTTTTGGAAAAATCCGTTGTCTGCGGATAGACAGCGGAACCAACAGGATGATCAGAAAGAATACATTCTTCATGAATACCTCCGTCATCATTTCCAATAACTTAGCCTTAATGGTTTCCTTTCTCTCTGGAATGTACTGTTCTCAGAACTTCCTTATAAAATGCAGCCGCCACTGATGGAACTATGAACTCCGCATAAGGAATCTAAGAAACTGGATGGGTGCTTCTCTTTGACATTGGTCGGGGACTAGCACTACGATTGGCGAACAACTTTGAGGCTTCTGGTTTACCTGACAGGTACCCGCGCTCAAAAACAGGTGAGCTTCACTCGAAAATCTAGTACGATGGATTCCGAATGTCAAGCTCAACAGGCGGGCGGGATTCTTCCGGCATGCATTAATCTCGCAAGAATGGAAGAGGGAATCGCATAAGGATAGGGTGCTGACTCATGAAAAGAAAGAGAGGAAGAAGTTTGCGGCTAGTTGTGCAACAACCCGTGTGACGGGACTCCGTTCGCCGTCAAAGAGCCGAGAGGGTGCGTAGGGGGGAAGAAGAGATTCGTCTGTAGAGCAGGCCCCATTCTGATGGCTTCACTTCAGTTCATCCCCCCACGCGGGCGGCAATCGCTTCTTTTCTTCCTATAATCAGGCGCGAATAAAAGGATCCCAGAGTTCCTGAGGAAGGTGGACATTCCAGTCCAGCTGTAATTCAGCAGATGAATTTATTCAAGCAGCATTGCCGCGGGATCCTCGATGTATTCCTTCACTTTGACGAGGAACTGAACGGACTCGCGACCGTCCACGATCCTGTGGTCGTACGTCAGCGCGACGTACATCATCGGCCTTATCATGATTTGGCCATTCTCAACCACTGGTCTGTCTGATATTTTGTGCAAACCGAGAATACCGACCTGCGGAGGATTGAGTATAGGCGTGCTCATCATCGAGCCGAAGACTCCGCCATTTGTGATTGTGAACGTTCCCCCGCGGAGGTCGTCGAGCGTGAGCGTGCCGGCCGCTGACCTGTCAGCGAAATCCTTTATGGCCATGTCGATGCCCGCGAACGAAAGTCGGTCGGCGTTTCTGAGCACGGGCACCACCAGTCCTTCTTCCGCGCCGATGGCGACGCCGATGTCGTAGTAGTGCTTGTAGACTATATCATCTCCGTCTATCTCGGCGTTCAGTCTCGGGAATTCCCTCAGCGCTGATATTACAGCCTTAACAAAAAAGGAGACTATGCCTAGCGAGATTCCGTACTTCTGCTTGAAATGGTCCTTGTGCTTCTTCCGCAGTTCCATCACGCGGCTCATGTCTACTTCGTTGAACGTCGTCAGCATCGCGGCCGATCCCTGAGCCTCGAGCATCCTCCTGGCAATCGTCTTCCGGCGCATGGACATCCTGACCCGCTCTTCGCGGCCGGGGCCTTCGTCCTCTCTTATGGTCCGAACGCGCCCGTTCCCGCGGTTCGTTTCCTGACTTCTCTGGCCGGCGCTCTTCTGAATGTTAATAAACGACTCTACGTCGTGTTTGGTTATCCTCCCACCTATACCGGAACCGGTAACCTGTGAAACATTGAGCCCGCTTTCCTCAGCGACGCGCCTGGCCACAGGCGTGACTCTCTCCACTTCCTTTTCCTCGGCCGGACTCGTTACACCTGCCTCATTTCTTCCGGTTGCACTCTCCTTCCGGCCGTTATTGTCTGCCGTCGTTTCCCTTGCGGCGGAAGGCGCAGCGGATGAGTCGATCTCTCCAAGTGTATCTCCGATCCGGACGGTAGAGTCTGCCGGAGCGGAAATCTTCGTAAGGACGCCCGCCGACTGGGCGGCTACTTCCACATTCACTTTCTCTGTCTCGAGCTCGACAAGCACGTCTCCGACCTCCACCTTCTCCCCCTCTTTCTTGAGCCAGTGCGCGATGCGAGCCTCAACTACTGATTCGCCCAGTGTGGGCACTACAATCGTATTCTTCATTTTATCTGCTTTCTTATGAATTCAAGAGAGTGTTTTCAGCCTTGAGAGGCGCGATTTCCCTGTTTGCAGCTCCCGTTTTAAAGGCGTTATCGATGAGTTCGGCGTGATGCACCGCGTGAAGCGCAGTTGAGCCTTCAGCCGGGCTTGCGTTCGGTGTCCTCCCAACGTAACTCAGGCGGAATTTGCCGCCGAAAAGTTCGGCGAGCCTGGGACGGACGAAGTTCCAAGCTCCCATGTTCTCAGGCTCTTCCTGTACCCATACGATTTCCTCGGCCTTCGTATATCTTCCTACCACTCCCGCCAGTTCATCAGCGGGGAAGGGGTACAGCTGCTCAAGCCTTACGATGGCGACTTCATCGTTCTTTTCTCGCAGTCTTCTTTCAATGAGGTCGACGAATATCTTTCCGCTGCAGAGGAGAATTCTCTCAGCACTGTTCCTGAGTTGGGATGAATTCTGTTCGTCAAGAACCGGCTCCCACTTTCCTTCGGAGAGCTCGATGGGGGTCGAAGCGGTCCTCGGGTGCCTTAGCAGTCCCTTCGGGGTCATTACGATGAGTGGCAGGGGATCAGTCTTGAGCAATAGCGCCTGTCTCCTGAGGAGGTGAAAATACTGAGCAGCAGTGGTGCAGTTCGCGATTCTTATGTTTGTCTCGGCCGCAAGTTCCAGAAATCTCTCGAGTCTCGCGCTTGAATGGTCCGGCCCCTGTCCCTCGTACGCGTGAGGTAGGAGGAGGACGAGCGACGGGGTCTGTCCCCACTTGGCTCTTGCTGAAGTGATGAACTCGTCAACCATCAGCTGGGCATTGTTGATGAAATCGCCGTACTGGGCTTCCCAAATTACGAGCCGGCCGGGTTCCTGAACATTATAGCCGTACTCGAAACCTATCGCGGCGTTTTCGGTCAGCGGGCTATTGTGCGCCTCGAAAGCCGCCTTCGCGGTGTCCAGATCTTCAAGCGGAGTGAAGGTGCCGCCGTTCATCACGTCATGGTAGGTCAAATGCCTGTGGCTAAATGTACCCCGTTCTGTGTCCTGGCCCGTGAAGCGAATCGGTACGCCATCCTCGAGGATCGACGCGAAGGCGAGCATCTCTCCAGTTGCCCAATCGACGTTCGGGCTCTCCGGATTATCAAAAGAATGTCTCCTCTTGTCTAACGCTTTCTGGAGTTTCGGATGAACAGAAAACTGATCAGGGAACGAGACGAGCTTTCTCGTTAGCGCTTTGAGACGATCCATGTTTACCTGCGTCTTCACCCGTTTCGCCGCTCCTGACGGCGGGACGGGCGCACGCGATTCGATCAGGGCCTTGTCCGCTTCGAGAGAGTTCAGTGCGGACTGAAGGAGATCGAACTGCGCCTTCACCATGGCTTCCGATTCGTCCGGCTTAACCATGTTTCTATCCGCCAGAGACGCAGCCCATTTCTGTCTCACCGTCGGAAGCTTCTGGATTCTCTCGTACATGATCGGCTGTGTGAAGGTCGGCTCATCTGCCTCGTTGTGACCGTGGCGCCTGTAACCGACAAGGTCAATAAGGAAATCCTTATTGAATTTTTCCCTGTACGCTGTGGCGATCCTGATGGATTCGATGCAGGCGAGCGGGTCGTCGGCATTAACATGTATGATTGGGATCTCGAATCCCTTTGCCAGATCGCTCGCGTATCTGGTGCTTCTCGATTCCTCCGGGATTGCAGTGTAGCCCAGCTGGTTGTTTGTGATGATATGGACGGTCCCTCCAGTGGAGTAGCCACTCAACCGCGAAAGGTTGAGCGTCTCAGCTACGATGCCCTGTCCGGGAAATGAGGCGTCACCGTGGATTAGAATAGGGAATGTTACACTGGGATCGAATCTTATCCTACCTGGTTTGCGCGCGTCAGAGCCGGCAGCTCTTGCCATGCCTTCGATAACCGGGTCTATCGCCTCAAGGTGGCTCGGATTGGGGGCGAGGAAGATGGAAACGTTTTGCGATGACCTGTTCTTCTGAATCTTTATAGCCCCGCGGTGATATTTCACGTCGCCCGTCCAGTCGAGATCCGCGCGTGAGTGTTTCTGGCGTGCGGGGTCCTTGAACTCTGCCAGAATTGCCTGGTAGGGGAGGCGGAGTATGTGCGCGAGCACGTTCAGCCGACCGCGATGTGCCATGCCGATAATGACGGCCTTCATCTTTTCATGTATGACGACTGACACCAGCTCGTTGAGCATCGGGACGAGCATATCCACGCCTTCAACCGAAAACCTGAATTTGCCGGGGAAGGACCTTTGAAGGAACTGCTCGAAGACTTCGACCTCTGTGAGGTGCTCAAGCAATCTCTTCTCATCCACCGGAGAATTTGGCGGTGCGAAAAGTCTTCCCTCGATCGCATCTCGGAGCCAGAGCCTTTCATCTGAGACGTGAACGTGCTCAAAGTCGAATCCGATCGTCGAAGTGTAGACGCGCGTCAATGCTTCGATCGCATCGAACGCATTTGTAGTCCGCGCCGCGATAGGGCCTCCGATGAGTTCTGATGGGAGGTTTCGCAGTTCCGCGTCGCTGAGTCCGTGGGATGCTGCGGAGAATCCCTGTTCTCCGTCTGTGATGAGTCCGAGAGGATCTATGTTTGCTGCGAGGTGACCAAACTGTCTTATGTCCTGTGCAAACTTTGCGACCGCGAGCACGGTCTGCCAGTCCGCGGAGGTAGCACGATCCGTTGTTCCGGCAGTGAGACGTGTGCGTTCTTCGGTGGGATTCCAGTTCCGGAAGGCATCGCGCGCTTGCTGATCCACCGATGAGGGATCTTTGAGGAATCTATCGTAAAGCTCCATGACGTAACCGGCGTTAGGTCCATGGAACTCTTTCATTATGTCCATTTGGCTTCATCTATTTTTATAATTATTTCGTCCGTCGGTTCAAATCAATAACTGCCTGCTGCATGAAAGAAGATGCAGCAAGGGCCATAGTGGCCATTCGATCACCGCCAAACAAAATTATCTTTCGCTTTCGTCCGGGATAATTATAATAAAAGGGAGGGATATTTTCAGCCAACTGGGGCTTTTCATCACGTTCGTTGCAAAAAAAGGGGGCTTTCGTTAACTTTTTCGAGCTAAAATCTTCGAAGGAGATAACGATGGCATACCAACCAAAACCACCCGATGGATGGCTGAAGACTAATCTTAAGTACAACAAGCACAAAGGGAGCTGGGCATGGATTCTTCATCGTATTACCGGCCTCGGCTTGACCGCCTACATCTATGTGCATATCTACGCTCTCACGACATTGACACAGGGAGAGCAGGCCTTTGATAACGAGATGAAATTGTTTACGACACCCGTCTTCAAAGTCCTTGAATGGCTTCTTTTTTCGCTCGTTCTCTACCACGCGTTCAACGGGGTCAGGATTGTCCTGGTCGATTGGGCTGACGGAGCAAAGTATCACAAGAAACTTCTCACAGTGGTATACGGGCTCGGAGTGGTTCTCTTCATCGGAATGGGAGTCCTGATGTTCAGAGAACCGATCGCTAACATGTTTGCATCGCTAAGGTGAGGTGAGAAATGTATAAACATTCAGGTTCTAGAGGAAGCGGCGCACCCGGTTGGGTGTTGCAGAGAATCACCGGGATTCTTCTCGTCGTCGTCGTGATAGGTCACTACTTCGTGATGCACTCCGATCCGGCGAGCGGTCACACTTATGCCGCGGTTCTTGCGAGAATGCATCATCCTTTCTGGAAGATGTTTGACCTCACTTTCATCACTGTCGGATTATGGCACGGGCTGAACGGCACTTGGGGGATATTCCGCGATTACAAGATGAAACCAGCGGTAAGCCTCACCATATACGGAATCATAATCCTGTCGGGAATAGCGTTCTGGGTTCTCGGTGTCAACACCATTCTTTCGTTCTAAACCAGTCCTGACATCGGGTCAGGATCGAAATTGAAAAGGAATTTGTGATGATCAATCATCAATATGATGTGATAATAATAGGTGCCGGTGGGGCCGGCCTCAGAGCTGCGCTTGAAATCCCGGAGGGCTTCAGCTGCGCAGTCCTTTCCAAGGTGTTTCCCACGCGCTCCCATACCGGTGCCGCCCAGGGGGGAATAGGCGCCGCCCTTGGTAACGAAGAGGAGGACAGCTGGGAATGGCATATGTTCGATACGGTAAAAGGGAGTGACTACCTCGGCGACCAAGATGCCATCGAGATAATGGCGAAGGATGCGATCAGAGCCATCATCGAACTTGAGCATATGGGAATGCCCTTCTCCCGTACCCCCGAAGGAAAGATCGCGCAGAGAAGGTTCGGTGGCCACACCCGTCCGGAAGTCCCTGAGGATCCTGACTCGAAAAGAGTGGCCGTGAAGCGGTCATGCTATTCGGCCGACCGCACGGGGCATGTAATGCTTCACACTCTCTACGAGAACTGCTTAAAGCAACAGGTGCATTTTTATTCCGAGTACTTCGTCACGGATCTCGTAATGTCCGGCAAGTCCTGCGCCGGGGTCGTCGCGATGGACATGGCCACGAGCGAGGTTCACGTGTTCCATGCGAAGGCAGTCATGCTTGCGACAGGCGGTTATGGAAGAGTCTTCCGCATCACCTCCAACGCGCATGTAGGCACGGGCGACGGATTCTCATTTGTTTACAACAACGGGCTCCCTCTGCAGGACATGGAGTTCGTCCAATTTCACCCGACCGGGCTTTGGAAGCTCGGCATTCTGATATCTGAGGCCGCGAGAGGAGAAGGTGGAATACTTCTCAACAATAAAGGTGAACGCTTCATGGAGCGGTACGCTCCAAGTGTCAAGGACCTCGCTCCCAGAGACATGGTCTCCCGCGCGATAATAACGGAGATAAGAGAGGGAAGGGGATTCAAGGGAAGCGACGGTACATCCTATGTCCATCTCGATGTCTCCCATCTTCCGAAAGAAGTCATCGATGAGAAGATACCCGAGATCACCGGTTTTGCGAGGACGTATCTCGGAGTGGAACCGACGAAGGAGCCCATTCCCATCCAGCCGACAGCTCACTATGCCATGGGTGGAATACCGACGACTGCAGACGCCGAAGTGATCAGGGACAAAAAAGGGACGAGAGTCCCCGGTCTCTACGCGGCAGGCGAAGCCGCTTGCGTCTCGGTCCACGGTGCCAACCGGCTCGGTACGAACTCACTCCTCGATATCATCGTATTCGGGAGGAGGGGAGGCAAGGCAATCGCGGAGTTCATCAAGGAGGCGGAATTTGCGCCGCTTCCCGCGGATGCCGCTGACAGGACGCTGGCAAAGATAGACCGCCTCATGAACTCCAAAGGCAAGGAGAAGGCCGGCGCTCTCCGTACGGAGTTGCAGGAAAAGATGATGGAAAAGGTCGGCGTTTTCAGAAATGCGAAGGACCTCGCCGATATGACCGTAGAAATAAAGACGTTGCGTGATCGATACCAGGAAGTCTCGATCGACGACAAAGGAAAGATTTTCAACACGGACCTCGTCGAAGCGATTGAGCTTGGCAACCTTATCGATACCGCGGAACCCATTATACACGGTGCGCTGGTCAGGGAGGAATCGAGGGGGGCTCACTCCCGCGAAGACTTCCCGAAACGGGACGACAAGAAGTGGCTAAAGCACACTCTTATCTTCAAGACTGACGACAAGCCGAAAATTGATTACAGGCCTGTGTCTATCACCCGTTTCCAGCCGAAAGAAAGAAAGTACTGAAAGGACCGCGGAAAATGAAAGTCACCTTACGTATACAGAGGTATAATCCGGAAAGAGACTCGGAACCCTACTATCAGGAGTTCATCGTCGAGGCTGGGGATGACAAGGAGAGGATACTCGATCTCCTCCACCAGGTGAAATGGAAGTACGACGGCACGCTTACATTCCGTCGATCGTGCGCGCATGGTGTCTGCGGCTCCGATGGACTGAGGATCAACGGTAGGAACAGGCTGGCCTGCTCCACGCTGTTGAGAGACGTCAACTACAAGAAGCCGATCGTCATCGAACCCCTTCCTTCGATTCCTATAATCAAGGATCTCGTCGTCGATATGTCGGATTTCTACAAGAAGTACGAGGCAGTTAAGCCGTACCTCGTTAATAAGTCACCTGCTCCCGAGCACGAGCGTATTCAGAGCAACGAGGACGCGGAGATGCTCTTCGAGTCGGCGAAGTGTATTCTGTGCGGCTGCTGCACGACTTCCTGCCCATCGTCATGGTCGGATGAAAACTACATCGGGCCGGCCGCGCTCCTCAAAGCGTACCGGTTCGTGTTCGATACGCGCGATGAAGCGGCGGACGAACGCCTCGACATCGTCGATACTCCGGACGGTATCTGGAGATGTCACACAATCTTCAACTGCGTCGAAGCGTGCCCGAAGGATATTAACCTGACATGGCACATCTCTCAGTTGAAGAAGCGCGTAGCTGAGAGAGAAATGTAAGTACGTCTCAATACGGCTGAATTACATCGGCGGGCGCTTTGCCCGCCTTTTTTTTGCCCGGACGACTTCTCGCGCTACCCCCATGGTTCAAAATCGCCGCCATGTCAGGGCGCGTGCCCAAACATGCGTTTCGGTCTTTCGTAATCCTCAGTAAGACTTTATATTAAGCCATGCTGAAAAAATCATTGTTGATGCTTGCCATGGCACTTCTCATGGTCGCCGCATCTTACGCGCAGGAAAACCAAGTCGACGCCGACCTGAAGTTCGGCAAGGAATTGTACCAGAATAAGATGTACGACCTTGCGGAGGAGCAGTTCAGCAAGTTCTTACGTCAGTATCCCACTTCGCCGTCAGCGGGTCAGGCGAGGTATTATCTGGCGAAGTCGCAGTTTGAACAAAAAAAGTTTTCCGACGCCGCGAGGAATTTCCAGGCCTTTGCTGTGCAATTCCCAAGCGATCCACTTGCCCCGAAAGCTTGGACGAGCGCGGGGGAGTCTTACGCCGATGTCAAGGACTATGCCGACGCCGGTCTGTCCTACGAGAGATTGCGAGTCTTCTATCCAAAGGACGTTAACGCTCCAACCGCGCTTCTCAAGGCGGCTGAATATTTCAAGCTTGCCGGTGACACAGCGCGCGCGGAGGTGTCACTCCTCACAATCGTCCAGGATTATTCAACCTCACCTACTTACTATGACGCGACTCTTCAACTTGGCGATCTGTACTTCGGGTCCGGCCAGCTGGCATCAGCAGAGAATCAGTACAAGGGGCTCTTGACATCGGATAACGATTCGGTCCGCGTGATGGGCCTCTATGCCCTTGGAAGGCTCAACCGGCTCCGCGGAATGCCGGTGCAGGCGGCGAAATACCTGAACGACGCCGCTGCGCTCCGCATAAATCCGCGGAGTTCGGACGCAGTCCTTGAGAATATCGAAATTGATTTGGACGCCGGAAACTTTGCCGCGGCACGCGAGGACTTGGGCAATGTGGATACGACTGTGCTGACACCGGGCCAGATGAAGCGAGTCACTTTTGAGAAAGCTTACGCGGGGATAGCCGTATCGGGTTGGACAAGCGCTAGCAGAAACCTGAGTGCCATCGCAGCACTTCCGGCCTCGTACAGGTTGCGACTGGCCGCTCTTCTGAAAACGCGTGGGAGCTATAAGACTGCCATTTCCATAATCGGCGAACTGCCGAAGGATGAGCAAAACGAGACTAACCTAGCGCTTTATTCTGAAATTGCCTACAGAGCCGGACGTGTGAGACTCGCTGATTCGCTCCTGACTGTTGCAGCGTCACTCGCCAAGACTCCGGACGTTCGTCTCGTTATCCAGCTCCTCAATCTGGAGAACGGTCGCTTAAGGGATGAAGAGCGGGCGAGGGAAACGTTCTACAGATATGAGGGGATACTCAAAGAGAGGCCGGACGCCTACGCTTTCTTCAAGGCGCGCTCGGAGGAAGGCACCGGCGACTACGCAGCGGCGGTTTCAGATTATTCTGATATCATGGAGCGCTATCCGGAGTCTGACTATGCGGTTGCCGCGGACAGCCTCGCCAGGTATGATCGCGATTTCAGGGAAATCGATTACAGAGACGCTGTCGTCAGCATGGCGGATATTCTCCTTGAGCAAGGGAGTGCTGACAGGACTCGGGCACTGTTTCATCTCGGCAAATTATACGAGAATGACCTGAAGGATTACACGAAGGCTGCCAAGGTGTACAAAGAGCTCTCTGCAATCGCCACCGGCGACACCCAGAGGGTCGCCAAATTTCTGTACGCCGCCGCGCTTTCCAGGAGTCCCGGTTCATCGGCAGGCGAGAATTCCGATTCGTACTCCATATACTCTCAACTCTCCGCCGTCCCGGCCGCCGACTCAATCGCGGAGAAGTCTCTCTATAGGGTCGCGAAGATCCAGGCGCAGTCCGGCGATTCTTTGAAAGCGGAGAACTCCGCGCTGGAATTCACGAAGCGTTTTCCGAATGCGGCTGAAATGCCGGAGATCTACACCATACTAGCGGGCGCTCTTTACTCCAGCGGCGCGTACCACGATGCCGTTGGCCAGGCCCGGCTTGCCGGAAATGTCCCGGAGGCGAAGCTCATAGAGGCCAGGTCTCTGATTGCCATAGACTCGGTGCAGCAGGCAAAGTCAGCTCTTGAGTCTCTGATGCGATCGGGCACCTCTAAGAAGTACCGCCTCAAAGGGGAGCTGATGTACGCGGACCTCGTCCAAAAAATCGGCTTGGACGCCGCGCCCGAATATGCCAAAGTCCTTGATCATGTTGTTCCATCCGAATTCAAAGACAGCGTGACCGTCCTCCTGGCTGATTATCTATACGCGTCACAGCGTTATGACAGCGCGTACGCGATTTACTCACAGATCGGGGAAGATAAGTTGTGGTACACTACGCCCCCTTCCGTTCTTTACAGGATGGCGACCTGCAAGTTGAACACGGGAGACCTGAACACGGCAAAAGGCATTCTCAGGGAAATCCTGACGAACCCTGGTGATTCCACGCAGGCCCACGACGCCTACTACCAGCTCGGAAACATATACGCGACGCTGGGCGACATGAGAATGAGCGCTTCATTCTTCGAACGGGCGGGTGAAGGGAGGCCCGACGCGCTCGTGAAAGCCGCGGACACGTATTTCTCGATGGGAGACTACGACGACGCTGGCAGGGTGTATTCCAAAATTGTCCGTTCTTCATATCCGGATTCGGTCAGGATCCGCGCTGCGGCAAGGCTTGTCAGAATCGAGTACAAGAGTGACAAGCTGAAGATCGCGGACGCGGACGCCGCTAAATTCAAGAAGACATACGGCGGAGATGGCGACGATTACTATGGTTGGTTTCTCGTCGATAAGGCAGAGTACTTCATCCGGGCGAAGAAGTACGACGAGGCATCAAGACTCCTTAAGGAAGTGAGAAGCGACCACGACAAGTCGCCTGCTTATCCGCAGGGGTTGCTTGACCAGGCTCAGATATTCGTCGAAAGAGGTGATTTGAAGGACGCAGAGAAGACGCTCAAGGATCTCCTGAAATCTGACCCGTCCGATCCAGTGCTCGCGCAGGGTCACCTCGAACTTGGAAATATTTACTACGCTCAGGAAAAGTATCAGGATGCTTCTGACAACTTTCGGGCGGTGTATCTGGACTCCCTGGCGCAGGGGCAGGTCGTGCGTGACGCGATGAGCCGTCTCATAAGTTCTTATGAATCGCTTGGAATGTACGACGGAGCTCTGGACGTCACACGCAAGTTCATCGCAAGATTTCCGGATGACAAGACGATCATGGATAAGAGAATCAAGGTCGGGATCCTTTATGAGGAGCTTCGGTATTTTGACCAGGCGCTGCTGACGTTCCAGGGGCTCGTGAAGGAGGCCAATCGTGATTATCAGGCCGAACTTCATTATTATGTTGGTGCGATCTACGACGACAAGGGAGATTATGCCAACGCCATACTTGAATTCTTGAAAGTCCCGTACCTTGTCACCCCGAGTGCGGCCGTGGACTGGGCCGCCCAGGCCTATTACATGGCGGGGAAGTGTTACGAAAAGCTTAACAAACCGGATGAGGCGATAGCGATGTATCAGAAAATAGTCGACAAGCCTAATACGGATCCGACTTTCATCGCGGGCGCTGAGAGAGAAATCAACAGAGTAAAGGCTTTGCTTAAATAATGTTCGAACAAGAGATTTCCAGTTACGCCTTCAACATCACGAAGCGCTACACCGGCGAACGCGTCAGACTCAGCATGCTCCTCGCCGATGTCGAGCTCCCTGAAGACTTCAAGAAGTTCGCGGAGGCGGAGGTCGAGGAGCTGATCGATGCCGAGCGGCTCGGCGAAAGCAGGACGGGGAAGATCGATTATTCACGGGCGGAGGTCCAGGCCATGTTGAAGGATGTCCGCTCGCTAATAAAGAAATCTCACGAGTTCACGAGGGAGGAATTTCTTGAACTCGCAGACAAAGCATCGAAATTTATCTTCAACTACGTCATTAGGCCCCGCTGGACACTTGAGAAGTTCCTCTTCAAGGGTGATTCGGAAATCAGCAGGGAGTCGATTGAGGCGGCTTCCAGGTTCTTTAGTTCTTACTCGTATTATCCAAAAGGAATAATCGAGTATCTCGACTTTCACGGCATGAACATGTTGGATTTGGAAACGTGGAAGAAGATACACGCGAAAATAGATGAGCATCTCCTGACGACGCTCCCCGACAAGTTAAACAACCTCACTTGGTCGCTCTTCAATTTGTTTGACTTTGCCTCGGGCCTGGACAAAATTCCTGCCGATGCCATGATCCTGTTTTTCCGCGACAAATCGGCTTCGGAAATAGTCGATCGGATTGAATTCGCGCGCGATGTGAGAAGTCTGCGCTCCATAGATTCGCTTTCGCTACTCAGAATCCTGGAAGCACCGTCGAGCGATCTCACACAAAATATCGCGGTACTACCTGAGACGCCGGAGGCTCCGAAAGAGTTTCACACTTTCGAGAGGCAGCGGGTGACTCATCCTATTCACCCTGAGGTTCCTGCGGAAACGCCGCGGCCGGAACCGGCGAGAAGGGAGCCGGAGCGAACGCAGGAACAGGTCGCTCAGCCGGCAGCGCCGCAGTTTCCTGAGCAGAAGGGGGCACCCCCCGAGCGGAAGGAAAAGCCTCAGATTTCGATCCGGAAGTTCATGACGGCCAAGCTTGAGGAGAAGGTTATAAAGAAAATCTTCCGCGGGAGCAGGTCGGCGTATCAGATCGGTGTCCACAAACTTGACGAATGCAGCGACTGGCCTTCAGCGTCAAGGGTAGTCGAAGGGATCTTCATCGATAACGAGGTTGATCCGTTCTCGAAGTATGCGGTGGCTTTCACCGATGCGGTCAGCGCAAAATTTCGAACGGCCGGAAACAGGCACTGAAGCAGCGCATACCTTAGTCGATTGACGAAGGCAGGCCGGTTCAACCGGCTGTCCAAAGGATTGCCCGATCACGATACCTTGATAACGTTAACCCCACTAAAAATTGTCCGACAAGATCGCACGCGTGGTAAGCAAATGACTTACCCTCGGGTGTGTCTAAAAATAAGGATGGCAGGGAGGATGTAGATGGCGCACTTCGTTGATGAAGCCGTAATTCATGTAAAGGCCGGCGACGGCGGCAACGGCTGTGTCAGCTTCAGGAGGGAGAAGTTCATCCCCAGAGGTGGGCCCGACGGCGGGAACGGCGGAAGGGGAGGAAGCATAATACTTTTGGCAGATAAGAATCTGACGACCCTCCTCGATTTTCATTACAGGGCATCCTTCAAGGCTTCAAGAGGCCAGCACGGCCAGGGATCGAACAAGTATGGGAGGAGCGCGGATGACATGATCATCAAGCTCCCCGTTGGCACGCTCGTCCTCGACGCAGAGACTGAAAACGTTGTCGTCGATATGGTGGAACACGATCAGGAGTTCGTCATTGCCAAAGGTGGAAGGGGAGGACGCGGCAACGCGGAGTTTGCCACCCCAACTGACCGTGCTCCTCGCCGCGCGGACCCAGGAGAAGCGGGAGAAGACAGAACTCTTAAGCTGGAACTGAAGCTTCTCGCAGACATCGGCCTCGTCGGCTTTCCGAACGCCGGCAAGTCGACATTGCTTTCAGTTATTTCGGCGGCGAGACCGAAAATCGCCGATTACCCGTTCACGACGCTTGCCCCCATTCTTGGCATCGCGAGCTTCAAGGAAAAATCATTCGTTGTGGCTGACATGCCGGGGCTGATCGAGGGGGCGAGCCAGGGCAAGGGGCTGGGCATTTCGTTCCTGAGACACATAGAAAGGACAAAGGCCATCGCAGTACTCATCGAATCAATCTCGCCGGATCCCGCGGCTGACTTCGATAAGCTCATGGAGGAGATGCGCCTTCATAACCCTCAACTCCCCAAGAAAGTGAAGATGGTCATTTTCACCAAGACGGACCTGTTGGAGCCGCGCGCACTCAAAGCCCTATCGAAAGTCTCTATGCCGACAAGGTTAAAGAGACACTACATAAGCGCGGTGACTGGCGTTGGAATCGAAGAAATGCTGGCGATGTTCCATTCAGCGCTGAAGAAGGAAAAATAGACCGTGCTCCGTCGTGGACGCAGTATCAAACGCGTCCACATTTCACTTCCTGAACGAAGCATACCAGCGGTGCGCTGCATCACCGCTTGAGGGAGTGGGGCTGTGAGTTGCTTGACTATCCTCCGCCTCGGAGATAAATTAATGTCGTAGTAAAACGGCCGCAGGGGCTGTCCGCTTGTGCTTCGTTAAGCGCCTTAGAGAGTTTCCCGAATTTCGATTCCCCCTCCTGACTCTCCGCAGATTTTCCGTTCCAGGAGCATGACGCGAGCACGATCCTCAAATAAACAACATGGGCATTCTAATTCTAGTGGCCACAAGAGTGTGCCCGCTATTTGGAAACGTTGGAACAGGCGCAAAGACGACACGCGCTCCCTTGTTGAGCCTGCTCTTTTTCATTAGGCGTTCGCTACGCGTGCCGTTCTTGGCAGTCTGAATTCTCACGTTTCGCAGAATCAAAAGCCTGGAGTGGCGTGGTTGTCAGCCGCCTGTTCGACGTCCGCCGACTGCGATTTTTGAAGTGGGCTGTACGCAACACAGGTGCTATTTATGACTGGAAGGGGATGATTCTATTATGTCTCAGGAATATGAAACAATGCAGGATGACGGGCGAAGGAACGACCGCCTGACGCGACTTGCGAAGGCGTCGGCGGAGATTAGCCGGGCGCTGCTTCGCGTGAATTCGCGTGAAGAGCTGATGGCGAGAGTGTGCGACGTAATGGCGAAAGAGGGGGAATTCCTCCTTGCATGGATAGGTTGGTTGAACCCGCAAACCAGGATCGTCGTGCCGGCCGGCATCGCCGGTGACGCTGCGGATTATCTCAAATC
>JAKAMG010000026.1:0-42057 GCA_021812985.1 Bacteroidota bacterium
GATCCTAAGGTTAGGCAGCCAGACATCACGAGGGCGAGGGAAGTGCTTGGGTGGGAACCGAAGGTGCCGAGGATCGAGGGACTGAAGAGAACCATAGGTTACTTCAGGGACAAGCTCGGAATAAAGGGGTGACGGTGGCGCAACCGGCAAGATCGTTGAATACCGTCCCGTATTTCACCGGGGGCCCAAGTAACCACGCGCGTCTTTTATGGATCAGTCGATGAATGAATTGAAGGCAGGAGACATAGTTGAAGTGCTTCGACCAAGTGAGATTCTATCCACACTGAACTCAGATGGTGCAACTGATTCGATCCCATTCATGCCAGAGATGATGAAGTACTGTGGCAGGAAGTTTAAAATATCCAGGAGGGTCAATAGATCGTGCGTGACATGCATGGATCCGGATTATGCGCTGAGGATAGGTGAATTTTCCGGGGACGACGTTTACTTCCTTGATGGGCTAAGGTGCGATGGTTTAGACCATGGAGGCTGTGACAGAGGCTGCATGATATTCTGGAGGTCGGCATGGCTAAGAAAGGCGAGTGTAGGTGTAGCGGATGAGCCGCCTGCGTCTACGACAGGAGTTGAAGAACTCGCGAAAGCTCTCAAAGTCCAGGAGAAAGACGGCCTGTATTTCTGCCAGTCAACTCGCCTGGTGAACGCGGTCACATTCATATCCAAAGGAGAAAGGGCGAGGAAGGCCTACCAGGATCTGGGCATGGGCGTCAGCAGTGGAATTGAAGGAGCAAAAGCTATCGTGATGCCTTTGATACGGAGCGCGGCCGGCAAACTAAAACGTCCGGCCAGGGACGTAAAAGCTCCCCAAACTCCGACGGAGACGCTTGGGCTAATGCCGGGTGATCTCGTCGAAGTAAAATCATTCCGGGAAATACAGTCTACTCTCGACTCTCTGGGAAGGAACAGGGGACTTACTTTCATTACGGACATGAAACAATACTGCGGCAAGCGTTTCAGAGTCAAAAGCCGTATGGAGAAAACCATCCTCGAGCACACCGGCAGGATGATAGAGATGAAAAACACAGTCATGCTGGAGGGAAACACGTGCAGGTATGATCATTTGTTTGGAGGATGTCCCCGAAATGAGTACAACTACTGGCGTGAGATATGGCTGAGGCGGGTTGCTGAGTAAAGGCCCCCTCCCACGGAGGCACTGATTCGATTGATGTTATGCAAAAGGACGAAAGAGATGCGCGAAATGATCGACGAAACTTACTGTGGATTGAAGTGGTTTCCTGAAGATGCCTCGACCTCATGGATAGTCGGGATGGCCTCAGTTGCCGACCCGGCCGAGGGTGTGAAGGGAGGCGGGCGTTAGGTGTCAGTCAAGATACTCTCGACTCGCCTGGATGGTCTGAATTTGGCCGACGTGAAAGCAAGAATAATTGAATTCCTTGAATCCGGGGAAATTCACCAGATCACACCTATCAACCCTGAATTTATCATGGCAACGCGCAGAGATGCAGAGCTCCTCGATATAGTAAACAAATCTGACTTGAATGTAGCCGACGGAGTTGGGCTCAAGTTAGCCGCTATGTTCAAACGCGTAGACATTGGCCAGCGGATTACCGGAGTGGATTTGACGTGGGAACTTGCCAGGATTGCATCTGAGCGGAACTTTTCCATTTTTCTCCTCGGAGCCGCAGATGGCATTGCGGAGAAGGCGGCCGGAAAATTGACCTCCGCATTTCCTGGCCTAAAGATAGCCGGGACCTACGCGGGGAAGCCTTCGGAGGCTGGCATCGTGGATCGGATAAATGACTCGAGGGCAGACATACTCCTCGTAGCTTTTGGAGTTCCAAAACAGGAGAAGTTCATCTTTGCGAACAGAGATCGATTGAAAGTCAGAATTGCAATGAGCGTGGGGGGAACGTTCGACTTCATAGCTGGAGTGGTGCCGCGCGCTCCCAGATGGATGCGGGCCGCCGGTTTGGAGTGGCTTTTCCGCTTGATCAAGCAGCCCGAAAGATTTAACCGCATCATAACCGCCATCGTAAGGTTCCCGATCTCTGTCCTCATCGATTGACAGGCGGCAAGAAGTCAGGTCGCTTATCTGAGACTATCTTTCAGTTAGTTCTTTCCTGCAGTTCACGCCGCGGTGGCGGGGCCTTTCTTTTGTCGTCTCCTCAGCCACTTTGAGAGTGCGCTAAGCCATTCCGGCTGAGCCGCGGAGTCTGACATCGTGTGTATGAGTTTTGCAGCCGCAGAAGGGCTGGCGAAAGCCGCGAATAGCGGGAAGATTATAGTCGATACCCTTCGACGAAGTGACCACGATGATTTCCAACGACGGGCTATATATTTGAAGAGGAGACCGAACTTTCGGTCATGAGGGATCGGATGACTTCGGGGGTCGAGTATGATGGAGAAAAGGCGGTAGCCGAGAAAATCAGGATCTCCTTCTCCAATGTCTGCTGATGGCGTCAGTGAGAATTCACGCGCGAATTTCCTGACGGTTTCAATCTCGTTCAGGGAATAGCTTATCTTTCTTCGAAATCCGGCGGCGTAACCTCCCGGATCGCTCCATGCGTCGGTTGCATTCCCGCCGTGAGTGCGATACTTCCCAAGTCTCCCGTTCACTCGCTGGACTCTTCCGAAGAAGGGGAGAGCATGTACGAGATAGCCGTCTGCGGAGTAAATGAAATCCTTTTCAGGCATCGGCATCACTTTCGCCAATGCCGGCCGTGCGAATGCGAGTCCGCTCGTAACCGTGGTGGGGTAAGTCCCCTCATTCAGGAGCAAACTGCGTACGTCACCGTCAGCAAGGCCAAGGTTTGGGTCTGGAATTTCTCCCCAGGGGCGACCTTTTGAATCGATGATGAGCATTGGGTGGTGAACCATGACAGTCCCCTCGCGCCACGCGTTAAGCACCGCTTCCACGGTCCCAGGCTCCAGCATGTCGTCGGAGTCGAGAAAGAAAATAACATCTCCGGACGCCCTGCGAAAGCCTGCGTTGAAAGCGGACGCCTGACCGCCGTTTTCCTTATAGATCGCTTCAACCCTTTTCCCATACGCAGCTATGACATCACGCGAGTTATCCTTCGAACCGTCATCGACTACGATTACCTGTGCGTCGTGAGTCTGATTGAGCGCGCTCTCTATAGCTTCGCCAAGAAATGCTGCGTAGTTGTAATTATCAATTATTATGCTGGCGGTTGTGGGCAGCCAGCCGTCCAATTCCTTGACCGGCCACGCTTGCGCGCCAGTTTCAGTTGACATCAGTAGTTGCTCCTAAGAGAGTGTGGGTTCGCCACAGATTGTGCAGAGAATCTACGAAATGGTACCACAGGCTGCCACGTGGCAATAACTCTGTCAGCCTCGTTTGCCCGCGGTCTTATCGTCTCTTTGCAGATATCCTTCTAGTCACTCTCTTCCGTTTATCTTACGTTTCGGAATCTTGGTGGTCTCGAATTACGTATGGAGGGGTGCGGTCCCTCGAATCAGGAAAAATTGCCTGGTCTGAAGAAGAGAGTGCAAGCTGCGGTTTCGAGCCATGGAAACCGCGGCGCAGACCGGAACTTATGGAGCCGGTCCTCGGAAACTCTATCAACGGACCTTGTTTAAATCCGGACAAAATATAAGACGGATTCCATGCGAGAGTCAAACCTACTATTTATTGATGCGAGCTACTGCCAGACAGTTTTGATTTGTCGTTTTTTTTTGGTAACCTCACATGGCAGTTCTGCTCTACCCACCGAAGCTCGCAGTAATCTGGGCATTGGCGAGATTGCTTTTCTCAAAGCCGGATTTCCCAGGGAGGATCAAAGAGACAAGGGGGCAACGCAATATTGTCCCATCAGTTATTGCGGGAGAGCATTCCCAGCTGAAATCAAAAGATGATTGGTAAGGAGTTCTATAAATAAACCATGAATGAAAAAGCATGAAAGAGTTGATCAAGAAAGTATTCGTGTGGCTGTTTCGTCCGATACAGCGCAGAACAATAGACCCGATAGTCTATGCCCTCGAAGAGGAACGCATGCTAATCGCTAAGCTTCTCATCAGGGAAATCAGGACGGGCGGCGTCAAAAACGATCTCCGGTCGAGCGAATTCAGGGTGTTTTCTCAGACAGGCGAGGACGGGATAATCCAGTTTCTAATTTCCAGAGTGCCGATTGAGAATGACATCTTCATCGAGTTCGGTGTTGAGGATTATGCCGAGTCTAATACTCGTTTTCTTCTGATGAATGACAACTGGAGAGGACTTGTCATAGACGGAAGCATGGCCAACGTCGAGAAAATAAAAAAATCGTCATACTTCTGGCGTCGCGAGCTGACCGCTGTCTGCGGCTTCATAAACAAAGAAAACATCAACGATTTGATCAGGTCCGGAGGAATTGCGGGTGATATAGGCCTCCTCAGCGTTGATATTGACGGAAACGATTACTGGGTCTGGGAAAGTATAAATGTGGTGTCGCCGCGAATAGTCGTGTGTGAATACAACGGCCTGTTTGGGCCCAGAGAGGCAGTCTCGATTCCATACTCGGAAAGCTTCGTGAGGACGGAGGCGCACTACTCGAGACTTTACTTCGGAACGTCATTGAAGGCTTTGTGCGTACTGGCTGAGAAGAAAGGATACGCTTTCGTAGGGTGCGACAGCGGGGGAGTGAATGCCTTCTTTGTAAGGAAGGACGTGGCAGCGGACCTTCCTCATCTTAGCTGTGAAGAAGGTTATGTTAGAAACAGGGTCCGTGAGTCAATTGACCGCAACGGAAAATACACCTATCTAACTGGCGATGATCGGATTAAGCTCGTCCAGGACATGCCTGTAGTCGATGTGGTCACCGGCGAGCGGAAGCTAATCAAGGATCTTGCCCTTTACTGAGGCGCAGGATCTTCGGACATCCGAAGGTCCCGGCCGGTAATCTGGATATGACCAGTATGCTGTGCGACATCCCCCATGTGAAACATTTAGTCGGCTGGCAAGCTGGTTACTCGAGCAAACAATCCTCCTATAGTCAAAATCTCACCGGCATATAAGTGGAACTGTAATTTGTTTCAGGGAATTTAGATGCAAGAGAAATTAACCAACAATATGGATATTGAGAAGATTCGTTCACTGACCGTGCTGTCGGGAGGTCTGACGCGAACGGATATTGCGAAGGAAGAGGCAGATGAGCTTCCCGCGGCCTCATTATACCAGCGCACATTGCGAACAGTGATGATGGACGAAGCGTTATTGGCCAAAGCCCCTCGTTGGCGGCGGACGCTCTATAAGAAAATACCGTTCGCAGCTGCGGAGGCGATTGAATCGTATGCCCTTCGTGAAAAATTTGATGTGATAATATCATGGTCGGATATGCATGCCCTCTTTTTTGCCGCATTGCTGAGGCTGACTTGTAGACGACATCCCCATGTCGCGCTGATGTTCTGGATTTCCAAGCCCAAGAAAGCATTCTTCTTAAAGTATGTTCAATCGAGGATATCCACGCTCGTACTGTGGACATCGGCACACAGGGACTTCGCGATAAATAGGCTGGGAATCCCGCCTGAGAAAATCCGCTTCATTCCTTACTACGTTGACCACAAATTCTACCGTCCAATGCATCAGGATACTGACATGATTTGCTCGGTCGGCATCGAGATGAGAGACTATCCAACATTCATAGAAGCAATGCGCGGGCTTGACATCAGATGTCACATTGCGGCGGGCATGGCGCGTGGTAAGCTGTTCGATACCGTAAAGGCGATCTATCGTGAACCATCGCTTCCGCCGTCGCTCACCGTGGGCTCACTCTCTCCCACAGAACTCAGGCAGCTGTATGCCCGATCCAGATTTGTGGTCATCCCGCTTCTCCCCACAGATTCAGACAACGGACTGACCACAATACTCGAGGCGATGGCGATGGGGAAAGCCGTGATTTGCTCGCGTACGAACGGACAGAGGGACGTGATCGTGGACGGGAAGACTGGCATCTTTGTCCCTCAGGGGGATCCCAATGCGCTTAGGGAAGCCATACGGTATTTGTGGGAACACCCTGAAGTTGCGGACGAGATGGGGCGGGAGGGACGCAAGCTCATCGAAGAGAAGTTCACGTGGGAAGGCTTCGTTGCGAACATCCGGGACATAGTCGTTGAGACAGTTGCGAAGGAAAGGATGAACCGGAAGAAATAAGGGAATCTGGCCTCAGAACTCTCGCCTCCACAGCTTCGTCAGACAAGACTTGTTCCCTCCATGAGGTCCGTTCGCTGACGCTGTCTCGCCGAAAAAATCACGTAAATCACGATTATTGGGGAACTTATTCCGCACTTCGGTGTTAAGAGAAGTAGCGAGCGATTAAGAATTGCTAAGGGATCTGCAGCTGCCTGCAAGGTCTCTTTCTCTTTCTGGCTCTAGTAGCAACATAAGGTCGCAGGGCTGTAACATTTCTGTGGCTGATCCGGGATTCAACCGGAAGAGGCAATACCTATTATAGAGAATACGCTTCACTTCACGCTGGCGGGTCGGGTCCTTTCTGTATGATTGGTCCGGCAACACCATCGGGCGAAGCCAACAGTGAAATTACAGAATCGGTATCATCCTGAGGAGCAAAGTCAGCTGGAAAAAACTGTCAAACGCAGCTTTCGTCTCGGACTTCTGGCGTTTGTCCTTTTTATAGTCGGTAATGTTCATGCGGGGCCCTGGGTTACCGCTTACGTGGGGGGCTGGTGGTTAGGTATTAACGACAACGGTCAGATGCCCATCTCCAGGATAGACTTTCGTGGCATGACCGTTTGCGATCATATGGCATTAATCCCGACTGTCCGTTCCCCCTTTATTGACACCGCCTTAACGGACAACTGGGTCACGAACGGGATGTCAAGTCAGAATTCTCTCAAGCTTACACGGGCTGCGCATTTAGCCCGAGTGAAATGCATCTTCACAATCGGAGCCGGCAATACGAGGGAAGCTTTTCTTTCGGCAACTAACCCAGCCAACCTCAACGCTTTTGTGGCAACGCTTGTTGATTTCATGGAGCACCGTCACTACGACGGCGTCGATATTGACTGGGAGCCCCTTCGCCGTACTGACGTGGACCAGTGGGAAGATCTGATTGTCGCTCTGAGAAAAATGCTTCCCTCTCCAAAATACTTGATTACGGTCACCGCCGGATGGGGATCGCCCACCGATGCTTACGAGTCCATACAGGGCTACGTTGACCAGATCAATATCATGACTTACGACTTCGACACAGACGCTTCTGGTTACAATTCATGGTATTCCGGCTCCGTCTATTCCGCTGGGGTAGTCGCCCCTTTTGACAACAGGACACCTGTTCCATCTTGTGACTATATGGTCGGTCAATTTGAGAAAGCCGGAATCGCGGCTTCAAAGCTTGGGATCGGATGCGAACCGGGAGGTGATTTGTGGATAGGAATAAACGGACCCGATCAATCAATAGCCTCCGTAACATCTTGGAAGCCAGACATTTCATACAACGACATTGTTCGCAACTATTTCCAGCCTCAGATATATCACTGGGACGACAAGGCTGAAGCCGCATGCCTCGGCTGCAAACCTCATGATGGTAAAGGGGACTGGTTCCTTTCATTTGACGATACGAATGCTTTGAAGGCCAAGTTGGAATATGTCAGGGAAGCAGGCATCGGCGGGCTTATAATTTATGAAATAGGCATGAGTTACGATAAGGCGTCGGGGCGAAATCCCTTTCTTGACGTCAGCAGGGACTACCTGCGGCGAGACTCTTCCCCGAAAGGGAAATCGATCCGAAAGATTCACAAACAAATTAAGCGCAGGGTATTCAATATCACTCACCAATATTCTGAAGAACAAACGTTCACAAGGAGAGAGGAATGAAAAATAAATATTGTAACCGTTTTCTATCTGTTCAGGTGTTGCTGCTTGTCCTGATACCGCTCTTTACGGCCCCCCGGCCAACGGAAGCGAGCGGAAAGCCGTGGATAACTGCCTACGTCGGAGGCTGGTGGTTCGGATCTGATAATAACGGGTTTCTCCCGATCGACAGTATAAATTTCAAAGGGATGACCGTCATCGATCACATGGCCGTATTGCCTTTGACAAAGGCCCCATTCATCGACACCGCACTTGTAAATAACTGGGTGACAAACAGCATGTTCCTGAGCAACTCGCTGAAGTTGACAGCGGCGGCTCACGCGGCTGGAGTCAAGTGCACATTCACGATCGGAGCATGGGGTACCCAAAGCAAATTTCTTTTTGCCACGACCCCTTCGAACCTTCCGGTCTTCGTCGGCAACCTGGTTAGTTTTCTAAAGAATCGCGGCTACGACGGAATAGATATAGATTGGGAGCCTTTATCCGCCACTGACACTACACAGTACAAGAACTTCATCATAGCGCTGAGGGATTCACTCCCTTCGCCCTACATAATATCGGTCACATGCGGCTGGGGATCACCCTACGGTGTATTCGCGTCCATCCAGAACTACGTCGACCAGATCAACATAATGACGTACGACTTTGACACCGACGCTCCCGGATACAATTCGTGGTATGCCGCCGCCGTCTATTCGGCCGGAGTGGTCGATCCGTATGATAACAAGACCCCTGTCGTCTCGTGCGACTACTTGGTGAATCTGTATGAACAGGCCGGCGTAAAACCATCCAAGCTCGGTATTGGTTGTGAACCTGGTGGCTGTCTGTGGACAGGAATATCAGGCGCGAACCAGTCCATCTCCACCGTTACCTCCTTCACGCCTGACGTTTCATACAACACCATAATGAAGGATTACTACCAACCGAACCTGTACCACTGGGATAGTGGGGCCAAAGCTTCTTATTTGAGCTACGACACAACTGACACGGCAAGCGACTGGTTCCTTTCCTACGACGACACTACGGCAATGAAGGCCAAGCTTTCGTATATCGATTCAGCCGGCATCGGCGGAATGATCTTCTACGAGATCGGGATGAGCTATGATGATACAACCGGCGCGAACCCGTACCTCGATGTGACTCAAAGATACCTTGAAGGTGTTTCGGCTGTGAAGGAGAGCTCGGAAAGAATTCCTCTAACTCCTTTTCTTTCGCAAAACTATCCTAATCCGTTTAACCCGACGACCAGGATAGACTACTCGATCTCTAAGAGAGGATACGTGTCACTGGCAGTGTACAACGTCTTAGGACAGAAGATCGCCACGCTGTTTTCCGGTGTAGAGGTTCCCGGCGATTACACAGCTACTTTTGACGGAAGCCGATTCGCAAGTGGCGTGTATTTTTACAGGCTCCAGGCTGGTTCGTCCGTACTTACCAGAAAACTTGTTCTCGTCAAATAAAACTGTTGTAATTCAGGAATGTGCCATCGACAGAATGACCGTCTGAGTCAAGCGGGGCTCATGAACGAGCCCGCTTGCACTTATGCAGTGCTATGCGAGGAGTGCGGACTGAGCCATACTGAAATGACGGGTTCCTTCTGCAAGGCTCACCTCTAAGAGAAATCCATTTGCACGCTATATGATGTCTGAAGCGATAGTAGAGAAACAGGAGGGGGCGGTCTCCGTCGAAGTTGTCGATAGCGATGCCGCGTTCGATAATCTCGAGGACGTGTGGAATGACCTCGTCGAGACGGCTGATTGCACAATTTATCAGACCTTCGAGTGGCAACGAACATGGTGGAAGTATTTCGGCAAATCCAGGAAGCTTAACGTACTGGTGATGCGGGAAGGGAGCACCCTGGTTGGTATTGTTCCGATGTTCATTGAACGAAAGAGTGTCATGGGGATTGCAGTCCTCGCTGTCCTGCAATTTTTAGGTTCAGAGGAATCCGATTATAACGATGTGATTTCTCTGCCGGGGTATCGAGAAATTGTCATCAATGCGCTCGTCAACTACCTTTCGCGGCCGGACCGGCAATGGGACTGTTTCGAGATCAGAGACGTTAGCGAGCGATTTGAAACTATCACTTTGTTGCCGGCCCGTCTCGCTGCTGCAGGATTCAAGGTACACACTTATAAGGGCAATGTCTGCCCTCAAGTCAGCCTGCCAAAAACATGGTCTCAATTTTTGGAGCATCTTGGAGGGAATCTAAGATATCAACTCAAGAAGAAGACCGAGCGGTTGAATAAGTCTCATCAAGTTGTGACTGAAATTGTCACGAGCGGAGACGCAGAGGTGAAAGAGGCCGTAGGGCGTTTCGCGGCCATCCACGGACAAAGATGGGAAAGCCTCGGCTATCTCAACGCCTTCAAAGACCCTCATTTCCTTGCCTTTCATGTGGAAGCAGCTCAGAAATTCGCACGGAGGGGGTGGCTCAGAATGCTTTTCTTGAACGTCGACGGGGTTCGTGTGGCTGTGAACTTCGATTTCAATTTCCGCGGCAGGATTTACTTCTATCACGGGAATGCGTATGCCTCGGATGAAATCATGAAGTTCAGCCCGGGATTCCTTCTCAGGTGCGCCGCAATCGAGCAGGGAATTGCGGAAGGGATTGAGGTTTACGATATGCTCCGAGGGAACGAGACTTACAAGGCGAACGACTTCAAGTGCATGCCGATTGGTAACTGGCAAATCCGCGCAGTGCCCCAAGACTTTCCGGCGAGAGTCCTCTTCTCGGCGTTCTTGTTCCAGGAATTACTCGGCAAAATTCCCAAGCGGATCAGGCGGGAATTCCAAGACTATAGAAGGTTCTCGAAAACTAAGGATCCGTCCCCCGCCCTTGTCCTTGAGTATGGATGGGAAAGACTTAAAGACGTCTCCAAGCTTGGCAGGTACTATGTTGACAGGTTCTTCGGCAGGTCAACCAACTAGTTCGCCACAATGAGAAATCGCTGCTAAATGACCCCACAGACATCGGACAGACAAGCGAGACCAATGGCCGAAACGGTTAATCCCCCCAACACCCATACGGCAAATGCGCAAGCTCCAACCGTCACAGTTGTCCGCTCCATCGCGGAGCTGAGTAATTTTGAAGGATCATGGGACAGCCTGTCCAGTCTTGCCGATTGCACGATCTTCCAGACTTATGACTGGAATGTCGCCAGGTGGAAATATTTTGGAGGAGGGACATGTCTCTATTGCCTGATCGTGAAAAGGGGAGAAGCGGTAGTAGGGATAGCGCCGCTACAGATTGAAAATTCCACGCTTCTGGGCGTGAGGGTGGCAAGTGTTGTTAAGTTCATTTTCGGGGATTACATAAACCTCATAGCTGCGCCTGAGGACTTCGAAGTTGTCCTGGCGGCAGTCCTGGATCATCTAATAAATAATGCCCCGGCTTGGGATATATTCGAGGTAAATGAAATCAACGAAAGATATCCTCTATTGAAACTCCTCCCGGAGTACCTTAGGGAAAGAGGGATGAAGCATTCTCTCTACAGAGGGAATATCTTCTCAAGGGTCCAGCTTCCGGCCTCATGGGAGGAGTTTCTTCAGCAATCAGGAGGTAAATTCAGGCACGAACTCAAGCGGAAGACCGACCGGATGAGCGAGAAATTCAATGTGGATGTCGAGCTAATTACGGACGGTGATAAGGAGGTTAGGGAGGCGGTTGAGTCATTTGCTGAAATTCACGGCAAAAGATGGAGAAGTCTCGGGTATAAAAGCCAGTTCGATAACCAGACGTTTCGCGACTTCCACGTCGAAGTCTCTCAAAGGCTTGCGAGGAAGGGGAGTCTCCGGATGTTGTTTTATAGAGTCAACGGCGAACGCGCAGCCGCAAGCTATAACTTCATCATGGGTACTACACTCTATGCCTATCACGCAAATGCCTTTGCCTCCGATGAGGTCATGAAATATAGTCCTGGTTTTTTGCTCCACTGTTCTGCGATACGGAGAGCGATCGACGAAGGCGCGCTTGTTTACGACATGCTGAGAGGAAATGAATCCTACAAGTATGTCGATTTCAATTGCGCTTCGAGCTTCAACTGGCAGGTTAGAGGGATTTCTCCGAGCCGGGCCGCCGACATCAGATATCGACTTTTCACCATCATCGAGTTCTTCTCAAAAGTATCAAGCAGGCTGAGTGCGGAGTTTCATTCGTTTAAAAGATTCTACGTGACTCGACATCCGTCTCCAATGACGGCGGTGAAACGTGTACTTTCGCAGATGAAAGGCATGGTGGGCTTGGCTGGATATTTTGTGAAACGGTCCGAAGGGAATTCCTGAAAGGGATCCAGCTAGGTTGTTAAATGTGGCAGCGTCAGCTGTCGGGCATGAGGAAGCGTGAAGCACATTTAAGGTAGACGGTTGCGAGTCGGCTCAGGAATGAGTGATGTTCTGACCGGCAATCCTTAGAATTGCTTTCACGCGAGTACTCATGAATCGGAGCAAAACGGGGAAGGAGGGGCGCTTCGTAATCACGAATCTCCTCACTTCGTGATATTCGAGCAGGAAGCGTGATAGTGTCCTTCCAAGCGTCTCATCGATGCGTGCCGCGCCTGATTTCAGGGAAGAGAAAGTGGACGGAGAAACTGCTCTGACTGACCAGGTTGGAACCGGGACCCCCTTGAACTCCTTCATCTTGTAATCTTCTTCCCCGTAAAGCATGTCGTACGTGTGCAGTCCTTCATCGATTGCCTGTTTTATGGCGGCGCAGTGGAGTATGAAACCGGGGCTTAGTTTCATCATTTCCTCTGTTCCATTTGCATTCCCCTCATAAAAATACAGCCGACCATTGAACGCGAAGCTGAAGTTTGTCGCGATTCTATTCCCGCCGACTTTAAGGAACATGATGCGCAGCCATCCCTTGTTGGCAAACTTGGCGGCGATATCTTTGAGGAAATCAGTTTCCTCTTCCTCCTTGTATCTTGTCGTGTAGCCCAGGCTGTGCCAGCGTCCGGTATTGATTGAAACGAAATCATCCACCGCTTGTGCTATGCCCTGGCCGGGATCAAGCAGTAGCTCAAACTCCATCCCGAAAATGTCATTTAATCTCTGACGCTTCCTTTTGAGCTGGGACTTTTTGTTCCCACCGAGGAGGTACAGAAATCCATCCCACGAGGTCGGTAGAGCGAGCTGAGGGCATGACTGCTCCCGTCGTGTCTCAATCTTGACATGCAGACTATCCAACCGATTACGGAGAGAACTTAACCAGCGTGAGCGATCTTCGATTTGAATAATCTTGAGCAGGTCCCATTCACTGTGTTGAGACGACAAATATTCAGCGAGCGCTTGTGCTACGGTCTCTTCGTCTTCGCGATTGCTTATTATGCCGCCGTACCCAGCGTCTATGAATCGGAATGTGCGCATAGGAATAATTCCGAAAACTCTGGATGTCTCAATAAACGCCGGCGCGATTCCGACCACTCTGCCAGCCTGACTGAATACTAGGATATGCAAATCCTTATCGCCGCCAAAGTGGCTCCACCATGTCTTTTGCCATTCGTAAGTCTGAAATACTGAACAGTCTGAGTTGCCAATTAATTGATCCCAGACCGTCTCAAGGCTATCGAACTCAGATGCTGATATTACAATTGAAACTGAAAGTGCGAAGTCGTCGGGGCCCGCTCCTTGAGACGTGCGAGAGTCGTCACGGGAAGGGGAAAGCGGCCGAGTCTCTTCAGAGAGGGTTGGCCGGTCGCCTGGAGATTCAGTTCCATTCATTTCGCGATGGTACCGCTCGTGAGCCAGCTTCGGGAAAGAAAGGTGAAACGACTGCTCAGCGGTCGACCGCATTCGTGCCCCGGTTTTCCCGCGCAGTGCGGACCCATGTCCGGTCATCACCTTTCAACATAGTCTTGAGATATATTGCCAATTTCCAGACTGCGAATCGTGGAAAATTAAGGAGTGCAAGATAGGCTCCGGGGTCAGCATCAGAGACTTTAAGCCCTGCAATAACATGGAATATTTCCAGTAAGAGAGCAGAGCTCCATACCAGGAGAATGACTCTTATCCCGGGAGGGTTCAGGCCCAACAAAATCAAGAGATTTGCAGCGAGGCCGAGGACAGTCACGAGAACGAGGTTCACGAAAGCGGGGGTAACTAACTCCATGAACATATCGGCTATCATGACGGATCTTTGCTTTATGGCCTCGGCGACAAGTCTGCCTGTGTACTTCCTTATGAGGGGGAATCGTCCCATCTCCCAGCGTTTCCTCTGCGTCTCGGCGTTGTGCGGGTCGCTGGGCATAATCGCCCTGACGACCGCTTCCGGCGCAAACTGAATTTTAATTCCTTCCAGTGCCAGTTGGAGCGAATGTTCGAGATCTTCGACTCTTGAATACGAACTCCAGGGAGAAGTGGCAATTAACTTTCGAGAGAAACACATACCATTCCCGTTTAGGCCTGAGCTGCATCCTATCACCATCTTCCCGAGAGGCCGCACATAATTGTGAAGTATGAATGCCACCCTGGTCATCTCAGGGCTCCAGCGGCCGGGCTGGGGCTGAACCATGTCGCTGCTCTGTATGCAGTCCGCACCATCACGTAGATATGCGCCCATTACGGTGAGGAAATTGCCTGATACGACAGTATCAGCATCAACGATACAAAAAGCATCGTATGCCTTTTCCGATCTCATAAGCTGATCCAGACACCACCTAAGAGCCTGTCCCTTTCCAATATTCACGTTGTCAAATCGCTCGAGCACGTTCACTCCGGTACGTCTTGCCACTGCGGCAGTGTTATCCGTGCAGTTGTCGGCAATCACGTAGACGTCGAACAGATTCCTGGGATAGTTGATCTCCTCAAGGCTGCTGAGTGTCTGGTCTATTACTAATTCTTCGTTATGTGCAGGTACGAGTATGGCAAAGCGAGCATCCTTCTCGGATTGCACGTCGAATCGCCTCAACTTCTTGAACATCGCGAGGAAGGTCAATAAGGCGAGGTAGAACGAAAATATTAAAACCGGCAAGAGACCGAGCATATCCAGCGTTACGATAATCATCTTCACTTCTTCGTGCTTTCCTTATAAGTGGTCAGGACTTGATGTGAACGTCTTTCGCGATGTTTAATGGGACATAGCCGAAAGGCTCCCGTCCATGGCTGTTCCATGGTCTTGGTCTTGGAATTGTGAAATCGCGGATCAGCCAGGCCATCATGGATGGACGTGAAAGAAAGAAATGCCAATTGTAGGGCATATACGGACTTCTGTAAGCGATATAGATGAGATATGGGCATTTGTATTTCCTCGAGAGGTCGAACCCATTCAAGGGAAGCGAGAAGAATTGGGCCAACTCGAAGCGAGCATCGGACTCCGCGAGGATTTCGAGGGCTTTGTCTGCGAGCGGGTAGTCATGTGTGCCGATGCTGACGTCTGCCCCCCTTTTGGCCAGTTTCGACACGATAGTGAGGAAGTTAGCCCTGGGATCGATTTTTGGGGAAGTCGGATCATGCCACTGTCCTTTGACGACGCGGGCGTGTATCCGGAGCTCTGCAGCCCGCTCGGCGTCAGATGCGCTCCGTAACCAGCGAGATGGGAGAGTGCATCCGATGTTTCTGTAAGTCGCCGACGCCTTCTCGATAAGTGCGTGCGTCTTTGCGGCAGACTCATGTTCGAGCGAGTCAATTTGTAGCTTTACCTTTTTCGAGCGGGCGATACCGAGGAGCTCTTCGAACAGTCCGTAGTCGTATCCTAATGCGCTTAACTTTATTGCGACGTGACTCCCAAGGTGATTGGGTTGCACTGCGCTTATCGCGTCTGAGTATAGCTGCAATACCTGCCGAGGAGAATCCAGTGAACCTATCCATGGCGAAATGACTGTGCCCACGTCTCTGGTTTCCGCCCAGTCACGGATGAGGAGCGCGTCTTTGAGATCAGGGCCGGCAACATGTCTGGAGGATATGACTGCCACTGCCTTATTCTTAAATTTGTCAAGCATCGATGTCTCCTGCGTTCTCCCTGCCATCAATCGCCACCAACTCCTTGGCGGGGATTTCTGGATGGCTCTCTCCCGTTAATGCGTGAGAGACAAGGGCTCTTCTGTCAGAAATCCGTTTTCTTAAATGTGAAAAGTAATGTGGGAGGGCGAGTGCATAGCCGTCCCTACCGGCAATTGTAAAGAATATTGTGGATTCACATCTGATCCGTGAAAGTGCCGACCTTGCTCCCGATTTGAACCGGTAAACTGATCGCAATATGTTTGCATTATCCGACCTTGCGCCGAATATCCTAACCCGGTAGTTCTTTGCGGCCCCGTTTGCCAGATCAAACTTGTACTCTTCTGCACCTCTCAGCAGATCGAAGACGCGGTATCCTTCCTCAATCATCCTTTGAATTGCCGTGATGAGGAGCGCCACCCCTGAGCCGGAGTAACCAGATGAGCCGTCATGTTCCTTGCGGGTGTCTGTTCCGCTTAAGTAGTCATAAACCCGGTCCTTAAATGTGAACACGAGCCGGGCTGAGACAGGCCTGTCGCCATCCTTGAGGACGAATATCCTGAGTCGTCCCTTGGCGGCAATTGATTGTGCCAGATCGAACTGCATAGATTCGAATCGTTTGTCAGAGAAAAGCCCGGGATAACCTAACGCATTCCATCGTTGCTGATGAAGAGCGGCCAGGGTTTGAACGGCTGATATAATCTCTGAACCGCCTGTTACTTCAATTAATTGAAAATTACGGCTCTCGATATATGTCTTCCTCGCTCGACGGAGACTCCGTCGTGTCCTCTGGTTGAGTGTCGCGAAAAAGTCATCAGCGGTTGGGGGAAGTGCGATGTTGGGACACACGTCGCTGTCACTCGTTGAGATAGGTACTCCGCCGTCCCGCATCTGCGGAACTACCTTATTCAAGAGAATGCTCCCCTCCGGAATATTCTGGAGGTCAATCTCATCCCACAATTGCGTCGTCTTCATCAGATACGCGGCTAAAACCGAGCTCACGCTGTGTTCGTATCCGGGAAGGGCAATCACATCAAGGTAGTCAGATGGCCCAACGCGGTCCATCGAAAGAACCGGTGACCTGGCGGAGGTTATTCCGGATCCGATGAGTCTAAGATGAACGTCGATCGTCATGCCGAAAATCGAGTGCGTTTCCATGAAGAAGGGCGCGATCCCAACGAACTTACTGCCATCTTTGAAGAGGATTATGTGTGGTCTGTGCATTGTCGTTGAGCTGAAGTGAGTCCACCACAGATATTGCCAGTCAAAGGTTTGAAATACCGTGCACGAGGAACGCGCTGTTAAGTCCTCCCACTTGTCGGCGAGGGAGCGGAATGATTCGCCATCCTCAACGATTTCAATCGTCAGGCTTTGATGGCTGAACCTTGCCGGCCAGGTATTTGGCTGTTGTTGGTCCATCCCTTTCAACATGGGCTCCTGCGCGGGTTTTCGGGCCAGCAGCATCGTGCCGTACCGGAAGCACCCGGCAAAGTTGGCATGTCCTCGTTCAAAGTACTGGGAAAGCATGATGAGTGTGTCACTCTGTGGCGTGAGTATCAATTTGAAAAGGACAGGAATGAGCGCTGACGGGCTTTCCACCTGATCCATGCATAGTACTCGTAAGGAGCCAGGACCTTGAGGGCAAAATCTGCAAGGTTGGTCGACCTTGTAATCGGGATGCGCCTTACGTTGAAGAAATCATCACCGAACCTGGGAGGACCCGAGTAGACTCCGCATCCGTATTGATAGCCTGCTGCCCTGACGAGCGTCTTCAATCGCTTCGAAGTTATGCCGAAAGGGTACGCGAAGACGTCGACCGGATTTCCAATGAGATCTTCCAGTATTTGCTTGGAACCCAATACTTCGTCCCATGCCTGGTCTTCAGGGAGGTCGTTTAAATGCGGATGGGTAAGAGAATGCGAGCCGATTTCGAAACCCATTTTGTGCAGCTGTACAATGCTATTTGTTGTCAGGAGGGGTACCCCCTTCGAAACGAAATCCGCATCCCACAAATTCGACCGCATACCCGAATCTCCAAGCACGAACATTGTGGCTTTCGCCCCAAATTCTTTTAAGACGGGCACTGCATTGGCCAAAATCTCATCATACCCATCGTCGAACGTGAGTATCACAGGCTTGCTTGGAAGAGCAATTTCCCCTTTCAGAGAGAGGGAATAATCGTGAAAGCTGATACAGGTGTAACCCCACCTGTCCAGGAATTCGAGCTGTTGACGCAATTGCGTACGAGTTATGACCCAGTCGTATCCGTTCTTGCCGTCCTGGTTGGCAACGACTCTGTGGTACATGAGGACCTTAACGCCACGCTGAGAACCGTTTGGACGCTCTTCCCGGTCATGGTGTCTGCTGTTAGTGTTCATTCCTTCCTGCTTGTCGATTCTTTTTATGTGATCACGTTTGTCGATTGTTGAAGTGATTGCGATGTCCAGGTGGTGCGCGACCGCCTCCCAATCGTATTTGTCCTTGACCAGCCTGTAGCCTGACTCGCCAAGCCGTGTCGCGCGCTCCGGGTCGCGGAAAAGTTTAATTACTTTTGCAGCGAACGTCGCGGGATCATCCGCAATGTCGACATTGATACCGTCCTCGACGTCAAGGCCTTCACAGCCTATTGACGTCGTCACTATGGCTTTTTTCATCGAAAGTCCCTCGAGTATCTTTAGTCTTGTGCCACTGCCCATCCGCAGTGGGACCACATACACTGCAGCCTTGCGTGCATAAGGTCGCACGTCAGAAACTGTTCCGGTAACAACGATGTCTTCCGAGTTCTTTTCCATTAGCGAGGCCGGTGGATTCTTACCGACAACGTACAGTTTGGCCGCGGGCTCCGACTTCTTAATCAGCGGGAAAATCTTCTCAGTGAAATAGATTATGGCGTCCTGGTTCGGGAAATAATCCATTGTACCGGTGAAAACCATTGAAAAAGGCTCGACTTCCTCGTCTGAGGGACTGAAATATTCTGTCTCTACTCCGTTCGGAATCACGAACTTATCTTTTGAGGGCAGGGCAGAGTCGAGAATTGTCTTATCATTTACAGAAGTCGTTAGGATTGCATCCACTTCGCGGCAAATATCCAATTCCTCCCTAAGCAGCTTCCTGGATTCTCTGAAGAAGATGGCCTTTCTGAAAGGATTCACGGCTGTCCTGTGCATTCTCTCGAGGTTGCTGAATTCCACGTTATGCTCGTCGAGAATCCTGATCACTCCCTTCGGGAGGCGGAATTGGCCGACAGATGGAAATTCCATGAGCGCGACGTCGAAGTCCTCGGTCTCGCAGAGGCGATCCAGGGTGGACTGCATATCCGTGGCGGAAGCAGTCTGGAAGAGGAAACTCCTGCGGTTCAAGAGCGCGCCAAGAACTATGTTCCACCGTCTTGACATGAAGGAACGTGAATGCGGTCGAACCACGTTGATGCTCCTCACGCTATCGCCGAAGTGCAGATCCAACAGTTCCTTCTCCGGTCGGCCTCCCACCGTTACAAATGTAACCTCGTGCCTGCGTGACAGGCCTTTGAGTATGTGGTAAATGCGTATTGCGCCGCCGAAATTTGGTGGTGCCGGAGAGTACGGAGCAATGTGCAATATCTTCATTGGCTTATCCCGGTTCGTTTGAAGGGCACTAACCGCAACTTTGTCAAGGTCGCCGCCTTTCCCATTAGTTCTAACTCGCGGTCGTCAAATGTCCTTAAGAGGAAGAGAGAAACCGCGTATGTGAGGAGACCGATGCCGCTTGTGGCAGGCCAGGGGATGCCGAGCCTGTATCCAAATGTGATCGCCAAGGCCATAAGGCCTCCTGATACTAAAGCTTTGGCGGCGACCCGAAGGAACGCCGCGCTGAATAATTCCCGTGGGAGGAGGTACACTGCGGACAGCAATACCGCAAGTTCCGTGATGTCGGTGGCGACAGCAGCACCTATCCCTCCGTTATTGAACCTTGTCTGGAAATATCTTATCAAAAGCAGGTTGAGTACAATATTAAGGGCCATGGCGAAGAATCCCACGAATGCCCACTGCTTCTGCCTGTCAATCGCCTGCACCGCGTTGCCGAGGGCAAAATCCATGTAAACGAGTACTGTCCCCACTGAGAAGAGCTGAAGTATGACAACGCTCGGCCCAAACTGATTAAGTCCCAACAAGAGAGCAACTACCGGCTTGGAAAAATAAATGAAACCGACGGCGATGGGTATGCTTGCAAGCAAAAGGAACTTCAGACTTCGCTGGGTGGCACTAATCATCGCGCCTCCCGCCGTCTGACTCAACTTTGATATAATCGGATATAAGGCCTGTCCGAGGATTGAGGGAATAAACATAACGATGTCGAAGAATCTGTATGCAGCTCCGTACCAGCCGACAACCGCGTCAGGAACCATCAGAGACAAGAGGACAGCATCTATTCTGAAATAAATGATTCCAAAAATGGCCCATAGGAAATACGGCAAACCTTCCTTCAGCGACTTTACCACGGTCTTCAGATGGGCTGAAAATGTCAGATGGAACATCTCCCGTGCGTGTCTGGCGGACACCATGAAGCTTACCAGGCCGCTCGCCGCTATCAGTAGTATGACGGTAAGTTCCTTTGCACCCATGAAGAGTGCGGGGATGACGGACAGCGCCAAGAAGCCTCTCTCCGCGACCGCACCTATGGAAGGATACTTCACATCTTCGAAGCCGAGGTAGCAGTAACGCATCAACAGCGTCAATTCTACCCACAGATTCGAAACCGCGAGAATCATGATGAGGAGCAGCTCCGTCAGCGGGTAGTGGGCGGAAATGCCCGTCGCCGCCGCAATGAAAAGGGATGCAACCCACAGGATAAGCCGAAGCGAGATGGCTTCGCTCATCGTCTCAGACGCTCGTGTCCGGTCCCTCGAAATGTGCTTGGTGATTAGCGAATTCCCACCGAAGTCTATGATGCTTCCAAGAATCATTTGAAATGAGATGGCCAGATAAACACGTCCGTATGCATCGCTTCCGAGGAACCGCGGCACAAATATGAACACTGCAAGCCCACAAACCCAGGTAATCATCTGAGCCGCCATCATGGTGATGCCGTTTCTGAAAAGGGATCTTGCGTTTGAGGAGGGCATCGTGTTCTTTACCTCTGTCCTGTACGGCTCGGCATGCAAAATCGCCCGGCGATGGGTAAGGTCTGATGACTCTTGGTCAGTCTTAGCCGGTTCATACGTTGGCGGTCTCAGGGGTGAGATTGGGTTGACCGGCATGGAGGCCGGTTGAATCGCTTGGCGCGGAGGTCTCCTTTGAAAGTCGAGTGATCGTCGGAAGCAATGCGCTGAATGTTCCCATGAAGACCATGTCCCTGTACCATGTCAATTGCATGTCGAAGTAGGAGACTACCATTTGATTCACTATCATCGCACCTATCATCAGCGTAACGGCTTTCAGGAAAGGATCCCTGACGAGGCCTGCAACTTTGCCTGATTCAAACATCAAAGCGTTGATGAAGAGAAAGAAAATGAAGAATCCAACGGCACCCATGTTGACCATGAGCCAGAAAATCTGGTCGTGGGGGATCCAATCCTGAAGTGAAATCCCGAGGTTCACAAGGAAAGCGGGGCGCATATATTTCTGCCCGAAACCTGTTCCGATGACCGGGTGATTTCTGACCGTGACTGCCAGGTCGTACCTTTCGAATTCCCTGTACAGGTTCGAGTCAAATCTCTCGCCGGCTCCAGAAGCATCTTTTGAAAAGCCGGACTTAACAAGTTGGATCGGTTCTGAAATTCTTCCGTTGTAGTTCCAGAAAATGGCAGTGTATGCTCCGAGGAAGAGAAAGATCGGGAGCGCCGCTCTGAAGAATTTCTTCCTCTCAACTCGATTTAGCATGACGATAAACGTGCCCAAAGCAATGAAGAATCCGGCGTAGCACGCCCTGCGCTGGCCTGAGTAGAAGCCCATCAAAAGAACGGGAAGGAGCCAGAAGATCACGCGTCGCTGACCTGTCTTGGCATCAAAGAGTGAATATCCTATGAGGAGAATGAAAAGATCTGCCATGAACATCGGATCTTCATGGTTGGTGAGAACGGTATAGTCGTCAAACTTGAATCCGAGACGGATGAATCGTATGTCGCCCTGCAAAGCCTTGACTGTTATCATGGCGATAAAGATCCATAGGATTACACTGATCTGTTCCTTTGTCTGGATCACTTGTGGCACGAGGAAATAGAGAAGCAGGAAGTACATCAAGGCCCGAATTTCCCACAGCGAGACAAGGAAGTCTCCGCCCCCGTGAAGACCATACAGCTCCGATGCCATGAGCTCGAGAAAGAGAAGGATGGCAAACCCCCAATATGGTGCGCCCTGTACCTGTCTTCTTGTCCTCGAGCTTACGGATATGAACCATGCGAGAAGTATGAGAGCCATCTGTATCTCAAGCGGATTCATGACGCCTGCGGAAAACGACGGGATAAATGGATTCATGTTGAGGTTGTCAAAGTACGCTACTTTCTCAGTGAACGGAATCCCAAACGGCATCGGGTTTAAGAATTGGTCAAAGAGCATGACCATCGCGAAGAACATGTAGAAGCCCCATTCGACCTTGTAGAAGGTCGTGAAGACAACAGCGACCGCGACAACAAACGCCATTGCGGCCTCTACGTTGCCGTTCGTCCAAACGACGATTAGGGCGACGGCCAAGGAGACAGCAAGTGCGATCGAATACCCTATAGTGAGGTTAGCATCGAATACGTCAGATATGCTGGAATAAAATCCTGAAAGGCGAAGAACGGCTCCCTTATACCAGGCGAACAATCAATCCTCCTTCGTCTGATTCACTGGGGTCTGGAAAAGCAAGGTCCGCATTTCCGGAAGGCGCCATGCTCCTGGACAGGGTCGGCAATGTCGAATGGATCGAATGCGAGCACCTTGTTGGCATTATGGCAGGTAATTCCCCTTCGGCATCTTCATTGTGAAGAGGAGTACCAGGTAAAGTAGCGTCTGCAGCATTGCCACTGCCGAGATTACGGTGATCTTCACCGACTTCGATCTCCACTCTTTTTGCCCAAGAATGGCGGAAAGCATTAGGCAACCAACTAGAACAATGACGGGGAGCATAGCTCAGAGCTCGCGAGATAATGAATGATCAGAGGTCATTCTCTCTGACCTCATTCATGACGAATGCCTGCACAGTTTCTTTCCGAACTTTTCTGAAGAGCCTCTCAATGTCTCTCCGTCTTGTCTTTCGCGATTTGACTACCACGATTAAGCCTGTAAGCTGATTTGCGATGAGAGTTGGAAAGTCTTTTTCGCCAACGGAAGGAAGGTCAAGAAGTATCAATTCAAATTCCTTGTAGAGGGACGCAATGACTCCCTGAAAAGACCAGGAGCGTCCCGGCTGAAGCGGACCAGCCTGACCCGCCGACATCACGTACAGATTATCAACTAGGGTCGGCGTGACCAGCAATTCACCCCCCGAAAGAGCCTCCGAGATACCTATGTCGTTAGTTGTCCCGAATACCTCGTGTAGTTTAGGCTTGCCGAAGTTCAGGTCGATTAACAACGTCTTCCTTCCCATTCCGAGAGCGAGGGCCGTCGCCAGATTGCAGACGGCGGTGGTCTTGCCCTCACCGCGATTCGGGCTCGTGATCCCAAGGCTTAGATTAACGAACCTGTCGTCAGGAGGGAGGAAGAGAGAGTAATTAAATGAGTTATATAGCCCGTAATTGACTACCTTCTCATCGACGATGTCGCCTCGCGTGCTGTTAATCTTTACCGGGCGAGTCGCGATTGCGGTTCGTCTGAACTCGCTCTTTGCGATGGGCGAGAGCTTTCCGCCTTCCCTCTGAAGGCCCATGTCGTCTGACGCGCTCTGTTCAGGGCTCGACATAATACCAAGTGTCTTTTGAATTAGTTCCAACTCTTATTGCCTCAAATTCTTTTGACATCTGCTACGATTTCGGTGCTGGCAGATATGCGATTATCGGCTTTTCGAATATTTCCACATCCTGAGGTACCCTGATTCGCGTGTCGAAAAGCTCCGTCAGGCCTGCGGACAGAAGTCCCATGAAGAGCGCCAACCCGAATCCACCGCCTATGATCAGGGCCTTGTTGGGCTTTGCGGGTTTCACAGGAAGTTGCGGAGGGTCTATGACGATGTAGTTCTGTGCGCTGTTCTGGTCAAGGTCCCGGGTAGTCTGTGCCTGCTCAAGCTTTACTTCCATTTCGCCGTAAAGTTTCTGGTAGATATCGAAATTTGCCTGCAGGTCCTGGTCCTGGCTGTTCGCGGCTGCTGCTTGTTGAACCGCGACTATGGCGTCGTGTCTCATTCTGTCCAGCGACATGATCTGATCCTGCTTCCGAACCTCCTCCGCCCGAATCGCGTTGGCGACAAGTCCGACAAGCTGAATCACCTTCGCCCGAGCCGTCTGGACGTCCGGGTACTGCTCCGTGTATTCCTGGGACAACTGGTCGTATGATGTAACGGCGTTCTGAAGGTCTTTGGAATAAGGCACGTCTAGAAGCGGAATGAGGTAGAGCTTTGTAAGATCTATGTGTTCCGTTCGCTGGGTATTGGCCGCTGCTTCAAGTATCGACAGCGCATCATTATAGTTCTTCATGGTTTGTTCTAAGGCATGAAGGTTTTCGCCGTACTTGTTGATATTTGCATAAAGGGTGCGGTCATCTTCTGGGAGGCTGTCTATATGGCGTTGAAGCGCGTCTACCATCGCACGCTGGCTATTCTGAAAAGTACTGCGAAGCTCTCCCACTTTTCGCTTGAAGAAGTTTACCGTAAACTCGTTCTTTCTGTTCTGGACGTTGAGCTTCGTTTGTATAAACAGCTCGGACAGTACCCGAACGGCCTGCTGAGCACGGGAGGGGATTGTGTCGTAGTAGGAGATCGTGAAAGAGCTAGTCCCTTGCCTGGAAGTCTTGATGTTCTTCGATATGGCCGTAATAATCTTGTCTCTCAACGGGAGGTTTGTCTCGTATTTCCCCAGCCCGAGGCTGTCCATAAGACCTTCGATTGTGGGTCTGCTATAGACTATCTCATCGAAATCTCCCAGCCTGTCGTCAGGCTGCAGCTCCATAGCCAGCCTGTAGTTAAGAAGGGGATTGAGAGTCTGGTTCTCCTGTACGAGGATTGTAGTCGACGATTCGTATTCCCTCGGAAGCAGGAAGGCCCCCGTCGCGCAGATGGCAATGATCAAAGCAGCTGGTATGATGAAAGCAAGTCTGCGCCTCCTCAGCATGCTGGTAAACTCGTCGAATGTAAATTGTGCATTACGCATAATGTCTCTAGACCTTTTTCACGTATAAGGTCAAAAGCCGTGCCGATATAATTCCGGCGTAACGCCATGTTTTTCGCCCTTTTTGTCGTGCTGGAGAGGATGTATGTATCGCAACTAATCGCGCCTCACTCATTGGCGTATACAAACTACACACACTCACCTCCTCTATGTATACATTCTATCCGCCTTGAGTGAGGTCTATAAGATCTCCCGCAAGTCAAATAAGCTTGTATCATGATATTTTAGTCCCTTTCGCCTGAATCAGAGCAGTGGCACACATGTTGATGAATTACGAGGTGACACATGCTATCAAAGTATTAGAAAACGAAATGTCCACGTCGAAAGAATTGAGTGAAGAACGAATCTAATTCTAAAAGCAAAATCATCAGGGCACCAGAGGGCAAGGGCAGCACGGTAATCGTGTCGACAAAAGCGAGAGAGAACTCGTCGGTACAAAAAGTACTTTTTCTCATCAAGTTGCTCACCGGTTTCATGGTTATTGCCGTCGGGACGTCCGGCTGCTCATTGGAGATGGCGTCGACACGCCCTCCCGCTTCCGCCAACACCCCCGTGCAGCCCGTTCTGGGGGGAACGAGTTCCAACATCGGGGCCTTGACAACAGACTCTGACTCCCTGAAAAAGGAGAGCGTGATCATGGCCGGCGACAAGGTTCAGTTGACAGTCTGGGGGTATCCCGAGTTCAATACGACAACCACGGTGAACGAGTATGGAACGATCACCGTCCCGCTCGTTGGAGAGGTAATCGTAGCAGGGTTAACAGGGACTCAGCTCGCAGGTGTGCTGAGGCAAAGGATATCAGAATATGCGAAAGGAAACGTGAAGCTGACGGTGTCCCATGTTGGGATGAACGACCTCGTGAGCGTCCTGGGAGCGGTCACGCGACAGGGGAATTATTCAGCCCTTTCGAATAGATCACTCGTGAATGTCCTGGCCGATGCAGGGGGAACCACCACTGACGCCGACCTTGAGGGGATCAAAATCTATCGTGGCGGAGACAGGTCGGATGTCGTCAACGTGAATCTCACCAATTATTTGCGAAGCGGAAACGTCCAGTATGTTCCGAGAGTGAGCCCGGGAGATGTCGTGTTCGTACCTGAACAGCCCAATTTCATCCGAGATTTCTCGACTTACGCAAGCGAAGTGGTCTTCCTCTTCGGCTTCTTTGCCCTTCTTAAATGATCGTGAAAGAGACTCAAGTGATTAAGCTCACGCTCATCCCGTTCGCGTTGATAGTGTGCCTCGTGTCAAACGCGTTCGGTCAGGCTCTTAATTCCAGCATGAGTGTTGGCGCAAGAAATGTCGCATTGGGAAATGCAGATATGGCGGAACCACATGACATAGGTTCCCTATATGGAAACCCGGCGACAATAGCCATGCTCGGGAGCCCGACTGTTCTGGTCAATCACGTCCAAGGCTCCGACAGTCAGTTGCAGGAGGATGTTGCTTTCCCCGTCATCTACACAAAGTCTCAGATGCTCGCCTTCGGAGCGGAGTATTATTCGGTCGGAGTGCTGACCGGATCGCCCGATCAAAGGAGAGTCTCGCTTGGCTATAACGTGGCGTTCGCAAGCAAGATCAACAGTACAATGAGCCTTGGTGGATTAGTCTTGTTCCAAAGGGGGTACGTCGCCCACCTGAATGCGGCCGCATCCGCGTCGTACGCATTAGGATTCGACTATAAGCCAAGCCCTGACCTCAGTTACGGGTTGACGTTGAGTGGTCTGGGTACAGGCGTCGATTTTGCGACTGCCAATTCGATAGTCACTCCTATCCAGACGGTCCTTTCGCGGGCGCTAACAGTGAGTGCCGTAATGCGTTTTCCTACAGAAGCGTCTTTTCGGCCGGCTTTCATGACTATCGCGCTTGCTTCGCAGAAGGTGTTCAGCGTTTCCGGCGTTAATTACATGGGAGGGGTTGAATTCTATCCGACGAATTTTCTGACTTTGAGATTCGGGTATAATGCGGGGCCTGCCGGGGCCAGGCAGGCGTATGGAATCGGACTGTCACGGGGAGTCCTTGCCCTCGACATGGCTATCTCGTCCGTGAGTTCCGGCAATTCAAAAACCTTATTAGATCAACTGTCTCTGTCGGTGAAATTCTGATGCCGGCATTTTCTGCCACAGACGTCCGCATGGCTGATCCCTCTTCACGTGAGGAGCATAATGGACCTCAGGGTCCCAACCCGACGGGCAAGAAGGAGAATGGCAAATGATATCCGTCTTCATATTAAACTTCGTGGTTTCCACTCTTTTGTCGATCGTGTTGACGCCTCTCGTGATTCGTCTTGCCGTACTCATCGGGGCAGTCGATAAGCCGGATGAGAGGAAGATACACAAGAAGGTGATGCCGCGACTTGGCGGGGTGGCGACCTTCTTCAGCTTCTCAATCACGCTGGCGATATCTCATTTCGTCTTCCCGGAAATGAGGCTGGATGAAATCGTATCCAGGGGGAATTTCGGTATGATTGGGCTCTCCTTCTTTATGATCCTGATGCTTGGCGTCGGTGACGATGTGTGGACGCTAAAGCCGAAGCAAAAGTTTCTTGTGCAGTTCCTGGCTGGTTCGCTTCTGTACCTCGCCGGATTTAGAATTGAACAAATAACAAATCCTTTCGGCGGTGGAACTCTTGTGCTCGGACCTCTTTCATACCCCCTCACGGTGTTTTGGATGGTGGGTATCACGAACGCGTTCAACCTCATCGATGGTCTGGATGGGCTTGCGTCCGGTATAGCACTCATCGCAGGGCTTAGCATAACCGCAATATCTGTCTTCGACGGCGATATCGAGACCGCCGCTGTCACTCTCATTCTCGTCGGATCCGTACTTGGATTCCTTAAGTACAATTTCAACCCCGCCAGGATTTTCCTCGGAGACTCAGGAAGTCTGTTCCTTGGCTTCATGCTCTCGGTCCTCTCCATCGAGAGTTCCACGAAGGGTTCGACCGCCTTCTCTCTTCTCATCCCGATACTCGTGCTTGGCGTTCCCATAATGGATACGCTCCTCGCAATGCTCAGAAGGGTCCTTAGGTCCTTCATTCCGGGACAGGCTTCGAAATCTCCGCTCAAGAAGCTGAGTTCAATGTTCCTCCCTGACAAGCGCCACATTCACCACCAGCTCCTCGCCAAGGGATTGTCGCACCGGAACGCTGTCATCGTCCTTTACATAGTATCGATTGCGCTGGGGCTGAGCGCCCTCCTGGTTACCGCGGGCAGTCTGAACACGTTCATACTCCTGATCGGTGTGGCGTCAGTGATTAGTTTCGGGATAAGAGTCCTCGGGTACAGAGAAATGGCGTTCATACGCAATGGTACGTTACTTCGGCTGTACAGCAGGGCATTCCTTGGATCCGCCGTACCGCTTATAATACTTGACGCGCTGTCGGTCGGCGTGGCATTTGTGATGACCCAGATCCTCCTTGCGCCTGCTGGATTCGGCCTGTCTCTTTGGCGCTCCATGGCTTTTGCCATGCTTGTGATCACTATAATACAACTCCTGACGTATACGCTCGGTGGCTTGTACAAGCGCACGGTAAGCCTGTTTGGACTCGGTGATCTTCTGCAAATGTTCAAAACCACAATCACCGGTGTTGCCCTCACAGTCGTCGCACTGGTCTGGCTTCCACTGTTGCCTCGCGGCACAAACACGGTTGACTTCGCGCTTCTCTACTTTTACTTCCTCATTACGCTCGTCATCGGGTCGCGCCTTATTTTCCACGCCTTGAATTATGTATTTCACCGGGAGCTGACCGATGGCAAGAAGTCTCTGATCTATGGAGCCAACCGTGACGGACTCATCACACTCCAGTCGCTTATAGCTCAGGGGAACGCCAGAGGAGCTTTCCCGCTTGGTTTCCTGGATGACGACCCCAGTCTCGAGGGAAAATACCTCGACGGCTATCCGATCTTCGGCGGACATTGGAAGCTTGAGAGACTGATAAACAAGTGTAATATCGGAGAGGTCATCCTCGCGGGTGCGCGAATAAATCCGCTCGTATTAGGGAGAATCAGGAAAGTCGCCGGGGAATACAAGATTCCCATCAGGGTCCTTCGAATTAAATTCGAGATGATCGAGTCGGAAGCTGGTGCCGGCGCTGACGTGTCGGAAGACAGTCTGGACACAAATACGGAATCGCTTTCCGCAAACATCGAGTATTATGGCATCTCAACTCAAGCTGTTTAATTTCCGACGCTGGACAGATCGCTTGGTTAAACCAACTCTTGGGCTGGTCCTGTCGCTGTTTTTAATCGCCCTAAGTTGGCAGAGCGTTCTTGCTGGTTCCTTGCCGGCGCCGATGCAAACAGCGCCTGCGAACGACGCGGTCCTGGCCAAATCTTCTTCTTATACTTTGAGCTGGCAAGCTGTGAGCGGAGCCATTTCTTACAGACTCCAGGTCTCGGCGGATTCAACCTTCTCGACCACTTCCTCCATTGCAGTTGATTCGGTGACAACATCGAATATGGCTGTCGTATCTAACGTTAAACCTTTAGTGTACTACTGGCGCGTGCAGGCCGCAGATTCCACCGACACAAGTTCCTGGTCATCAGTCTGGTCTTATGACGCTGGGCCTCCGCCCTCTCCTTCATTGCTGGCTCCACCGAACGGTGCCTCAGATCGCCCTTCGCCAATCACTCTCCGATGGTCAGCTCCCTACGCTGATTCCTCTCGTGTTCAATTGGCGAATTACAAGGGAGATTACTCGTTCTCACCCGGAGATATAGTTCTGGACACGACTGTATCAGCGGATTCCGTTGGCGTGAGCGGACTTGGTCTCGGGCAGACTTACTACTGGCGTGTGCTCGGTAAGAACGTAAACCAGTCCGGGCCATGGAGCACTACCGGAGTGTTCTACACTTCCTACCCTCCGTCAGTTTCGCTTCTGCAGCCAGGATACGCCGCTCAGGTTAGCTCAGCCGATATCAACTGCTCATGGTTGCAATCGGGTGGCGTAGTGGCATACGAGCTCCAGGTTTCAACTGACCAGTTCTACAATTCACCACCAGTACTCGACACAATTGTGCAGGCCACTTCGTTCAGGATCGACTCTCTTCCAAAGGGTGGTACTTACTATTGGCGCGTGAGAGGGAAGTCAAACGTAGGCGGTTTCCTGGGAACTTGGTCGTCTGCTGTCTTCTATACGTTTCCTGCGGCACCTTCTCTTTTGATTCCCGCAAACGGCGGATCAACATTTGCCGTGAATCCAACGCTGCGCTGGAGGGGAGTGAATGGGGCCGCATTCTACAGGATTCAGTTAGCGCTGGATTCAACTTTCGCGTCAATTGTACTTGATTCCACAACCACATCTGCCGTTGACTCCCTGACGCTCGATTCGTTAAACGCAGGAGCCAAGCTTTACTGGCACGTGGATGGGGGGTCCAACAATAACGGCTGGGGGCCTTACTCGGCCACTTTTGAGTTTTCCACTGGGCCAATGCCGCCTAATCCACCCTTACTGCTGGCCCCGGGGGACTCTTCTACGCTCTTTCCACTTGATGTGGTTGTGTCTTGGAGTAGGGCGTCAGGCGCCGAACGCTATCTGGTAGAGCTGTCATCTGATTCCACTTTCAGGAATCTCGTTGTACTCGATTCTTCAGTCGCAGTCGATAGTCTGAGAATTGACTCACTGAAAACCGGCGCGGTCTACTTTTGGCGAGTGAAGTCGGAGTCTTCATCGTCGGGATGGGGACTTTTTTCTGAGGTTCGGAGGTTTTTCACGGAGTCATCCTACTTGCCAAGCCCCCTGCTCGAACAGCCGGCCGACAGCACTGTTAATTTGCCGACAAGCCTTGTCCTTCGGTGGTCTGCAGTGACACACGCAGCTCTCTACCAGGTACAACTTTCGTCAGACTCCGTCATGGATACTTTAACTGTCAACGATTCGACGCTGGCCGTGGACTCTGTCTCTGTTGGTCAGTTGATGCGAGGCTTCAGATATTATTGGCGCGTCAGGGCGGGCGTTGCCGGCGGAGGGTGGGGACCATTTTCGAACACCCACAGGTTTACCATCGAGCCATGGACACAGGGGAGTACTCTCCTCATCAGTACGATTCTTAATTACCCTCACTATTCCAACATTGCCCAGTTCAAACCAACTGACTATAGGCTGTTCGGAATACCGGGGAACTCAGGAATGTCCATCGCGGGCCTGCTTAAGGGCACTCCGGGAAGAGATTGGCAAGCTTTCACCGATAACGGCGACTCAACGAACTTTCTCTTAAAATACGATGCCTCGGGCAATTTCAATCTTGTAACCGGAAAGGCATTTTGGCTGATCTACAACGGTCAGATGAAGATTGACACATCGGTTTATTCATCGGTGCTCGATTCCATCGGCCAAATAGGAATTGAATTGCACCATGGCTGGAACATTATAACAGACCCGTTCTCGGTGGATGTTCCCTGGGATTCCGTTCAGTCGATTAACGGTGTGAACACCGGGCCGATTTGGGGTTACAACAACGGCTTCAACACGTCAAGTACCCTTGCGCAATTTCAGGGGTACTATTACTTCAATCCAGATAGCGCAAAGGTACTGAAGATTCCATATATGGAGGTCCAATCGCGGCCCGGCCACGTAGTGGGTACGGTGCGGACCTTCAGTGTGAATTCGACTTGGACTCTCCGTCTAACGCTTTCAACCGGCGGGCTAGTTGACAGTTCGGCCTGGTTTGGTGTTTCGGCATTAGCAACTAATGGCTTCAATACGCTGGATGCTCGGAAGCCTGAAGGTCCCGGCCTCGAGCCTTCCGTTTACTTCGATCATCCGGAATGGGACCCCGGCAACAGAGAATTTGCTTCTGAGATGCGTCCGGCCTTCGGCGATTCGTCTGAATGGACGCTGGCCGTTAACGGCATCCCAGGGACGGAAGCTACTCTCAGCTTCAATGGCTTGCGGGAACTGCCTGAGACATTCAGCGCGTACCTGTATAACCCGACAACTGGATCGTGGACCGATATGAGGAGCACGCCTGTTTTTACTTTCGTGCCAGAATCACGGACCTCGACATTTACTATTCTGGTTGGGCGAAGTGACTTGGTAAGCGGTCTTCTCAGCGTCAGCGAGCCCAATGAGTTTCGTCTCGACAGGAACTACCCGAATCCATTTAATCCAACGACTGTCATAGGCTATCATCTGCCCGCTCAAATGAAAGTGAGCATGACAGTTTATAATGTCATTGGACAGCGTGTCACGACCTTGGTTGACGGAGTGGAGGGCCCCGGCGAGCATTCAGTCCAGTTTGACGGTTCGCGATTCGCCAGCGGAGTTTACTTCTACCGTCTGATCGCCGGCGGTCGTGTGTTTACCGGCAAAATGGCTTTAGTGAAGTAGAATGGAGGAACGAGTTTTGATTTCAAAGTGGAAAGGTGATGGTCTGAATGCGGCGCTCCATTCAGTTCTCATCATCTCTGTATTTGTATCTTTCACGATAGCTTCCGGCAGATGTTTTGCAGACGAAGGGGCGCCAGTTGTTTCGAACGTGGAATTCACTGTGTCTGGCCTGAACGTTACGGTCACGTACGATCTTTCGGGAAGCGCGAAAGCGAATTATAATGTCGCATTGGTCCTCAGAAGCCGTTCTGACCCTTCTTTCAAATATTCACCAAAGGTACTAACGGGAGATGTCGGACTCGGAACTCATGCAGGCATTCAAAGAAAGATTGTGTGGAACATGGAACAGGAGTTTCCTGAAGGGCTTCCAGGCAATGGCTACTATTTCGTGGTAAATGCTGACGAAGTAGATGCGGACCACTCGACAGGTATCCTCACCTGGTTAGGGGCAGGCGCAGTCGCAATCGCGGCCGTAACAACCTACATAATAGTGTCTCATAACGGAGGTCTGAAAGCGCCGGTATCCTACCCCGTCCCTCCCGGGAGGCCCTAGTGGGAGACAAATTCAAAGTGTTCTTATATCTAAAGCCGAGATCGATCACTTCATGCTCGGTGTGTGTCGAAAAACGGTCGGAACTCCGTCATCGATCTGATCGGCGGGCCTGGGTGAGTCCTTTGGTCTCGCGAAATGTTTGGCGAAGAAAGGACTTAATACCCACTTGAGAGGCAATGACGGCAAGGTGGTTCCGGAGTTCGAAAGGCCGGCACTGCGATTGAAGCGTGAGAAAGTTCTGGTGTTGCATTCGTCCGATGACGATATCGCTGCCATTGAAGAATTTGAAATGAGGAGAGTAGGTTCGCTGGCGGACTTCGATTTGGCGTTGAAGGAATTTGTCCCCGAAGCGGTCGTAATTGACAGTAGGATGGGTGAAGCAAACCTCCAAGGGGTTGCGGGCCTCTTGGAGACAAATCGAATGGCGATGCCGGTTGTGATTTTGATGGACAAGGAAGCCCCCAAGGGCGCCGATGAATCAGGAGGGACCTCGCAAAAGCCTGGCCAGTTCTTTGCTGACTCAAGTAACCTTCCCAACGTGCTCGCAGAAGTAGTCCGGTCTGGCAGACGGCAGGAATTGATTTGGAGCAACAGTTCGGACGATATCCTGTTTCCGAAGGAATCTCTGACAGCCTTCTCTGACGGTGAAGACAGAGAGGAGGCGGGATTCGCGATACTTGAGGCGGACTCGAGCTCACCTCTTTATGTCAGCAAAGCCTTCTGTGCGATTACGGGTTATTCCGTGGTTGATATTCTTTCCATGAGTTCGATAGCGAACATTATTTCGTCTGATGACCGGGATGCCTTTAGCGAGGCGCTGGTTGCAACACCGGAAAATGAAGGTGGAACAATCGCTGTCTCTACGCAGATACTAACCCGCGATGGCAGGAAGACACGGCTCCAGTGGTCGGTAAAGCATTTCAGCTGGAACAGGAAGAGAAGAGTCGTGGTTGTCGTAAGCGAACCAGGATTCTCCGGAATGACTTCGGACAAAGAGGAGCTTGACTGGATCTCCCCGCGGACTTCTGTCGCCGGTTTATCATCGGGTAGTGGTGAATTGGGCCCGGCAGATTTCATTCTTCTCGAGACGGATGAATCCGGAAAGATAAGGAGTGCGAGTTCCGGAGCGGAAAGGATGCTCGGTGTTGGTCAGGGCATGCTTCTTGGGCGAGATGTTGATTCCTTCATTCCGATCGAGGGTGGAGCGAGAAATGTGGTCTCTTCTTTTCTAAGCAGTTCTAACGCCGTAGAGAAGCTGGAGATGATGTCATGGCTTTCAATTGATGATGGCGACAGGTTGTACGGAAAGATTACCATCACCAGGCTGCCTGAAATGGACGGTCGCCCATCCGGTTACTCAATACTCGTCAGAAATTCGGGGAGGCAGGGTACCAATCAGGGGTTGAGGGAGAGGGAAGCCCAGCTCCGGTCACTCGCTGCATATCTTCAGAAGGCATGGGAGGAAGAAAAAGCAAGCATCGCAAGGCAGCTCCACGATGAGTTTGGCCAAATTCTAACAGCGATGAGAATGGATCTCTCCATACTAGGAAGGATGGTAGCAAAGACGGTATCGGAACCGTTGGGCCGCCTTCCATTACTCGAAAAGATATCCTCCAACTCTGATATGCTTGAAAGGGCGATAAGATCTGCAAGAGAGTTGATAACGGGACTCAGGCCTGCAGTTCTGGACGAGCTGGGCCTCTTCAGCGCCATTCAGTGGCAGGCGGTAGAATTTGAGAATCGCACAGGGATTAAATGTCACGTTGAGCGAATGGATCGCGGTGTAAGTCTGGACTCGAACGCGTCTACGGCACTCTTCCGTGTGCTCCAGGAAGCTCTCGAAAATGTTAGAAGACATGCGGATGCAACTGAGGTTTCCATCTCTTTAGATGAAGTCGGGTCAGACATCGTCATGTTGGTAAGCGATAACGGAAAGGGGATTGATCGGAAGAAACTGAAAGATCCTTCATCAACTGGGATCATAGGAATGCGGGAACGGATCGCCTCCGTCAACGGAAATCTTAATATTCGTTCCGAGCCGGGCAAAGGGACGGCCCTGGTCGTCTCGATCCGCAGGTCGCTATAGCATCCGGCAGGAGCATCATTCTATATGACAAGAATATTTATCGCTGACAACCATCCGTTAGTGCGGAAGATGCTGAGAGAGATACTCGAGAGGGAAGAGGATCTGTTCGTCGTCGGAGAGGCTGCCACACGACAGGGGGTAATGGAGGGTGTCGCTGGTGGCGGAGTTGATGTATTGATAACCAGCTTATCGGTAAGTGGTGCCGGGGCCGGAAACCTAATAAGTGAGCTTAAGACGCTCTACTCCGGAATGGCAATTCTTGTTCTGACGATGCACCCTGAGGACAGATTCGCGGCGCATATAATTAACTCGGGAGCTTCGGCATTTCTGACTAAGGACGTGCCTCCGGAAGAAATCGTGAATACCGTCAGGGCTATCATGACTGACGGAAATCATTCTAAACCCGGGCGAACGTTGGCCAAAACGGAGACTGCGCCAAAGAAAAAAGAAAACCCGTTCACCCGGAGGGAAGTGCAGATACTGAAAGCTGTCTCGTCCGGCAGGAGTATCTCGGAGATTGCGCTTGAACTAGCTGTGACGGCTGCGACGTTAAAGCGCCATTTTGTCAGGATTAGCAGAAAAGCCAGGCTGAAGACGATCGCGGATATCGAAGAGTTTGCTGTACGTAACTTCGGAAATGAACTTTAGCAGAGTCGCCGGCAGATAGCCTGCTCGAAAGTGTTAATCAGTTCCCCTCGACATCGAGCCCGTATCGCTTGAGTTTATCATAGAGTGCCTTCCGGCTCAGTCCGAGAATTGCGGCCGTTCTGGATTTGTTGTTGGCTGTCGCAGAGAGGGTCTTTAGAATGATCTCCTTCTCGGCGGCCTCGAGCGTGGTGCCGATTTGGATTGATATAGTGTTGCTTGTCGACATCTTTCCTGCCATTGAGGACGGGAGCAAATCGGGTGTAATGGAGTCTCGCGTAGACAGGATGACTGCTCTTTCTACCACATTCCTCAGCTCTCTCACGTTTCCCGGCCAGTCGTAGTCCTGCATGGTCTTCATGGCCTCGTGCGAGAATTTTCTGGTCGCTTTCTTGTGTTTATGGCAAAAGTGCTGAAGGAAGTGATCTATGAGAAGCTCCACGTCTTCCTTCCGTTCCCTTAGAGGTGGAATGAAGATCTCGATCACGCTGAATCTGTAGTAGAGATCTTTTCTCAGTTCTCCAGAGTCGAGGGCCTGCTGTACGCTCTTGTTTGTTGCGGCGAGCAACCGGACGTCCGCGCTCAACTCCGTCTTACCTCCGAGCCTTCTAAAAGCCTTCGTCTCGAGAACGCGGAGTAGTTTTGCCTGCGTGTCCGTCTCCATCTCTGCAAGCTCGTCGAAGAACAAAGTACCGGTATCTGCCATCTCAAGGTAGCCCATCTTCTTCGAAGTCGCACCCGTAAACGCCCCAAGCTCGTGTCCAAAAAGTTCGTTCTCGAAAACTTCCTTCGGAACCGCCGCGCAATTGATGGCAATGAATGGGAGATCAACCCTTGGACTTTGCATGTGGATGAGTCGAGCGACCACATCCTTCCCCGTACCGCTCTCACCTGTGATCAGAACCGGCGTTGAAGAGTCTGCCACGAGGCCGATCATGGAATGAATTTCCTTCATTACGGGACTTTTTCCGATGAGCTCCACCTTCAATTCCTTTGGAGCATGACTTCCGTGAGCTCCGGCAGCCGGCCGGTCAGCACTGGCCTGAGGTGCCGGGCTGAAATCCTGAATTTCCGTTCGTCGTGTGGAAGAACGGGATCGGTCGCTTGAGCTCAAAGAGATCCCTGCATCGACTCGCCCGCTCTTCCTTCAATGGAGTCGGCTCCTGACACCGGAATTTCGAAGCGGGGAAATGGTCCTTCTGAGAGGATATGACGGATCGCGCATCTACTCGCGAGCGCAACTCCAGTGCGTACGGTCAATTTCCTTGTCATCTGCAGTTTTAGCGAATCGAAAGTAAGAGAATGCACCTCTGTCCAGCGACCGGGTGCTATAAGAATTTCAGGCACATTATAATCATTCATTCGTGGCTCAGCTCGATCAGACTCTTCTGAATTGCGTATTTTACAAGGCCGACAATATCGTGAATGTCAAGCTTCTTCATCATTCTTGTCCTATAGTTTTTCACCGTCGCCGCCTTCAAGTGTAGTTTCTTCCCAATTTCTTTGCTCGTCGCACCGGAGGCGATCATCCTGAGTATTTCTGTCTCGCGTTCGGTCAGCTTGCTCTCTTCGGCGATCTGGAAGGGGATTTTATTCCTCACGTTTCTGACGAGGCTGTCAACAAGTGTCGTGGAAACACCCTGGCTGAAATAACCCGCTCCGTTTGCCACAGCTCTCACCCCATCGAAGATTTCCTTCTTCTGCGCGTTTTTCAGGACATAACCGTCGGCGCCTGCCGAAATTAGCTCATGGATGTATTCCTCATTCTCGTGGATTGTTAGGATGAGGACTCTTGTGCCGGGGTATCGAGCTTTTATAATGCTCGTGGCCTCGATGCCGTTTACGTTAGGCATCGAAATATCCAGGACAGCCACGTCCGGATTATGTTTTGCGACGAGTTTGACAGCCTCTGCGCCATCAGATGCCTCGCCTACAATCTCAAAGCCGGGGTCGCTCTTGAAGAGCGATCTTAAACCATCGCGGACTATCGCGTGGTCGTCTGCAAATAATATCTTTATCTTTTTCATTTTGATTTGCTCAGCTTGTTTGGCACTGTCGCGTTCAATGTCGTTCCTTCTCCCGGAGCAGAAACCAGGCTAAACGTCCCACCCAAAAGTTCTGTCCTTTCACGCATGTTGATGAGGCCGAAATGTTTTCCCTCGTCGGTTTCATCGAGGTAAGCCTCCAATTCAAAACCATCGCCGTTATCAACCAGGGACAACGAGAGTTCGCTAGAATCAGCCTCCAGCTTAAGAGACGCCATCGTCGCATTTGCATGTTTCGTGCAGTTCGTCATGGCTTCCTGAGCGATTCTGTATAAGGCTATTTCAATTTCAGGGTCGAACCTCGTATGTGAGGCCACTTCAGATTCAAACCGGACTTTGATACCGTGGAGCTTCTCGAATTCGGAGCAGAGAAGCTTCAGCGCAGTCACCAGCCCGAAATGATCCAGCGCCGATGGACGCAAATCATAAGATATTTTCCGGACTTCCGAAATCAAATTGTTTATTTCGTCCCTTAGAATGTTAATCCGACGGACTCCAACCGGTTTCCGGCCTTTGGACAGGTCCTCAAACACATTCAGTTGAAAATTGAGCGCAGTCAGTCGCTGGCAGATATCGTCGTGCAGTTCTCTGGAGATTCTTCGACGTTCATCTTCCTGCGCGTTCTGTGCGAGGAGTGTGTACCTTTTTAAGTCTTCGGCCTGCTTGCGCTGCCTTTCGATTGCATCCTCTTCAATGAGCTTTCGGTCCGTGTTGTCACGTACCATGACTATGGCATGCGTGACATTTGAGTAACTGCTGGAATAAGGATAACAGTCGATCTCCAGGTACCTCCTTCCGGCTCCTTCTAGGAGGAACCAACCCTCGTCCTTGGCTTCCGTCCCCTCGAGACAGCGTGACACGCTCGCTCCGAGAGTGTGCCTGAGGAGTTCGTTATCGACCACGTCGTCAAGTCTGCTCCCTATGATTTCTTCCTTCTTCCGGGTGAGGGCAAGGCGCCATGCCTGGTTGACGGCCTCGACTTCACTCCTGGAATTCAGAAGAAGCATCAGCTCGTTCGAGGCATTAATTATAAACTCAAATTTCCTCCGGATCTCCTCAAGGTTCTTCCGCTCAGTTACGTCCCTCGAATTCAACAGCACCATGTCTCTGACGAAAGGATTGTCAGGGAGTTTACTCCCGATAGACTCAAGCGTCAGCCACTCGCCGTTCCCGTTTTTGAACCGGAACTCGACGCGGGCGGCGGAAAACGGCGATTTCCTTCCAGCCTCAAATAGCTCGAGCACCAGGTCCACGTCCGCAGGGTGGATGAATTCCATTATGTTTCTTCCAGTGAACTGGTCATGCTTGTAACCCAGGACCCTTTCGGCGGACGGGCTCATATAGACGAGGTTGCCCTCTCTGTCCAGTATGGTGACGATGTCGAGGGCGTTTTCGATAAGCGATTTGAAGTAGCGCTCGCTCTGCAGAAGAGCCTGCTCCGCATCACGCCGTTCATCGATTTCCTTTTTAAGTATCGCGGCGGCATCTACGAAACCGCGGGAAGTCATGTCGAAGGGAGACAGGAACTCCGAGAAAAATGAGTGGGCGTCCGCTATCGCTTTCTGGTGAGCCCCTTCCTCCAGTCCGGAGAGTATGGACAACAGCTGCTCTGCATGAAATCTTGTCACATCCAGGAGGTTTTCGCCTTCATCCAAAGCCTTACGTCCAAGTTGGTAGGCTTTGTATAAATCGCGCTCTCTTCCGATGCTCATAAATTCCTGCAGGGAGCCAACGTATTCTCTCTTAAAATCTTCCTTTAGCGTCCGGTTACCCTCCAATTAATGGGGCAGCTCTCATTTGTCTGGTTCGTCTTAGAGTCCTTTGCCGTTTCTGAAATGAAGTAACATAAATGACGTCGTTACAATTCCAAGTCTTGAGTCAATCCTTGTCATGGGGTATAGGTTGCCATGATTGTCACCGCATTACGATTGAGTACGTACCGGGCGATTTTGCCCCGGCACGGGAAGAACGGAAGTTTGACGGTCGCTCCGAGCTGCCTTTTTTCTTGACCACTTTGGATTTGATTGCTAACGCCGGGGATTTTCCTGGGGCAGAAGTATCCAGAAGACAGTGGGCAGCTTGATGCTGTCTGGGTCAGTTCCTGCCCCGGAACATGCCTCACGGCGAAAAGAGACTATGGCACCGCGGTTTTGTGATCGGAAGCAGCTGGAGGCTCTCCTCAGGCAACAGATTTCCGCCACATCCTCATAACGACGGAAGTGCCCATTCCAGGATCGGATGATACCTCGAATTCGTCCATTAGCCTGCGGACTCCGGGAAGCCCAAGTCCGCGGCGGTTGCTGGTGGAGTATCCGTCTATCATTGCAAGCTTCATATTATCGATCCCCGGACCTTTGTCCGTGGCCTTTATCTCGATCCCGCGATTGCCATCCCTATCTATAATCAGTATGGCTATCTCACCGCTCTCAGCAAAGTCTACGATATTCTTCGCGACCTCAGAGATGGCTGTCGTAATCCTTGTCTGGTCTTCGCACGGGAAACCGATTTCCCTTGCTATCCGGCGTCCTTCTTCTCTTGCCGAAATTATGTCCGACTCAGAGGTGATGTTATAGGTGAAAAACAGTTTCTGCAAGTTGCACCACGTTTTTGTTCTTCAGCAGTTACGTGCCGTTGGCAGCTCGTCTCTTTTCCTTGTCACGTTTAAATATATAACACCTTTCCAGCCGTGCCATCATTAGAGGAAACTTGCCGCGGACGTGATTAATAACGCGCGGGGCCGCGATAAAGTTTAAAAATAATGAGTGAAAAGTGACTTACCAAAAAATAATCAGGTGCGTTTTCCGGAATGGGGCTATGGTACGGGGCTGAATTGTCGCCTGAATGCGGTGAAGGTAGTGCGATCCGTATGTAAGGGGAGCAATGCGCGCCTCTGTGGCATGCGCCGTATTGCTAATCTATACTCGAAAGGTTAGATTTTGGAGCAGCAATTCCGTTTGCTTTCCTATTTTCAGCATCACCCGAATTCAGGAAGATGGAGTATATGAGCGAAGGTCGCTTTGTAATCGGTGCCGATATATGAAGAGTCGGGGATTTCTCTCCCGATTTTCGAGAGTCACAACTTCCGGGAAATTCATATCCGAGATAGACGGGCTTAGATTCATCGCGATCGGCATAGTGGTACTGTTCCATATCGGGGCTTCAGCCATTTTTGCCGATCCTACGGGTACCCTCGTTGGTGGAAGGTGGCTGGTGTATATTGTGAGGGAGGGGGCCCACGGTGTGGAGTTGTTCTTCATGATCAGCGGCTTCATCCTGGCATTGCCATTTGCCTCTCACGCGCTTAAGGAGAAGCCTCAAGTAAATCTGCGGAAGTATTTTCTACGTAGGTTGACCAGACTCGAGCCGCCCTACATGCTCGCCATGTTCCTCTTCTTTCTGATGGCCGTTTTCCTAAAGAGAGAAAACTGGAACGAACTCTTCCCGCATCTCCTCGCAAGTCTGGCCTATGTACACAATCTAGTCTACAAGGCCGCCAGTCCGATAAACGACGTTGCCTGGTCCTTGGAAGTTGAAATTCAATTCTATCTCCTTGTCCCACTCCTGGCAGGAGTTTTCTTCATCAAAAGAAAATGGATTAGGAGGGGATTGATCGTCGCAGTTTCCATTGTATCGACGGTCCATGCGTGGCTGTTCATAGGACCGGCGGACATCTCGTATTTGACAATCGTCAGATTCATTCAATTCTTCCTGCTCGGCTTTCTGCTTGCAGATGTGTACCTGACAGATTGGAACTCGAGTCCTTCGATGGGTTTCGGTTGGGATGTCATCTCGTTTCTGGGATGGCCGCTTCTCTTTCTCGTTTGGAATGAGTTGGATTCGTCGGGCATTGCAGGGCATGCTAGCATTTGGTGGGGAGTGATTTCTTGCAGTTATCCGCTCATCGCATTCTTCCTGTACCTGGCGGCATTTCGAGGCCCGATCTTCAATAGGTTCTTTACAAACCCTTGGATCACGACTTTGGGCGGAATGTGCTACTCGATTTACCTGATCCACAATCACATCATCGGGGTGATCGAACGTGCAACGAGGCATCTGGCGTTCACCAACAGCTATGTCCTGAACTTTGCCATTGAGAGTGTGATTATTATCCCGGCCATTGTGATCGCCAGCAGCATTTACTTTGCCCTGATCGAAAAGCCCTGTATGCGGAGTGACTGGCCTCAGCGTGCCTACGCGAGGGTCCTTCAATTTTTCATGTAGCCTGATGCGGAGTGACCATCGCACTTGCACGCAGCCAATTGAACCATGAGTGCTTAGGAAGATGGTCTCGATTGAGAGTGGATACAGGTTCCGTTCAGAATTCGTCAAATCAATTATGGGGGCTCACGCGTCGGACACGATACCGCAGCACATTACAT
>JAKAMG010000026.1:42157-43911 GCA_021812985.1 Bacteroidota bacterium
TGTACCCCAATATAATGAATTTCCCGGGGTTTCCTTCGCGCCGGAATATCTGAATGTGGAATCTTCCTGAATCCGGCATGCTCGTGGACTGGGTCTTATAATCTCATCTAAATGCCGTATAGAAGCTGGTGCGATGAGTGGAACTGGTTTGAGGTTCGCTGAACCCTTTGTAACTTGATTCAAAAAGAAGCGGCTCCGCATGCGGCGCAATCCTGTCCCCCTTGGTAGACAGACTCGTCCTTTGGACCGACGCAAACTATATTTCGATATGAGAACATTTTTGTTGTTGATCACTTTGATTAATGTCCTGACTTCGCCCGTACTTGCCCAGACCGCTGATTCTACCGTGGTAGTAAGGTTCCTTGAAAAAATATCAGGGCACGAGATCGTGGCGGGACAACACAATGCCGAGCCGAATTCGGCTCCTGCGTTCTCGACAGACTCAATCGAATCGATCACCGGTAAAGTTCCCGGTCTGTGGAGCGGCGATTTCCTATATGAGCCCGAGAACATTCAAACCCGCCGGATAATGATAGACGAAGCCGGGAGGGAGTGGAACAGAGGAGCGATTGTGCAGTTAATGTGGCACGCCTGTCCCCCGACGAGCGGTGAACCCTGTTCCTGGCAAGGCAGTTCCGGTGTCCTGAGCCGTTTGTCCGACGCCCAATGGGATTCACTGATAACTGACGGTTCCGCGTTGAATGCCAGTTGGAAGAGGGAGTTGGATCATATCGCACCCTACCTTCAGTCTCTAAAGGACAACGGAGTTGAAGTCCTTTTCAGGCCGCTGCACGAGATGAACCAATCGGCATTTTGGTGGGGAGGGAGGCCGGGACCGAACGGAACTGCGAAGCTTTATCAGATCACGCATGATTACCTCGTGAAGACAAAAGGATTGACTAATCTAATTTGGGAATGGGACCTTCAGGATTTTTCCACCCTGTCTTCAGACGTTAACAGTTACGATCCGGGCGGATCTTATTGGGATATCCTCGCACTGGATGTCTATGGAAGCGATGGACAAATGTACACTACCTCGAAATACAACATCATACTGAACAAAGCGGGGAATAAGCCAATTGCGATCGGCGAATGCAGTCAACTCCCGAGTGATGCAACACTGCTGCAGCAACCGAGATGGACCTTCTTCATGGCCTGGCCGGGACTCGTATTCAGCAGCAATACAGCTGCACAGATAAAGACACTCTATAATTCCCCCAACGTTATAACTCTTGCCGAAATGCCCGGCTGGAATATCACAGGAATTCAAAACTGGATTTTCGCTCGTCCTTCAAGCATGAGACTATCTCAAAATTTTCCGAACCCATTCAATCCCACTACGATGATAAGCTATCGGCTGTCGGTATCATGCAACGTCACTTTGAGAGTATATGATGCGCTTGGGAGAGATGTGGAGACTCTTGTGAACAGAGAGGAGGGACCCGGTTGGCATGAGGCAAGGTTCAACGGGGCGGGACTGCCAAGCGGGGTGTACTTCTGCAGGATTGTGGCAGGGGATTACACCGCGACAAGGAAGCTCGCTCTCATAAAGTAGCACAAGCTGACCTCCCTTCAAGAATAAGTGCAATGTTATGTTGGTAAGGAAGTAACAGAAGGACCAGGTGAGGCGAGGTGCGACCACCGGGGTGAGCACGCACGGAAAGCGACCTTTGAAGGGAGCGCATGATGCGCGTTAGAGAACAACCCAGTCCGATATATGACTGCAAGGATGGGGTCTCTCGATCAAGATGGGG
>JAKAMG010000056.1:0-2719 GCA_021812985.1 Bacteroidota bacterium
CTTCGACTCGTCATCCCGACTTTGTTGGGACTCCTCGCTCAGTGTGAGGCACATTGGAATTGAAACGTGTCCGCCTGAATGGTTGTCCTGCAGTGTGTTTTGATGGATTACCCGATGATTCCGAGTTCTTTTGCCGGCCTGTTAAGCTTGAGCTTTATGATTGTGTCGACGGATTTTTGTGCGCCCCGAGGGACCGAAATGACTATTCCATCGGAAGTCTCGCGCAATGACGCATGGCCGCCCGTCAAGGCGCTCCATGAAATGATATTCGCTTTGATTGCCGGCAGAATGACGCTGTCACCCTTCCACTTTAGAATGTGGAGATAGACGATATCTCCTCTGTAAGTTGATCCGCCCCAAACTCCATTCCTGAATGGGCCGCCTCTTGTATCAAAAATACTCTCACCATACTTCCTGAGCCATGATCCGATGCTCTTCAATATCCTTACATCTCTCGGGGCGATCCTGCCATCCGGCATAGGTCCAACGTCAAGCAGGAGGTTGCCGTCTCCCGAGACGCACTCCACGAGTGCGCTGATACACTCGGCAGGAGTTTTTAAGTGGTCGTGTGGCTTCCAGGACCATTGGGTGCCGATAGTCATGCATGTTTCCCATGCTACGCGGCTGTTGAACAAACCGATGCGCTGCTCGGGGGTGGCGTAGTCCGCGTCGGGACCGACGTGCGTCGCAAGATTATGTACACCGTCAGTGTCGAAGTCGAGACGGTTATTGACCACTATGCCTGGTTGAAGTGAACGCACGATACGGTAGGTGTCCTTTTGATCCCAGGGAGAGGGCCCCCCCTCGGTATCGAACCAGAGAATGTCGATTCTGCCGTAGTCGCTTAGGAGCTCTGTAAGCTCGGTTTGCATCCTTCTGACATAAACTTCGTTGCTGTCGGTCCGGCAGTAAGGGTCGTGCCAATCGGGGGGTGAGAAATACCAGCCGATTCTCATCCCGGCTCTGTGGGCGGCCGAGGCGAGTTCACCGCAGATGTCGCGTTTGAAAGGCGACTTCCCGATATTGTAGCTGTCGACTTTCGAGTGCCAAAGGCAGAAACCGTCGTGGTGCTTCGCCGTCAGGACCATGTATCTCATCCCGGCAGCTTCGGCTATCGACACCCATTCAGCAGCGTTGAATCTCACAGGGTCGAACTTCTTGTACAGGTTGTCGTAAACCTTCTCTGGAGTCTCGCCCGTTCCTGTATTTCGCACGCCAGGTCTGGGTCCGCCCCTCGACCAGCTTATTTCTTTACCCGTCATGCTGACAGGTCCCCAGTGAATAAACATACCGAACTTTGCTTCGCGCCACCATTCCATCCTTGCGCTTCTGTCCCTTATAGCATCTTGCAGTACCCCGCTACTTTGCGAGTAGGTTGTCAATGGAACGGAAATTGCGAAGAGGAGTGGCAGAAACATATTATGCAGTTTCATGAATTCTCTCTGTTACTCGTGAGCTAGTCTCTGTTGATGGGCTGCTCGACAATTGTTGGTCTGCCGGCAACCGGTGCGGCGAATGAATATAAACCGTCCCTTCGATGAATGTCAAACTGTGACAGGGGTATCTGCTCAGGATGTTCTGACTGGAGCCACCCTGCCGAAGTATTGCACGTCTGGTTCAGTCCTCCATCGCAAGACGAAGGTAGTCGTCCCATGAACAATGCCTTTGATAACATGGTCACAGAAATGCCCGCGCGGGGGAGGGGTCTATGAGCCAAGCTGCTTCAAGGTGACGCTTCTTTTCTTTCGGTCGCCATCCCCCGAACGTCGTCACACTTTGACCTGACTGCCTACTCCCCCACAGTTGTTCACTGCGAAGCCACACGCCTCGCGTGGCGAGTCGAAGGAGGATGAAAGGAGCCGACGGTGAAACGTCACACATTAACCCGGGTAGTCGAAATGCCGCCGTGATGAGAAGCTTCCCCTCCCGATCAATTTGCCGCCCCTTGACGGCATCGGTGGCTTACAGCTAATAATACCATCTGAGGTCGATAGGGGACTTTGCTCGGGTTCACCGAGGAGAAGACACAGCTGAACATTCGCCGTGGGTTAGTAAAATTAAACAAGCTGTTCTCATAAGCGCGAGAAAAATATTACTTCACCAGCATTAGCTTTTTCGTGGCTGTGTAGTTTCCTGCCTCAAGCCGGTAAAAGTAAACTCCGCTCGGCAGATTGCTCCCGTCGAACCGCACTTCATATCTTCCCGCCCTCTGAACGTGATTTACCAGGTTTGCAACCACTCTTCCGAGTACGTCGTAAACTTTCAGAGTCACGTGGCTGACCGTTGACAGATGATAACCGATGGCTGTCGCAGGATTGAAAGGGTTGGGGAAATTCTGGTCGAGCCGGAACTGTGCCACGCTGCCGCTTTCGGCGGCATTCAAAGCGGTCACTCCGCCGGTTACTCTCAAGTGAAGGAGGAGATCGGCCTTGAAAGAAGGCGCGTTTAGAATCAGGGTATCGCCGGCGCTTGTTCCTGCCGAGACAGCTGCGGAATCTCCGGAGGAGGGATCGAGCCAGACCGCCTTCCATGCCTTGCCCGTGGCTCCGCTCAGGAACAGGGAACACGAGAGGCCGTTGATTGGACTCGCGTCACTTGTGAGCGATCGGAAGTACACTATGATATCTGAATCACCCTGCAGGGTGTAGCAGCGCGCGATTGAGGGCATGCTCGTAACCGCGATGCTGTTGGCGGGACGCAGAGTCGAAGGATCACCGAG
>JAKAMG010000056.1:2819-9597 GCA_021812985.1 Bacteroidota bacterium
CGCCGGCGAAGGCCGACCAGTATCCTGCCCGGATGAACGTCATCCAGGACGGACCGTAGACACCGTCTGCGCTCCCCAACTCACCGAACATGACAGGCTTCCCATACTTGAAATATCGGGTCACGCTCTGTGCGTTTGCGGCCGAGTCGATATTGAATTCATTCCAATTGTTGAAAGCATAAAGATGATCGTCTGTCATGTCAATTCCTGCAAGGGAATTCACCTGACTGTTACTGCTGTATGAATAATTCCAGAACGATACCGAGTGAGGATGCGCGTACGGGTCATTCTCGCTGATTACGCTGTCGATCATGCCTACCCATGCCGGCATGCTGTAGTAGCCGTATTCGTTGTTGTACTCCCAAGCGAAGAGATTCCGGTACGCCCCCCACCGATTCACGATATAAGTGTAATATTCCCTTTCCAGTCCGGCGCCAACGCCGATCGCGGACGCATAGGGGGCATTGATATCCGAGAATGGTCCGCCTCTCGATGATGACCACGGCGATGTGCTAAACGGATACTGACTGATATCGAAGAGGGTGAACATGCAGAGGTAAATATTGATATGGTGTGCAAGCGCCTGTTCGAACCACCTATCCATCAGCTTGCCGGTTCGAAGATCGTACATGTTAAGGCTGCCGGTATGGTAGACGAGGTTCGCCATTCCTTCGTCGCTGTTCCACGAAAAGGAGTCGGCGAACGCTTCCTGGTTAAACATATCGAGCCGGTACGTGTTGATACCATGCGCTTCCAGCGTATCCCACATCGCGGGAACTTGTTGAGGGCCGGCCGGTATTCCGAGATAAGCTGCGGTGACGGCTGGCGTGTGTCCGTTTGAACCAATCGGGATATAGTTGGTCCCGTCGGTGTACGAAAACTTGTTTGGCTTTGACGGATCGATATGAATGAATCCGTGACTCGAGCCACCTGTCACTGTGAACGCTCCGCTGAAGCCTGTGGTGTCCTGAGTCCGCATGTACTTGACGACGTAAGTCCAGTTCCCGATCTCAGTCGGCGTAAAGCGGATCTTCCACGTGAAAGTGTCATAATAAAATCCGCGGATCTCACAAGCGATTCCTGTCGGCGACGTAAAGTCAGCCAGAATGGTCACATCCCAGAACGGATTTGAATATGCGGTCGAATCGAAAAAAGTAAGCTCGTAGATTTCATACTGTCGCCCGGATGGAGATGGCGATTGCATTACAGGACTCGCCGCGTAAGTGGAAGTAAACATGAAGAGTACCAGGGCTAACTGCTTCATAATGCGGGCCTCCCTAAGGTTCATGGGACTCGTTATCGTTCACGTTTCTTGTGCCGCCTTGACTAACAGGAAGTTACTCTGAACCCATGGAATTGCAAAATCCAGTGTGAATCGCCCCACTCGAGGAGCTCTTGACTATGGTATTGCCGCCATTACTAGAAGGGCGGAGAAGGGGACGACACCGTCTCAAACCGAAGGCAAATGATGCGCCTTACCGGAACATTCTTTTTCGATTCTCTGCGCAATTGCCTGCCAGGGGTGGCATGAGTTTAGGGCATGGGGCGTGAGTTGTGACCTCAAGTTGAATGCCTTCACCCGATAGAAAAAGTGAACGGATTGCGTCGGCAGTCCGGTGGGTGAATGCCTCAAACTTGATTCCCGCAAATCTGGAGTCGTTTAGCGATGAACCTGCCAACACAAAGCAGCCGAGGCCGTGCAGTCGACTCCGGGCACAGTCAGTTGAGCGCTTTCAATGCCCGGATGATCTCTGCCGGCTCCGCACGATTTCTGTAGTCGGCGTTCAGGAAGGCGTATCTGACAGTGCCATCCCTGTCTATCACATATGTGGCGGCCATGGGAAGTTCGTCGCTTTCATCGCCGTTAAAGCCATGAAGATCGAAGTTGCTCTGGTAGTTCGCGGCTACTTCAGGCGTCAGCCTGAATACTATGCCGTACTCCCGGGCAACCTTGTTGCCGATATCGCTGAGCACTTCGAAAGAAAGATTGTGTTTCTCCTGAGTCGTCAGAGACTTGTCAGGGAGCTCCGGCGTCAGCGCGAGGAGGTTGGCGCCTGCCGCTTTGAATTGCGGCAATTCTTGTTGGAGCCTGTGAAGCGTGAGATTGCAGTAGGGACACCAGCCTCCTCTGTACCATGTTAATACTACAGACCCCCTTTGAAGATATTCGCCCAGCGATACGCTCTTGCCGAACGGATTCTTCAGTGTAAAATCGGGGGCGTGGTCGCCGACGTTCTTCGCGCTTTCAAGAATACCGCCCTTCCTGACTGACTCTATTCCTTCAGCATATATCTTCCTTACCTCTTTTGCGGCCTTTGCTTCGAATTGTGCTTTTCTTGCATCCAGTATGCTCTGTAATGTTTGTTCCTGCTCGGCAGTTTCCATATCCGTCTCCGTGATCTCTGGTTAGACAATAAGTATCCTTGCACTTGTTAACTGGTCTCGTTAAAAACAAGTTCCAACAGTCGATACGTGGGCGGGGTCTTTTGAACCTCCACAAGGATTTGCTTTCAGCTGTTCCTTTGAGTTATGTTCCGTAAGCAGTTTACGGCCGGGCATCGCTTGTCTGAAACCAAAACCGGTTTTCTATTGAACGGAAGATATATTGAAGGTTAGTTGCGAATCAGTGTATGCCACTGGTGTGATGGTAAAACGTCCGGACGGTTATGCACGGGTTGTGAATGCCTAATATCGAACATTTTAAGCCACTGGGTAAGGTCAGAGCATGAAAATATTGTTGACGGGAGCCACCGGATATATCGGGAAAAGATTGTTGCCGGTTTTGGTGGATCAGGGTTATGATGTCATTTGCTGCGTAAGAGATCGGGACAAATTTCACCCTGAAAATTCGATTAAGGGAAAGATTGAAGTAATCGAGGTGGATTTGAATAAATCCGAAACCCTCGTCCATATCCCGAAGGATATCGATTTCGCTTACTACCTTGTCCATTCCATGTCGACGGCAAAGAACTACGATGACCTTGAGAAAGAGTCAGCCGCCAATTTCAGGGAGGCGCTCAATAGAACGGACGTCAAGCAAGTGATCTACCTCAGTGGTATCGTGAATTCTCAAACCTTATCCAAGCACCTGAATTCACGGAAAAATGTCGAACTGGAATTGAGCAAAGGAAGATACGCGCTCACAACCGTTCGGGCCGGCATCATCATCGGGGCTGGGAGCGCGTCCTTTGAAATCATACGTGATATCGTTGAAAAACTTCCGGTGATGGTCACGCCGAAATGGCTTAAGACTAAGTGTCAGCCGATCGGAATTGTAGATGTTATAAAGATCCTTACGGGCATCCTCAACAATGAGAGGACATTCAACCATAGTTACGACATCGCTGGAAATGAGATCCTTACTTATAAAGAGATGCTCCTGGAGTTTGCCGAAGTTCGCGGATTAAGGAGGCACATCTGGACTGTCCCCGTCATGACGCCGAAATTGTCTTCCTATTGGTTGTACTTTATTACTTCCACGTCATTCATGCTTGCCAGTTCGCTTGTCGACAGTATGAAAGTCGAGGTGATTGCCAGAGACCAGGAAATCAATCGCCTCCTCAACCTTGATCCGCTGCCATATAAGGAATGTGTGAGACAGGCCTTCGAGAAGACGGAACAGAACGAAATCATTTCGAGCTGGAAGGATTCCACAGTGAGCGGAAGGCTGAATTTCAAGATCTCCGATTATATCAAGGTTCCTGAATTCGGCTGTTACAAAGACCGCCGCACAATGCGGATTTCAAACCTCGATGCGTGCCTGGACAGGATTTGGCGCATCGGCGGGGAGACAGGCTGGTACTACGCTAACTGGCTCTGGAGACTGAGGGGGTTCATCGACAAGCTCTACGGAGGAGTGGGCTTGAGACGGGGGAGGACCAATGTAAACGGCATTCAGCCGGGGGATAGCCTTGATTTCTGGCGGGTCCTGTACGCCAGTAAAGAGGAAAAGCGGTTGCTGCTGTTTGCGGAGATGAAGCTCCCGGGAGAAGCTTGGCTGGAATTTCAGATACGGGATAATGAGCTCTTCCAAACCGCCACATTTCGACCGAGGGGACTCCTCGGAAGGCTATACTGGTATTCGGTGCTTCCGCTACACGGCCTTATATTCAAAGGCATGGCGAGGAGGTTAGCCGGCCCGTCTGATTGACGAGGCTAGCCGATGCCACCGTGACGGGCCGGGCGTTCTGAAGAACTTCTTAACCATCGGCTCGTCCGTCCGAAGTTCCTTGGCGACTCAACATGGGAGTCCGGCGATCCAATCCCGATAGCCGAGTAATGTGGCACAGTCCCCTTCAGGACTAGTCGTCCGTATAGAACTGTCCCTCCCTTACGCTCATCATTTCTTCTTTGTCATGCTCTGCAAAATGCCTCTGAGCTTGTTCAATTCCTCCCCGTAATTTGCCCAGTCGCCGTTCTTCAGATAAGACAGAGCCTTGTTGTAATGTTCAAGCGCTTCCTGTGCCATCCCGGAAAGCGGTCCGGTTGGGATGCCGCTGATGGCGGCGCGCGTTTGGACTGAAGAAATGCTGTCCGCAGAAAACACGGCTCGCAGGGCGTCGTCCAGGTTGTCTCGCATTTGCAGCTTATCGCCGAGTGCAACGATGACACGTTTCAACTCCGGCATCTTGCTTTGTTCCGACTGCAGGTAAACGGGCTCCACATACAGGAAAGAATGCTCGATCGGTATGACGAGCAGATTCCCGCGAATCACGCTCGACCCCATCTGGTTCCAGAGGGTCAGCTCCGAAGAGATGTCGGGTTTCTGGTTTATCCGGGCGTCAATCTGCAGCGGGCCGTAAATCAACTTCTCCTTCGACAGGCTGTATTCCAGAAGCTGTCCGTAATTGTCGCCGTCGCACCGCGCGCAGAGCCAGGCAACCATGTTGTTCTTGTTCGACGGCGTGAATGGAACCATTAGAATGAATTCCTCGGTCGGGGTATCCGGTAACCTCATGATGATGTAGTAAGGGAGCATCGGCTGCTCCTCCTGGTGGTATACCTCCTTCGGCAGACTCCACAAGTCTTCCTGATTGTAAAACACTTGTGGGTTGGTCATGTGAAACGTTCTAAACATGTCTGCCTGAATCTGGAACAGATCCATTGGGTAGCGCATGTGCCGCTTCAGAAGGGCGGGCATCTCGCTCACGGGCTTGAAGAGGGTTGGAAAGATTTTTTCGTATGTCCTGATTACCGGATCCGAAGGGTCGATGACATAATATGACACGTCTCCGTTATACGCGTCGATCACCACCTTCACGGAATTACGGATGTAATTGAATTCGGTGTTGTTCTGCTCATCGTAAAAGGGCTGCGAGTAGGGAAACATTCCGGAAGTCGTGTAAGCGTCATGGATCCAGTAGAGTCTGCCGTCCTTTCCGACGACAAGGTAGGGATCGGAATCGTACTGAAGGAACGGCGCAATCGTTCCGTCACGATCGGTAATGATCCTATGGTACATGATCCGGCTGTCGTTTGTCAGATAATCCGTCAGGAGAATGTTGATGTCCGAAAACTTCCAGGCATAGACCAGCCTTCGGAAAAAACTCGAAAGGATAACGCCGCCGGTTCCCTGATAGGAGGTGTAAACGTCCTGATTCCCGCTGGGGTAATCGAACTCCTTGGTCTTGGTGTTCACGAGGACATATTGACTTGTCTGCTCGCCGTAGTAGATCTCAGGCCGGGCGATGGACAGGACGCTCGAGGCGGGAGGAATGTTTTGCACGATGAGGTTCGGCATGCCGGCCTCCGTGATCTCATTCACGGGGCTCATGACCAGGCCGTAGCCGTGGGTGTATTTCAGATGGATGTTCAGCCAAGTGCTCGCGCGGGCCGGGAGTTCCGAAGCGGGTAGCTCTCTGGCGGCCAGTGCCACCTCCGTGTATTTGCCGTTTAGATGATAGCGGTCCACATCCACATTTTTGAAATTGTAATAAAGCCGAATCTCCTGCAATTGTCTGTAAGTCTCTATGAGCGGCCTGGTGTCCCAAAGCCTGATGTTGTGTATCGTGGAGTCGTTCGCCTGCATTTCGTCATAAGTCATTGGCTGCCCCACGGGGAACGGCTTTTCTTCTACCTTGTTTAAACCGAACCCGAGTCGCGTGAATTTTATGTTGTTGAGAATGTAAGGCGTCTCCTTCGTCAGCTCCGTGGGCTTGACAACATATTCCTCAATAAGACCGGGATAAATCCATGAAAATCCGATGAGCACGGCCGCAAACAAGCCGATGGAGTAAAAGACGTATTTCCATTTGTTAAAGAATGGTACCAGGAAAAGAAGAATCGCTACGAGCAGGGCCGTGACCACTACGGCCCAGTCGGCCGGGATCTGCGCATGGACGTCCGCGTATGAAGCGCCGTACGCCACACCGGAATTTGAATACATCAGACCGTAAAGATATAGTCTGAAAACCAGCGCGATGCCAAGAAAGAAAAGTCCCCCGAGGACTGCCAGATGAGACCGAGCCTTCTGGTTGACATAGAAACGGTTTCCCTGCAGGCCCATGGCCCGGTCCATGAAGTATGAAGCCGCAACTCCCAGGGAGACCATGATTACCGAGTACAAATACCATCCTTGAAGAAAATTATAGAACGGCAGTCGGAAGACATAGAACCCTGCGTCCTTCGAAAAGATCGGGTCGGCAATACCGAATCTTGAAGCATGCAGGAACTCCAGGAATGTCTGCCACGAGCCGGATGCTTGCGAGCCCATGACAAATGAAAAGAAGATGATAAGCGCCCCCCATGAGTACCTCGCAAACCGCTCGCTGAAGAACAG
>JAKAMG010000005.1:0-7179 GCA_021812985.1 Bacteroidota bacterium
CCCATCGGCGCGAGACCAGGCGACGCGGCTCCGTGCGCAAAGAGCGCAACATCAAACCATATTCCCCTGATAACAGGTACACCCGTCCACTTGAAGAATGTTGTCGTCAGGTCATATTCAAAACCGGCGAGGAAGGATTTGGCAGAAAGGAGCCGCTGCGTGCTTAGCGTGGACAGGACGCTTTGTTCGGCATACCCTCCGTAGGCCGCCTGTATCTCAAACATCCGCTGAAGAGGAAGCCTCCCTGTCGAATACCCGGCTTCAAGCCATAGGTCCACATAATCTGACGCGAAAGTAATTTGATGCCTCATCAGGTTCAGGCGATATTTCTCGAACGAGAATGATGAGCGCAGATATCGCGGAGAAGAGGACTCTACACTCGCATTCCCCAACCAGTAGCTTACGCCGTCATCAGATTGCATAGTGACTCCTGTTCCACGATACCTCCTTGTGTCGAGGCCGAGGGACAGTTCCACGCTCTTCATCCTACCGTCATCGATCGCGGGATTTGCGGAGTATGAATAATCTCTGGAGAAAATACTGTAGTTAGTGTTGTTCCGGACTGAGCTCTCGAGATCGTCCGAATATCGGATTCCGAGTCGAAGTGACGGAGCGAATTTCCAGTTCCACCTCCCCTCCCATCCTTTCGACAAGTAGTAATCTCGGTAGTCGTCTTTGTAAAGAAGGGCACCGAGTGTAATCTCGAAGCGGCTGTAGATGTTCTCCTCCGGCCTGTTCGCGAGCCTTCTGAACAACCTCCCGCCGACTGACATTCCTTCCGTGAAGGGCAACTCGTAATCGAGACCGAGGTCGTATTTCCAGATCTTGTCTGAAAAGCCACGCCCTCCGATAAGCTTCACTGCGGCCCCATCAATCAACGAACCACTGGTCAGCCCGACACCGAAATATGATCCTTCCACCCTGTTGAAATGATAGAAATCCGAAACAGACGTCAGGACTGACGGCCCTGATTGGGTCGCGAGGTTTGCAAGATAGAGGACAGACTTCCAAAACAGAGGGAGGCTTCTGGTCAGACTGTCAAGCCTCACGTAAGCCATAGCTTCTTCGCGAGTCAGAGGAACGATTTGAGAATTATGCCACGCCGCGGAGTCATTGTCGCCGGAGAAAGTCGCTTCGGGTTCTTCTGTGAACAAATCACGTGGGAATTTCGGGTTGATGGAATAGTGGTATAGGACCACTGTGTTCTCATAACGAATCCGAGGTATGGAGGGCAATACGAGGTTGACGGTAAACGCCGTCCTGATTTCTATAGGAAGCCAAAAGAGATCATCATATTCGGCAAACTGTTCGTCGTAGGTCAATCCTTCGATTGGCTTTAGAGCGGTAGGATCGGAGAGTGATAGCACTGCCTGTGTAAGTGAGTAGTTCACGTCAGCGATGTCGATGTGGCCGACGAACAGAGGGAGATAGCTCTTCTTCGGAGTGACGCTGATCCTGAAAATCATTTTAGTTCCCCGCATAAGGGTATCGAGCAAGGAAAAGTCATAGTAATCGAATGCTGAACGGGAAATCGGACCAGGAACGGAATACCTGTCAATTCTTGACACGTCGTCATTAAAGTTAATGACGTCCCCCGGAGTGAACACGTTCTCCGCATCCGTGAAATTTGAGGTTTCCCTCCGGGCCGTTACAACCTCCTTGTAGAGATCAGGCTCTTCCCAGTAGCCCTTCGTTTGAGTCTCGAGTATGCCGGCGATATTCATGCCAGCGATCTTAATGCCTTCAGTCGTTCTCAGCACGGTTTTCGAGTATGCGTTGAAACTGTAACTCCTTAACCGTGTCCGCCATTTCTCCTTCGCACGTATCGCCCGCCGAACAATTTCATCCGCTGGATTAGATGAGCGTGGGTACACGACAACTTCCGGAAGCGGAAGCTGGCTCTGCACGAGGAGGAAATCAATATTCGTATCGACACGGACGATTGTAAAACTAACGGTGTCCGGGTCGAAACCGATGTAGCTTACCGCGAGGCGGTACTCTCCCGGCTCAAGAAGAAGCCGGTATCTTCCGTCGGAATTCGTGGCCGTCCCAAGCCTCTGGCCAATGATTCGAAGCGTGGCACCTGGCAATGGAAACAGCCCCGACGAGTTGAGCACCCGTCCCGAAATCTTGCATTTCGACTGCGCGTGTCCTGCAACTGAGGACAGAAAAGAGAAGGAGATGACGAGAAGGAGGAACAAGCCGGTACGACAAGGTTTCAAGTTAACTCTTTGCGCTCGCTCTTGTGCGTCGTTCCTGCCCGCTCATGCACTCCAGGTTGTCCCTGCGTGTTCAAATATCACTTCGACCTGATCCTTTCCTTGTGAATCCACGATTCTATGCCGGTGAATCGCCGGTAAATGGGCGATACCTGGAAGTTAGCGTTCACACTAAACCAGCCGGATGCCGCTTCGAGTTCCGCGAATGGAATTTAATAAAGAATTGATTCGAGCCAATGGAATTTTTCAACGGGAGATCGGAGTCAGATATCCGAACCTCTTCGAAGGTACGATCACGCCTTGCGGACAGTTTTACTCGACCGTTACGCTTTTCGCAAGGTTCCTCGGCTGGTCGACATTACAGCCCCGCTTGACAGCGATGTAGTATGAAAGGAGCTGAAGAGGGATGACAGAGAGAATCGGGCTGAGTATGTCTATCGTTTTAGGAATCTGGACGATGTACTTGGCAAGATCCTTCAGTCTTCCGTCCGCTTCGTTGGAGATCACGATGACGTTCCCCTTCCTCGCTCTCACCTCCTGTATGTTGCTGAGGATCTTATCGTATGTGGAGTCTCCAGGGGCGACGAAAACCGCGGGCATATTCTCGTCGATAAGCGCGATAGGTCCGTGTTTCATCTCCGCGGCGGGGTAACCCTCGGCATGTATGTATGAAATTTCCTTGAGCTTAAGCGCGCCTTCGAGTGCGACGGGGAAGTTCACTCCCCTCCCGAGGTAAAGGAAGTTCCTTGAGTCTTTGAACTCCTCAGCAATCGCCTCTATCTCATCCCTCTGTCCTAGAATCTGCTCGATCTTTTCCGGAAGCCTTTCCATCTCCTCTACTATAGCTCGCCCCTGTTCAGCCGAAATTGTCCTTCTTCGGCGGGAGACGAGGAGGTTTATCAGGTTCAGCACAGCAAGTTGGGATGTGAACGCCTTTGTGGATGCGACGCCAATTTCGGGTCCGGCGTGTATGTACACACCCGCGTCCGTTTCCCTCGCTATGGTGCTTCCCACCACGTTGACGATGCCGTAGACGGGGGCTCCCTTTACCTTTGCTTCGCGGAGGGCGGCCAGTGTGTCAAGCGTCTCGCCGCTCTGGCTCATTACCCATACGACATCGCCGTCCATGAGCACCGGATTTCTGTACCTGAACTCAGAGGCGTAGTCCACCTCGACGGGTATATTTGCGCACTGTTCCAGTATATACTTCCCAACGAGGGCGGCATGCCATGACGTTCCGCATGCGAGTATAACGAACCTCCTGGCATTGGTAATCTTGTCTTCGACGTCGCGCAGACCACCCATCTTTGATATCCCATCGGCATCAATCAGTCTGCCGCGAAGGGCGTTCTTTATTGTTTCGGGCTGCTCGTTGATCTCCTTGAGCATGAAGTGGTCGAAGCCGCCTTTCTCTATTTGCTCGAGATCGAACGTCAGATGTTCCGCCTCGCGTTCAATCGCCTCGTCATCCAGGTTCTTGAGAGACACATTATCACGTGTTATGATGGCTATCTCATTATCGTGGAGGTAGAGGACGTTCCTCGTGTGACTAATTAACGCCGAAGCATCGGAGGCGATCAGATTCTCAGAATCACCCAGTCCTATGAGAAGCGGACTCCCGCGTCTTGCCGCGATCAGCACATCGGGTTCTGAAGAGCTCATCACCACAATCCCAAAAGTCCCGTTCACTTCTTTGAGGGCGAGGCGCACTGCCATCTCAGTGCTGCGGGTCTTTGAATAGAACTCCTCGATCAGATGGGCCAGAACTTCCGTGTCTGTCTGGCTCCTGAAACTGTGTCCCAGCAACGTAAGTTTAGTCTTCAGAGAAGAGTAATTTTCGATAATCCCGTTGTGTATGATCGCGAAGTTCCCGGTACAATCGGTGTGGGGATGCGCATTGACCGTGTTAGGCTCCCCGTGCGTCGCCCACCTCGTGTGTCCTATGCCAATTCTGGCCGCCTGAACGCCACTGGTCATGGATTCAAGCCGGGACACTTTGCCGGGAGTCTTAATCACGTCGATGTGACTGTCGGCAAAAAGAGCTACGCCCGCCGAATCATACCCGCGGTACTCGAGCCTCTTCAACCCCTCCACGAGGACTTCACAGGCGTTCCTGTTTCCGATATAACCAACTATCCCGCACATGAATCGAACCTCCTACTTGATGGCGATGGCGGCTAGCATCCTCCCACTCGCGTCACCGTCGCGTCGATAAGAATGAAATCTCGGATCACAAATCGTGCAGTGATCGCTTATCTCGATGTTGTCGCTCGGGATTCCCTTCTCACTCAACTGCGATTCGATAGCGTGCTTCAGATCGAGTTTGTATTTTCCTTGCTTCGAGGTCCCGCTCTTATAGGCGTCGTCGAACTTTCTCGCGACGTCTTCCCCGACTTCGTAACAGCACTCGCCGGCAGAGGGCCCGATGAAGGCGACTACATCTTCCGGTTGTGAATTTAATTCATGCAGTAGAAAATCAGCAGTCTTGCCAACAATATTTTTTGTGGTTCCCTTCCAGCCAGAATGAACCGCGGCCGCGATCTTCTGCCGGCTATCGAAAATGAGGACGGGGACGCAGTCGGCAACTGAAATCGTAAGGAGTAAATTTCTCTGCCGAGTCAACAGCCCATCCGTACCGGAGAAAGTTATCGCGGAATCAGCGAGGGAAATCGTGTCGCCGTGGACCTGTTCTCCCCTCACCACGGACGATTCATCGAAGCCGAGTGAGGCGAAGAACTCCTGCCTGTTGGCGGCTTCTCCACCATCAGCCATGCCGTTCCGTCTCATGCTGAACATAGCGGGTTTGTCTTCGATTCTCAGACTGACCGCATTGATCGCCCCTCTACTGAGGAGGAGTCTCGACTGTATGAATGCGCTTCTCAAATTCTATTCAGTGCCTTCTGCAGGTCTCTTATAATGTCATCCATTTTTTCAAGCCCGATAGAGAGCCTCATTCCGCCTGGATCGATCCCTTTCCTTACCTGCTCTGAGGCCGGTATCGCCGCGTGCGTCATGCTACCGGGGTGCTCGACAAGAGTCCTTATGTTGCCTAAACTCACCGCGAGCGTTATGGTGTATGCGTCTTTTGCCAGGAAGTTGGTCAGCTTCTCGGCATTACATCTGCTGTCTTCAGGGGACTTCCCTTTGACTACAAAATAAATCATAGAACCGGGCGCGAAGTTCCCGTCAAAGTCGCGCATCTGCCTGAGAGCCAGGGCATGCTGGTTTGACTCTTCGAGTCCGGGATAGTTTACACTTTCAATCTTCGGATGGCCGGAGAGGAACCTTGCCACTTCAGCGGCTGTCTTCTGCTGCTGCCTCACCCGCAGGGCGAGCGTCGGAAGACCGTAGACCAAAGCGTCCCAGGCGTTCTTCGTCCCGAGGACAGCGCCGAAGTCCTTGCGGTAGAGAAGTAACCGGTCCCTGCTCCAAAGCGGTCCCACAACCGCGCCGCCGACATCAGTCCCGAATCCTCCTATGTTCTTCGTGAGAGAGTGAACCACGAAGTCTGCCCCAAGCTCGATCGGCCTCTGGCAGAATGGAGTTGCAAAGGTATTGTCGACGACAATGCTTATCCTCTCCTGCTTCTTCCTTTTTTCGTTTTCCGCCCTGACAATTTGTGAGATCGCACCAATGTCTATTAGATCGAGAGTTGGATTAACCGGCGTCTCGAAATACACGACGCGAGTCGCATCCGTCATAGCCTTCCTTACGTTTTCCGGATTCACCATGTCGAGGAACCTGACATCGATGTGATAACGGGGATACCAGAGCGTCAACAGTTCGTATGTGCAACCGTACATCGTCTTGTGCGCGAGGATTTGGTCGCCCGGTGCGGAGAGTATACCGAGTGCGGCGGCAACTGCCCCCATCCCGCTGCTGAAAGTCACGCAGGCATCTCCCGATTCTGCCATAGCAAGGTTATCTTCGAGCAAATCCTTGTTGGGCTCACCCAGCCTGTCATAAATATAGATCGGCGTCTGCCTGGAGACCTCCTTCCCCTCTACTGTGTGGGCAAACTCGACGAAACCCTGAGCGCCGCGCTGCGCGGACTCAAGCCGGAACGTGGCACTGGCGGTCATAGGCGGGACAAGATGATGTGAATAGTCCCATTTCTCGGAATGCCCCTTCCCGTATATGAGGTGAGTCTCGGTGCTGTAATCCTCCGGCGTGGAATTGTTTGACTTGGATGGTTTCGGTGCGACTTTTGGTTTTGCCTTCGTCTTCTTCATAGTTTTTCCCTTTCTCCGTCATTTGGCGCCTCCTTTTGGGAACGACGCCTTCCTCTTTTTCGCATTGATTTTGCCTTACGCGGATTTTATATTGTAAACCCTGCATCACTAGCTCAATTGGTAGAGCAACTGACTCTTAATCAGTGGGTTCGGGGTTCGAGTCCCCGGTGATGCACCAAAATCCTTTCTTTCATCCCGAATTGACAGAGTTACAGGGTACCGAGTGGTATGCAATGATACTGATTTGTCTGTCCGTATCGGAATATAATCGGAACGGGGAAATGCGTCTCTCGCGGTACCCTCCGCAGGTAAGCTTACCGAATATGGGTGCGGCAGTCCATGGATCCGCGAACAACGACCTGATGAGGATTCTGCAGCCATTCCCTTGTGCATCAATCCAAATATACTCGACAGCAACAGCTGGTTTCAAGGCCAGACCGAGCTGCACGGAGGATCGTTCAGCAGCTACAACGAAACCGGCCACCAATCTTGAAAGCCCTCAATGACAACCCGAAACATCCTGCGTGGCAGGCAGGTAGTTACCGCGGTTCCCAACGAACTTCACCATTTCTTGGATCCTCTGTGTCGCATTGACTCATAATAACAGAAACTCTCGCGAGTCGTAAGGAAGTCGTTGCATCATAATTTAGGTGACCGAAAAGGGGGGTAAGCTGAGAGAGATCGCCGAATTCATATCGACTACCGTGGAAAAAGTGAGAGCAACGGTG
>JAKAMG010000005.1:7279-163283 GCA_021812985.1 Bacteroidota bacterium
GGAGAAGAGGGCCCCGCAGGGCCCTTTTTTTGATTAGGCCAGAGTAATCTTCAGAGCGTAAGCGAAGTCACATGGCTTCACCGCAGGTTTCTCGACTGTTAGCGACTGTGTCGACTGATTCCACTTCAGCCTGTCGATGCATCCCAGGAGCTCAACATGTTCGATTTTCCCCGGGTGCTGCGCGGAGGAGGCGCCGAGGCTCTTCACCTCGAAGCTCTTCCCTTTCGGCCATCCCAGAAATATCGCGTAAACCACATTGCCGCGTTTGTTGCGCGTGAAGCGTATGTCGTTTGAGTCGAGCTTCGCCGTGCTCCCGCCCGAGAAAGATCCCGCCTTGACCGCGTTCGGCCCTTCCCCGTAAGTCTTCCACGGTCGCGTCGAGTAAATCGCTTCGCCATTAGTCTGCATCCAGCTGCCTATCTGTTCCAGTATGGCGATCTCGTCGGGATCGTTTGTCCCGTCGGGCTTGCCGGGAATGTTGAGAATGAAAGTGCCGTTCTTGCTCACGGCGTCGACCATCCAGTGTATCACTTCCACCGGCTTCATATAGGTGTGATTGATATACAGAGCGCGGTTGTAATGCCAGTCGCCGATGCACGTTTCCGACTGCCACGGGTGCGGCATGATGCGAGCCGTAACCCCGCGTTCGTAGTCGGCGACAACCGCCTTCGCGTGATTGTCCGGGACCTGCTTGATAGTCATGACAGCGTCGAGCTTGCCGTGATGAGTCTTCAGATAATGATTATAGAAATACGCTCCGATGTTCATCCCCGCCCAGCCGAGCGGAAGACCGCCGTTGTCAAAGTAGAGCAGGTCGGGATCGTGCTGGTCGACGAGGTCGCGGACCCTGTCATAAAAATTCTTGACGTACGCCTCGTCGGGCATCTCATGTATTCCATGCTTGCGGCCGTAAAGCTGCTGCGGATCGAATCCTTCCCACCACTGGTCCCTGCCGTCTTCGAGTTTCAGATGGCCATCGTATGGCACTCCCTTCAACTTTCCCGTCTTGTCGCACAGGTGCGCGACCTGGAACCACCACCAGTTGCGGGCAGCGTGAACGGTCACTCCGAACCGCAGTCCCTGCTGTCTCGCTGCCGCGGCCCATGCTCCTATGACGTCGCGCCGCGGACCCATGTTGACGGCATTCCACGGGTGATATTTTGAATTCCAGGTGTCGAATCCATCGTGGTGATCGGCGAGCGCGAGGAAGAGCTTAGCCCCCGCACGCTTGTATCTTTCAATCATCGCTTCGGGTTCCCAGTTGAGCAGGGTCCACTGCGCGCAGAGGTCCTTGTAGCCGAACTTCGATTGATGGTTATAATGAGCGACCTGAAAGTCGTACTGCCCCTGTCCCTGAATGTACATGTTTCTCGCGTACCAGTCGCCGTCTTCCGGAACGCACTGCGGACTCCAGTGTGCCCAGATTCCGAACTTCGCGTCGCGGTACCACTCGGGAGCTTCGTAATCGAGAAGCGATTGCCATGTCGGTTTGAAAGGCCCATCTCCGGCGAGACCGGGAATGTTCGGAGCGTTGAATGTGACACCGTCCCATGTACCCGGCCCGGCACCCGCACCGGTAGGCCCCCATCCTTCGTCGACGACTGCCTGCCAGTCGGACACCGGAAAATCCGGAACAACTTCCTGAGCTGGAATATTCGGGGGGATAATTCTGAAACTTGAAGCGAGGGGGAGTGCCGCTGCTGCGCCGGCTCCCATTCCGAGGACTCTGCAAAACTCTCTGCGTTTCATCCGGTGACCTTTCACGATTTGGTCCTGTCAGCACGTGCCTGCCCTACCGCAAGATATTCCTTTGGGGGTGCAAGTTCAAACTCGGGCATTTTCTATCGCGGAGACGCGAAGCCACCAAAGGATAATATCCCATGGGATCGAAAAGCATGTGAAAACCACTTAGGTAGTACGGAAGGAATCATTTCGGTGAGTGTAGCGCTGACGGGAGTCGAACCCGTGTTTTCGCCTTGAGAGGGCGACGGGTTAGAATCCACTGGTGCGCCTGGTGGTGCACACCACACTTCCGATCGTAAGTGAGTGAGGTGGAGACTGCTACATCCAACCCACTCATCAAGCTGCACAGGCCGCTCTAAGCCACATAGGGTTTCCGATTTAATTATCTGATACTGCACTCCGGCATTCTTCACGCGGCCGGATTAAACGCGCAAATCGGTACTTGCAGAACGGCAATCTGTCTAGCACCGTTTCCGGCGTTGTCCCCAGCCACGGTTGTTATTTGAACGTAAGTTTTTGAATGCCGGGATGCAGGTTCACCTTCACACCGTTCCAGATGAAGTAACCGCTAAGCCTCGGAGGTAATTGGACGGTCGCTGAAAGTCCCGATTTCCCCACTCTTCTCAGATGGACGCTGATCTCGCCATCCGGATGCGGCATGGAGGCGTTTACAAATTTCAGCGGACCTGGATGAGGGACAATTGCCACTTTCCCGAACCCCGGGACAGCAGGCTCTATCCCACATACTGTCGCAAGGAAATCATAAGCAGGGCTCGCCGACCAGGCATGGCAATCCGAACGAGTGGGCTCCGGCTGTTCAGCAAAAGTGGTCAGTCCAATCTTGAGCATGTCGCGCCACGGACTCAGCTGAGAATAGTACTCATTACCGAGCCCCGCCTTGACCATCGCCCTCGTCACGTAGAATCTATAATAGTACGTGACCTGGCTCAGAGTCGTATCAGTCAACACTCGTTCCATTACCTTTCGATCCATATTATGCGGAATGACGTCCGCGAGTACCGCAAGGACTGAAGCGTGCTGACTGAACTGCTTCATCCGCGGTGTGTCCGCCATTTCCATTCTTGAACTGTCAAAGCAATGGTCGAACACTCCCTTCGACAGCCTCGCTGCCACCTGGTCGTAATGACCCGCCCGCTCCTTGTCTCCGAAATACCGGAACATAAACGCCGCTTGATGCAGTGTGTAGATGAATTGCTCCGTGATAATCGATGAGTATCCACTCTCCGCGCCCGCGGGCACGCCGCCCGGAAATGCCGTGGCCCAGTCGACGAAGTTCCACCAGTTCATCGGGCCAAGCATATCATGCGCCGGATCGATGCGCCTTTCGTACCAGTCGATTATGGGCACAACGGCGGGAAGATATTTATGCACATATGCGGGGTCTGGCCGGAGCATGAGAAAGTCATGGAGCATTGAAATCCAAAAGAGCGAGTACGGAGGAATGATCTGAAGACGGCGGCTCGGGAAGCGTCCCTGCGTCAGTCCGTTTGGAGCACGTGACTCGTAGAAATCGTGGATCGCCTTCTTGACAAGACGATCGTCGTTCGTGTTGTATAACGAGATCAGCGCCTGGATCCTGGTGTCTCCTTCATACTGCAACTCCTCGTAGTACGGGCAATCGAAGTAGGTCTCGCCTGCACACAATCTCGCTGTGCGCCAGCCGACTTTCCATATTTGCTCGAGAGAGGAATCGCTGCTCGAAAACGTGGCGAGCCTCTTGAATGGATATCCGGTGTAAATGCCGTAGAAGTCGTCGATGGTAAGCGGCAAGTTCGAGGTCTTTATGTCAAGCTCTATGTAACGGTAGGTTCTGATCCAAAGCGGACTGAACGTCCTGTCCGCTCCTCCATCGGGATAAAAGAGGTCGTACAGCCCCTTGATTTCCTTCCCTTTTATATTATTCCTGTTACCCTTCTCTCCATTGGTGTTAAATGCAGCTTCGGCGTAGGTCAATTTGATCATAGCTCCTTTTCCACCGCTCACTTTGAGGATGGGATAAGCGACTGTCTCAAACTGCTGGTCGAGTACGATGCTCATGTCCGTGTGAGGAGGTATGGTGAAAGGTGCATTACCGTTGATAAAAGTGTCGGGTACGGAGAGAGGGTTGCTTCTGCGAACGACTCTCAACCTTTGTGGTTTGTATTCCATTTGAGGGATCATGCTCGGGACGAGCGTCCACACGTTGTCGCTTCCATATCCGGAAGTAACCGCTGCCGCGGGAACGACTGCCGCCGGCATCCAGCTTGAATCGCTGTAATTCGTCTCCTGCCAGCCCCATGGATATTCTGACGCATGGACATCGTCGCCCGGCCCTGTCACGAAGTAAGCGTGCAATACTTCTTCCGTGTTGAGCGCGCAGGGAGTATACGCCGTGTCGTGCAAAACTTTCCACGAAGTGCCGGTATTGAGGAAATTGTCCGCGCTACTGTCGGCCTGGAGCAGGAAACCGGTCCTCGCCGAAATCTGCGCCACAGGCGCGTATTCGGCCATATTCCAGACGAGTGCCGCAATCGCATTCTTCCCTTCACGGAGAAAAGGGGCGATGTCGTATGTCTCGACGTTCCAATTGTAAAGATCTCCACGGGCGGGTCCACGCCCGATCGACTCACCGTTGACGAACAGTTCATACCGATTGTCTGCGGTGACGTGAATTATCATGCGTTGAGGAACACTTGCAAGGTCGAATGTCTTCCTGAAGTGAAAAACTCCATAGCTTCGTGCGGGCACACCTGGACAGGTAACCCACCGGGCGCTCCAGTATCCTTTCTCCAGCGCAGGGTTCCATGACAGGAGTTTCGTTTGTCCATTCGCCGGAAGTACGGCCATACCAATGAGGATATTCATCATCAGGAAGATGAGGTACTCTGGTTTCATGAGGGTTCCCCCGTTGGGAGTAGATTCGATTCTGGCGTGATTCATTCGCGGTCCTTCTATTAGATGCGAGGTTGTTGACGGATAAATTTAGGAAGAGTCCCCTTAAGTTCATCGAAATCATTCTAAGAATGATCCGAACTCGATCTCCTGCTGAACTTCTCTTCTTTGTCGCCTATTCTTTGCCGGCTTCGTCTCGAATTTATATCCCAAAGGTTCTAGCAGTATCTCGACAGATTTCAAAGTAATCTCCGCATACTTCTCGACATCGTAACCGTCTTCAGGCCTGTAAAAAACAAACGGTTTCGCCTTGACCGGATTTTTCTTTCCCGTGTGATCGACGATGATATATTCCGCCGTCTCGCCGGGTTTCAGCGCGACACCCGCCTCGGCCATCGCACGCGACACGACCGCCTGCATGCTGTTGTTCTCGTACTCGTCGGCGTCTTTCGATATCGTATGCCTCACGACAAGTTCAAGCGGAGGAACGCGCCCGCTCCTCAGTATCTCGAGATGATATTTGACAGTCCCCATTATCTCTGGGATAAGGAGCTTCAGCCCTTCCACTCCCGGCGCCTTCGCCATCAGCGCTATTACTTCTCCCTGAACCTTCCGCGTGAAAAGGGGTATGTCTCCACGCCTGACTTCTAGCCCGCGCACTTTCACCTCGCCGTTCGTGTACGCGCCCACATACCTGTTCGCAGTCGGTATCTCCCCGTCCATCCTCGATGATGGGAACAATATCCACTTATATATTCCCTCGAGGGAGATCGTCACCCCGATCTCTTCCTTTATAATTTCACAGAGATGCCTGTAATCATCTTCCGTCGCCCCTTCCTTCTTCAGCCAGAGGCAGTCGACAATCCCATGCAACACCGAGTACCCCCTCTCCTCGGCAATCCTCTTTGCGTGAAGGAGCGCCTGGCGCGAGAAAGCGTTGACTGACTCGTGCGCCTCTATCCTCCCGAAGCGTGCATTCTTGTAACCGAGATAGCCGAAGCATGTCACGAGGAGCCATTTCAACGCTGTCTGCCGCTTGTGATACTCGTTCTTGGTCGCCGCGTCGGCCGCGGACTTTTCCCTCTTCTTGTATTCGGCTCTTTTTTTCAATACGGCGCCGAGCGTCTCGGCCACGATTCCTCTCCTTCGTTCGCAGATAGTGTAGCCAAGCTCCGGAACGATATGGTTGTCGCAGCAGCCACAGTTTATCGTCTCTGGCGATATGTTGTGCATTGCCATGAGAGACGGATACATCGACGCGAAGTCCAGCTCGGCAATCTCCTCATGATATCCCTTTGTCGGTAGAAAAATCAGCCCTCCCCTGTCGGCAAGAAGAAGCTCCGACACCGTCTTGAACTTTTCCCACTCCTGCTTCTTGGCCGGTATGAGTATGTCGTGACGGTACGCCCAGGCGAGCTGCATCGAAGAGAGGCCGGTCCCGATGCTCGTCCTGGCCTGCTGCTGTACCGGGATGCAGGTTATCCTCGATAGGTCGAGGAGGCCGGAAAGATCGGACTGATCCATGATGAATGAGTTTTCCGTGTCGATGTGCCACCTCCCGGCGAGCTCGAACGCGCCGGCGCGGTGGACGATCTGGCCGTAGCTCCAGTAGCTCACTTCCGCCGTCCTGATGTAATCTGCAGAAGCATCGCGGTTGAACTCGAGCGGGATACGAGTCTTCCTCGACAGGTCTGCGAGAAGCGGAAAGAGCGTATAGTCGCCGTATCGCGATAATATCACGTCAGGGTCACACCTCAATATGTGCGCGTTCAGCCTCGTCAGGAGCTCCTCGCTGGTCTCGGCTTCGAGTGTATACTCACGTCCGTCGTATCCCGCCTCGAGCGTTATGATTCGCTGGTACTTCGGCTGTATATCCGAGCGCGACGGAGCGATCGTCATGACATTAAGCGGCGGTATGGCGTAATCGATCGCATCGAAGCTGTCTTCAAGTTCGACCGAGACAAGCCTGTTGTCGTCGACGAACGAATAAACGCCGAAGGCGAGCGGGAAAAGATTTTTCTCGTAGAGGAACATCTGGGACGGAGTGAGGTCGGAATCGAAAAAGACGTAATACGGGAATTCGGACTCGAAGCGCCGGACTATTTCCCTGAAATGGAGAGTATCCGGAACGGAGATCTCCACCACGGGTATCCTTTTACCCGAATAGATCTCCGTTTTCTCCACCCATCCCTCTGTCACGAAGCATCGGAGTTTGACGGCGAGCATCTCGGCACGGCGGCGGTCTGCGCCCGCAACGTTCAGGTAAAACCTCGGCATGAACGGGGCGTGGCCACGGGTCTTCACACCGTCGCCGTCGATTATCCAGAAAGTTATCCCTCTGCTTGAAGGATAGAGATCAAACAGCCAGCCCTGCTTCTGCATTTACACTTCCCGGTGTGACATTATTTCATCGGGTTAAACCATTACACATATAATCGTTCTCTCCGCGTCTCTCTTTCTTTTCTCCGTGGATCTCTGTGAAAGATTTTGTCCTGGGTGAAATCATTACACAGAGTGACGCAGAGAAGCACAGAGTCACACAGGGATTATTTTTCCGCGTGTTTTTCCTCATGTGCAGCCAGCCGTATCTCCAGCTCCTCAACACGCTCCTGCAGGGACGCGGAACGCTTTCTTTCCTCGAGGAGCATTGAGATTACTATATTCTCGAAAGGTATCGGGTTAACCGCATATGCACAGGCGGCGAGATGTATCTTCGGCGCGCGGAAAAGATCGTCCAAGAGTTCCTGATCCTCCTTCCTCAGCGCCTCGCGGAACTTGCTCCACCTCGACTCCTGTTCGCGTATGACCATCGTAAATGTCGGCACAGTGCGTCCCATAAATCACCTCAAGAGCCTTCTCTCCCTGTTCCATGCGATGTCTCCGTAAGAGTTTCCGCTCACTTCATAGACATCGTCAGCCATCGCCTTCATGCGCTTATAAAAGAACTGTCGCTGCTTCTGTGCCGGGATAAGATTCTCAGAAGCAATGAGTATCGACACCCCGCTCCTTTTCATGACGCTGAATCCTGCGCTTATGCCGGCAAGGCTCTTCTCCGCCTCCCTGACAGATATTTGCTCGTCGTAAAACGTGTGGAGAAGCCCGAGCACTATCAGGACTTTAATTTCGGCCTCTCTTACGAACGCCCCGATCCCGCGCGTCAAGAGCCCGTCCATCTGGAATGCCGTGAACACCCTGGATAGATAAACCCTGTCGAGAACGTCCGATGGCTCCCTCCCGTCTATCTGCGCCATCCTCGCGAGTCCATACGCGTCAAACCTGTTTGCGCCGTCGACCACAGCAACGCTCGGAAGCCGGCGGAGGACTTCCTTCATTACGACGAGGGATGTATAGTAAACCCGTGAAGAGCCGTACAGAAGGACCGTCTTGCCCGGCATGACAGCTCCGATATCGCGCGACAGTTCTTTTGTCAGGCTCCGATGATCGATATTTCGATTTTCGTTCAGTGACGGATACCGCATATCGTATGACAGACCTTATCAAGGCTACACATACTAAAAAAGTTTCCGTGCCTTCGCGCCTCTGTGATTTGATTTACTTTCATCAATTTCACAACGGAGACACAGCGGGACGGAGAAAACTTAACGCACGAACCTCCCGCAATCATTTTTGCTTCTTCTCTTTATGCCCGGCTTCCTTGCCGTAATTCTTGATAACGCTCACAACCTTCCCTATCACCTCGAAGCTGTCTACGGCCGGATCCACGACTATGGGTTCATGAAGAGGGTTTTCAGGTTTCAGCACAATCTTCTTCCCCTGACGCCCATACCTTTTGACGGTCACGCCATCCTCGACACGAGCGACAACGATGTCATTGTCCCGGACGTCCTGCACTCTTCTGAAGAACACCACCGAACCATCCGCGATCCCCGCGTTTATCATGCTGTCGCCGACGACGTAAATGCCCCTGTCGCCTGTCCTCAAGCCAAGCGTTGCGCGCGCGTCAAAATACTCCTTCGGGTCTTCATCTACGATTCTCGGCATGCCGCCCCTTGCCGCGGCGTAAATTGGAATACGGCTTTCCTTCCTGGTTACGCGCAGCACACGAGAACGCCCCGCCTCCCTCCTGATCAGGCTCTTCCTCTCGAGTATTCTCAGGAGCTTCTGGACAGCGCCTATCGTCACGCCGATTGCGGTGCCTATCTCGCGAAAACTCGGCGCATAGCCGTTCTCACGCGTGAATTCCTCGATAAAATCGAGCGCCTCTTTCTGCCGGTCGGTTATTTCTTTCATTTTCCCGCTCCACTTTCTTGTGGTATACAAATGTATACCTGCGGATTCAGAAAGTCAAGTGGGAAGCAACCACCGCAGAGACACGAAGAACGGGGAATGGCTCGTCCCTAACGGGACTATAATAAAGGGGGACTTAGGTTAAAGACATTTCGTCCCTGACTGGACTCCACCTGAGGGAGAATAGGAAATGGAGGCACAAAGTGAAGACACGAATCGGCCGAAATGCGGCAAAGACACGGGGAAAGCGAATTAAAGCTTCGACAGAAGGGAAGCCGGGTCACCGCTTCCCCACGTCAAATCATGATAAGCTCTCCACGCTCGGGGCCTACTTGAAATCCTTCCGGAGCGGATGCGCCTCGGTATTGAATACGATCTTATTGAAATTGAGCGCGGAATCAGGCGCGAAGGTCAAATAGAGATACTTGAAAGTCTCAGCGAACACGAAGCTCTCCATGTCGTTCAAGTGCTTCTTCGAAGTCACGCTTTCGAGCGAGGCGACTCCGTTCGCAACCTTACAGTTGTAAACAAACGTGTTGAAATAAGTTTCCGCGCGTGAGAGATACTCAGGGTTGTGCGTGTACTTATACATGTAATAGTTCGACTCGATATTTTCAGGACGAAGGACGTAACCGGAATCTACGATTGACATATTGGTATAGTTGATTTGTTCAGGCTCAATGCCGTAATAGAGCCACATCTTATAGCACGAGTTCTCGAGTTCTTCCGCTCTTTTCAAGTCGCCACCGAGGGCCAGCTCGGCCGGAAAGAACGCGTCGAGCGCGCCAAAGTAAGTCTTATCGATGACTCCGGTGTTCATGTTCGCGTGGCCGTACCACAATTCCCCGTCGACTCTCTGAGCCAGATATTTGTTTACGGCGGCAACGCTGGCGTCCCACATCTTCTTAAAATCCCTGTCCCCGAACAGCTTCCATGTCTTCAGAAGGTATTCATAATATGAATCTATCCCTCCGCTGATGTGGCTCTCTTCGCCGACCCATTTACCCGTCTCGACGTTTATCGCGTCTCCGACCAGACCGATGCTAGATCTCCTTTCGAAGACGGCAACGGCTGCTTTCTTCGCCTTGTCATAGTACACAGGGTTACCGGTCAGCTTGCTGAGCGTGCCAAATTCAAGCGTCAGGGTCCCGATCTCGGCAGGATTCGAGACGATTCCCTGCGTCTTCCCTGTTTTTAGATTTATGTAGGGGTACGGCATACCGGTTGGCGAATTGAAAATCGGGAGGAGACGGTTCGCCAGATCTGTTGCCAACTTAAGAAACTTCGGGTTGTGATTCAGTTCGTACCCGGACAGTAACCCTCCGAGCTCCCTTATAGTAATCTCGAAGGCTTTGACCTCAAAGTCCTGGTTGAACGAAAGGCTGTCCACGATGAGCCGTTCGTCTTCCTGAGCATCCTTTTTAAGCCCCATCAGCACCATCGTATCGTAGGCGTCCACCGGGGTCATCAGGAGGGTGTGCGCGTACCAATCATGATAAGTCCTGGTAAGCGGCATCAATTCGTCATGCCCCCACGCGTATTTCTTGTAGTTGTTCCATGCGAAAAGGAATTCCCGCTTTACCTTCTCCGCGTACTCCTTCTTCAGCGACGCCTGGGCATGGAGCAGGTTCAGAGCTCCACCCGCAAATAGCAGCAACGACACGACAATAGGCAGCATGATGTAATTAAAGCGAATCGAAAGACTTTTCATGACTTGTATACCTTGGCGCTTGTTCGATTATTAGTGTGCCACGCACCTTCATCCGAAGCAACTGCGTGGAATGAAACTCGGACTCAATATACTAATTGGAACGCGGGGAAAGAAGAAGAGGTAGACTCGTAGTCAGTATTTCGACACATTGGTCACATCCTCTTTGCAGGCGTTGAAGAGGACAAACAGGGCGACGGCAACAAATCCGGAAGAAGTGGCTGCGACTACACGCTATTTTTGAAACGCGCGCTTCGTGTTGACCATTGTCCCCCTCAAAAAAGAAGAGTCCGGTACTAACCCGGACTCTTCCAGTAAACAGGATGTAACTCAGAGTGGCCGTGATTAAGGAGTTACTTGTCGCTCTTAGGCATTGATGACTCAATCTTATGCCATTTGCCCAGGAGGCCATCGAGCTCCTTTCGACTGATGGAATAGACTTCTTCCTCGCCCTGTGTCGGGACAGAGTCGGCTCCCTGTACTGCGGTAACCAGGCTAGACAGATTGCCGGCGACTGAGGCAAGGCTTGGGTTTCCGCCCGAAACGAGTGCCTCGAGGGAATCCACGACAGGCTGAGGAAGCATGCCTTTCTTCTCTTGCAGGAGCTTCTCTACCGAAGCGTGGACGGTGACCGCCTCATCAAGCGCCTTGTCGATCAGCCTCGATAGGTCAAACTGCTTCTTTAAGTCCGCCATCGTCACATGCACTCTAGGATCCTCCTTCACGACGAAAGGCTGCGTGTAATCCTTCCCGTCCACGGTCAGTGTCGCTGTGTATTTGCCGGGGAGCGCAAGCGGTCCCGAAGGATCGAGAGGCGTACCAGCGTCGACGTCGTTGGTGCCACCCGCGGGCCAGACGGCCGATATCGAGTACTCATACCTCAGCGCCTTTGGCCGCGGATAGCGAAGATCCCAGACAAAGCGGTGCGCCCCGGCGGCAGACGAAAGCTCCTGTTGGGGTTTAATCCACCCTTCCTGGAAGTACCGGTGCGCCGGAAGCTCTTCCGGTTTCGCGTTGCTTGTAAATCTGTTGACCACTTCTCCCCGTGAATCACGGATAGTGAGCGTGACGGATGAACCGGCATCTTTACCGAGATAATAGTCAATGATCGCGCCGGTCGGCGGATTCTGGCCCAGAGCGGTTTCAGGTGGCCAGGGTGTGTCCTTGTTTTCGTCCGCCCTCATCCTGATCGCAACCGCCGGACGAAACAGGTGCACGCCTTCCGATCCGGTCGAAGCAGTGATCTCACGGAGTGGTTCGACGTCATCGAGCACCCAGAAACCTCTACCCTGTGTCGCCGCGACGAGGTCATTGCCGTGGACTACGAGGTCGTTCACGCATACAGTCGGAAGATTCAACGTGAGCGGCTTCCAATCAGCTCCGTCATTAAATGAAAAATAGACGCTTCTGTTCGTCGCGGCATACAGTAGCCCTTTTCTGACAGGGTCACACCGGACGGAGTTTACAAATTCGTCACCCGGCAGGTTTCCGGTAATGGTCGTCCAGCTTTTCCCAAAATTCGTTGTCATGAATATCAGCGGTTTCACGAATCCCAGGCGCTGTGTGTTGACCGCAACGTAGGCGGTCCCATCGGAGAGGTAGGAAGGATCGATCGCATCGACTCTCGCCCACATTGGAACGTCCTTTGGCGTGACATTAGCCCAATGCTTTCCGCCGTCCTTCGTGACCTGCACGACGCCATCGTCAGTCCCAACCCAGATAACGTTCTCAGCTTTCGGAGATGGGGCGATCGTATAGATGACACCGTATCCAGCGTCCTTCGCCTGTAATTTCGTGGGATCAGGATAATCCTTCGAACCGAGCTTCTTGCCGCTAAGATCGGGACTGATTCTTTCCCAGTGATTCCCGTCGTCGAGCGATTTCCACAGGTACTGGTTTGCGACGTACAGGGCGTGCTTGCCGATTGGCGAGAAAACTATAGGCGTGACCCAGGTATAGCGATACTGCACCGTGGACTCGCGTTCACCGTAAGTCGTAAGCGGCCACGGCGAAATTTCCGCGACCTGCCTCGTCACGTTGTCAAACCTCGAGAAATGTCCTCCAAGCCCGCTGCCAAAAATCAAATTGGGGTTACCCGGTTTGGGGACTTCATAATCGCGTTCGTCGCCGCCAACCGGATGCCAATCACGGTCTTCAATCACTCCGTAGGGACCACGGCTCAGTATTCCGACAGTCCCGTTGTCCTGCTGGCCGCCGTATATTTTGTAGGGGAACTGGTCGTCGACGGCGACGTGATAGAATTGTCCCGTCGGCTGGTTGTACCAGCTGGACCACGTCTTCCCTCCGTCCACGCTGACTACGCACCCCTGATCCGATGCGGTGATCATGTAATCCGTATTGATCGGATTTATCCAGAGAAAGTGGTAGTCGTCCCCGCCCGGCGCGCCCTTGAACATAATGAAGTTCTTTCCGCCGTCAACCGATTGATGTATTGAGCGATCCATGACATAAACCACGTCGGGATTCTTCGGATCGACGGTGACTCGGCTGAAGTACGAATTCGCAAGTCCTGGGTCCTTGTTCACATAATCCCAGGAGGCTCCGCCGTCGGTTGATTTGTAAAGTCCGCTCCCCCCTTCGGTGGCGATAATAGTCGCGTATACTTCGTTTCCCTTGCTACCCTGCGCGACGGCGAGGCCGATTCTCCCGAGCGGTCCGGCCGGAAGCCCGTCGCCAGTCAGCCTTGTCCAGTGTACACCACCGTCAGTGCTCTTGAAAATACCTGATCCGGCACCAGCCTGAGGCATGAAGTAATCAAGCCACGGATGTGCCTGCATCTGCCAGAGAGCGGCATAGACGACTGAAGGATTGTCCGGATCTGCCGCAAGATCGACCGCCCCCGTGCTGTCGTTGACATAGAGGGTCTTCTCCCATGTGGCACCCCCATCTGTCGTCAAGAAAACTCCGCGCTCTTCGTTAGGGGCGAATGCATTCCCAAGCGCGGCCACCAGAACTCTGTTCTTGTCCTTCGGGTCGATCAGGACGCGGCCGATGTGGAGTGTCCTCTTCAAGCCAACGTTCGTCCAAGTCTTCCCGCCGTCAGTGGATTTATAAACGCCGTTGCCGGCTAACATGTCGTACCTGAATGCGACCTGTCCCGTCCCGACGTATATTGTGTTTGGATCGGACAACGAGACATCGAGCGCACCAACAGTAGATGCTCCCTCATGCTGCATGAGAGGCTGCCAGGTACGTCCGGCGTCAATTGTTTTCCACACCCCGCCACCCGCGGCGCCGAAATAGAACGTGTTCGGCTGGGCGGGGATACCCACGGCCATCGTGGCCCATCCCGCCCTATAAGGCCCTACCATACGCCATTTGAGGGACGAATACGTTTTCCCCGATGTCGCCTGCGCACTAACAACACCAGATGCCGCGATCGAAAACGCAGCTATGACGAATCCAAGCGGCAAGATCAGTCGGGCGAAAACAGTTGAGATCTTCTTCATTTTATTTGGTCCTTCGCTTATGAAAGAGGATTTATCAATAACCTGACCGCAGAAGAAATGCGATCACACCCGAGAGTTCGGATGCTGAATGATTGACATGTATTTCAAGACCAAGCTCATCGATGTCCGAAATTGACAAAAGAATTTAGCGATGAAACCGGGAAACTTAAAGTCGAAAGTCTCCTGCCTCACCTGTGGATCATTCGAATTTCACCGGATTGGCAGGCAGCTCTGCCTCACGACCGGTTCACCAAGAAGCGTAACATGGCTAATCACGGTGTCAGCTCGCTACAACCTCCCCGGGATTTATCGGGCGTACTCGTGCGGCTGGCAGATAAGCATCCTGACAAATTTCATTATCCGTTCCGATGTTTCGGGCGTGATGATTGAACGGTTGCCGAGCAAACAGGGGACCCTTATGTCTCTGATGCAGGGCTCAATCTTGATTTCGCAAATGGCAATAATGAAGGCCATGCTGGGTTGTACCCCTTCCTGCTCACTCAGCCGGTTTGGTGACTATCAAGCTGGCCGCGTTCCCCCCGAACCCGGCTGCGTTGATCATTATCCTTTTCAGCGGGCGCTCCCTGTTTGTGAAACTGACGGGATAAGGAAACTCCGAGTGGCTACCATTGGCGAGAATCAGGAGTGCATACTCGAGACTGAGTGCCGCCGACGCCCCGAACGTGTGTCCCACGAACCACTTATTGGAGATCAGCACAGGAAGATCGTTTCCGAAGAGTGCCTTGATGGCATTCAATTCGCTCCTGTCCCCCTTGACGGTCCCGGGGGCATGAAGAATAATCGCGTCAACTTTCTCGTCAGGCGCCATTCCGTCCAAGGCCATCCGCATCGCCTGCCTCAGAGCGTACCCCTCTTCCGTTATGGCGGTTGCCGTGCGCGGGTATTCGAGTCCGTATCCGAATGACTCGATGACTCCGAGCAGGTCAGCCCTCTTCGCGGTCATCTCTTTGCCCGTGAGTTTCTCCAGAGCGAAGAGCGCCGCCCCTTCTCCCAGCGCCATCATGTCGCGTAGATGAGGCTCTGAGGAGCAGGGGCGCGACGGGTATCGGGCAAATGTGTCATTTGTGTAGATCCGCAAAGCCCGCATCTGCGCCACTGTGAAGCCTGTCAGAGCCGCTTCCGCTCCTCCGACTATGAATCGGTCCGCCAACCCCGACCTCATCCAGGCTATGGCGTTGAACACGGCCTGAAGCGCCGTGCTGCATGTTACTGAATGACTTATTTCAGGACCGCTGGCTCCGATATCGTGCGCGATGCTCGACGAGATGTTGCCAAGTGTGGTCACCGGAGACGTCAGGGGCGGCACCCGATGGCCGGCATCGGTCAGGTATGCGGCGTGGAAATCCTCCAGTATGCCTGTGGCTCCCCTGGAAGAACCTATATTCACGCCGGTCTTATGACCCTTGTCCGCTTCCTTCCATCCCGCTTCCCTGACAGCTTCACGCGCGGAGTGGATGGCCATGAGAACCGTCCTGTCCAAATGCGCGTGACGGCTATTCTCATTTCTTATTGAATCTATAACCGCATCGGATTCCGCCGAAAGCTTCGCCGCCGCGACCTCCTGACCGTCAAACGCGACTGGCTTCAGGCGGGAGACTCTGCTTGAGTAGGAGCGCCATATTAGGCTGCGAGCGTGGCCCAGAGGGGAGATGGAGCCCATCCCGGCAATTACTATCTTCTCTGTTTTATCACTCATCTTCCTGCTTGATATTAGGTGTCCGCCTAAAATACCGGCTCATGAGGACTGCACAATAAGGTTGGCCGTCCACAAATCTAAGACGGAAGTTCTTGGAGCATCGCTGTCAGAACCGAATAGACACTCTCGAGCTGGCTGTCGGTCATGCAGTACGGAGGGATCAGGTACATGACATTTCCCAGTGGCCTTACTATCACGCGGCGGTCGATGCAGAAATCGTTCATCCAGTCTCTCAGGTTGTTCAGATATCCGGTCTTCCCTTTCGCCGCCACGTCAAAGGCCATTACGGTCCCAATCCGTCTCGGATTTCTTACGCGTTCGTGTTTTGAAATAGCCGAGACAAAAGCCTTCTGTCTCAAAGATACTCTCGCCACGTCGTCCCAAGTCTCTTTCTTCTCGAACAAATCGAGGCTCGCCAATGCCGCGGCACACGCGATCGGATTTCCGGTATATGAATGCCCGTGAAAAAGACTTTTCCGTTTGTCATCTGAGAGAAAGGCTTCGTATATCTCTTCGGTACAGGATGTCGCCCCAAGGGCCATGGTACCGCCTGTCAATCCCTTCGAGAGACAAATGATATCGGGTTTGTTGATCAAATAGTCCGATGCGAAGAATTTTCCGGTCCGCCCGAAACCCGTCAACACTTCGTCAGCTATCGTCGGGATCTTGTACTCCTTGCAAAGCGCCAACATTCGATCGAGTGGGACCGCGTCGTAAACAATCATTCCGCCAGCCCCTTGGAGAAGGGGCTCAAAAATAAATGCCGCGATATCATCGGAGTTCACCGCCCTCTCAAGCTGGGCCAATGCTTCATTTCCCTTTCCACCCACCGGCGCGTCTACGACGACGACATCGAAAAGGAGTTCCCAGAATGGTTCTGTAAAAAGGTCCCTCACGCTGACGGACATAGCACCGAAAGTGTCACCATGGTACGAGTTGCTGAGGACGATCAGCTTCTGTCTCTTGTGCCCCCGATTGCGCCAGTATTGCAGTGCCATCTTTACCGCTACCTCTACCGCAGTCGAGCCGTTGTCGGAATAAAATATTCTGGACTGGTTGTCCGGAAGGACCTTCAGGAGGCGCTCGGCAAGAATTACGGCCGGTTCGTGCGTAAACCCGGCGAATATCACGTGTTCCAGACTGCGGAGCTGCTCGGCGACCCTTTCCGCGATGTATGGATGAGCGTGGCCATGCACGTTCACCCACCATGACGAGATAGCGTCGATATATTCCCTTCCGTCTTCATCATAGAGGAGCGCCCCTTCCCCCCGGACGATGGCGACAGGGGGGCGAGCAGTCAGCATCTGAGTATAAGGATGCCATATGACTTTCCCGTCTCTTTCAGTCAACCGGCTCAACGGAACTCTCTTCTGAACATTTGAGCGTATTTCCGCACGACTTCCCGGTCGAGAATCTCCTCCTCGTCGACATAACCGAGCGGCTTGACGCCTGAGTAGCGCAGTATGAAATCGACTGACGACTTGACAGGCTTCCCGTTGAAAAAGACGCCGACGATGGGGAGGTCCCGTCTCCTCATCGCGTCGATGGTGAGAAGTGTGTGGTTGATGCTCCCGAGATAGTGCTTCGATACGATCACTGCCTGGGCATCCAGCGACTTGATGAGATCGAGCATGACCATCGACTCATTGACGGGAGACATCGCGCCGCCGGCACCCTCAATTATCAGGTCGCGCCCGTGAGTGTCTGGCAGAACCGTACGAATCCTCTCCATGTCTATCGCAACCCCTTCTGCGGCGGCGGCCGCGTGCGGTGAAAGAGGTTCTCTGAGGCGATAAGCTTCAGGATGAAGAACGGAGATCTCGTTGGAAACCAATTTTCTTACCAGGTCAGTATCGGTGAAGCTGAGATTTCCCGCCTGAATGGGTTTCCAATAATCAGCTTCGAGTGCCTCCGTCAGTATCGCGGCTATGACGGTCTTTCCGATGTTAGTGTCGATCCCGGTGACGAAAATCCTTCTCATGTCAACATCCCCAGTTTGTTTGTCAGACCTAAAATTTCTTCTTCTGTGTTGAACGCGTGCAGGCAAACCCTCAGGCGCTCCGAGCCGGCTGGAACCGTCGGATGCATAATGGGCCGCACGTCGTAGCCGGCCACCTGTATCTGATGCGCGAACGACTTAACCTCAGCATTGCCGGGCACAACCACGCACTGTATTGCGCTCTGGCTCTCAATGATCCTCGCTCGAACTCCGTCGGTCAGATTACGTTTGAAGAGTGCAACTCGCTCTGCGAGGCGCTCCATCGACTCCTGATCAGCGAGCAGGTACTCATAGGCACAGCGAATTGCGGCAAGAGAGTGGAACGGAAGAGCGGTAGTGTATATGAATGAGCGCGCGAAATTAATCAGGTAAGACCGGAGCGTCTCGGAACCGAGCACAACCGCGCCATGCGTGCCAAGCGCCTTTCCGAAGGTGTGCACTCTGGCAAAGACATCTCGCGTCAATCCAAGCTCCGCAGCAAGCCCTTCACCCTTCCTGCCGAAGACTCCTGTCGCATGTGCCTCATCGACGATCAGGTTGGCACCGTAAGCCCGGCAGAGCTTCGCCATTTCCGAAAGGGGCGCACAATCACCGTCCATCGAATATACCGACTCGACCGCGACGTAGACGCTGCTTCCGGCTGATTTGATGCGTCTCTCCAGATCCTCGACGTCGTTATGCTCAAATGAAAAAGCCCTGGCGTGGCTGAGCCTTATGCCGTCCCTTATGGAGGCGTGGACGAGTTTGTCATAAAGTATCGTGTCGTTCCTCTGCGGGACAGATGAGAACAATCCGAGGTTAGCGTCGTATCCGGAATTAAAAATCAAACCACTCTGAGAGCCGTGGAAGCCTGCTATAAAGCTTTCCAGCTCCTCGCAGTATGAACTGTTCCCGGAAATAAGGCGGGAACCGGTTGAACCGCTCTTGGACTCAGGATGCTTGCGTACCTCCTCGGCTATCATTTCCCTCAAAGTCTCGGCTCTGGAGAATCCCAAATAGTCGTTAGAGCAGAAATCAGCGAGCCCTGGTGACACCCTAAGCTCCCTCAGAGAGCCGAGCTTCTCCCTCTCTTCAAGCGCGTGTCTCAGCTTATCTTCTGTCTCAGACATGAGTGATTATTAGTCCTGATAATTTTGAGACGAAAGATCATCGGAATGCTTCAAAGGCCCGGCAAGATCGCGCACCCTCGTACGTGGGTCCCTGCGCTTGATCGAGTTTACCGAGCTCGCACTGACCGTGCGCCCAATTCACTCCGGCAATGGCTCGTCTTCTATTTAGTTAGAAGCCAATTCGTCCTTAAAGGCCTTCCTCGGCTTCAGACCGAGTCCGGAGAGGAGTTCCTTGTCCTCATCTACAGGGGGGTTGGGCGTTGTGAGAAGTTTATCGCCAGCAAAGATCGAGTTTGCCCCAGCCATGAAACAGAGCGCCTGGGCTTCGCGCGACAACTGCATCCTTCCGGCGCTGAGCCTGACCATCGACTTCGGCATTATCATCCTCGCCGTGGCGATCATTCTTACGAAGTCCCACGCATCGACAGGAGGCATATCCTGGAGAGGCGTTCCCTCCACGGGGACAAGAGCGTTTATCGGAACAGACTCCGGATGCGGATCGAGGTTTGCCAGAGTCCTCAACATCTCGATCCGGTCCTCGACGGATTCGCCCATCCCGATGATGCCTCCGCTGCAAACGGTGATCTCAGCCTTGCGTGTATTCCTGATCGTGTCTATTCTATCTTTGTAGGTTCTGGTCGTTATTATACTCTTGTAGTAACCCGATGAAGTATCTACGTTGTGATTGTATGCGTAAAGGCCCGCCTCTTTCAGTTTCCTTGCCTGCTCCTCGGTCACCATACCAAGTGTGGCGCAGACTTCGAGTCCTATATCGTTGACGCCTCTCACCATTTCCAGTACCCGGTCGAAGTCTCTGTTGTCCCGGACCTCGCGCCAGGCAGCGCCCATGCAGAACCGCGTGGCTCCGGCCTCCTTTGCATTGCGCGCCTTCTCAAGGACCTCATCGACCAGCATTAGAGGCTGGACATCAACGCCAGTATGGTATTCGACAGACTGGGGACAGTAAGCGCAGTCTTCAGTGCAGGCACCTGTCTTTATCGACAACAAAGAGCAGACCTGGATTTCAGAAGGATCGTGAAACTCCCTATGGAGCGTCGCCGCCCTGTACACTAGCTCGAGGAGTGGAAGGTTGTATATTTCTGCGATCTCGTCGTTCGTCCAATTGTGCCGAACGAGGATTTCCTGTGGGTTTTTCACTTGCATACTCTCACCGATTTATATTTAAACAGACTTTCTTTGAGAATATAACCAGCGACGCCCGATTCTGAAAGAAGAGAGGCGGCATTACGCCGCCTCTCTGAGACCACATGAAGACTGAACCAGGCCGGAGCCATTCGTGGTAGGCCTATCGCGAGACATTTCGAGTCGGCGAATCGTGGCGCGGCCGGGTCCCCAACCGAAGGAATTACTCCTCCGCAGGCTCCATTTCAATTCCTCCTATCTCATCCTTCGGCTTGCGGCCAAGCATCGCTCTAACCTTTATTTGCGCGCCTTCAAAAAGCTCATAGACCACCGGAACAAGAACCAGGGTAAGGAACATCGAGCTCAGCAAACCGCCGATGATTGCCCAGGCAAGGCCCGACTTCCACTCGGAGCCGGCGTCGGTTGACATGGCAAGAGGAATCATACCGATGACCATGGCCGTCGTGGTCATCATGATCGGCCTTATCCTGCTCTCCCCCGCTTCTATGAGGGCATCGAAAGTCGATAGCCCGTCTTCGCGTTTTTTCTGGTTCGCGCGGTCGACCAGAAGAATCGCATTCTTTCCTACGAGGCCAATCAACATTATGATTCCGAGTATTGAGAATATGTTCAGCGACTTCATCGTCAGCGCCAGTGCCAGAAAGGCTCCGACCATCGCAACGGGGATTGAAAAAAGTATGATGAAGGGTTCGCCGTAGGAATCATAGAGCGCTATAAGAACAAGGTAGACGAAAATGATCGCCGCGGCGAGCGCCAAGCCAAGGCTGCTAAACGCGTCAGCCTGGTTTTTCAGATCTCCCCAGTACTCGATGTGAACTCCTGACGGAAGTTCCTTGGTGGCCATGGCCTTCTTTATTTGGTCTCCCACCGTTCCCACCGGGCGGCCGATTACCTGGGAGTACACCGTAACGGCGCTGATCCTGTCGAACCTCTGAAGGACCGAAGGCGCAGTCGACTGGTAAACGCGGGCGAATTGCTGCAGCTGAACTTTCTTCCCGCTGTTGTTCACAAACGTCATATGCTTGAGGTCAGAAATCCTGGACCTGTCGAATTTGTCGAGCGACACGAGGATATCGTAGTCGTCGCCTCCCTCCCTGAACTTGGCGTCATCGTTCCCCTGCATCGCGACCTGAAGCGCCGCACCCACGTCAGCTATAGACAACCCAAATGCAGCAAGCTTCTGTCTGTCAATGTCGACGCGCATCTCAGGGTTTCCGGTATCCGTAGACAGACGAACGTCAGCCGTGCCCGGAATCTTTCTGACCACGTCCTCGAGGATCTGCGCTGACTTGAGCACGTCAGCTCGACTCGGTCCGCTCACGATAAGCTGGATCGGTGTCTGGTTCGCCGTGCCGAAGAGACCTATCGGGTCGATGCGGGCGCTCACACCTGGTATGCCGAAGGCAAATTTCTTTATCATCTCGCCGATTTGATCCGTTGTGAGCTTTCGCTGTCCCTTAGGAACCAGCTCGACGTCCAGTTCCGAGCTGTGATTTGATGACTGGCCGATTAGGCCCTCGTTCGAGACGCCGACCTGCACGAAGTCTTTCTGTACCTCGGGGAGGCTGTTCACGTAGCGTTCCACCTCCTCCGTGACGAGGTTGGTGTGGCTCACCGTATAATTGGGCGGCATGTCCAGCGTAACGGCGAACTGTCCCATGTCCGTTTGTGGCATGAACTCGGCTCCGATGAAACCAAGGGGGGCGAGCATCAACGATGCGACGAAGAGCCCTGCCGATATCGCCACGATCTTCCATTTGTTGTGGAGGCTCCATTTCAGGAGCGACACGTACTGCGCCACCATCTTTCGAAAGTATTTCTCAAACTCAATCGCGAATCTCCCGATGAAGGTCCGGCCGCTTATCGTCTCAAGCTTGCTGATTCGGGAAGCGAGGAGAGGCGTCACCGTGAAAGACACGAAAAGGCTCATCAGTGTCGATATGACGACGACTATAGCAAACTCCCTGACGATGTTCCCTATGAGACCTCCCGTAAGAGCGAGTGGAACATATATCACGACGTCCACCATGGTTATCGAGAGTGCCGCGAAGCCAATCTCGTTCCTTCCGCGCAAGGCCGCGGTTCTCGGCTTCTCACCCATCTCGAGGTGATGATGGATGTTCTCTATAACCACGATGGAGTCGTCCACAAGAATTCCGACAACAAGCGACAAACCAAGGAGCGTCATGAGGTTTAGACTGAACCCGAGAACGTACATCACAATAAACGTAGAGAGTATCGACGCGGGAATAGCGAGCATGACGATGAAAGAGTTGCGGATGCTGTGCAAGAAGAGGAGCATCACCGCGGCGACGAGAATAACGGCGAGCAGGAGGTCGAACTTCACGCCGTTCACGGCCTGTATCGTAAAGGTCGAGCCATCCTGAGCAATATCGAATTTGATGTTCTCGGCCTTGTAGTCGCTCTCTATCTTCTTCAGTTCCGCCCGCACCTGCCTGCTCACGTCGACCGTGTTTGCATCCGTTTGCTTCTGTACCAGTATACCGATTGATGTAACGCCGTTGATTCTGGTTATTGTCTGGTACTCCTTGTGCCCGTCTTCGACATCGGCGAGATCGGACAGCCGGACTTCGCCTCCGTCCTTCGACTTTCTGATTATGAGATTTCGGAGCTGATCGACCGAGCCGAGCTTCCCGGCGACCCTGACAATCAGCTGATTCGAGCTGTTTTGAAGCTTTCCCGTCGGGTAATCAATATTCGAGGCCTGAACCGCGTTCAAAACCTGAAGCACTGAGATGCCGTAAGCCTTGAGCTTGGACTCATCTAGGTTCACCCTTATCTCCCTCTGGAGACCGCCGACCAGCGTGACGAGGCCAACCCCCTGAATTTCCGAGAGGCGGGGCTGAATCCTGTCTACAACAAACTGGTAGAACTTCGTGGCCGGCATATTGCTCGTGACCCCAAGCCTGAGAACAGGTATCGCCTGGAGATCGAGTTTCGAAATCGCAGGCGTCTTCACGCCGGCGGGGAATGTGCCGACTATCTGATTTATCTTCTGCTGGGCTATCTGCATCTCGGTGTTGATGTCCGCCGTCTGGTCAAACTGAACCATGACGAAGGAGACCCCCTCATTCGATGTTGAAGTCATGCTGTAGACCTGATCGAGCGAGGAGAGTGCGTCTTCAATCGGTTTCGTCACCGAACTCTCGACTTCGTTCGGAGAGGCCCCAGGGTATATGGTCGATACCGAGAGTACCGGCGGGGTAATCTTGGGAATCAGTTCATAGTTCAGGTTTATCAGGCTGTACACTCCGAGAAGCGCCAGCGCCCCGAACACGACTACAACCAGCGTGGGTCTTTTTATTGCCAACTCTGTAATGGTCATCTCAATGGATCCTTCTCAACATGTCTTCTCGTTCACAGACCCGACGAGGATTTTCCCGCCGCGGACTGCGAAACGACGTTCACCTTGTACCCATCCTCCAGATTATCCTGGCCGTTCGTGACAACGGATTCTCCGGGCTGAAGGCCGTTCAGGACCTGCATATAGCTGTTATAGGTCGCGCCGACGACAATGTTCTTAAGACGGGCGATCCCGTTCTCAACGACGTAGACCTGCGCATTCTCAACACTTCCAACGAGAGCCTGCCTCGGTATGACGAGTGATTTCTGAGAAGAGACCACGCTGAAATGGACGTGAGCGAACATTCCTGCCTTGAGAGGATATTCCCTGCTGTTGTAGAAGTCGACCTCCACGGGGTAAGTGTGTTCGCCGTCTCCTTTCGAACTTATCGACTTTATGTAGCCACTGAACTCGACCCCGGGATAAACATCGGTAAGTATCGTGACCTTGTTCCCCGGCTTGAAATAGATGACATCATTCTCGTCGACATTGACGGTGATCTTTAGACGAGAAATGTCCACAACCTCCGCGACAACCATCCCGGGACTGACGTAGGCGCCGAGGTCCACACCCCTGGAGGTGATGATGCCGGCGATCGGGCTAGTGATTGTAGTATTGGTGAACTGCCTGTGGGCGTTGACATACTGGTCGTTCGCAGACTGATACGCCAGTTCCGCACCTTCCAGCTGGGCATCAGTTACCGAATGTTCCGAATACAATCTCTTGTAGCGGTCGTAGTCCTTGGTGGCCTTGTCGAGATTGACGGTAGCGAGCTCAAGCGATGCAGACTGGAGTTTGTCGTCGAGCTGAACGATAGCTCCCCCTGCCCGTTCGTAGTCACCAACACCGGCGAGAACCTTTATCACCTTTCCGGATGATTCCGAGACAACGTGCACGTCATTGCTGGCATTGATTGTCCCGACGAGGTCAAGGTTGTCGGTCAGCGTTTTTCTTTCCACCGACGCAACGGTTACAGCATATGAGTCCACGTTCAGATTTCTCGTCTCAGCTTTTATCTTCGCGCGATTGCGGATCAGAACCGCCACCACGATCGCTATTGAAAGAAGAATTACAGAATAGACTTTCAAGTTCTTCATTTACTACCTCTGTGTTTGAAATTTAGTTCCAGAAACCCGCGTCCTCACTGAGCCCCGGCCTCCACACCCCTGTGGAAAATATATTTCGACCTTCCCTCTTCAGTGAGGATCCCTTCGAAGAGTATCTTTGAGATAGCCTCGAAAGCCTGCCCAGCCGTGCATGGCAGCTCCGAGAGCGTCTCGGGAATGACAATCGACTCCACGGCGTTCGTATAAACCAGTATGGCTATGTCCTTGTCTATGTCACTCCGGAATATCCCCGATTCGAAGCCGGTCTCGAACAATCTTCTGATCTTATCGAAGATTTTTTCCTTCCTGATGTTGTGCATCTCCTGCCAGATCTCAGGGGCGCTCTGCCTTATGTCTCGAAGCCTGCTGAACTTCGACGACCGCTCGCCTACATAATCGAGTGTGCTCCTGAATTTTCCGACGAAGTCGAGCTCTTCGCTCATCCATATTCTTTCGATATGATCCATCGTCTCGCTTTGTCTTACGCTTACAAGCTCTCGCAAAACTTCCTTCTTGTTCGAGAAAAACTTGTAGAGAGTCTTCTTGCTCATACCAAGTGTGGAGGCGATCTCCTCCATGGTAACGCGGGAATATCCGTGCCGCATGAACATTTCCTCTGCCGTCGCGAGGATCTTGGCTTTCGTTTCGATATCTGTCATATCAAATCCCTAAAATCAATAAAAAACGACATACGTTTCTATCGTTTCCTTAAAAGATAAAAAAAAGCGGCGTTTCGCCGTCATTTCACGCCTGTTCAATATAGGAAACGAATTACGTATCGAACGTTTCCAAATTAACTTGCTCATAAGCAGAAGTCAAGTACTTTTCGCTCATCCTCAACAGCACCGTGGCAGGAAAGGTGCCCGCTCATGCTCTTGAAGTTTTGATGGCCTTGATGACACGCCGAGTTCGCCGATCCTCATAATGATCCCGCACGACAAGGAGAGCGTGAACTACAGCTGGAATCCAGAAGAGAAAGCAGAGGAAGAAGTTCAGGATCGCCTGTATCGGCCTGCCGCTTAAAAGGACGGCCACGGGAGGGAGGAAGAATGACAGGAGATAGAGCATATTGTTCACCTGTAAATGGTTGAACTTGTCAGACTCTTTGTTTTTCTGACAATACGACCCGATGGACGTTTTGTTCCGTTCCCCCCATTGCGGGAATTAATTTATCACGCCAGCAGCCATCCGTGCCGAATTGGAAATACGCGACACCACAAATCAAATCCTCCAAACGCGGCGAGCCTTGAGTTCCACACGCCTCAAGACTCACACTCACCATGAGGCTACTTCTGCTCTTTGAACGTTGAAGGGGCAAAAGTCACAGATTTGACCTGCGTGATCGGAATGTTCTTTATATCGTCCTTCACCTGGAACCTGATCGTGTCCGGAGTGGCGCCGACGAATACGCCGGTTAGAGTTGATCCGTCAGTCAAGTTCATAACGTCTTCGTTCCCTGAGGGAGCCGCAGGTGCGTCATTCGGCTTTGGAACTACTACGTAGATTCTCTGGTCGGGGTAATATTGGAAATAAGCTCCCCCGCCGTAGTAGTAGAGGTTCGGCCCGACATAAAAACTCCAGAAGCCATACGGTAGAAACCTGAGCCTGGCCCCGATCGGAGGATAGAATAGCGTGTACCGCCCTCCCCAGCCGCGATAGAAATATCCGTTGTGGTAGAAATAAGGACGGCCCCCTACGAATACCTTCTCATGGTTCGGGGGAATCCTGAACATCCGGGAGGGCACGTGAGGAACCCCGCGTATTCTCTGCGCGTAGCAGCTTGACGGAAGAGTTGAAACCAGGAGCGCGGCCGCAATCACGGTAAGCCCCAGGAACGCGAAAGCATATGCCGACTTTTTCATAACAACTCACCTTCCTCTCTTCAATGACGATGGCTTCACTAATGGACGAGCCACCGTTTACTCCACTTTGACAGCACTTTGGAACGAGGAGTTTAACGCGATCCCTCAGCGACTCCGATACGCAAATGCGGAGCGCAATTCCAACCGGGGCCTCATGGTGACAACTTTGCTGACCGAGAAGTCAATTGGCATACCGCGTTTTGAAGCCGAATGCTGTAAGCACATCCGCGAGATAAGAGTCTTTTCCCGTAACGGTCACTGTCCTGTTTGAAAACTCATACCTGAAGATGTACTTGCCTCTAAGGTTCTTGAAGTAGAATCCGCGTTCATCCTCCTTCAGTTCAAAAACCATTCTTAGTTTTGAGTCGTCCGCCGTAATGTCGTAGCATTCTCTTACGAGCCTTGAGATCTCCTTCTCGGGGTCAGTGTAGCCGGGGTTGATCCTCATGATTGGGTCAGATGGCGGAGCGATGACCGATGCCGCATCCCACGCAGGGGTGAGACCAAAGTGCGAGCAGAATGCAGAGTAGATCATCCGCGTCGCGTTCACTTTACCATCTATGGAATAGCCTGCGATGTGCTGTGTCCCTAATGCGCACTGACCGAGCAGTTCCAGATCGATGTTCGGCTCATTCTCCCATACATCGAGAACTGCGGTCGATGGACACCCGGCAGCGAGGGCGCGTTTGAGGGCCTGGTTATCTACCACGGCTCCTCTGGACGAGTTAATGAGCACCGCACCGCGTTTCATCTTCGATAGCCGCTCGCCATCAAAAAGATGATGGGTCGGGTCGGGCCCCCGCTTCGTATAAGGGACATGAACAGTTATAAAATCTGCGCTCATGAGATCGTCGAGAGGAAAGAACGTTGGCTCCCCCGTGCTTCTATAAAGAGGGGGGTCGTTCTTCAGCACATTCATGCCAAGGTTCTGAGCGACGCGCACGATCTTGCTCCCAATGTTCCCGACGCCAACAACGCCGATGGTCTTCCCCTTAAGGGAGAACCCTTCCCTTGCGCCAAGCGTGTAAAGGGCTGAAAAGACATATTGTACAACCGCGTTCGAATTGCAGCCGGGCGCGCTCGCGAACGCCACCCCGTTTCGACGGAGAGCATCCAAGTCGACGTGGTCTGTGCCGATCGTCGCCGTTCCCACGAATCGCAGTTTGCTACCCGCCACGAGTTTCTCATCCACTTTTGTTTCGGATCTCACGAGGAGCGCGTCCGCATCGTGAACTGCCGCGTTGTCAATCGCACGGCTGTCATATTTAAGAATCTCGCCGAACGATCCGAACGCCTCTTCGACGAATGGAATCCGCTGATCTACGACAATTTTCATCTCGCTCATCCGGTCAAATGGTCATTGCGGTGAATCCTCCGTCAACAGGGATTACAGTTCCCGTGACAAAGGATGAGGCGTTATTCGAGGCAAGCCAGATCATGGCGCCGTTCAACTCGTTGGCCTCGCCGTATCTGGCCATGGGGGTGTGGCTGAAGATCGACCGGCGCCGCTCTTCGGTAAGAATCTTCCGGTTCTGTTCTGCCGGGAAGAAACCTGGCATTATCGCGTTGACGCGTATGCCATGCTGAGCCCATTCGCGAGCTAGGAACCTCGTCAAGTTGTTTACCCCCGCTTTGGATATAGCATAGGTGAACACTTTCGACAGGGGTATCTCTGACGAGACGGAGGAGAAATTTATTATACTCCCTTTCACCTTCGCCTCGATCATGTGACGTCCGAAGACCTGGCACGCGAGAAAGACCCCCTTAAGGTTCACGTCGATTATCTTCTCCCACTCGTCTTCTTTTATGTCGAGCACCGGAGTAGTGGAATTGACCCCCGGAGCGTTCACGAGTATGTCCACATGATCCCATGCCGAGACAATTTCGTTCTTCGCCCTTTCGAGATCCGCTTTCACCCTTCCGTCAGCCTGAACCGCCATAGCGCTTCCGCCATAAGACATTATCTTATTGGTTCTCTGATCCGCGGCTTCCTTACCGTGGTTGTAGATTATAGCGACCCTGGCTCCCGCGGTCGCGAGGGCCTCGGCGACGCTCCCTCCGAGTACTCCGCTCCCGCCAATGACGGCGGCTACCTTACCGTTCAATCCAAACAGATCTTCAACGTAACTCTGCATTTCTACTCCATATTAGTCGTCAAAAAAAAGTATTATTTCCGGTCACCAGGCGCGGAGAATGACCGCTGAAAGTTCAATCTTACCTCCCCATCCAGCCGCCATCGACGGTGATGATGCTGCCGTTCATGTAGGAAGACGCGTCCGAGCAAAGGAAGACCACGGCGCCCATCAGATCCTCGGGCGTTCCCCACCTCCCGGCGGGTATCCTGTCCAGTATGCTCCTTGACCTGTCGGGGTCTTCCCTCAGTGCCTTCGTGTTATCAGTGGCGATGTAGCCCGGGGCAATAGCATTCACATTCACCCCTTTGCCCGCCCACTCATTGGCGAACGCCATCGTCAGCTGCTTCACTCCGCCCTTAGACGCGGCGTATCCCGGAACGAGAACGCCTCCCTGAAACGAAAGGAGAGATGCGACGAACACAACCTTTCCGTAACCACGCTGTGCCATGTCTTTCCCTATCTCCCTCGTAAGTATGAACTGTGCGGTAAGATTGACGTCGATTACCTTGTCCCAGTAATCATCGGTATGTTCAGAGACAGGCTTTCGCAGAATGGTCCCGGCGTTGTTGACCAGAATATCCACACGGGAAAAATCAGACTTCAATTTGCCTATGAGATTGTACAGCGAGGCTCTGTCAGAAAAATCGCAGGTATAGGAGTTGAATTTCCTCCCTCGCGTTTTGATTTCTCTTTCCACTTCCGAGAAGTTATCGGTTTGAGCGACGGCTACGATATCGGCCCCCGCTTCGGCAAGGGCGACGGCGTACGCCTTTCCGATGCCGCGATTGGCACCGGTCACCAGAGCCAGCTTGTTTTCCAGCCTGAACTTATCGAGTATCATTGCAAGACCCCCGCCTGATAAGAGGGAACACACGTATGACTCATTTCAATGACGCCATTCCAACGGAGTCCATGTCTTCGAACTCCTGATTCTCGCCGCCCATGGCCCAGATGAAGGAATAGTTCTTCGTCCCGCCGCCCGAGTGTATGGACCAGCTTGGAGATATCACGGCTTCCTTGTTGCGGACGACTATGTGCCTCGTCTCAGACGGTTCTCCCATCATATGGAAGACGATTGAGCTCTCATCAAGACTGAAGTAGAAATATATTTCAGTTCTTCTCTGGTGAGTGTGCGATGGCATCGTGTTCCATACGCTCCCCTCGTCGAGTTCGGTCAGCCCCATGACGAGCTGAGAGCTCTTCACGCCGTTCGAGTGTATGTATCTGTTGAGCGTTCTGGAATTGGCCTCCTTCTGGCTGCCGAGCTTCGCGGAATAGACCTCTCCGTATCTGATGAGCGTGGTCGGATGAGATGAATGAGACGGGTAACTGACGAGATAGAAATGAGCGGGAGTTGACGGATCGTCGCTCACAAACGATACCTCCCTCGTCCCCATCCCAACGTACAACGCGTCCTTGAATCCAAGTTTAAACTCTTTGCCGTCTGCGATTATCTTTCCGGCCCCGCCGACGTTGAAAACGCCTCCCTCTCTTCGCTGGGCGAAGAACTCGGCTGCCATTTCCTTCCTGCTGCTTTCGAGCTTCAGCGGTCTTTCGAGCGGCACGGCTCCTCCGACGATTGCGCGGTCGAGGTCAAAGTAAGTCATCCTCACGCTTCCTCCTTGGAACAAATCCTCGACGAGGAAAGCTTTTCTGAGCGCCTCCGTGCTAAGTGACCGGTAACTTTGGTTGTCAGGGGAATATCTTACTTCCATCTCGTACCCTTTCTCGAAATTGATTTGTCCCTAATGAGGGCGCTGACTTAGCCCCGCAACAGCACTCCAATGCGACATGACGATTCCTGCAACGTCGCTAATCATCAGTCGCTCCCACAAGAAAATCTTCACGGGCAGGGGTGAACGCATCGATGAGCGTCCCATCTTCGAGAGCGACGACACCGTGCGGCTCGTCGGGCGCCACGATGAAGCTGTCACCCTCTTCCAACTCCTTCTTGTCTCCGTTTATTTCAACCTCGAACCTCCCCGAGGCGACATAGGTGACCTGCCTGTGTGGATGCGTGTGCAACTCACCGATGGATCCTGAATTGAAATCAACGCGTACCATCATGAGGGTGGCATCAAAGCCCAGAAGCTTCCTCCGTACCCCATTCCCAACCGCCTCGGGCTTTACTCCGGCTCCTTTTACAACTTTCTCCGATTTCGCCGAGCAGTTCAATGGTTTCCCATTCCTAAACGAGGCACACCGGTTCCCCCCGTTTCCGGGTATCGACAAGCGAAGACGCTGGTTAGTAGAGTTTTCAGATCCATGCTATCATTCCTAATATAATAAAGAACTGTAAACGATGGCATCTTCCGGCTGGCGGTGCCGGAAGGCCTCCCAAAACCGCCCATGCAAGGCAAATCAGACTTGAAAGCTGTCCTGAAAAGCCGGACATTATCAATATCGAACCGGTGTCCGAATTTGCGCGGATGTCGTTTGTACACCGGGACAAATGACAATCAAATGCAAAACGCTGAGCCAGGATGAGACTATGCCACTATTTGACTGGGGAGATGAATACAAGGTAAACGTGCGCGAGCTAGATGCGCAGCATTTCAAATTGGTTGAACTCGTGAACAATCTCGACAAGGCCATCATTGAAGGGACGGAAGCCGGGTCTGTGGGGACTACTCTCAACGGCCTCCTCGACTATACCGCCTATCACCTCATCTTTGAGGAGAAAATTCTCAAGATGTACGGATACCCGGAGTTTGAAGCACACCGGAGAGAACACGACGAGCTTTCATGGAAAGTCCTCGATCTGCGAAGCAGATACAACAGCGGCGATCATGTGGAACCCATTGAAGTCCTTGAATTTCTAACGGGCTGGCTAAAGAACCACATAATGAATTCCGACAAAAGGTATGGCACCTTTCTGAATCAGAAAGGCGTTTTTTGACTTGGTAGAGGGACAGCATTTCACAAAACTAATCGGAGCAAGACAAGATGGCGCTATTCCAGTGGACAAACGACCTGAGCGTAAATGTAAAAGAGATCGATGCACAACATAAGAAACTTGTTGATCTAATCAACCTCCTCCACGATTCGATGAAGGCGGGCAAGGGCAAGGACGTGATGGGCAAGGTGTTGAACGATCTGGTAGACTACACGGTGTACCACTTCGGCACTGAGGAGAAGCTGTTTGAGAAGCACGGATATCCTGAGTCTCAGCAGCACAAGAAGCAGCACGATGATCTTACGAAGCAGGTGAAGGAAGTTAAGTCGAAGTTCGAGGCGGGACAGACAACGATATCTGTTGATGTCCTGAACTTTCTGAAGGATTGGCTAAACAACCACATCAAGATGACAGACAAGCGTTACAGCGGCTTCATGAATTCAAAGGGAGTAAATTAGCAGCAAGTTTCGGTGTCCGGCCCGGGAATATTGAGTCATCCCGGCGCCGGTACCAGGCATTTCACGGCATGCGCTTTTCACTTCAAAGCCGCCATCTCCTCCTCGAATATCCTCCTGAAATGGAATCCGTATATCGCAAACGTAATTGCCAGCGGAAACAGTTTCGGTCTTGTGAAGAGGGACCAGAAGAATAGTCTCCAGTAATACACTCTCTCCTTAGCAATCACTCCGAGCACCACAGCAGATTTGAGCAGCGCTTTCAGATCCGCGAAGCTGACGCGGAAGACCTTCGCCTGTGGAGGATGGAAGTCCTTCAGGAACCTTTTCACCCTCGCATAGTACTGCGTGGGGGAATAAATCCTCGCGACGACGCTCCTGTACCCGTTCATGAGAGTTTCTCTGCTCATCTTCGGAATAAAGTTCATCGTCAGGTCCGTGTTGTTTCCTGTGAACGAATGAAGGAGTCGTCCCTCGTTCATAAGCCTTTTGTACAGTTTGGTTCCGCGTGGGGCGTTCAGGAGGCCCACCATCGCTGTCACGATCCCGGTTTCCTGGATAAATGCGGTCAGCCTGTCGAAGATGGCGGGTGGGTCGACGTCGAACCCGACTATAAAGCCCCCCTGCACCTGCATTCCGTATTTCTGTATCTTCCTTACGCTCTCCTCGAGGTCCCTCTTCCGGTTCGGTATCTTCCTGCACTCCTGAAGGCTTTCCTCGTTAGGCGATTCTATTCCGACGAAAACGGCATTGAATCCCGCCTGTACCATCAGCCTCATCAGATCGTCGTCGTCGGCTGAATTTATGGAGACCTCAGTGTTGAAATAAAATGGGTGGCGGTTTTCCTTCATCCATTCCACGATCGCCGGGAGTATCTCCTTCTTAAGCTTGTTCTTGTTTCCGACAAAATTGTCATCGACAAAGAAGACGCTTCCCTTCCATCCGTGCTCCCGGAGGCTCTCCAGCTCCGCAATAACCTGCGCCCTCGTTTTGGTCCTCGGTACTCTTCCGTAGAGGACAGTTATATCACAAAACTCGCAGTCATAAGGACACCCCCTGGAGTACTGGAGGTTCATAGAGGCGTAGTGCTTGAAATCTATGAGGCTCCACATCGGGATTGGAGTAGCGGATACATCAGCCCAATCAGTCGATGAGTAGACATGCTTCGGGACGCCGAGCGAGAGATCGTTCAGGAATGGCTGAAGGGTTAGTTCTGCCTCGTTGAGTATGAGATGGTCAACTCCATCAAATTCGTCATGGAACGCCGTGAAGAGGGGGCCGCCGGCGACGGTCTTTCTCCCGAGCTGCCTGCACCTGCCAATGACATCATGCGCCGAGTCCCGCTGGATGGACATCGCGCTGATGAAGACGTAGTCGGCCCAAAGGATCTCCTCGTCCGACACGGGTCGGACATTAAGGTCGACAAGCCTTTTTTCCCATTTGTCGGGAAGCATTGATGCGATTGTTAACAAGCCGAGAGGAGGAAACGCGGCTTTCTTCGAAATGAATTTCAACGCATGCCGGAAACTCCAAAAAGTGTCTGGGTAGCGTGGGTACACAAACAATATCTTCATCCGCAGCCCTTCCTTGATTGGTTCAAGGTAACTCTAAACCCGCATTCGTTCAACACGATGCTGGTCAAAGCGCTCGGATGAGATTGCATCTGAGGGCGCAGCAACCGAAGATGTCCCGGACCCGAATGACAATCACGAATTCTCTTGACAAGCCAGCCATGCATCAGTATCTTATTCATAAACCGACCGGTCGGTCTATCAATAATATGCCTAGAAAAGAAAATCTGGAAAATATCGCAAAACGGAAGGAGCAGATCGTCAAAGCGGCGATCTCCGCGTTTGCACGCAAAGGGCTCAAAAACACCAGCATGAACGACATCGTCCGCGAGTCTGGCCTGAGCAAGGGAGCGATCTACTGGTACTATAAAAGCAAGGACGAGATTATATCAGAACTTCTCAAGGAGTTTTTCGATCCGGAGGAAATAAGGAAGGTACAGGGGATGCTTTCCACGGGAAGCGCATCTCAAAGGCTTGACAGATTTATAGAATACATAGCGAATGAAATGAACAAGATGAGGCGGTTCCGGCCCGTCATCCAGGAACTCTTCGTCATCGCCTTCCGAGATCAGAAGATAAGGATGATGACGAAGAGGAATTTCCAGGCTTCCGTCTCCCTTCTCCAATCGATCATAGATGAGGGGATCAGGACTAAAGAGTTCGAGAGTGTGGATTCGCGTCAGGCAACGCTTGCAATATTTGAAATTATTGAGAGCACCGCCCTCTTCTGGTCTCTCGATTTTATCGAGGTGGACTTCGAAGAGCAGCTCAGGGGCGGAGTAAACCTCATACTTACTGCAATCAAGAGGAAGAAATGAAAGATAACAGTCTTACGCCGTTCAGCGGCGGACACCATGGGGCCTCCAGCCTTTTTATCCACACCGTTCTTTTTCTTGCGACATGGTTGTTCCTGACCGGGATTTGCCTGGCTCAGAATCCAAGAGAAATCATTCAGCGGGCCGAAGACGCCATAAAGGGGAGGACTTCGAGCCATTCCATCATGGAAATGATAATCAAGACTCCGGATTACACGCGCACCATGAAAATGGAAAGCTGGTCAAGCGGCGCCTCGAAGGCGCTCGTGAAGATCCTCTCCCCCGCCCGTGAAGCAGGAAACCGCACACTGAAGTTAGGCAACGATATCTGGATGTACCTCAGAAACACCGAGACCACAATCCGCATACCTCCTTCCATGATGCTGCAGTCGTGGAACGGCTCCGATTACACCTACGACGACATGGTTCGCGAGGAGACACTCACCGAGGATTACGACATCACGCTCGTTGGAACCGAAAAACTAAACGACGCAATGTGCTGGAAGCTCCAGCTCATCCCTAAGCCGAATGCGCCGGTTGTCTGGGGAAAACTCCTTTACTGGGTTAGAAAGGCCGACGATCTTCCCGCACAGGTGGAATATTTCGATGAAAAGGGAAAGCTGATTCGCACAATGGTGATGACGGACTACAAGGCGATGGGCGGAAGGACGCTGCCCACAGTCTGGACCATGTACAATTTTGACAAGACACACTCCACGGAGATAAAGATGGACGAGGCATCATTCGATATAAGAATCCCGGATAGGATATTTTCACTCAAGGAACTGGAGAGATGACACGTCTACTCTCATTGCCAACGGCTTCCACTGAATATGCGCTGCGCATTTCCCCTCATCCTGACTTGAGTCCCACCCCGGAAGAGGTTAGATATTGCGATACAGGCGTACCTCTGGCAGCCAAACGGGAGCAATGGTTCGACCCTGAAACTACTGAATATCGTCTCTGCCGACGCGGGATGAACAAATGGCGGCTCCGCCTGTAAGATGATGCTGATTAGAATTGCATGGCGAAACATTTGGCGCAGCAGAAGGCGCTCGATCCTCGTAATCTTCGCGATCGCATTTGCGGTAATGCTGGCACTCGTCAGGCTAGGATTTGACGACGGGGCATTCGCACTTTCGCTCCAGACCGCGGTCAGATCGTCGACAGGATACATTCAAATCCAGGAGCAAGGGTACAACGACAATCCGACTTTGCAGAAGAGCTTCGTCATCCCGCCCGAAACTGCCGACGAAATCAAATCCGATCCGCTTATTGCGGGAAGCTCCCCGAGGATACAAGCAGGTGGCCTTCTCAGCTTTCACAACCATTCGCTTGGCGCTATGATCACAGGCGTGGGACCTAAGACCGAACATCTAGTGACCGATTTCAGTCAGAGGGTTGACCATGGTACATTTCTTAAGAACGACACAACTCCGGACATCGTGGTCGGCTACAGACTCCTGAAGAATCTCGGCGCAAGAGTAGGCGATTCAGTAGTCGTGCTGGCACAGGGCTACGACGGGGTGTTAGGAAACATGTTCGCCAGGATAGTGGGCAGTGTCAGAACGGGCTCTGACGCATTCGACCGTGCGGGGGCCTTCATGAGCGTGCCTGTACTTCAGAATTTTCTTGCAATGGGGGACAGGGTCAATGCCCTTGCGCTTTCTTTAAATAATCCGAACGACGTAACCCGAATCGTCCGGACACTCGATCCGCAGCTAAAGCGCCAGGGGCTCGTGGCCGTACCATGGCAAGAGCTCCTGCCACAACTTAATGAGACCATGGCCTGGAGCCACGCCGCTCACGTATTATTTCTGTGCATCCTGTTTGCCGTCGTCGGATTTGGCATATTGAATTCCCTCCTCATGTCCGTGACGGAACGCTTCCGTGAGTTTGGTGCACTCCTTTCGATCGGAATGTCCAACGCCATGCTTGCCGCCACGACGGCCATCGAAATGATCATCATGGTGGTCATTGGGTTTGCGCTGGGCAACGCCGCCGGCGCTCTTATAAACCTTCACTTCATCGAACACCCAATAGTCATCGGCGGCGACATGGGTAGATTCCTCCACGAGTGGGGATTTCAACCGATCGTGCCATCTTCCCTTTCGCCTGGAATCTTCATAACGGCCGGAGCCATCGTCCTGACGATGTCGGTCGTAGCGGCAGTCTACCCTCTCTGGCGCGTCGCAAGGCTCGAGCCTCTGAAAGGGATACGGCACACATGAAGCTCGACGGAATGTTCTCCAGGCTGCAGATGATAATCGAGGAGCATCGCGTGAAATGCAACGGTCTCCAATTCGCTTTCCCCAAGCACCTCACACTCTGCAAGGATCTTGACAACAGGAAGCCGGAGCGTCGTCGGAATGCTTAGCAGAATCGCCTGGCGCAACATACTTCGAAATAAGAGACGGTCTTTTATCCTGATGACGTCAATAGTCGTCGGAGTACTGGCATTGCTTCTCACGGAAGGCTTCGCAATCGGCCTGATGCAGCAGATGCTGACCAATCAAGTCGGCGCGGACGCGGGATACATACAGATTCACAAAGCCGGGTATCAGGCAGATCCGATCCTGGAACTCTCGATGAAGAAACCTACTGAGATAGAAGAGATCCTCTCGAAAGACAGTTCAGTTCTGAACTACTCAGAACGCCTCGAGGTGTTCGGCCTCGTCAGCAGCCCGTACAACTCATACGGCGTTTCCATTGACGGGATAATTCCGAACGAAGAACAAAGGATCACGACGATATCCAGGTATGTGGTAAAAGGGTCCTATCTATCCGGCGAGCCTGGACAGATTCTAATAAGCAGCGCGATGGCCGAGAAACTCAAAGTCGGGATCGGCGACAAAGTTGTAATAATGGCATCGCAGACAGATGGGAGTGTCGGCTCCGAGGCGTGCAGAATTTCAGGTCTATTTGAGACCTTCGATTCCGGCTTCGATCAGTCACACGTGTATGTGCCGATTGTTACCGTGAGTCAAATGTTGAATGCCAGCGGGCTCCTTTCGAAATTTGTGATTAACCCGAAAAGCCCCTCTCAACTGGCCTCCGTTGAGACACGACTGAGAAACGAGATACAGGATCTCCCCCATGGCGGCAGAAACTACGAAGTGCTTACCTACAAAGAAATGCTTCCGCTTCTCGTAGCCATGATCGAGATGTACAAGCAGGCGCTCTACCTGATCGCACTCATCATCTCGTTCGCGCTTATATTCGGCATCGTAGACACCATGCTGATGTCCGTCATGGAAAGGACGCATGAGTTCGGAGTGTCAATGGCGATCGGGATGTCGAACCGGAGCATTTTCCTTATGGTTATGACGGAGGCGTTTTATCTTGCCGTAATCGGGACGATAGTCGGTCTGGCGCTTTCATACATAATCATATCTCCATTGTCTCGTAGCGGTTGGGACCTCTCGGCATTTTCGGCAAGCCTTACCTCTCTTGGAGCGGGGAGTACGATCTACCCTGTCCTGGAGACTTCATCTGTAATCCAGACGGTGTCGATAATTCCGGCGGCCACGCTTCTGGGAGCTATCTATCCGGCTTTAAAGGCTATCAGACTTCAGCCTGTCGAGGCGATTAGGGCAACGTGATTGTTAAATCATCGATCTACGAATTCATAGACAAGGCCTTCATTCTCAAATTGGGAGTAAGATGTTAGTCCGCCTGGCATGGCGAAGTTTGTGGAGAAACTGGAGACGGTCGCTTATCGCGATGTCTTCCGTAGTTTTTGCAATCACTCTATCCATAGTTCAACGAGGCATGCAGTACGGAACTTACGCGGAGACCATAAAGACGGCGGTCCGCGCATCAACCGGCTACTTACAGGTCCAGAAAGTCGGCTACAACAAGAGCCCAACTATTCAGAAGAGTTTTGCATTAAGTCCGGCACTCCGCAAGATGATCGATGAAGCTCCTGGCGTGAATGGTTCTTCCCCCAGAATAGAAACCGACGCTTTGCTCAGTTACCGCGACCAGTCGCTGGGCGTGCTAATAACCGGCATAGCTCAGAAGACAGAGGGCACCGTCACAGATTTTCCCGAGAAGGTAAGTAGTGGCCGATTCCTGTCGGAAGATACGACCGGGAGTAGCGTACCAGGAATTGTAGTTGGTGACAAGCTACTCCGGAATCTCGGCGCGCGGGTGGGCGATTCGGTCGTTGTGCTGGCACAGGGCGTCGATGGCGTGCTCGGCAACATGTTCATTCGAATAGTCGGGACTTTCAGGACGGGCTCCGAAGAATTTGACCGAGTGGGGGCATTCATGAACATATCCGACCTTCAGACGTTTCTCGGGATGGAAGGCAGAATCAATGCCATTGCGATATCGGTCGCCGATCCTGATGAGGTTCAAATCGTTGCCGGGCACCTCAACCGTATGCTGAAACCGATGGGGCTTGTCGCACATCCGTGGCAGGACCTTCTCCCACAGCTCAAGCAGATGATTGAACTCGACAACTCGAGCGGCGTTCTCTACATAATTATCCTGCTGTTCGTTGTTGGTTTCGGGATAATGAACACCGTGCTCATGTCCGTCACAGAGCGCTTCAGGGAATACGGGGTGATGCTCTCATTGGGAATGTCCCAGGAAAGACTCGTCACAGCGGTCGCTATGGAGATATTCTTCCTGCTTGTTATGGGATTCATCGCCGGAAACGGGATAGGAGCGGCGGTCAACGCGTACTGGCTCAGGCATCCCATACTCCTTGGCGGCGACCTCGCCAGCCTGTACCAGGAATATGGTTTCGCGCCAGTTCTTATCTCTTCCCTTTCGTTCAGGATATTTGTCGACTCAACGCTGACCATTCTCGGTATCTCGATAGTTGCGTCAGTGTATCCGCTTTGGCGGGTACTCACTCTCGAACCTCTGAAAGGGATAAGGTACACCTGATATGGGGCACGACATCATGGGCTCTCGACAAATGAAGATGTTCACTCCCAGCTCATCATGCATTGGCCGGCTGGCTACTTCTGCCGGTCTCCATTCTTGGTTCACAACTAGTTTTGAGTTTGGACTTCCCAGTTTGGTCCCCGCGGACCTGACATTTCTGATTTGTGCACATGATTAGCCGAATCGCCTGGCGAAACATACTCCGTAACAAGCGCAGGTCATCGATACTGAGTTTATCGATCATGATTGGCGTGATTGCGCTGGTACTAACCGACGCGATCTCAATAGGGATGATGCAGCAAATGCTCACGAACCAGATCGGCGCGGACGCGGGATACATACAAATACACAGAAAAGGGTTCCAAACCGACCCATCATTGAAGAATTCAATTTCAAATGCGTCGACTGTGAAGGCCGCAATCTCAAAGGACGCGGCGTCTTGCAAGACATCAGAGAGGCTGAGAACGTTCGGGCTCGTGAGCAGCGCCTATAATTCCTCCGGTGTCTCGATCGTCGGCATAGTTCCGGACGACGAGAAGGATGTGACGACGATACATAAGTATGTTGTCAAAGGTTCTTATCTCCGAGACAATCCCGATGAGATAATAATGAGTACTTCCACGGCAGATAAGCTCCGCCTGGAACTCGGAGACAAGGTTGTCATAATGGCGTCCCGCGTCGACGGAAGCGTCGGATCGGAGGCATGCCGAGTGGTTGGGCTTTTCGAGACCTACGATTCCGGCTTCGACCAGACACACGTTTACATTCCGCTCACGACAGCGCAGGACATGCTGGGTGCGCCCGGCAGAATCTCGGAATTCGTGGTCAACCCAGTCAATCCCGAACGAACTGAAACCGTGGCAAGACGACTCGAAGCGGACCTTCCTGCCGGCTTCGAAGTTCTCACCTTCAAGCAGATGCTCCCGATACTGGTCATGCAGTTGCGCCTGTACGACCAGACCATCTACATCTTTTACGCGATCATTGCGATCGCTCTCATTTTCGGAATAGTCAATACGATGCTCATGGCCGTCATAGAGCGGACGCACGAGCTCGGCGTAGACATGGCAATAGGCATGTCGAACAGACGAATATTCCGCATGATACTTACGGAGGCGTTTTACCTCGGAATAATCGGGACCGCTGCCGGCCTCGCGGTTTCACTTGCGGTCTACGTTCCGCTATCACGTTCAGGCTGGGACCTCGCCATGTTCTCGGAAAGCCTCAACTCTATCGGTGCCGGGACTATCATCTACCCAGTTTTAAAGGCGACTACGCTGATAAACACGATCGTAATCATCCCTCTCGCCGCTGTCGCAGGTGCGGTTTACCCCGCTCTCAGGGCCGTGAAGCTTCAGCCAGTCGAAACGATAAGAATGAGCTGAAGACTAGTAATTGGAACAACGATATATAGGAACGATGGAAGGAAATGATGAATCATGGATACAGAGAAGAGTAGTTCTAACATAGTTAGGGTCGAGGGCGTCAGGAAGGTGTACCATGACAATGGCGTGCCCGTAGATGCGCTTCGCGGCATCAATCTGACCGTGTCACCCGGGGATTTCTCCGTAATAGCAGGGCCCTCGGGCTCTGGTAAGACGACGCTCCTTAACATTGTGGGAACGCTGGACAAACCGACGGAGGGGAAGGTATTCCTGGACGGCGAGGACATCGCTTCAAAAACCCGGCGACAACTGGCTGACATCCGACTGCGGAAGATCGGCTTCGTATTCCAGGCATACAACCTTAATCCCGTCCTCAGCGCCCTCGAGAATGTCGAATTCACGATGATGCTACGCGGAGTAGAGGCGGCTGAGCGGAAACGCAAAGGACTGGCACTCCTGGAAGAGCTCGGCATCGGCGAACTCGCACACAAACGTCCGAACGAGATGAGCGGCGGGCAGCAGCAGCGTGTGGCGATTGCCAGAGCCATTTCAAACGACCCAAGACTCGTTCTGGCGGACGAGCCGACCGCAAACCTCGACTCAGAAACAGCCGTGAGGCTCCTCGAGCTAATGGAGAGACTCAACCACCATGATGGCATCACCTTCGTGTTCTCGTCGCACGACCCTCAGGTGATTGGGCGGGCGCATCGACTCCTCATACTCAAGGACGGACAAATAGCCACGGACAAGATTGTCCAGTAAGATTCTTGGCGAGCGGATGGGACTCTTTGGCATAGGAATGGTGAAGTAATGGATCGTCGCATTGGCGGCTCGACGCATAGACGGGCATGTCGAATCGGGATTTGCTTTGTCTTGTGGTGCATATGCGTTCTCTTGACCTGGTACGCTCCCCTGGCTATGGGACAGACCGGGATTCTCTCCGGTGCCAATCTGAATTTTTCGGGGTACGTCGTTGAGATGCCACTGTACGAGCAGATACAGCCTGATCTCGCATCGCTTGGAGGTTTATCTACGGCCGAATTTGCAAGCCTTACGAGAGTCCGGCTCCGGCCGATAATTCACCTCGGAGACAACACTAAGATAAGCTTGGAATACGAGGCGGACGCGCTCTATTACTCACAGAATATTTCATTTGGTCTCGCGCCAACGACGCCGCTCAGGCAGGTTGTCAGCCTTCACTGGGAGCCGCTCACCAGGAGCCACTTCATCTTATCCCATTACATCGATCGCCTATATTTCGATCACGAATTCACCTTCGGCAAACTGGTGCTGGGCCGGCAGAGAATCAGCTGGGGAAGCGGAAGAGTATGGAACCCGACCGATATTTTCAACCCGATTAACCCCGCGAACTTCGGCAAAATAGAGAAGGACGGAGCTGACGCCGCTTCAATGAAGTTCTATCTGGGACAGCTCACGGATATTCAACTTGTCTATGATGCCGAATACCATTTCAAGTCGTCCAATTACGCAGCACGATTTCGCACAAACTTGCTCGGTTATGATCTAGCTTTCCTCGCGGGTTCAGCTGACAAACGGTTTATTACGGGGGGAGATTTCGCCGGCAATCTTTGGACTGCTGGCATAAGGGGAGAAGCTCTCGTTTCTAAAGACCCGATGAAGGTCGACGGGTATTACGTGAGATGGATTCTCGGCATGGATTACCAGTTCACCGACAAGCTTTATGGCATGTTTGAATATTACCACAACGGCGAGGGGAGCCGTAACGAGTCCACTTACGATTTGACCGCGCTATACGACGGGAGGATTCTAAACTTAGCGAAGGACTACCTCGCGCTGAGCGGCTCGTACCAGCTAACACCACTTGTCACGCTCATGCTGACGTCGGATTCGAATTTCAATGATGGAAGCGGCTTCTTTGCCGGAACGCTGACTTACTCCGCAAGCGACAACGCGAGCGTTGCTATCGGTTCGCTCTATGCGTACGGAAAAAGGCTCTCGGAGTATTGGTACTATCCGCAGTCATATTATCTGAAGCTCGACACTTATTTCTGAACCGGCGCCATTTCACCCGATGGAAGCAGAGTTGCGTGACGGCGTCTCGCCCATCCCCCACGTCGCCGAAAACATCTCCTCCCATTCCAGGTCGAGTACCTATTCGGTCCGTTCCATAAAGACCGGTTCCGCGTCAATCATCCAATCCCTTCCCGCTGAGGATCCGCCGCGTGCATTTCTCCACGCGCGATGTCCGGGTCTTGGATTGTTTCGGCGCGGAGAAATAAATGATATAGGCCCTTTGCCGTCCAGGCGTCAGCGCGTCAAAGGCACTTCTCAGCCCCGGCACTTCATCAAGCCTTGACTGAAATTCTTCCGGAAGCTTGTAATCGGAAACCTTCTTCAAATTTACTTTGAGACCCGCTTTTGCATTTTCAATGGCTTCGCGGATGTATGCCTTCAGGATTCGTTCCATCTTTGAAATTTCCTGGACGCTCGTGAACCGGATCTGACGAGCCGCCTGCACGTTCTCGGTCTGCTGTACCAGAACACCTTTTGGGTCATTCAACAGGGCCCCCTGGAAAAACAGAATCGCGCAATACTCCTTGAAGCCATGTATTACGGCGACGTTCTTGCCTTCCAGAGTATAGCATGGGTGGCGCCACTTGAATTCTTCCGTCAGCTCAGAGTCGAGGATGATACTCCTCAGCTTCTCGAGCTCTTCATGCCATTGTTTGGTTTTGCGCATGAACGCGTCGACCTTGGGATTCATTTTATCGTACTCCTCAATCAAGTGAGCCAACTATACTCTGTATAACAGAATGCGTGAGGTTTCGCCTTCAGAATCTCACATAGCGGAGGATTTACGCCCGTGACTGAGCGATCGGCACTTCCTGGACGCCTTCTCAGTATCCGTTTTCCTCAACAGCCACCTCCTGAAGAAGGTAGTTATGGACGGCGGTGGCGCACTTCCTCCCTTCCGCAATAGCCCAGACGACAAGGGACTGACCGCGGCGCATGTCACCGCACGCGAAGACCTTTTTCATGCTTGTCGCATGAGCGGTCTCAGAGTCTCCGAACTCCGCCTTCACGTTTCCGCGCTGGTCGAGCTCGAGTCCCGCCTCTTTCAGCTCGTTTATCATGCCTTCATGGACCGGGTGAACAAAACCCGCGGCTAAGAGGACGAGGTCCGCCTTGAGTTCGAACTCCGTGCCCGGGATGTCGATGAACTTCCCGTTCTCAAACTTAACCTGCACACATTCGAGGGCAGTGACTTCGCCCTTCTCGTTTCCCTTGAAAGCCTTGGTGTTGATGCTCCACTTTCTTTCGACCCCCTCCTCGTGGCTCGTGGAAGTGCGTAGGACCATGGGCCAGTAAGGCCATGGAGTGCTCTCCGGTCTTGAGTCGGGAGGCTTCGGAAGGACTTCCAGCTGAGTCACGGACCTTGCTCCCTGCCGGTTTGACGTGCCAACGCAGTCCGAACCGGTGTCGCCGCCACCGATAATTACGACGTCCCTGCCGGCAGCGGAAATCTGATCCTTCACGACGTCTCCGGCATTCACCTTGTTCTGCTGCGGGAGGAATTCCATCGCGAAGTGTATTCCCTTGAGCTCTCTTCCGGGGATTGAGATGTCCCTCGGCTTTTCAGAGCCGCCGGCGAGGATGACCGCGTCATATTTCTCAACAAGCTCCATAGCGGTCATGTCGACTCCGACGTGAACGCCAGTTCTGAACTCGACCCCTTCGATGGTCATTTGTTCGAGCCTTCTGTCAATTACATGCTTCTCGAGCTTGAAGTCGGGTATTCCATAGCGAAGGAGTCCGCCTATCCTGTCATTCTTCTCAAAAACCGTCACTATGTGTCCTGCGCGGCAGAGCTGCTGTGCGGCCGCGAGTCCGGAGGGGCCGGAGCCGACGACGGCCACTCTTCTTCCGCTCATGACGTAGGGCATGCGAGGCTTCACCCAGCCTTCTTCCCATCCCTTATCGATGATGGTACGCTCAATCGCCTTGATGGTCACCGGCTCTGAGTTGATTCCGAGCGTGCAAGCCGTCTCGCACGGCGCTGGACAGAGCCTCCCGGTAAATTCCGGGAAGTTGTTTGTCGAAAGGAGATTCTCCAGCGCCTCGCGCCAATGGTTCTTGTATATCAGGTCGTTCCATTCCGGAATGTAGTTCTGGACCGGGCAGCCGGTGTCTCCGTGGCAGAACGGAATACCGCAGTCCATGCACCTCGCGGCCTGCATTTTGGCGTCGGCCCTATGGAATCGCCTGTCGAATTCCCTGAAATTCTTCAAGCGCTCTTCCGGAGCATCGTGCTCGAGGCCGGCTCTCTTGAACTCCATGAAACCTGTCGGCTTACCCATTGACGACCTCCTTCTCCGCACTCTCCTTAGATCCACCCTCCACTTCCTGCTGTTCCTTCGCCATCTTCGCCAATGCCTTCCTGTATTCCTCCGGAATGATCTTCCAGAAGTTGTCCTTCTCAGTGCTCCAGTTATTCAGTATGTGCTCCGCCCTCTTCGATCCGGTGTACTTGAAATGCCTTTCCACCATCGAATGGAGTTCCGCTATGTCTTCGTCGAATATGAGGTACTCCACAGACACCATGCCGTGATTGATATACTTCTCAGCGACTTTGTTTGGATCCCACACGTAGGCAATTCCACCCGACATGCCCGCCGCAAAGTTTCGTCCTATCCTTCCCAGGACAGCGACTCTTCCTCCGGTCATGTATTCGCAGCCGTGATCGCCGATCCCTTCTATCACGGCCAAGGCGCCCGAGTTGCGGACGGCAAACCTTTCACCCGCGACGCCGTTGAAGTAAGCCTCACCTTCGGTTGCGCCGTAGAGACAAGTGTTTCCAATGATGATGTTTTCTGCGGGATCAAACGTAACCTCTGGCGGAACCTTGACGATGAGTCTTCCTCCGGACAGTCCTTTTCCGGTATAGTCGTTCGATTCTCCGGTCAAATCAAGCTCTACTCCCCGCGCCAGAAAGGCCCCGAAACTCTGTCCGGCAGTCCCTCGCATCTCGATTTTTATCGTGCCGCCAGGAAGACCGTCTTCCCCGTACCGACTTGCGATTTCGCCTGACAGCATGGCGCCAACGGTCCTGTTGATGTTCCGGATCCTTCGCTTAATCTGGACTGGGGTGCCGTTCTCAAGCGCAGGCCTTGCCAGCTCTATGAACTCGTGGTCGAGTTGATTCTCGAGCTCGTGGTTCTGTTCTCGCGTTCTGTACGAGTTCGTCTCGTGCAGAGGCGTCGGTTTGAAGAGCGGCTTGGTCAAATCGAGTCCACGAGCCTTCCAATGATCGTGCAGGCGAACTGGCACTATCTTCTCCGTCTTGCCGATCATATCGTTGAATTTCCTGAAGCCCAATGCAGCCATCAGCTCTCGGACTTCCTCGGCTATGAAGAACATGAAGTTGACTACATATTCCGGTTTGCCGGTAAATTTCTTTCTGAGCTCCGGATCCTGAGTGGCTACTCCGGTCGGACACGTGTTAAGATGGCACTTTCTCATCATGATACAACCCTGGGTCACGAGAGGCGCAGTAGCGAATCCGAACTCTTCCGCTCCGAGAAGCGCCGCGATGACGACGTCTCTTCCCGTCTTCATTTGTCCGTCTGCTGCGAGGTAGACGCGGTCCCTGAGCCCATTGAGCATGAGCGTCTGATGCGCCTCGCTCAGGCCGAGCTCCCAAGGCGTGCCGGCATACTGAATGGAGGAGACCGGGCTGGCGCCGGTGCCGCCGTCGTGCCCGCTGATGAGGATGTGGTCCGCGTGCGCCTTTGCCACGCCGGCCGCTATCGTCCCGACGCCGACTTCGGATACCAGCTTCACGCTGACTCTGGCCCGCGGGTTAACGTTCTTTAGGTCGAATATCAGCTGCTTCAGGTCCTCTATGGAATAAATGTCGTGGTGTGGAGGCGGGCTGATCAGAGTAACGCCAGCTATGCTGTGCCGCACCTTTGCGATGATCTTGTCAACCTTGAATCCCGGGAGCTGTCCTCCCTCGCCGGGCTTTGCTCCCTGTGCCATCTTTATCTGGAGCTCGTCCGCGTTTACGAGGTACTCGGCAGTCACGCCGAACCTTGCCGACGCCACCTGCTTAATTGCCGATCGCATGCTATCGCCGTTTGGCAGCGTCCTGAACCTGTCGGACTCTTCGCCCCCTTCGCCGGTATTGGACTTACCTCCCAGCCTGTTCATCGCTACGGCAAGCGAGGTATGCGCCTCTCTAGATATCGAGCCGAAGCTCATCGCACCCGTGGCAAACCTCTTCACGATTTCATTGACCGGCTCGACTTCCTCCAGCGGGACCTTCTCGCCTGTCATATCGAGATCATAAAGGCTCCTCAGTGTGACGCGCCTCTTATCCTGGTTGTTGATGAGATCGGTGTATTCCTTGAAAGTCTTATAGTCATCGCGTCTCGTGCTAAGTTGAAGCTTCGATATTGTCAGGGGATTCCAGAGGTGGTGTTCTCCGTCCCTCCTGTAGTGGTAAAGGCCGCCGACGTCGAGCGTACTCTGGTCTATCTGCGGATCTAGCGCATGCCGGTGTCGCTTGATCGTCTCCTCTTCGAGCATCTCGAGGCTGAGCCCTTCTATCTTGGTCGGCGTGCCGGTAAAGTAGTTTTCGACGATCTCGCTGTCAAGTCCGACGGCCTCGAATATCTGGGCGCCGCAGTAAGACTGAAGGGTACTTATCCCCATCTTGCTGAAAATCTTGTAGAGCCCTTTGCTCACAGCCTTGACGAAGTTCTTCTTGGCAGTCTTATAGTCGTTTATATCGGGAAGGAATCCCTTTTCTGTAAGGTAGGCAAGCGTCTCGTAGGCGACGTACGGATTGATCGCGTTGGCGCCGTATCCGCAGAGCAGCGCGAAATGATGGATCTCTCTGGGCTCTCCGCTCTCGACGATAATGCCGGTCTTTGTCCTCAGCCCGGCCCTGAGGAGCGCGTGGTGTACACCTGACGTGGCGAGGAGACTCGGTATGGCGGCGAGGTTCTGATCGACCCCCTTGTCCGAGAGTATTATTAGTGAGATCCCGTTCTTCACGGCTTCCACAGCCTCGGTGCAAATCTGTTCCATCCGCTCACGCATGTTGTGGTGAACGCTCGCGTTGAAGAGGAGTGGAATCGTAACAGACTTAAAGTGCCCCTTGGCTATGTTGCGTATTTTCTCCATCTGAGAATTGGAGAGGAGAGGATGCTCGAGTTCCAGCCTGTGCGCGTGCAGGGGCGTTTCGGCGAGGAGGTTCTGCTCCGGGCCGACGTACGTCGTCAGTTCCATCACCAGTTCCTCCCTCATCGGATCGATGGGAGGATTCGTGACCTGCGCGAAAAGCTGTTTGAAGTATCTGAAAAGCATCTGAGGGCGCTCGGAAAGGACCGCGAGAGCGGCATCTGTCCCCATCGACCCTACGGCTTCCTCACCTTTCGCGGCCATCGGGAGAATGATCTGGAAGAGGTCCTCCTTTGTGTAACCGAAGATCCTCTGACGCATGTGGAGCGTCTCAAAATCCGCGTTGTAGATCGAATCCGGAGTCGGGAGGTGCGAGAGGTTTATCATGTTGTCGTTGACCCACTTCCGATAAGGCTTCAGGGTAACGATCTCCTTCTTTACTTCCTCGTCCTCGATAATCCGGCCCTGCTTGAGGTCGAGTATAAACATTCTCCCGGGCTGGAGCTTCCCCTTTCGCTCGACGTTCTCTGCGTCAACGCTGAAAGTGCCTGCTTCAGAGGTGAGCACAACGAGCCCGTCCTTTGTAACAACATACCTCGACGGACGCAAGCCGTTCCTGTCAAGCGTGGCTCCGATTATGTTGCCGTCGGTGAACACTACTGCAGCCGGACCGTCCCACGGCTCCATCATGGTGGCATGGTACTCGTAGAAGGCCTTCCTGTCAGGGTCCATGAGGTCGTTCTTCGACCAGGCCTCGGGTATCATCATCATCATCGCGTGGGGGAGGCTCCTTCCGCTCATGACCAAGAGCTCCAGCACTGAATCGAAAGTCGCCGAGTCGCTTTGTCCCTCCATGATGATCGGGAGCATTCGCTTCAGATCCTTGCCGAAGTAGGGGGACTCCATGACGTGCTCGCGCGCTGTCATCCAGTTCCTGTTTCCGCGAAGGGTATTGATCTCCCCGTTGTGTGCTATCATCCTGAAGGGGTGGGCAAGGTCCCAAGTCGGGAACGTGTTTGTCGAGAATCGAAGATGAAGCATCGTCATCGCCGACTTCATATCCTTGTCGCTCAGATCCTTGTAGAACGCGGTCAGCTGTGGAGCGAGAAGCATCCCCTTGTAAACCAAAGTCTTGCTGGAGAAGGATGGGACGTAGTATTCGCTCCGGTCGCAGTCAAGTTCGACTCGGACACGGTGGTCTATCACCCTTCTTATCATGTAGAGCTTGCGTTCGAATTCGTCCTGGCTCGCGACATTCTTCGACGCGCCTATGAAACACTGCCTTATGAACGGCTGGGTTGCCCTGGCGCCCTTTCCTGGCACACTCGGATCGACCGGGACGTCTCTCCAGCCGAGGAACTTCTGATTCTCATCTATGACAATCTTTTCGACGATGTTCTCTATTGCTTTCCTTCTGATAGGGTCCTGGGGGAGGAACATCATGCCCACGCCATATTTACCTTCAGCGGGGAGTTTAATCTTCTTCTCGGCCGCTACCTTCCTGATAAACTCGTCCGGCATCTGGATGAGTATGCCCGAGCCGTCCCCCGTCTCCGGATCGGCGCCTACAGCTCCACGGTGCTCGAGGTTCTTCAGTATGTCGAGTCCTTTGTCTATGATGGAACGCGACTTCCTTCCCTTTACGTCCGCCACGAACCCCATCCCACAGGCGTCGTGCTCGAACGACGCATCATACATTCCCGTACTCATCGCATCTCCTCGTTTGCAACTTTTTCCAATCACCTTTTCTTCGCCTCGCGCTTCCGCGTCACGGCCGTCAGAACCATGCATTCCCATCTCCCGAAAGAATTTTTTCACACTATATTAATACATCAAAGAGGAATCGTTTGCAAGCATCTTTTTCTCGAAAGGTGATTTTCGCCCTTACTAATTAAAGTAATCGGGCACGAATTTGAATTAATTAAGGCACCAACCTCAAAAATCGAAAAGAGAGGGAGGTGACGTAAGGTTCAGCGCCTGACGGTTGGAGGCGTTTTGCAGGTGGACGAATGGGAGGTCGGTCAGGAGGACTGACTGGGAACCCACGGGAGGATACGAGGCGTACCCCATCCCTCCCCCCCGACCGGGTCGGGGAAGAGGGAGCTTAAATTTCTACAACCTCGCTACTTCCAGATTCTGAAAGGCTCCAGATGCCTGTGAAAGTGATTTATGAGCACCTGGTAGTGGAGTGACTCGTTTCTTTCAAGACAGTCGTATATTCTCCTCCGGAAAACAAATTGGGACTTCGCGTCTTTTTCGGTGAGGACTCTTCCGTACGTGACGTGGAGAGCCTGGCGAACGTCCGTCGACTGAAAGAGACCTTCAAGCTCGCTGTCGGCGTAGTCCTTCCCCCGTTTGATCTTCTTCATGTCAGCCGACACGTGATAGCTCTTCCTTTCCGTGTCGTATAGGCTGACTGCGAAGTCGAGTATCTCGCGGAAGAGCGCCGGATCGCGCATCGCCACCACCTTCAATGCTTCAAGATAACTGGTACCTGCCGTCTTCACGTGTATGAGTGTCTGCGGGAGGGCGCCGACCGCATCATAAACCCTGAACTTGTCGCTCCCCGAGTGAAAGCTGATCTTGTAAGTGCCGAAGTACTTCGAAATGGCGACGTGTCTCAAGTAATGATCCTTGAAGAGATCGATGTCTCCCTTGTATTCAATCCCCTTTTCGAAATCGCCCACGAATCTCGGCGCGAGGCTCGAGAACCCGACTCCCATTCGCTTTAGCTCGCTTGCGATGAAGAAGTGCTCGAACGGGGTCGTGACAGTATCTGTCTCGTCGATTGACACTTCTATCTCGCACGAGTAGCTTGCGTGTTTTGTCTTCAGGTGTGTGTGTATCTTCCTGAGGTTGATTATTGCCGCCATGTATTTGACACATGCCTCGTCTAGTTCTCTCCTGCCCGCGGTGACGGAGTAATTTCCATCGAGCCTAAAGTTCTTCCCACTATACCTGGCCACCAGATTATCGTAGGAATCTCCAAAATCGGACCAAGGCAAGGAGGCAACCCTTGACGCCAATTCCGTATCCGGAAGTTTGGTCACGCCGTTCACGACGTAATCCGACGGGTCGATTGTAAACATCGTAAATCCCGCGGCGACGAGTCGGTCGACATCATCAGTGGTCTTGAGGTGGTCAGCGTCAGCGCCAAATCCACCCTTGTAACCTTCCTGGAACACCGCCCAGACGGCGGCGTCCATGACCTCCTCAGGAGTCCTCTGAGTCCGGGTCAGTTCCCTTATCGACTGCTGGGCCAATACCGGTTTAAAGTTGAATCCGTTCAGCGCCCTGAGATGTCCGGCGTTCGCGAGGCCGAGGCGGTCTCCAAATCCGTATGAGTTCTGCAGTCCGATCGCCACCGGACGGGTAAAGCCGAAGATTTCCTGGAGGCTCTTTGCATTCGCGTGATTCATCGGACATCTCTTCACCTCAATTTGCTTCCCAGACTCATCATTGCCGGCAACTACCTCGCCCGCAAATTTTCCAGCCAATGAATTATTTCCCGGTTCAGATATCACGTAGAGGGATTTCTTCCCCGATTCCCTGCCGACAAAAAACCGCGTCTCACCAGAATCGTTGACGGAATTCGGATACGCCTCCACGGACAACCCGTTCCCGAACGAGAAAACGGAAAGCCCGTTTACACTCTTTAGTTCAGTCGTGTCTTTTTCAGTCTTCATCATCATTCCTAACTGTATTTTTGTTGCTGCCTATGTCTATGTTATTTGATTTAGAATAAAATCAGATAGCGGCGGGCTCCATCTTCGGTGCGAGAAGGTGGAACAGGAGCAGTGCTATAAGGTACGCGGTGCCGCAAACGATGAAGAGGATAACATAGCTTCCGGTGAACTGCAGTATGAATCCGGCCGCCGTCGCGATGAGCATTCCTCCGATCGCTCCTGCCATTCCGCCAAGCCCAACTACGGATCCCACCGCCTTTTTCGGGAACATGTCGGAGGCCGTAGTGAAGAGATTAGCGGACCAGCCCTGGTGTGCTGCCGCCGCGATTCCTATCAGTATGACCGCCCACCATTCGGGTACCACAGCAGCGAAGACAATCGGAACGATAAGGATCGCGCATATCAGCATCACAATCTTTCTGCCTTTGTTTACGCTGTAGCCCCGTTTAATGAACACGCCGGACAACCATCCTCCCCCGATGCTTCCGATGCTCGTCATCGTGTAGATCACGATTAGCGGAAGGCCGAGGTTTGCCAGGTCAAGTCCGTATCGCTGGTTGAGGAAGAGAGGGAGCCAGTAAAGGTAGAACCACCATATCGGATCCGTCAGAAACTTGCCTATCACAAACGCCCATGCCTGCTTGTGCTTCAGGAGGCTGAGCCACGGTATCTTCTCCCCTTCTGGTTCGGGAGGATCGCTTTCTATATAGGCGAGCTCCTGCGGGGTGAGCTTCTTCTGCATCCTTGGAAGCTGGTACAGCCAGAACCAGAGGACTACCCAGATGAAGCCGAGCGCCCCCGTAAAAATAAACGCCTCCCTCCAGCTCCACGTCAGCGTCAGCCACGGCACAACGATGGGCGCCACTACAGCTCCGATGTTCGCACCAGAGTTGAATATACCGGTGGCAAGCGCCCTCTCCTTCTTCGGGAACCATTCCGCCGTGGCTTTTATCGCGGCGGGGAAATTCCCTGATTCCCCAAGGCCGAGTGCGAACCGGGCGAACCCGAATCCAAATACCGTTTTGACAAGCGCGTGCCCCATTGCGGCAATGCTCCAGACCAGTATGGATATCCCGTATCCGATCTTTGTCCCGATTTTGTCAATCAGCCTTCCCACTGAGAGAAGTCCGATCGCATACGCTGCCTGGAAAGCCGTTACGATGTAACCGTAATCGATCTGGTTCCAGCCGATCTCTTTCTGGAGCACAGGCGCGAGAATGCCGAGCACCTGGCGATCGATGTAGTTGATTGTAGTGGCAAAGAAGAGAAGCGCGCACACCGTCCATCTGTAATGGCCGCCCGCTTCGCTCACGATTCCCTCAGATCCGATATTCTCTTCAGTCATGCTTCTCTCATGGTTGATGGATGTCTTTTATTATCACGCAGTGATCATGCATTTGTTGAACAGCTCACTTGACAAGAATCAGTCTTTTTGTCTGGACAGTTGTTCCGCTTTCGAGCCGGTAGTAATATACGCCGCTCGACAGACGGCTGCCGTCAAATTCCACTTGATGCAAGCCGGCAGGCTCGGTCGCATCTACAAGCGTCGCTACCTCTCTGCCAAGTACATCGAACACTCTTAAGTTGACATGACTCAACGAAGGAACTTCATAAACAATCGTGGTTGTCGGATTGAATGGGTTCGGATAATTCTGGTACAAGCGCGTCCCGTACGGGAGCCGGACATCTCCTGAGGCAATGCCAAGAAGCTTGAAATTGCCGACTCCGAAAGTTCCAAAAGACGCCACTCCAGATCGGGAAATCCAATAGGGCTCGGTACCGAACTGGGTGGTATAGGATCCAGCACCGGCCTCCATAGTGTCCGTGCCCACCCCAAAGGAGAAGATGCGAGCGTCCGACACGCTGTCGCGCGAAAAGAATCGGTTCTCTTCAGCGGCCATCCATCCAAGCTGAAGGAGGTAATTCGCGGAACCGGTGGCGGGTCCGCCGATAGTCCATCTCACATTCACCCGTCCCCCGCTGACTTGGGTCGGCATCGAATCGACTGCGGCGGAAGCTTCGAAGATGCTGACTCCTCCCGAGTTTGCTATCCAAACCGGTGCGTAACCGGCTGATGTCCCGACAGGAAATAGAGTCTTTGTCGAACTGACTCCTCTGATCGCAAGAACTCCAAGGGTGTCAGTTACAACATAGCCGGATGGCGACGCGCCCGTTACTGACGAAGCGGTCAGGCTATGCCCACCGAGTATGATTCCTCCGCCGGATAAGTCAAGTACTCCCCCGATATTGAGATCCGCACCCGCCTTCACGCCTGTCCGTGCAATGCTCACATTTCCGAAAGTCGAATCGTATTCCGTACCGCCGAGCACGCTGTCAGCGGCATGCACGTAATTGCTCGCCTTGTTCACGACGTAGGACGCTGCCTTAGGGAAGGAGGGAGAGGAAGGACAGTTATTGTAGTAATCTGCTGCGGACTCGATAGCAAAAGTATCGGCTACCGAAAGGGGCGCCATATCATTTACCGTTCCACCTGATAGGACGAACAATCCTCCGGGGTTCATCGAAGCATCGACGACCACAGAGTCACCTCTCAGAATGGCCGCGTTCTGGGTCGAATCTGGCACAGTGCCACCCAGCCATGCCGCAGGGGAGCTCCAGTTTCCTCCGCCGATTCCGTTCGAGAAGACTACCGGTGTGACTGATCCGTTTATCTGCAACGACACAGGCGAACCTGATTTCGAAGTGAATGCAGTATTGTACGAGTATACGGTCGCGTTTCTGATCATGAGACCGTAATAGCCGGCGACGCTGACGTTTCTGAGGATGATATCGTTCATGGGCGTTTCAGGCAGCCCCACGATGGCACATCCCGGACTTGAAGTTGACCCTCCCGTCGCAGTCAGACTGTCGATCGTTATATCGTGAAAATATGGAGTCGTGGATGTTATCGGTTGAGCAGGATCGCTTGTGCCAGGTATATTGGGATAGTACTCAGAAAACCAGATGGGATGCTTCACATTTTGCATCTGAATATTTCTGTACACTACGTTTCTTACATTCCCACCCGCCCCGCGATAAGATTTAATCCTTAGCCCATTATCAGTGCTGTCGAACGTGCAGTTCGTAACCAGCATGCTATCCACTCCGCCGTTTGTCTCGCTGCCAATTGATATTCCGTGACCATGGATCATGGTGCATCCGGAGATGAAGACGTTTGACGTCCCCGCGTTCGGGTCAGTGGAATCGTAGTTCCCCGATTTGACTGCCACGTTATCGTCGCCGGTATTGATATGACAGTTGAGTATCTGCACATAGTGGCATGTTGCAGGATCGATTCCGTCCGTATTCGGTGAATTGGCAGGCGCATAAATCGTCACGTTTCTCACTATGACATACCAGCAGTACTGGAGCGACACGTGAAATTGCGGCGAGTTCTGCAGCGTCACATTTTCGATGAGGATGTCGTTGCCATGAGTGAGCTGCAAGAGCCGGGGCCGGACGGATATCGTTCCGTTATTGTAGGCCGTCCACCATTCCTGTCCGTTCCCGTCAATGGTTCCCTTACCGGTAATCGTGATGCTGTCTGCCTGGCTTGAGGCGATCAACGGTTGCAGCTTGCTCGGCATCGCGTAGCTTGTGTCGTAGCCAACCGGATAATAGGCCTTCATGTTCGGGGTAGCCAGGAGGGTCGCACCGCTATCGATCCGGAGAGTTACGTTGCTCTCGAGCGTGATCGGTCCGGTCAGAAAGACGCCGTTTGAGAATTCTACGGTCCCGCCGCCAGCGTTGTAGCAGCTATCTATCGCGGCCTGAATTGCACTGGTGTTATCAGTCGTGCCATCTCCGACGAAGCTGTTTGCCGATGCGATGAACTTTTTTCCCGCGTAGGAGGAATTATTCACACTTCCAGCGGATGCACGCGAGTGACCGACAAAAACAAGGCCGACGATGAGCAGTGAAAAAGAAAAGTATTTACGAAACTGGAATAATCTCATTTCATCAAAACCATTTTATGAATTTCTCTCTGCCCGCCACTTTCGAGGACTCCGAAGTAGACCCCCGAAGAAAACGCGCCGGCATCAAATCGCACGCTATAGAGCTTCCCAACCATTGCGTTTCCGGAGAAGAGTGTCGCCACCTGCTGTCCCAGGATATTGTAGACCTTCAGTGTCGCATATCCGTTTCTCGCGACGCTGAACCCAAGCGTGGTGGCCGGGTTGAAAGGGTTCGGATAATTGCCATAGAGTCTGAAAACGGCGGGCGCGCCGCCTCCCGAATGGACAGGAGTCACGCCGAAATTACCTACGACGAAAGTCCCCGGCAGAGCTATCCCGCTTCTAGAGGTGGTGAAGGGAGCCGAGACGGACTGTGTGGTATAGTTGCCGCTCCCTGCTTCGATGTAGCTTAAATCAGATTTCGCGAATATCCTGGACAACGCGCTCCTGTCAGCCGCGAAGGAAGAGTCTTCTTCAGAACCGGGCCACCCCAACTGGAGAGTGTACCCTCCGCCTGCCGCGGCTGCTACGGTCCATTTCAAATTCACTCTGCCGACATTCGTCCCGCCAAGGCCGGAATCCTGAGCAACCGAAACTCCGATGGGTCCGCCGCCATTCGGCGCGGCAACCCAGACCGGCGCATATCCGGCTGGGGTTCCGACCGGGAATAAACTCAATGCCGCTCCGACGCCCGGCATCCTGAGCATACCCGTACTGTCAGTAGCCACGTACCGCGTTGACGATCCTCCCGTTGTCGAGGCGACAGTGATATCGTTCGCGCCGAGGAGGAGCTTTCCAATCACGACTCCGAGCGTCCCGCTGACGAATAGACTCCTCGTCAGCCTCACCCCCGCCTGATTCAGCACGGTGAGTTTGTTCACGGTATCGGGGAGCCATCCCCCTGTTACCTGCGGAGTAATTCCGTTGTAGACGAAGTTTGCTTTCCGGCTCAAATATACTCCCCCCGTAACCTGTATGCAGCCAGTACTGTCCAGACCGCTGCCTGCGGCAGTTCCGAACGTCGCGCCATCGGTCAGGTAGAAGGCCTGTCCGCCTTTGAGCGTGTCGCTCGCGGGCATCGACAGAGTCCCGTTGACGACAAAACTTCCCTTCCCGCCCGCCAACCAGGACTTGCCTGTGGAAACGAATGTCACGGAAGAGCCGCCGTAGACGGTGTCGTTGACAACGGGCTGCATGCCGGTTGATGAAAGTACAAACGGCGCATGTAGAGCGACCGACTGCGTGGTTCCCCCGACAAAGTTAAGGGCGAAAATTCCCGCCGAGTTTGTCTCAAAGGTGGTGGCACTGTCGACTGACAGGTTGCCACCAAGGTTAATGATACCCGTCTCTGATACAGATGTGGATTTCGGGCTGCTCCCCGCCTGAAGTCTGGCGCCGTTCACGAACGAAAGGCTGCCACCAATATTAAATACTCCGAGTCTGTGACCGTCGCACGGCCCGGAGAGGGGGCCCATGCATGCGACTCCAGGAGGAGTAGATGAATCCCCGACCGTTACATCCCCCTCCACATGCCAGACTCCCATAAGGTCACTCGCCCCGTCAACGCATGATATGGCGCCGCTGATGACACTCACGTCACCCTTGACGGTATGATTAAGACTGCGATTGACCGAGGTACCTGTGGCACAGAACACGCTGTCCGACCCGCCGGTGTTTACTGTCAGATTTCCCTCAACAGTGAGGTCCACGCCGCACGCGGTTCCGCTTCTAATGACAATCACGTTACCAAATGTCGAGTCATATCCCGCGGCACCTATCACTCTTCCCGCTCCGGAGGCATGGATATAGTAGCTCTGCGGATCGATGTTATAAATTCCAGCCCTTGGAAATGAGGGAACGCTTGGATTGTTGTTGTAGTAGCGTGCATTGGGAAGGAGGGAGAACGTCCCCGTGACTGTCAGCGGTCCGGAATCCGCGAGTCTTCCGCCGGCGAGCAGGGTTAGGTTCTCACAGTTCGCGGCGTCGCTCGGGCCCACGCTAACCGAGTCAGTCGAAAGAACGACGACATACGAAGTTGAATCGGGCAGGACGCCGCCCGCCCATGTCGACGCGGAATTCCAATCCCCCCCTCCCTTTCCATTCGAAGCGAGGACGGCGGGTCCTGTCCCCGATTCGAATGCGCCCAAATCTGGAGAGTTTCCTTCGTAAGCTATGCCGACATCAGTCCCCGCATCGATCAGCAAGCTCCCCGGCGCGAGCCTGAAAAGCGCCGTAGATGGAAGAGACCCGTCCGCGAGACGCGGCAACCTGGCGAGCGAGGTGTCGAGACTTAGAAAGTCAGCCGCTGTTACTGTGTGCCCCTGCCAGCTGTTCGAATCCTGAACCGCCCCTGTTACAATTCTCACATCTGCCGACCCGGCTTCAAATGAGATGTCGTTCTTGAACGTGTCCACGCCGGAGACTGGCGCGTACGGAAAAGAATAGTTATAAGTCCCGTTGCGGAAGGAAGTACAATTGTAGACGGTTATTCCTCCCATGTTGTTATTCTGGTCGAAGCCCTTGACCACGTTGTCGAAAGAGACGCAGTTGGTGACGATATGCGTGCCTATTGAGTCATCGCCGCCCAACTTGAACCCGTTGCCGTTGCCAGTGAAACCCTGTATGTTCCAGAGGTTGTAACCGTTGTGAAACGCCCAGCAGCTGTCGAAGACTACCTTGTTTGCTGTGCCATAGCAATCATACCCGTCATCCGCGTTGTCGAACACCCTGCATCCTCTAAGGACGTTTCCTGGTCCGGCGGCAAGCTTAACATCGATACCATCGGCGTTCTGGCCCTGAGTGGCAGGGTCATTGTTATCGAAGGCGTCACAGTTATGAATATAATTATTGCTCCCCCCGCTGCTTATTTGTATGCCAGTGTCCTTGCAATACGATACGCTGCAGTTTTCCACTATGTTGTTCGATCCGGAAATGAATATGCCGTTATCGCCTGCGTTCCTTATGTCAAGCCCCTTGATGTACCAGTAATTCCTTTTTATTTCTATTCCACGCGACGAAGCCGAATAGCTCTCTCCGGAAAAATCCAGTACCGGTTTCTCGCCGGGATAGGCCCACAGGTTGATAGAGTTTCCGGCCGATCCGCTGACGGCAGCCCCTAGTGTGGAGCTGATATTGTATACTCCGCCACGCAGATATATCGTGGTACCCGCGGCCGCCACAGACATCGCCTTCGAGATCGTCTGAAGAGGCTGGCTGACCGTACCAGGATTCGTATCGCTGCCCGACGGGGACACATAGATAGTGGTTTGCGCTCGAAGCACACCGGAAATCAGGAGAAGCAACGTTAGTGACAGCGCCGATCTGAAGATCATTCGCCCGGATTCCCAGACATCATTGCCATTCACTCTTCAATCTTCTTTCCATTCATGTACACATTCTCCAGCTTCACACCCACGGCGTCTTCTATGCTGTTTCCCTCCCGGACGCCGTCAAACCTGCAGTCCTTGACCACCACGTCGCTTATCTTGGACTCCGGAAGTCCGGTAAGATATAGTCCGTACTCGCTTCTGCTCGTGTTGACGTTTTGAACGAAGACATCTTTCACGACGGGATAGAAGCTGTACCCCTTTGCCTCTGGCGGATCATACTTGAGGTCGACGCGGAGAATTGCCACCTTCACCTCGCCGATCTTCAGATCCCTCGCATAGATATCACTCACCACCCCGCCCCGTTTAGCGTTCGACTTTATGCGGATAGCCTGATCAAGATTGGGGCTGCTCAGCCTGCAATTTTCAATGAAGACGTCCGAACAGCCGCCCGAGATCTCGCTTCCGATCGAGACTCCGCCGTGGCCGTCCTTCATCGTACAGTCTCTCACGATGATGTTCTTCGCCGGGATGTTCGGTATGCGACCGTCATTGTTCCTGCCGGACTTGATCGCGATGCAATCGTCTCCGTTGTTGAACACACAATTCTGAATAAGTACGTCATCGCAAGATTCCGGGTCGCACCCGTCGGTATTGGGACCGTTGCTGTCGGTTTCCACCCTGTCGACCGTCACGTTGCTGCAGAGCACCGGATGTAGGAACCAGAACGGGGCACGTTCCAGCTTGACATCTTTTATGAGGACATTCTTACATTCGTAAAACTCCACAAATGTCGGCCTAAGGTAGTGCCCCTCTCCGAAGACTCTTTTGCCAAGCGGAGTCTTCTCGTCGTTCATCTTCATGAGGAGCGGACGGCTGTTAGGGTCATTGCTCAGCTTCTTCCAGGGCCACCAGTGCCGGGCGTCTGCCTGACCATCCAGTACCCCTTTCCCGGTCAGTGCAACATTCTCCTCCCCGTAAGCGTAAATCAGAGGCGAATAGTTCATCGCGTCTGAGCCTTCCCATCTGACGTGAACCACCGGCAGGTAGTCCTTCGGATCCGTGCTGAACCTCAGAACGGCGCCTTCTGACAAATGAAGGTCGACGTTGCTCTTGAGATGAACTGCTCCCGTGAGGAATATTCCCTTAGGAACAACCACATGCCCTCCGCCAGCTTGGGCGCAGGCATCGATGGCTTTTCTTATGGCCTCCGTGCAGAGAACCTTGCCTCCCTCGACGGCGCCAAAATCGGTGATCGGAAAATTCTTCCGCGCGAAATCGGGCGGGACGATGCGCTTCAGTATCTCCGGAACGCGCTGCCAGCCCGTCGCTTCGGTTCCAGCTCCGTCCGCCGATGAAGGGATGAAATGATTGAAAGGAATCGCTGACGTGAGAAGAAAGAACAAAGAAAATATAGGCACGTAAGCGCGAAGAGACGAGCGTACTGTCTTCCAATATCGATTTGACATTTCAGATCCTTCCCGGAATTACTCTATTGTCACCGCGTTCTTGTCGACCCCTGAGCTGTAAATGATCTTTTGTTTCGCTGGCGCCAAATCTGTACCGGTAATTATGATTCCACCTGTTGTCCTCCCCTGAAGACTCATATACACGGTCGTATTCAGTGGACAGTACCCTTTAATGATCTTGAAATCCCCTGTATTGCTCAGCGAGAAAACGTCGCCCTTAGAAGGTAGAATCCTAACATTTGTCAGGTTGAATCCGGAAGCGTAGTCAGATACGAAACCTTTCTCCGCTCTGATTACGGAATTAGACAGGCTGACATTCCTGATCGGCATTTCAGGGAGGCCCGCCACGTGCACCGCCTGTCTCGCGCCATCGCAGAAGATGCTGTCCAGGTGAAACCCATCGAATATCGGCGTTTTGTCCGTTATGGGTTGAACGGCCGTATCCCTGTCCGCCTCTTCGTAATACGTGTCAAAGAGGATCGCCTCGTTCACGATATCCTTCATATAGATGTTGCTGACAAAAATATTCTTCACCAGTCCCCCTCTTCCCCTGGCGCTTTTGAAACGGAGGCCGATGTCGGTTCCGACATAGTCACAATTTCTCACGGAGATATTTTCCATCCCGCCGTCCGTGTTGCTCCCGATGACAAATCCCCCGTGCGCGTGGTAAACGACGCAATCGGCTATCACGATATCCTTGAGGGCCGCGTTTCCTGATTTGTCCCTGCTTGATTTCATGCAGATGCCGTCATCACCGGCGGTGACTGTGCATTTATACACGAGGACATTCTTCGAAGATGCTATGTCGATTCCGTCCCCGTTCTGCGCCCAGTATTCATTATTCACCTTGACGTCCCGCACGACGACATCCTCACAGCGGTCAGGATACATCGCGAAAGCAGGCGAGTTCTGAAGCGTTATTCCGTCCACCAGCACATTCTGGCAGCGGCTCAGAAGGAGGAGGATCGGCCTCATGAAATCCCTCGCCGGAAGAAAATCGTCGGCAGTCAGCTTCTTCTTGTCTTTTCTCTCTTTAAGTTCCCTTATGTACTGTCCGCCGTTCGCGGCCTCTTCGGAAGGCCACCATATCTTCCCATCATCTGTCACGACTCCACCAGACTGGGTCAGTTCTTTCCACATGGACGCGGTGACCTTCGCTTTCTTCACTGGCCGCCATGTTATGCCGGAACCGTCGAGCAGTCCCTTGCCGGTGATTGCAACATTCTTCAGGTTGAATCCATACACTGGGGAAGCGACCACGAAACCCCTGGTGGGAGATTTCACGATCGGATAATCCGCGTGGTTCCTGCTGAAGAGTATGAAGGCGCCTCTGCTCACATGAAAATTTATATTGCTCTTGAGTTCGATCGGACCAGTTAGCCAAAGCCCTGGGGGGACAAGGACGGTTCCACCACCCGCTTCGGCACATGCTTCGATGGTCTTCATGAAGGCAACGGTATTCATAGTCGCACCGTCACCGACAGCCCCGTAACTGATTATGTTGAAAACCCTTTCCGGAATCTCCGGCAACTTGATTGGGGTCATGGCAAACGGAAGGTTAGACGTGTACTTGCTGATCTCTGATTTCAGCTCATCATTGCCTGGTTGTGCCATTGCACCACCGAACGATGACAGCACGAGCGCCACCGTTACCAGCGCGCAGGCACCGACCCCGGCCCTCCGCGTCGAATTATTGCCGCGAGTTTTCATAATGCCATATCTTTGTTTCGATTGAATACTAGAAGAGGACGCCGGCATCTGCCGCCAAGAAGGACAGGACGCCGGAGTCCTCAACACACAGATGGAATTACTTAATCATCAACATTTTGGCGGTAAACACATGGTCGTCCGCGCTGAGTCTTGCAAAATAGACACCGCTGGCATATCTCGACCCGTCAAAGACCCGCTGGTACACTCCGGCAGAAAAGTTGCCGTCGACGAGCGTTGCCACCTTCTGACCAAGAGCGTTGTACACCGCGAGTGTCACATGCGCACTCTTCGGAACCGCGAACTGAATTTCGGTCGTCGGGTTGAACGGGTTCGGGTAGTTTTGATCGAGCGAGAACTGTTTCGGAACCGACGAGGCTCCAGACTGAATCGCTGTCAACTTTCCACCCGTTATGGATATTTTGCCGTTCGGTCCAAGAGTGAACGGAATCGTGTTATCGAAAGTACCCGCCGTCAGATAGAGTGTGCCATTAATGGTAGTAGCCTGGGAAAGTGCGACCCCAGCGCTGTTATCTATGGTCAGATTGTTCACCGTCGCAGGGAGTCCTGATCCGGTTACCTGCGCAGAAGTCCCGTTGTAGACGTAGTTGGCACTGCTGCTGAAAACACGACCGGAGTCTACCTGAACGTTGCCCGCATTCGGGGCAGTATCTGAAGCCGCGACGATCCCACCAGTGGCTCCGATACCGAGCGTGGCACCGGGATTGAGGATGAACTTCTGGGTCCCCTTAATGGTATCTGCCGCATCGATATTCAGCGTTCCATTAACCACAAAAGCCCCGCCGCCATTGGGTGCCAGTGTCAATGAAGATTTCCAGTAATGCCCACCCGTAAAGGTCACGTTCGCGCCGGCGGCCACCGTGTCGATGAGTGTGCACTGCGGCAGGCCGGAAGAGTGCGAGAAGGAGGCGTTACTTCCAAGCGTCACGATCTGGGGTTTGGTGCCTTTAAAATTGATTATGAAATTGCCCATTGAATTGACGCCGAAAGTCGCGGTGGAATCAAAAGTGAGGTTTCCGTAAAGGTTCAGCTGAGCAATTTGGGTTGTGCTCTGACCGCTTCCTGAGTTACTCCCGGCCGCAAGCCTTCCCGTATTTACGAACGACAGATTCCCCTTGATGTTGAAGATGCCGGTCGCTCCCAGATCATCTTCGCTCGTTATCGGAGAGAATCTCGGAGAGGCGGCCGAGGAAGCGGGATTCCCGACCGTGACATTCCCGTCGATGTTCCAAGTGCATGAGAGTGGTACAGTTGCCGAAACGCCCATATCAACTGCGGCCAAGTTTCCACCGAGGACGGTCACGTTACCCATTACGTGATGGACGAAATTTGTTGCACCCGTGCTCGTGTAGACTCCCACCGAAATGCCCCGGAAATAACTCCCCTTGGCAACGTTGACAGTCAGGTCTCCCTGAATCGTCAGGTTAGCGCCGCACGTTACACCGCCGGAAGCATTCGGGTCGATGACCACATTGCCGAACAGAGAGTCCGACTGATTCCAGCCCAGCGTGCTGTTTCCTGTATTGCCAAGCTCAAAAGTGCTGGTGGGGGCTATGGAATAGCCGGACGCACCGGCTGGCCAGGCTTTGGCAGAGTCCGTGTTGTTGATGTACCTTGCGCCGGCCTCGATGGTGAATGCGCCGTTCATCTGGATCCCCTCGCCGAGGACGTTCAGTTTGGCTCCTGATTGAATATCGAGGTCGCCGCAGTTTACTAATCCTCCGATGTTAGTCCACACCGAATCGTTTGCGGCGATAGTCACGCTGCTTCCGCTCGGAGGAACCTGACCTCCGGACCATGTCGTGCCGGAGGTCCACACTCCTCCTCCGGTCCCGTTAGTTACATACTGCGCTTCGGCAGGATTTGAAAACGAAAGCAGGCCGAGAATGGCCACGACCGCCAACCATCCCAACCCATTCCTGCCGATGACAATCCGTGGCAAAAGAGTCAGTCGCTTCTTCATTTATGAACCTCCATTTTTCTCGTTTCTTTGTAAGTCGAGATCATCGTACTTCTCAAACAACAACTTCCCGCCCCGCCGGCCGGCACCGAAAGGAGTCGACCGGCGGAGTCAGGATTAAATCAGCGATTTAATTTCCTACTTCATCAGAACCATCTTCTGGATCTGTCTTTGTCCGCCGCTCTGGAGAACGCTGAAGTAGACGCCGGAAGAGAGCGAGGCGCCGTTGAACTCTACAACGTATCTCTTTCCGGGTTGAGCTTCACCAGAGAACAGCGTCTCGACCTGCTGTCCCAGTATGTTGTATATCCTGAGCGAGGTCTCACCTTTCTTTGCCACAGAGAAGAGAATCTTCGTCGAAGGATTGAAAGGATTAGGATAGTTCTGGAACAACTTAAACTGGACCGGGACGTTCTCAGCTTCGTTCACGCCCGTGGAAATGAAATTACCCACCGCGAACGTGCCGACTGCGCTGATGCCGCCGCGCGAGATCGTATAGGGCTCCGTCGTAGACTGACGAACGTATGCGCCCGAGCCGGCTTCAGTAGTGTCGGAGAGGTAGAATATTCCGGCGTTCGCGCTGTCCGAAGGGAACGCGGCGTTTTCCGCCGACCTCATCCAACCGAACTGCATTGTCAGGCTGCTTCCGCCCGCCGTACCTTCGCCTACCGTCCACCTGACGTTCACGCGGCCTTTCCCCTGCACAGTCGATGTGTCTTTAGCCGCGTTTACGGTGTAAGAGTCAGCCGTTCCACTGTTCGTCATCCAAACGGGAGAATATCCCTCGAGGGCGGTGCCCACCGGGAATAGCACCTTGCTTGACCCGACATTGGAAATCATCAAATGGCCTCTGGAACTGTCAGTAGAGACGTAACTCGATGATGATCCACCGGCGACTGTGGCCGCGGTGACTGCGTTAGTGTCTATCGCAAGTATGCCGCTCGTCAGAGTGAGCGCTCCGGTCAGGTTCACGTTCTTCGTCAGAACGACTCCCTTCGAGTTGTTGACTGTAAGGTTGCGGAACGTGCCTGAGAGCAAGGACCCTGTCGTCTGAGCGACTGCTCCGTTGAAAGTAAACGAGGCGCCTGAGCTCAGCGTCACCGGGCCTGACGTAGCAACGTTTCCGTTAAGTCCTGTCGTGTCACCAAGGACGAGCGTCGCTCCGGAATCGGCCGTGAACGCGCCATTACCCTCGAAGGAGGATGTGCCCATGACCAATGTGGTTCCAGTGTCGACCTCGGCAGGAAGACCGCCACCGCCCCAGGTCACGTTCTCAAAACTGACATACTGGGTGCCCTGCTTCGCGAAGACCATTTTCGCGATGCTGCTCGATGTTTGCGTCGTTACGCCGGAGAGCACGAGGGAGTCACCGTACGCGTTCCACTGGACGTTGGGACCCGAACCTCTCGATACGCTGAAGTTCCCACCCGTGGCGATAATGTTGCCGTAGCTGTTGATGGTGATGTCAGCGGCGCTCCCCGAACCGTTTGTGCTGAACTGGCCGGCAGTGAGGATAAGATTCCCTTTAATTGTAATTGTGTTGGGAGTACCGGCACCGGGGCTCGTCAGTTGGATTCTGCTCGATCCGGTATTGTTAATCACAAGGTTTCCGCCGATCGTATTGTCGTACATCGCGATGTCTTTGTTCGATGTAAATCCGGCGTTGATAGTAAGGTTATAGAAATTCTGATTGGCGTTGTAACCGGTTGTCGAAGAGATGGTGCCGTTGTTGCCGGTGATCAGGCAAGTCGATCCCTTGTTCCATGTCGCATTCGGTATCCCGGGCACTCCCGTCGCACCGTTGTACGCGAGCTCGTAAGTGCTGGCGCTGTCAAAAACGACCGTCGCCCCGCTCGTTATGAGTCCCGCCACATCCTTGAGGTACCCATTCACGGTCAGGCTGTTGCCTACGGAGTCCTTCGAATCCACGGTGACGGTGTCACCCTTGTTGATGTAGACGTTGACTTCGCCGGCGGGTATGACGGTGGGTACAGTGTTCCATCCGGTACCATCCCACTGTTTCCATGTTGCCAATGAGCTCCAGTTCCCGCTGGCGACGGACCCGTAGTCACCCACCTGAAGAGTTACATTCAGGAGGAACTTGCCGACTCCGAACGTGCCGAGGGAAACGATGCCGCTGCGGCCGAGCGTGTATGGTTCGGTGGTGAGCTGGCTCGAGTAGTTACCGGCGCCTGCCTGCCTGAGTATCCCACCGAGATTATATATTTGCGTGTACAAAGATGGGGTCGCCGCGAACAGAGAATTCTGCGCCGTGCCCATCCAGCCAAATGTCAATGTGAGATTCGCGCTGCCCGGATTGTTTTCGGCTATGTTCCATTTCACGTTCACCCTTCCACCGCCAAGCGCCGCAGAAGTGTCCATCATCGCCGCCACGGAGAAAGTGTCTGCGGTGCCGGCGTTGGTCATCCATACTGGAGAATAACCTTCGGCAGTCGTGCCGACGGGGAAGAGAACTTTTGTCGACCCGACGCCCGTTATTTTCAGAGAGCTCTTCGAGCTATCCGTGAGTATGTAGCTTGAAGAAGAGGCACCGCTGATTGAGGAAGCCATTATATAGTTGGTGTCCAACTGAAGGTTTCCGCTCGTAAGCGTCAGCACACCCTGGACGTTTACCGATTTGCTTAGCGTCACCCCCGCAGCGTTGTTTATGGTAAGGTTGTTGAATGTCGCCGGAAGCGAGGTGCCCGTCAGCTGGGCCGAGGTGCCGGAGAAATCGAAGCTTGTCACGGAGCTAAACGTTTTTGTGCCCGTAACCGCCAGAACAACATCGAAGCCATTTGAGTCCGACGTCGCGAGCGTAGCCCCGCTACCCGTCACAAAGTTCTGAGTTCCCTTCAGAGTGTCCGCGCCAAAATTTAGACTCCCATTCACGACGAACGAGCCGGCAGGAGATCCTGTGCCGCCTAGTCCCCAGTACCTTGAGCCGCCTGCAAAGACCACACTTGCACCGGCAGCTATCGTGTCGTTAGCAGTGTAGGCCAATCCCGCCAAAGGTATTCCCAGGCTAACAGTCTGAGTCCCCGTTCCGAAGAAGTTAATGGAAAATGAGCCGATCTTGTTGCTTGTGTTTTGGCTGCAGGTATTGTCGATACTCAGATTTCCCTTCAGGTTTATTTCACCGGCTCCCGTGCCCGCAGTCGAGCTGCTCCCACCTTGAATCCGGGCACCGTTGACAAAGGACAAATTCCCTCCGATGTTGAAAATAGCCAGTCCGGCTGAGCTTCCGCTGGTGAACGGTCCCATACGGGACTGGGCTGAACTTGTAGAGGGATCTCCGACCGTCACATTTCCATCAACGTTCCAGATACAGGTTATGGCGGCCCCGCCGACGTCTATGCACGACCATTGTCCGGAAACAACCTTTACGTTACCCGCCACGTGATGAGTGAGACTCCCAGCCGCAGTGTTTGTTCCCCTAAAAGTGTTCCCCGAGCCCCCCGTGTTTACAGTCAGGTTCCCGTTTATCGCCAGGTTCGCGCCGCAAGTAGTTCCGCTTTTCAATATTGTCAAATTACCGTAGGTGGCATTTCCACTTGCACCGATGGTGGAACTGCCGTTGGATGTTTGGATGAAATTACTCGCGCTGTCGATGCTGTATGAGCCGGCAGTGGGCCAAGAAACCGCGTTGTTCCCGTCGTAGTAGTAGCTGCCCGCCTGTGCCGTGAGCGCGCTCGTTACCGCAAAGCCGGTGCTATCTCCGTTCTTGAACTTTGCGTTTGACTGAATTGTGAGGCTGTTGCAGGTTACCGCTGTGCCCGTGTAAATGTAGACCGAATCGCCGCCCGCAATCACCACGTCATTGGCGCTGGTAGGAACTACGCCGCCGTTCCATGTAGAAGCGGAATTCCAGTTACCACCCCCTGACCCATTGCTGGTAATCGTCTGGGCGTTGAGTACTCCAAAGCTCGCTGTAAGACAGAATGCGACGAGCAGATGGAATCTCTTGAACGCTGTAGAGGTATTCATGTTTCCTCCCATTTTTCTCTTGGTTTGTGTTTTATGAAGAGTCATACTTTTATCCGATGTTCATCGGCTTCTTCACGATTACTTTCCGGCCTGCCGATGCGGAGTGACCTCCAGAGAAAGAATCGCCAAGCTTCCCCTTCCGCATGGGCTGTTGCCGAAACACCTCATCAAGAAATCCGAGCGTGTATTCTAGTGTCTTGTCGAACCATGGGTGGAACAGCCAGAAAGTATGGGGAGTACCGGGGAGCGTCCGAACTTCCGAATAAATCCCAAACCGTTTCATAATTGCGACCATACTGTCCCGCCCGGCGTGGTAATGCGCCATGGAGCTGTTTATGAAGATAGTCGGAGGCGTTGAGCTCCCAGCGTAGGTTATCGGCGACGCGTCCTTCCACACCCCCGGGATATTCCTGTAAGAACCTCCAAACCACCTCTCCGCCGCCGATGGTTTCGCGGGGTTGTTGTCATATTTCGTGGAATTAAGGCTCATGAAATCCAGGAGGCCGTCTACATTGACCACTGCCTGCACTCTGCTTGAGCTTCCCTGATTTCCACCCTCGCCTTCGAATTTTTTAAGCCCATTAGTAGCTCCGAGAAAAGACGCCAGCTCGCCGCCAGCCGAACAGCCATACGCAACGATCCGCGTAGTGTCGATCTGGTACTCATCTCCGTTAGCCCTCATCCACCTCACCGCGGCCTTGACGTCATAGACACCCGCCGGGTAGAGGGCTTCAGGAGCCAGCCTGTAATCGGCCGTAACCGTGACATAGCCATGCGAGGCGATCCGTTCCGCCATCGGAACCAGCATAGACCTGTCACCCGACACCCAACCGCCTCCGTGAATTATCAGTACACCGGGATACTTTTTGCGGAGGTCACCGGCAGGCTTGAACACGTCGAGGCAAAGGTGACGCCCTCCGTACGAAGCAAAGACTATATTCCTTCTGGCATCGACCCCGGCAGGCAGTCTGTCAGCGGCAAGCTTCACGTTCGGGAATTTCTTGTAAATCTTCCTCGCGGCGCTGAATAAAGTATAGGAGGTATCTCTGGGCACGCCGTCACCGCACCGAACTTCCTGGGCACTGGATGACGCACCGGCTATCAGAAAGCCAACTGCGACAGCCCCGATTATGATTGCCTTATGTTCTCGTCCGATGCGCAAGCTAAGCCCCGACATTCAGGTTTACGTTCCTTTGATGGATCGAAGCGATTGTCCCCGTGAGTCGTCCTCCTCCTTCAACGGAGAGGCCGACAAGGCTCCCTTTTGAAAGGGGAACAGACGAGTCGAATCTAATAGTATCGGATCCGGCTCCGGAGTCATACAAAAGCTTCGTCCCATCTCTTGAGACAAGAACAGGTTTACCTATTACGGTTATCGGTTCGCTGAAAGACATGAGGACGGAGGAGCCTTGTAACACATACTTCAGGACCTTAGGCCCAATCGCGCTCTCGGGATTCCATTTATTGTCGAAGGTCCAGGCGGGAGTTATTGCGGACGGAGTGGGAGCTCCGGGGGCGCTCTTCAGATTGTCCGCAAACCATTCGAAATCTCCTCCTTCGCGGTGGCATCCGTAGTAAAAATCACGCTCACCCCAATTGAAAGGTCTGTTCTTCTCAGGGTCTTTGTATGTGACTCTGTAGATGGGGGTATCTGCCATCGCCTCCGAGAAGCTGCAATCGAGGAGGTAGAACTGCGCTTCGTAATGGTGCCTGCCGAGTTCAAAGCCATTCACACCGTCGAACGAAGAGTTCTCCACCACGAGCTTCTGACTCTTGCCGAAGCCACCGGCGTGCCACAAAGATGCGGTGCGGGATTTCAGCTCATAGAACTTGGAGTCCTTTATGAAACACCACCCCCTTGGACAAACATAATCAACTGCTCCCTTGAAGGAGCAGTTCGCGTGGTAATACATTCCGCCCTTGTAATTCCAGAGCGAGACGGTGTCTCCCCCTTTGCTGAAGACATTGCAGTTAAGTAGTATCGTTCTCGTTCCGGTACCATAAACGGCAAACGCGTGGGGACCGACCTGAGGCTGGGTGTTTTCTACCGTGAGGTCTTCAAGTATCACGTCGTCCGCGTGAATATTGACGACGGCAGGACCGATGTAATCCTTGTGCGATATCCAATCCGTCCTGAGCTGGTTGTACTCGATAATCGTGCTATCCCTGCTTTCTCCGCGGAGCGTAACGTAATCCTGCGTGATCCTTATCTTCTCGTTGTAGACTCCGTTCCTGATGAATATTACCACCCGCTCGTAGTTGAACATCGGAAGGGCGTCAATAGCCTGAGTGACAGTTCGAAAATCGCCGCTCCCGTCGCTGGCGACCACCATATAATGTGGATCGTAAGGAAATGCAGTTCCGGCTGCAGACGCAAGGAGAAACAAGGTCATCAGAAGTTTTCGAGATGATAATGCGCCATGGCCTGAGGGCTGGGTGAAAACGTGTGCGAACCGGAACCGCATACTTACGACAATCTCTTCAAAATCATTTGCCCAACCTGAAGGTTGGGCCGGACTCTGTTCGACTCCAGATGTGATGAGTCCGCGGAGAACATTTTGTGGTGTAGCTCAACTGGGAGGAACTCACGCGACTTTAGGAGAACCTTCGAAGACTTTCCGTGGCGGACACGGGATGCTTCAGAGGAAGAGAGTTGGGTCATCGGAGAGAGCGACGGACTTTCCCTGCGCTGGCTTCGGAATGCAGATGGGCTAGAAGCGGAGTCACGCGATATCAATTCAGATACTTACCCTCCAGCTTTTTCATTGGCTTAAAGCGACGGTGCACCGGTTGGAAACAGCCTCCCCTGTAAATCATAAAATCGAAGCGGCGACTCCGTCGACAATGGTTCTTCAGGCTGCCAAGATCTCAATGGGGGACAGAAACCAGGTCAAAAAACTACCGGGAAAGCCCCTGGAGAATCGCACGCACTCGAGCCGCAGAACCTTCAAAATTTTCAAAATATCGCTCACTTGAACGATAACTTAACCGATAACTTAAGTACGCAACATTTTACACCCGACGAACGTAAATGTCAAGGACTTTCTTGAGAATTAATTCCTCTTCTGACCCGTCGAAGCCCCCCCTTCACCGGTCGTCCATTTCTGCAGCCTGTCGACGCCCTGTGCTTTGAGATAAACCGAGGTATCTCTCAAGTCCCCGCCAGACAGCCTTCGCAATCTCCTCCTGCCCTGCGGAATCCGGGTGCAGACCGTCCGCGTAATTCTCAGGCGAGACAGCGTTGAGAAGTGAAATGAATCCCACGCTATCTCGCAATGCCAGTTCCCTATATTCCTCCTCAAGATGGATGAGGGATGTTTGAGTTTTTTCGTTGTACTTTTTCCCGACGTTCAACGCAGACATAGCCCCGAGGTTGATCTTTGGCGGCGACAGAATGACCACCTTCGCGCCGGGGAGACTCCTGCGTATTTCACCGATCATCCATCTCATGTTGCTTACGCATGCCGCCACCATGCTGTCATTGCCATCTTTAAGATCATTGACCCCTAGAAAAATCAGAAAGAGTCCAGCGTCCATGTGCCTCTTTATTGCAGGAATTAGTTCATCCCTGTCTGATGTCTTCCTCCCGTTCCTCCCTTCGTTGAGAAAGTGAAGTTCCCTCTGGCTGTTATTCAACAGGTACACCCAGCTGTGCCTGTTAACTTTCGCTCCGTAGGTTATGGAATCTCCGAAGCAGACGACCTTCTCTTTATTCAGCTTCATACCCGCTCCGATAAAGAGAATGACAAGAAGAAGAGGAGTCATCCGAAAGAGACCTGCAGGCATGTATCACCTCCGACCGTATGATTCGCGACAATATTGCTGACCCAATCTTCACTTCGATTTATTCATGTTTCACCGTACCCTGAACCAGTCGAAATCGGCATATCCCGAATCATCGGCCTTCTCCTTGCCGGTGCAGAATATGCCGACACTTGCGCCGACCCATTTCCCAGGCTGGGCCACGAAGTCATCAGGGATTACTGTGAAATTCATGCCGTCAAAGCTGTAGCTGAATTCGCACGCTGCGCCCGGAGCCACGGAGACTCTGAAGTAGACAGTTCGACTCATAGCTCGTTCTATTATCTTCTCATCCTCCCGGTTCCCACTATCCGCATTCTGGCACGAAACGAAGGCCAGATACGTGCCGTCGCTCTTTTCAGAAAGTGCCAGGTAAGCATAGCTTGTCCCCAGTATAATGAGACCTGCCTTGTCACCTCTGGAGAGTGGAGTAAAAGTCAGCCTCGTTGTGCACTGAAAACTCTCAGCGGGAAACTTCTGTGTCAGGATGTTTGGAATCCGCCAAAAATTACTTGGTTCATCAGATATCTTCACCGCATAGAGCCTCAGGCAACCGGATGCCGGATCGGGAAATGCCCATGTCGCCCCCGGGTTCGCCTGCCATTGCCATTGCAGGCCAAGAGCAGTTCCATTGAACTCGTCAGATGTCTGTGGGACTTCGTCCGGATATGAGAAGCCGACATCTGGCTTCCGAAAGCTTAAGACGGGTTGGCCTATGCTGTCCCCCTGCGCCACAGTTCCTATCGTGGGCCAGCCCCCAGCCCACGTCATCGGTTCGAGGTAATCGACCCGTCCGTAAGATCCCCTGTCCTGAAAGTGAACGAACCATGATTCGCCTTTGGGAGTGACGATCCAGGCTCCCTGGTGCGGGCCGTTGACAGCGGTCTTCCCCTGATGCAATACCATTTTTCTTTCGTAGGGGCCGTAGATGTTTTTCGATCTCAGCACAACCTGCCAGCCGTTCGAAACACCACCGGCAGGTGCAAAGATATAATAGTATCCGTGTCGCTTGTATAGCTTAGGCCCTTCAACCGTCGGGTCGATGCCGTGTCCGTCGTAAACGATCGATCCGGCGTCAAGAAGCTTCGTGCCATCTTCGCTCATCCGATTGAGGACAAGAACGCTCTTTATTCCGGCGCGGCTTCCCGCAAATGCATGTATGAGGTACGCCCTCCCATCATCGTCCCAGAAGGGACACGGGTCTTCAAGCCCCTTCCCTCCTTTGACGAGAAGAGGCTCTGACCATGGCCCCGCCGGGTCTTTCGCGGTGACAACGTAGATACCAAAGTCGGGATCAGGATAGTACACAAAGAATTTTCCTGAGCGGTACCGGATGGATGGAGCCCAGACCCCTCCTCCAGGCCGAACAGAAGAGTAGTAGTCCTCAGGAGTGAGTCTCGTGAGTGCGTGGCCTATTATCCGCCAGTTGACAAGGTCCCGGGATTCAAGGACCGGTATCCCCGGGACACGATTAAAGCTTGAAGAGACGAGAAAGTATTCGTCTCCCTTTCTGCATACATCCGGATCTGAATAGTCTGCAAATATAACCGGATTCCTATAGCGGCCGTTCTCCGTATCTGGTACCCATGGGACGGTCTGGGCTCCGCAGCTGTTTACTGCGATGGAGAAAAAGAGTGAGCCAGCCGCAATAATAAATGCCGCAACTGCGGCGACAGATCTCACCCCATTTGATTGAAGCAAAGTCTTGTTCTCGCGTCGTCCTATTTGCCGGCAGGTGGAGAGCAGACTAAGTAAAGTATATGGCATATTACTCGTTTGATAATCTGAGTTTGGATTAGAGGTAATCGACGGGATGATGAGGGGCAAGATGCTCCGCTGCGAACGAGCCCGAGCCTTACCTCTCGACTCTCCCTGAGCCGCTTCCCCTGGAAAGCTTGTCAACCTCCTCGACGGAGACAAAGTTAAAATCGCCTGGGATTGTCTGCTTCAGGCACGAGGCGGCGACGGCGAATTCGAGGGCCTCCTTAGTATCATTCTTCCTCAAAATGCCGTAGATGAGGCCCGCCGCGAACGAATCTCCGCCGCCTACCCTGTCAACTATCTGCACGTCATATTGCCTTGACCGGTAAGGAGTCCCGCAGTTCCTGTCATCCACAAGCACGGCGCTCCAGCCGTTCCGGGATGCCGAGTAGCTTTCGCGCATCGTTATAGCGACACCTTTGAAATGGAACTTTTGCTTCAGCTTCGCGGCAAGATCCATGTATGCCTCTTCATTGAGCTTTCCCTTTTCCACATCGGTCTTCGGAGCAGCAAACCCCAGGCTCTTTTCCGCATCTTCCTCGTTGGCAATGCAGAAGTCGACGTATTCCATGAGCGGCACCATCGTGCTCTGCGCCTCTTTCGTCGTCCAGAGCTTGGCCCTGTAGTTCAAGTCAGCGCTTATCGTCACGCCGTTTCTTCTCGCCGCTTCGCAGGCAGACTTGAGCGACTCGCGCACGGAGGCACCGAGAGCGGGAGTGATGCCGGTCCAGTGGAACCATTCTGCACCCGAGAACACGGCGTCCCAGTTGAGATCGTCTTTCCTGATCTCGGTGAATGCGGAATTGGCCCTGTCATATATGACCTTCGATGCCCTTTGACTGGCCCCAGTCTCGAGGTAATATATTCCGAGCCGATCCCCCGCTCTTACGATGTAGTCTGTCATGACGCCGAAGCGCCTCAGGCCGTTCACGGCCGCCTGTCCAATTTCGTGCGAAGGGATCTTCGAAACGAAATAGCTTTCGAAGCCGAAGTTCGCGAGCGACACGGCGACGTTGGCTTCCCCCCCGCCGAAGTTAACATTCAGCTCCTGTGCCTGCACGAACCGGGAATGATCCGGTGTCGAAAGCCTGAGCATTAACTCTCCCATCGTCACGATCTTATTCTTCATCTTGACATCCCGCATTCGTCAAAAATCCCGTAGTCACGCCGTCTTCATTTCAGCCCTGGCCCTGAAAATGCTCTCCATGAGTATCTTCGCATTTTCCGTGAGAGCGGCGTACTTGTCTGCCGCTATCAGCTTCCGATCGAGAAGAGCCGTTCCCACTCCCACCGCACATGCTCCGGCCTTCAGCCATTCGCCGGCATTTGTCAGCGTTACGCCTCCCGTTGGCATGAGCCTGAGATGCGGCATCGGCGCGAGTATTCCCCTGAAGAATGCCATGCCGACGACATCGGCGGGGAAGACCTTCACGATATCTGCGCCCGACTCGTGGGCCGTCTGGATTTCAGTCGGGGTAAAGGCCCCCGGCATCGCCGGGACATCGTACCTGTGTGCCACCTCGATAATCTCTCTCCTGAAGATCGGGCTGACGACGTATCTCGCCCCCGCTTCGATAGCCTTCGCTGCAGTGTCCGCATCAAGCACGGAACCCACCCCCACATTCATGTAGCCTCCAATTTCCCTGCTCGCTTCTGAGATCACGCGTATCGCGTTCGGAACTGTCATCGTAATCTCGATGCCGGAGACTCCTCCCTTGTAGATGGCATCAGCGACCCTTATCAGTTTGCCCGGATCGGTGAGTCTGATTACAGCGACGGCAGCCGAGTCGATTACCCTTTTTGTTGTCTCTTCCCTGCTCATGATGGGGTCTTTCCCTTCGTCAGATAAGCCAGCGCACACACGGCCACTGCGAGGCATGACCTCGCGTCAGTCAAGGAGCAGCGCTCGGGTATAGGAGTGACCCGACCTACTTAACCGCGGCCGCCGGGGCGGCTTTCTTCTTTATGCAAGTATCCCGCATTACCAGAACCGTCTGTACCTCGACGTGCTTCGGCTCATACTCTTCGGTCTCCCCGATGTGCTCGAGCACCAGGTCTACAGCAGCACGTCCAAGATTGTCCGTCGGCTGGTCTATGTAAGTCAGCGCCGGTTTTAGAAACTTGTTTATACTCGCACTCCCGAAGCAGATCACGTCAAGGTCGTCAGGGATTCTGACACCGACCTCGGAAGCGGCGGCGTAAATGCCGAGCGCCACCGGGTATGTCACCGCGAATATGAACTCCGGCATGTGTCCGCTCTTATAGAGTTTCATGAATCCCTGGTAGCCGTCGTCCTCGCCGAATCCACCGTGTATAACCCAGTCCGGCTCTATGGGCAAGCCGTGCTTCTTCATCGCCTCGACGTATCCCTCGTACCTGTTCTTGCCGATGTTAATCTCTTTGTAACCGCCTATATGAGCGATCTTCCTGTACCCGTTGCTGATGGCGAGCTCTATCGCCTGAGCGGCGCCCCCCTTGTCGTCTACAGTCACCTGGCTTGTTCCATCCACCGGAAGCACGCGGTCCATGAAGACAAGAGGTATGTTGCGGCTGAGCACCTTCTCGAATATCGCGCTGTCTCTAGTCTCCTGTGTGATCGAGACTATGAGGCCGTCTACTCTCATGGCCATGAGCGTCTCGACATGCTTTTTCTCTCGTTCGGCGTTTTCCTGGGACACGGTCAGCGCGATGTCATAATTATTGTTGAACGCCTCATCGTAGATTGCCTCTATGACCGAGCTGAAGAAGAAGTGCGCGATCTTCGGGACAACGACGCCGATGGTGTTCGATTTCCGGGATGACAGGTTTCTAGCGGCGAAATTCGGAGTGTATCCGAGCTCCTCGGCGACTTTCTTGACCAGGCTTGTCGTTTCCCTGGAAATATCGGGGTGGCCCCTAAGTGCCTTCGAGACGGTGACTTTCGACACATTGAGTTGCCTGGCGATATCGCTCAGCGTAACGTGCGGCTTCCTGTTCAATTCATTCTCCTGTATGTGACAATCGTAACTTAATCGGTTACTATAACAAAATTATTGAATCTTTGGCTCATTTCATACATTCGAATGCTTCAAAACTGCGATGACCTTGTCAAAGCCTGTATGTCTTCTTCGCCAGATCATAAGCGAGCGCCTTGACCAAGACCGTCGCTTCATCAATGTCGATTACCTTCCTGGCTACCTGACCCGCGAGAAAATTGGCGTCCATCCTCCGCGCAAGGTCGTGACGCGCCGGGATGGAGAGGAAGGCCCGCGTGTCATCTGTGAATCCTACGGTGTTGTAGATGCCAGCCGTTTCGGTGATCTGCTGTCTGTATCTAGTCATTCCCTGGATGCTGTCATGGAACCACCACGAAGCGCCCAGCCTGACTGACGGGTAATGTCCTGCTATCGGGGCAAGCTCGCGAGTGTAAGGCGCCTCGTCAAGAGTGAAGAGTACCACCGTAAATTTCGGATTGTTGCAGTATGTGTTTAGAAACTCGTGCATGTTCCTCGTGAACTCCGTCTGAACGGGTATGTCACCCCCCTTGTCGGCACCGAACCTATTGAAGATGCTGATGTTGTGGTTACGGAAGGCTCCCGCGTGAATTTGCATAACCAAACCGTCTTCGGTACTCATGCGAGCCATTTCCATAAGCATGTTGGCGGTGAATGCGGCGGCATCCTTCTCGTTGGCCTGTCCCTTTAGTGCCCGCTGGAATATCGCATCAGCTTCTAACTCCGAAAGCCTGCGGGCATAGGGTGTCTCTACTCCCTGATCAGTCGAGACTGCGCCGTTGATCCTGAAGTACTGGCGGCGCTTTTCCAGCGCATTTATATAGCTGTGGTAGTCGTGCACATCGATGCCCGAAACCCTCCCCATCGCATCGACTTCATCCTTCCACTTCTTCCCCAGGATGTTGACCACGGCGTCCGGCCTGAAGCATGGTATGACTCTTCCCTTCCATCCCGACTCTCTTATCTTTCTGTGAAAGTCCAGCGTGTCTGACGGCGAATCGGTCGTCGTGAGAACCTCGATGTTAAATTTCTCGAAGAGCGTACGCGGCAGAAATTCTTTTGTCTTCAGCTTCGCAGACATCTCGTCGTAGATCCTCATGGCATTCGACGAATTCAACTTCTCCCCGATGTCGAAGACTTCAGCAAACTCCTGCGCCATCCAGACGCCTGTGGGAGTTCCTGCAAACAGATAGAAGTGGTCCGCAAAGACCTGCCAGATCTTCCGGTGGTCCTTCTCGACAGGAGTGCCGTCGCCTGCAGGTATGCCTAGCGACTCCAAGCTAATGCCTTGCGAATAAAGCATGCGGTACACATAATGATCCGGTATTATGAGGAGCTCCGTTGGATCAGGGAACGGCTGGTTTTCCGCGAGCACTCTCGGCTCGACATGTCCGTGAGGGCTTATCAGCGGCAGCCCTTTCACCCCCGAGTATAGTTCATACGCTACGTTTCTAACTGACTGCTCAGGATCAAAGAAACGAAAATCATCAAGAATGCTTTTACTCATTTAATCATTTGCCCTTTGTAATTTAAAAATCGATCTCGTTAACGATCTTACTGCGATTATGCTTCTGACGTCACTTGTCATTAACCGGTTTCGCCTTCTCAAGAAGCCAGCTGAAGATACTCTTCGCCGCGTCGTAGTTATCGAATCCCGCAGGAAGTTTCCGGTTATCGAAATACTCGTTGTAAAACCATGGATCTCCGACAGCGAACACGTACCCCCTTCCGAAAGATGCGGACGCCATTATGACGTCGCCCCCTTCCGTAAGGTTTGAATTGGCCGGCTTCCTGACGGTAAGCGTGCTGATCTCCTTCAAATAGATCTTCTTCACGTTTCTAAACATCTTCGTCCGGGGAAGATTTGTGAAGGCACCTGCCTGAAAATCTTTTCCCTTCACATCGTTCCTGCTGTCCTCATCGAAATGAATTCCGAACCGATCAGACAGTCCGTTCAGATGCTCGAATTCACAATTGCCGCTGTCGTTGGCAAATATCACGAGGACGCCGCCACCGCGGACCCAATTGACAAGCGTCGCCGCCTCACGGTCGGAAATGAAATGCGGGTCACTCGTCTCCGCACGAGTATCCGGGTCCACTATAATATAGAGACTCGCCTTTTCAAGGACAGACTTTGTGGGGGAGACATTCGATTCGGAGATTCGCGCGCCAAGTGACTTTATTGTATTCCCAAGCTCCGAATAACCGGAGTTGGAAGTGTCCTCCCAGATATAGTGGTATCTCTCCCGCCGACCGTCTTTGAGGGTCCTCCACTCGTTGTTGTGGTAACAGTCGAGGCAGACGACCCTTCCGACACCCGGAAGCGCTTGCTGGCAAAGAGCGCCACTGCTTACCGTAATAAGGAGCACAATCAGCGCGATGACGCGGAGTGCAACTGATTTCATCGCGAGGGTCTTCGTTTGAAGTGCGCGGCCGTTCAGATTTATCATCTGCGCCTGCCAGCTTTCCCGATTTCAACAGCAGCCATGATAAACGGACCGACGCCCTTGAAGTCGTTATCCTTTCGTGGAACTGACACATAATAGTCGTACGAACCATCCCTGTACGGACGTCCTCCGAGCCCTGTACCACCGCATATATTAGTCAGTGTTGGCAACCCGCGCTGGTCTATCAAGATTTCATGCGAGACGAGGCCGTGGAACGCTCTCTCGGCGGCCTCCAGATATCGCTTATTGAGGTAACCTTCTCGCGCCCCCTTGGCGAAGGCATAGGCAAACATGGCCGATGCCGATGATTCAAGGTAATTCCCTCTCGCCCCCGGCCGGTCGACAACCTGGTACCACAGACCCGTGCCGGCGTCCTGATACCTCAAGAGGGAAGCGGAAAGCCCCCTAAGAATGTCGATGAGTTCCGTCCGTTCAGGGTTCTCCCTCGGAAAATAATCGAGGACATCCACGATACCCATCATGTACCAGCCCATTGATCTTCCCCAGAAGGTCGGAGAGTCACCCGTTTTCGGGTTGGCCCACTTCTGCATGAGCGAAGCATCCCAGGCGTGGTAGAAGAGCCCCGTCGATGGGTCTTCCGCGTGGTCAGCCATAATTACGAACTGGCTGGCTACATCTTTGAGATCTGAAGGCTGGTCAAACATCGTCGCAAACTTTGCGTAGAATGGCTCTGCCATGTATAACCCATCCAGCCACATTTGCGACGGGTAAATTTTCTTGTGCCAGAATCCTCCCTCTCTGATTCGCGGCTGGTCGCGAAGCTGATTCCTCAGGAGAAAGGCCGCTCTTTTGTATTTGATATCATTCGTCGCCGAATATAGCTCAAGCAGCACTCTTCCCGGGGTAATATCGTCGAGCCTGAACTTCGCCATGTCATAAGTACGGATATCGCCTGAATCGGTCACGTAGTAGTCTAAGCTCCTGCGGACGTAGTCAAAGTATGCCGAGTCGCCGGTCTCTTCCCACACATCCCAGATTGATTGAAGAAGGACTCCCTCCTCGTAATTCCACGACATGCTGCTGTCACAGGTCAGGTAATGAGGGAGCCTCGTCATCACGGCATTTGCCATCCTAACGGACCAGCCTCCGGCTCCGGCGCTGAGTTTACCGTCGTCCTTTCCCTGCGCAACCGCGCTCACCACTGCAGCAAGCGATGTCGCTGCAAAGGCAAGGAGTAGTGCTGTTTTTCTGAGAGTCATCACCTTGCCACGAAAGCGTCAGAACGACATCACCAGAGAAAACCTGCTGACGTTGCTGAATATTTCCATTTTTGAGAACGAGTAATTGACCTGGAGATCATTGCCAGCAAGACTCGTATTTATCCCTAATCCCGCAGACCAAGACTGCAGGTCGCGGTTGGTCTGATATCCGCCGCGGAGTGCGAGCATGCCGAGGAATTTGTATTCCAGCCCGACGTTTACGCGTTCCGAATAGCTGTTGGAATGAAGAAAATCGACGGCCATAGTCAATGAAGTCCCCTTATCGTGATTCTCGTTCACGAATTTCAGGAGGTCGATCGCCGCGCCCATCGTGAATGTCAGCGGGAGCTGTTCGGCAATGACTTCACGTGTGATGTCCGACGAGAAATTTCTGATGGCCATGCCGAATCTAAAATCATTGAACAGCGTGATATACTTGACACCCAGGTCGAAGGCGATTTTTGTCGCAGTATTCTTCGTCGTCGTGCCGTCATAGAAGGTGTTGTCTCCCAGGTTCTGGCCTACGAGCCTGACGTTGCCGCCGACGAGGAACTGAGTGTTCACGTGCTTGGCATAAGTGAGCCCGATCGAGTATGCACCGACGTTCGATACAGGTCCGTTATCGATGTACCCGCCCAGGGGATTAAGGCTTGTGCCATTGATCGTGCCGTAATCAACGGACAGCACGCTGAGTCCCACCGCGCCGTAGTTCTTCATGTTCCACGCTATTGCGCCGGCATAGTAATTTATGTCGGCGATCCACTGCGTATAATCAAGCGTGACGTTATAGGTATTCGTCATCTCAGCCATGGCGGCCGGATTATAGAAAATGGCGTCCGCACCTGTGCCGACCGCGTAGTAGGCGTCTCCCATCGCGCTCGCCACCGGAGAAATGCCGACAAGCTGGAAGTTCATCGTGCTCTGCGCGACCTTGTTCAGACCTATCTGCGCCTTCAGCGTACCGGCAAACACGAGGGTAAGAGCCAATGCCAACAAGAAATTCTTCTGATTCATTTTCCTATTCCCTTCCTCAATCACCGCACGACAAGGAATTTTTGATAAGAAATTCTGCCATCCGGAGTTTCAAAGACGGCGATGTACACTCCGCTGTAGATCACCTGCTGGCTGGAGGTCAGCAGTGTCCAGGTTTCCGATCCTCCGGTCTGCCCCGGCGTCGGGTGGTGAATCGTCTGAACGAGGTCCCCGTTCTCCGTGTAAATCTTGATGGTACACGTCTGAGGGAGATTATAGAACACTAGGGCTCTGCCGTCAGTCGCGCCGAGACCTCCCTCCGCCTTGTACAGCAGCGGATCCCTGATGTTGTACGGATTGGGGACAATTCTGATCTTCGAAAGATCATCCTGGGCGAAATTCGTCGGCCTGACGAAATAATAGTTGGGATAGAGTGCCCTTCCGCTGTAGATGATCTTACCGCGGGTAGTCGGGTCGGCATTCTGATCGTCGTAAGCAATTCTCGCCTTCGACTGTATGTAATAGTAGACCTGCGCTCCGTAATAGCCGATCGAGTCATTGAACGTGTGCGTCGCCGCCATGTCGGTCGAGTCTGAATTATAGATTGGCTGGTACATGACCGTGTCAAGATTCGAGACTCTCCGCATGATCCTGTAGCCAGCGAAGCCTGGCATGGCCTCAGCCGCGGGATCGGACCATGATATTTGAATCGAGCCGGCAGTCGGTGTTATCGACGCGTTCTGCGGCGGCGGAGGCGCCTGCGGAATGTTGTAATCGTGGTCAAAATTCCATTTCGCGCGCCAGGCACTCAACATCACGGAGTCTATTCCGAGGCTTATCCAGCGGTCCTTCGCCTTATCAGCCGAGGTGGCGCCGCTTGGGAACTGAAAGTTGCTCGGGAAGAGCCCAGTGTTCGAATTCCATCCCGGAATCTGCGAGGCATTAGGCGGGTCAGTGAGCGTTCCGTCAAGCCAGAGCTGGCCGATTTGTTGACCGAGCTCGTAGCCGATTCCCGCGAAACCGCTCGCGTATACAATGTGGAGCTTCTGTCCCGGATAAAAAGTGTACGGACCGAAACTGCAGGTCCTGTATGAAATGCCCTCGTACTGTCCCCCGGGATTGTTTGTATAATCGTCGGTCCCAAGTTCGTCGTTGTTGAAACCGTGGTGCGTCCCGGTGATTTCGCCCGGCATAGGATTGGCATCGGAATAAGCTCCTCTGATCGCGTAGAAGCTCTTGCTCCCGTATTGGTCGCTTATTTGTGAGGACTGTATGGCGGTAGCGACTCCCATGTACGTGACTTTCGGCTGAAGAGGATCATCCGCATCTTTTGACGAGTCCGTATATGGCTCGGCCGAGGCGTGGAGTATGGCGAAGTAATGCATGTTGGGATTGATGAGTCTCCCGTTCTGAGAGGCTTGGGGGGCGCCCATGTCGTCGCCGGCAATCTTCGGGTTGTCAGCGCTGTACTCGTAGAATACCCGCATCGAATCGCCCGGGCGGCCTCCGTAATAGTGCTGCCAGCTCATCGTGGGATCAAACTGACCGGACGGGTTGCTCCCGTTCGAGTAAAACATATTCCCGCCGGTCTCCTGCATGTTGATATAGAGACTGTCGAGAGTGTCGCCGCCTGCGTTCGTGAAGACGACGTCAGTGATAACGTAGTTGTCGTTGTAGTTCTGGGACCAGGCATAGACTTTGCGGTCCATCGTCACGCCGAGTATAGTGGAGTCGACGACTTCCGCTACCTCATCATAAGTGTGATTCTGGAAACCCGAATAGGAAGGATTGTACGTCCCGAATTGAGCCACGTTGGTCTGCGAGCCGTTGATCTGTATAGCCGGGAACTTGTAGCGGACGTAATTCGAGAGCGGGACAAGTACCTTACCCTTTGGCATCGAATCTGTGACGGTCGAATAAATCGCTACATTCTCGATGGAGTCGGTGAGTGGATTAAACCAATGCGTCGCGGTCAGATTAATTCCGGCTCCCGTGAAGGCCTGAGGATACTGAGCACGATCTGCCGCGATCCCGTAGTCATTCGGAAAGAACCCACGGGTGGGATCGAAGTTTGTCTTTGAGCCATTGGCAGACATGCCAAGCCAGAGTTTGCCTGTCGTGATCGCTGTTGTTTGAAGTTCGGGTGTCTGCTGAGCGAGCGCATTAGACCCCGTGACGGCCAATGACAGAACGAGAAAGGCAAGGGTCGCTGCGCCTCCCCCGGTAATGTCTGCGATTCGAAAAAATCTCATGAATGTCTCCATTGATTATACTTTCAGAAGTCCACTTTCATACCGAACCAGATGTCTCTCGGCTGGCCGTAGAGAAACACGCTGGCATAATCGGGATCGTTGATGTAAGGCTTGCTGCTCGACCTCAGGTCGCCAACCTTGTCGTTGCCCGCGATGTAGTAGCCGGGATACTGCTGTCTGAGCTGATCGTACGCGGCGGAGTTGTACATGGGAAGATGAAGCGACATCAGGTACAGCGCCTCGTCAGAATTGTTAGGCACCCAGCCCGCCTGCCCGGAGGACGACGGTCCTGACAGATCACTAGAGAACGCGTACAGATTCCCCATCTCGTTGACCTTGAGATTCAGAATGTTAGTGACGTTCACGTATGCAGATATATTGAGTCCGGCGACGGTGAAGTTCCTCGACAGCTTCATATCAAGCCTGTAATAATCGGGCCACTGCATGTTGTCCCTGAGATGCACGTCAGCAAGAGGATTCCACGTGAAGTAGCTTCCCGCTTCCCATTCGCCGAAGAACGTCAGGTTCCAGTCGCCAAGAACATCGATACCGGCCAATTTTGGTCCCCAGTTCTCGGGCGACTTGAAAGTAAGATCGGCGTTGAGATGGGGTCTCGGAAGAGTTGGGACTTCATTCCCCTGATAAAGGTTCGACTGGTCCGTAACGGGAATGTCATAGATATACTGCTCGCCCGTGTTCCCCGTCTTAGTCAGCATGTAGTTGAAATTCACCCACCCGTTTATCCACGAATTGTCGGATTTGGACAGATTCACCTCAAGCCCCTGTATGCTCTGATACTGATTGTTGAGATATCCAGTATAGTTCAGCCCGAGCGTGGAGCCGACGGTCTTGTATGTTACCTGGCCCTGCTGTCCAGATATGTCCTTGTAATAACCGCTGACGCGGAGCATGAATGACTCGTAAAGATTGTAGTCCACGCCGAGTTCATATGAAGTCGTGAGCGGCGGCTCCAGATTGGGATTGGACATCTGGTAAAGACCGTTCTTCGTGTAGCGGTAAGTGAATTCGTACATCGAGTAGTACGGCGGATTCGATCTGAATTGTCCGTAATTGAAGTAGAACTTCGACCTTTCAGTCACGGGGAAGGAAACACCGAGTCGCGGGCTTACGGTGAAGAAATTCTTGATCTTCTGAAGGAAGCCGGGATGAGTCTGATTGTATTTCTCCCAGAAATCCCAGATGTACGACCTGCCGGTGTTCAGATACTGGTACAATGTGGAGTCGTCCTGCGGCTGGAACGCCGGTACGAATGGCTGACTCGGCCAGTCGCCTCCCCCTCCGAAATAATAGTCGAAGCGGACGCCGAGGTTGGCAACAAGCCCCTGGTAATTCACCTGGTCCTGGATATAGAATGCCGACTGGCTCGGAGTGCGATGATAGTTAAACTCGTATGTGTTGTACGCGTTGTTGTTCCACTGCTCCCAAAAATTGTGCTGGAGGTCGATCAGGTTATACTCTAACCCGGTCTTCACGAAATTGTGATCGCCTATTTGGGAGGAGAGGTCAAACTTGAACTGATACTGGTATGATTTTGAATTGTCGTGCAGGTCCCCTTCCTTTCCCCTGAACCTGAAGATTGACATGCCGAGCGGCGTGTCGTAGCTCGGGAACGTGTACCCGTTGACATGATGCGACGTGGCAAACTGCAGCTTTCCGTACGGCGACTCATCAAGGTTATAAGGACCTATCTGGAGCATTTGAGTCGTGTCGCGGTTGTCTCCGGTCGGTGAATAGTCGGAGATCGCCAGCCTGCTCAGCGTGACTTCATAATAAGTCTTCGGGCTGATCAGCTGATTGAGAGTAACTCCCGTCATCACCGTGGTCTGGTTAAGGATTGGGAAATAAGCCTGATCGTAGAGGTAATTATAGTTGTCGCCGGTAATTCCAGCGTTGTCGAAGACGAAGTCGAGGTTGTTCTGCTGCATGAAGCCGCCGCGGTCACCGACGTTCGGTTCGTCTCCGGAGGCCGGCCTAATCGGGCTCACGCCGATCTCACGCTTCCAGAGCCCGTTCAATGTTATCGTGATTGAGTTCGAAGGAGTTGACTTGACGGTCAGCAGGGAGGTTGAAGAGAAGTCACTGTTGAGCGTCACGGGCTCAACGTAATTGGATTTCCTTGTGTTGTTCGACACGTAGAAAGTCGCCTTTCCGAGCGCTTCACCGACGATCGGGACGGGACCTCCGAAGCCCGCGTCGAGATTGTAGTCACTCCCCCCTTCACTGTTCGCGTGCCTCAAGAAGGCGTCCCTTGTCGCATTCAACAACGAATCCGCCTGGGTTGGAGTCATGCTTCCCATGATGCTCGGGTTGGCCGCCATCTGCTGCCGGATTCCCTGATAGTCGGGAATGCTCATAGTCATCCACGAGGTAAGGAGATACATCTCCAGAGGCGTCGCCCCGTTTGCCTGAGGCTTCTGGGACTGCGCGATCCATCCGTCGAACTGGGCGTGCTGGTCCTGCTGGTATTGATCCCATGCGCCCGACTTTGTCCCGGTGAAGGCGACGGCAGGATCGAGAAACGGCGCGAGAAAGGGATTGGTGGGATCGTACAATGACTGTCCGAACCTCCTCTGGTGTGCGAGGTCACTCGAGACATCGATCGTTCCATGGTACGCGCTAGGAGAACCTGACTTAGTCGTTATGTTTATGAGTCCCGACCTGAAGTTGCCGTACTCAGCATTGTACCCGCCGGACAGAACTGATACCTGTTCGATGGCGCTGAGCGGAATGCTGGTCTCCGCGTTGCCCACCGCGGCGTTGTCGTAGGCGAGACCGTTAACGAGCGTACCTACCTGGTCAGCCGATCCCCCTCTGATAGTAATGAATCCGTTGTCTGTGGTCGCAACTCCGGGGAGCTTGGACAGAAATGCGTTGATCTCTCTTATGCCGGCCGTGTTGGTTATCTGAGCACCCGTCGAGACCATCTGCGTGCTCGACACTTCCCTGTGGAGCTCGTTCCTCTCCGCAACGACGACCACTTCCCCAGCCTGGATCTCGGTCGACTTAAGTTCGAAATCCACCGTCGCCACCCTGTCCAGACTTACCAGGACGTCCTTCACCAGCACCGGGCTGTAGCCAACCATAGATGCTCTGACGTCATAAGTTCCGACCGGGACGTTTACAATGAAGAATTTCCCTTCGAGGTCGGTGACAGCACCAAGGTTGGTCCCAACCACTAATACGTTGACGCCCGGCAGCGCTTCACCGGTCTTGGCATCCTTGACTGTGCCTTGGATTCTGCTGCGTGACTGGGCGTAGGCACTCCCCAAGCCGAATGTCAGCATCGCCAGGAACACCAGCAGAGGCGCGACGGCCAGGTGAAATGAGAATCTTGTCATTTCTTTCTCCTGCAACTTCTGGATTGATTAAACACAAACCTCACTTAAAATGAAATCACTATTGGGGTTTCTAGTTTTATTTCCGTTTCCCGAAGGTATCTGCGGAATTCCCGCACATTCCTAATCCCTCCCGGCTCCTTCTCCCAGGCTGCCGCAAAGAGATAGTTCAGTCGCCCATTTTCCGGCTTCAGCACAACAATCCAACTGAGCGAATCTTCAGCCATGCTGACTGCGTTTTCCGACCTGAAGAAAACTGCCGTCCCCAGATTGTCCCCGGCCAAGCTCTGCTTTCCGTAAACACCGATGTAAGACCATCCTCCTCGAGCGCGCGAGGTTGAGCGAATGAATTCACAGCTGTCATGCTTCGCTAGACCGGTGCATAGATCCACAGGCCTGCCGTGAAGATCAACGACGACACTAGTAAGCCTGCTCCCCGCGCCGATACTGAGATGAGACTCCATATCGAAAAGGTCGCCCCCGATATTCCACCCCAGATACGTCGTTCGAATTCCTGCAAGTATAGGTCCGTCCTCGCTGACTTCGCACCTGATCCGCCGTACGTCGCTTACGGTCTCAACCTTTGAATCGTGCCACATTGCAATAGAGCCAATGCCAAGCGACTCACCGACTTTAAAGATGTCCATCCCCCAGTCGAGCATCCGAGTGTAGGACTCCATGCTGTTTGAAACCAGATCTTTTTCACCGAGCTCCTTCAGCACGAGCCTCTTCACTCTCTTCCCGAAAATGTCGTTTCGATTTCTCGAATCGAGATAGAACCGGTATGCTATACGGTCTGATTCCCATCCCGGTCCTTCTATGCGGTAGAGAGCGTCGTGCGCGAAATGGTCCTTGGGAACCGTTGTGGAGTCAACGTCGACGAACCTCCCGCCCGTGTAGTAGCCATTCGTCTTCGTGTAGTCAACCTTAACCCCGATCGTCGCCTGTGCCATCTTGTGAAAATGGTGGACCACGCTTCTTTCCACCGGCCACGAAACCTTTAGTGTCTTAGTCTGACGCGGGGCGAACGATGAAAGTATCAGGATTGAACCAGATGAGTGGAGCGACCGGGAGCTGTCAAACTGAGACGGTAGCTCCTCACCCTTGTATGTTACCATGAAGGAGCGGGGATTGAAGGAGGGATATTTTTTTTGGAGCTGTGCCACGTCCAGACTGATGATTTCATCATGCCTGTAGAGCGCCGTTTGGTTCGACGCCTTCAGGCTAAACCTGCCTGCCCCGACCGCGGAAGGCAAAACGCCGGCATCCCCTTTGACCGGAAATTCAAAGGAAAGGACAATTCCGGCAATAGCGACCCAGAACAGCTTAGTCACTATTCGCACCGAGTTTCGCGATTTGAATTCGTATCAAACCGGATATTGGTACATCCTCCTTTCAGCCACCGGTAGCCAAATAAATACCGGAGGGATAGTGTTTGCCTACACAGGCTTTTGAGGGCTACCCGACCACAGCATTGCTTTGAAGGTTCCCTGATTCCAACCAAATCGGTGGATGGAAAGGGGAAGCAGATGTTCTGCCCGCCACCCGCGTAAAGCTCAAATTGTCCTAATTTCTGAACGAAGCAAATATTTAACCGTTGACTTAAACGGTAACTTAACCGTGACTAATCTACTGCCGCCAATTTCCATTGTCAAGTCATTTTTGCACAAAAGTTTTCGTTATCGGGCGTTACACGCCTCAGGGTGGTAAGAAAGTGCTGAAGGAAGAGACGTAGAGCATGGCCTGCTTTGTCGCTGTCATCCATGCGCTCGCGAAAAGGAGGCGGTTAAACCAATGACCACTGGCGTAGGAGTCTCAGTCCCATTGTCAACCTAGCCAAACGTGGAGTGGCTCCGTTGCCTTAATCGCCCGAATGATATTCCAGGAGGCGAGGGATAGATGAATCGCAGAGACGCTAAATCGTCGTCACTTCATCGCGCTCATTGACGGTGGAGCATCTTCAGGCAGACTTCCCCATGACTTGTTCGGCCTCGGCCCCATCTTTAGCTCGAGAGTCCCCCCCTTCTCTATCTCCTTCTGGGTGAACCATGGCTTGGAGAGAGGGGAGCCGTTCAGCAGGGCGGACTGAATGTACTTGTTCTGTCTCGACACGTCGACCGCTTTTACCGTAAAGGTCCTTCCTCCTTGCAGATGTACCACCGTCTTTGAGAAGAGTGGGCTGCCTATCACATAGTACGGATTGCCCGGGCAGAATGGATAGAATCCCATCGCCGAGAAGACGTACCATGATCCCATGGCCCCCTGATCGTCATCGCCAGGAAGCCCGAGCGGCGCATCATTGTACCACACGTCCATGATTTCTCTCAGCATTTTCTGAGACTTCCACGGCTCTCCGGCAAAATCGTACATGTACGCGATCGGAAAACTCGGTTCGTTCCCCTGCGCGTAGTCGCCGATAAGACCTGACTGATCGGGGAATTTCCCGAGGAAGACCCACTTGGACCCGTCGTATCCAGCCTCGAATAGAGAGTCGAGCTTCTGGAGAAATTGCCTGCGTCCTCCAAAGAGATCGATGAGTCCCGCGACGTCATGCTGGACGTTGAACGTCCAGACCCAGGAATTGCACTCCGCAAAATAGTCGCGCCCCCCCGGTCCACTCGGCAGGACGGGGTTGAAATCCCTGACCCAGTCGCCGTCAGCAGACCTGGGCGCCATGAAACCGATTGACTTATCGAAGACGTTCCTGTAGTTCCCCGCCATCTTCGAAAACATCTCATAGTCTTCCTTGTGGCCGAGCGCCTTCGCCATCTGGGCAACGCACCAGTCATCGTACGCGGCCTCAAGCGTTACCGAGACGGCCTGTCTCCTTTCGAACGGGGCAACCGCGGGATTAGTCTCTTCCTCTCCATACTTTAGCGCCGGAAAGAATCCCTTCTCCAAATAAACTTTTCCGAGGTCGGTCATCGGTCCCCTCTTCCAGGGAAGCATCGTCCCGTGCAACGCCTGGTATTTCATTCCTTCATAGGCCTTCTCGACGTCGAAATTTCGGTATCCCTTGAAATACGCATCCGCTATGACTTCATCCGCATGATTTCCGATCATCGCGGCGAATTCACCCCACACCCTCGGGAAGGATGGCATCCAGCCCCATTGTTGGTACATCCTGACGAGAGACTGGATCATGTCCTCCTGCTGGCCCGGGTTGAGAAGGAGCTGGAGTGGATGTTCGCACCTGAACGTGTCCCACATCTGGTCATTCGTGTAGAAGTCTCTCCCATTGCTGTCATGGACCTTGTGGTCGTAACCGCTGTAGTACCTCCCGTCCTCCGTAACGTTCATCATGTTCTGCTCGGCTCGGTAGAGTGAGCTGTAGAATATGGCCCTTTGTTTCTCCGTTCCTCCCTGAATCTCAATCTTGCCGAGGACCTTGTTCCACGCGTCCCTCGTCTCCTTCTCTCTCAGCCCAAAGTTCCACCCCTCTATCGCCTCATTCAGGTTCTTCTCCGCCTGACCGAAGCTGATGAAGGAGAGCCCTACCTTCGCCATCACAACATGGTCTTTCTCTCCGGAGAAAGCAAGCGTGAAGGCGTGGCCGCTGCCGCTCACTCGTGTCGCGGTATCGGGAACGCCCCCGAATTTCCACGACACGGTTTCTGTGATCGGTCTGGAGAATTCGATGACGAAGAAATACGGCACACCTTCTAATTGGACACTCCCCCGTATTACTGTCGGAGACACTATTTGCATCTCCCCGTCATTCGGCATAAGGACGCTGATACGGCGGCTGACGCCCGACGGATAGTCAATCTTGTAGAAGATTGCGAAGTGGCCGACGGTGTAAGAGACGGTCGTATTGTAATCCTCGAGGAGTCCCTTGTAAAAGTACGGCGTTCGTGTCTCGAAGTCGCGGTCAAAAGAAGAGGCCAGGCTGTCCGGGGAGGTAGTGACCCCGCCTGTAGAGGGCATAATCGTCACCCCCCCCGCGGGAAAGCCATAGATCTTTGTCGCAAGATACGAATCGTTAAGACCCGGATTGAGGACGGGCGAGACCTGAGGGTAGCCGTGCGGAAGCTGTACCATCGATCTCGTGGTTGAGAGGAGCATGCTCACTCCGCCAATGTCGGTATTAACGTAGTCGACAGGAGCCTTCTTCTCCTGTCCCCTGGCGGCCGGTGCGAGAAGAGCAGCGATGAACATTATGGCAATAAATGATTTCGCAACACGATCATCCCGATATGATTTCATAATTCTCCGTTCTCCAAATCAGGCCCGGCTGGATTTCTGATTCGCCGCGGCGGTTAATTCAACTATCAAATTTACTTTGCAAGAATTTCCCTGCAATCACTGACCAGTTTCTTCGCGAACTCCACCGGATTATCCGGAGCGGTGGTATCGAATCGGTGCGTAGGCGTATCGATCCATTTCATCTCCCATGAGTGAATGTCAAAAGGGGCTCCGGTGCTCAGACTATCCGCGAATCTTTTCCAGCGTTGCATGTAGTATCCGTCAATCAAACCGCTCCACTCCTTGGCGGCATACTCCGACAGATTTGGACCTCCCCAGACAGTTATCTGCAGCTTGGCATTCTGTTCGTAGTAATCCTTAGCGCGTCTGGTCGATCCCCATTCCCTGGCAAAATCCACCCATCGCTTCAAGCGATATAGGGGGTGCGCGTTAAGCAACTTGTCTATTCTCGGAAGTATTCTGAAGGCCTCGGCGAATGCTCTGTCGCGGGCGGCCGCATCTCCCGCTGCCTGAGCCTGAACCGCCTTGTTTAGGAGTGAATCCGCCGTGTTGCCGGCATACTGCGCAGCGATCTCGATTGCGTCGTCAGTGTAAAGCTGGCTGTGCCGGATCGAGTCTGAGCACGAGAGGAACAGGTACGCGGCGGAGTCAAAGTCCGCGGATTCGAGTCCGCTTTCATACGGATGAAGTTCGGGACCGCGCTGGTAGAAGAACAATGGCGCTCCCATGGAACTCGAGTAAACCGATTTCAAGAGGTACCGCCACGCGAGCTTCATGTTTTGTGGGAGGGCGCCGTATCTGGACAGCGCATAGTCGTCGACCCAATTCCCGATTTCGACCCGGTTGCCCGTCCAGCACATGTCGGTCAGAAGCTCATACACCGCCTCGTTGTTCTCGGTCCCTTCCGGCGAGATTCCGAATCCCACCAGTTTTCCGTGGTTCGGGTCTGAGAGCATATCCACAGGGTCCTTCGCGTAGAACGGCAGGTTGCCAAACATCTGATTATGTCCGCCAAAGTTGTGTATGATGCTGTAAATCCATTCCTTTCCGAAGAACGAGTCGAGATTCTTCCAGCCGTGGAACGATTCGTTCGCGAGGTCGATTATGATCATCCGGTCGTTGGGAACGTCCTTGAGGAACGCCCTGACCGAGGGGACATCCCAGAAGTTCTTGTCATTGCCGAAGAGCCACCCCTGCATCACCCACACCCCATTAGGATCTCCAGCGGTTATTGAATTGTAAATTGCGCGTCCGAAATCAGACAACTCCTTATACCGGTTTTGTGGCGTGACCGGCACGGTCATTTCATTGAACGCGTCGGCAAGATAGAAATGGGTGTAACCATACATCTTCCGGTATTCACGTATGAACTTCCGGCCGATTTCAGGGAAAGCAGCAGAGAGAGGCGAAAGCATGTAGGTTCCGTCGTCAGGCGAAAACCCGTCCCACGGTTTCATCGAAATGATGTCCGACTTCGGATAGAGTTTGCTCGCGGCTTTCGGGATGTAGCCGGAGAAACCGGGGACAACCGGACTCATTCCCAGTTCCCTCATCCTGTTTAAGATCTTCTTCTGAAGCGCTTCGCTCTTCTCAATGTACTCTTGAGGAAGCGGTCCGGCGTGACGGTCCACATTGCCCATCCTGTTCCATGGCAGGAAGGCCGGGCCCGTGAAAAAGGCAGCGAGATCCTTATCGGTCAGCCCTATATCTTTCCACACCTTTTGCCAGACAGCCTCCTGTCCCACCATGGCGAGTGGCATGTTTATACCGTGGAGCGCCATCCAGTCGATCTCTCTCTGCCACTGCTTCCAATCCCAAAAAGGAGTGGTGTACCCGAATGCACAGACGTTATAGTAGAGCCTGTACTCGTACGGCGATGAAACCCGGTGGGGCGCGAAGTCAGGAAGTCGCTTGGGAAGGTTCATGTGCTCCCCTTCCCATGTGAACTGGCTGTGTGTCGCTTCCCGGAGATAGAAGTACACACCGCGCGTAAGGGCAATCGCGCTCGTGCCTCGCACTGTGACGACGCCCTTGGTCGCCTCGACCTCGAACGCGTCTCTGCCATCCGCCTCTTTCATCAGTTCGAGGCGGAAGTCGTTCCGATACGACGGGAGCACGCGGCCAATCACGCCGTAGGCCGCCCTCACTTCACCCGACTTCCCGCCGGAGGAAGATTCTGCCCGCAATCCGACGGCGGACATCAGGACTATTAGAGCGACTAAAGACGGAATAAATCGTTTTCTCATATCAAACTCTCCTCGATTGGCGAATGGATCCATATGAACGAAGCATGGCTACATTTTGCGCGGGCCCGCCAATCCACCCTATGAACTTAATCCGGTCGCTGGTGGTACTGCGGGTTCGGAGCGGCGGCTTCACCGACGCTCGACGAGCAAAACAATTCCAATAAATGTACAAATTCAGCGCCTCAGTCGAAAGCTTCGAGCGAACGTTTATCATTCCTAGTTCGCGCAATCGTGGGGGAACAGCACCCGACTACCCTTGCCAATGCGTCCGCGGAAGGCTAACTTTGCATTGGCAATTATCAGTGGAACTCACGTCACGCGATTGAGCATCCGCATTCAATCTTGGCTTCGTGAGGGGCTTGCGTTCCCCGAACTATCCTACGATTTAACATCGAATCAAGGACCATAGGACAATGGACAATAAGACAGGTTTACTCCTCACGCTTCTCCTTCTCTTGTTTGGAGCTTCGGGCTGCGTGCCATCATATCTTCTCACAGGCGGGACGCCCGCGGTCAATCCGCGAACAACGAGCGAACTCGATTCAGGATGGGTATGCGCAAATATGAAGGACGCCGGCTCGAACGGGAGCGATCTGTCCCTGACGACTCACGCACTGCGCGGCTGGCGCCCCGCAACTGTTCCGGGCACGGTTCTCACAACGCTCCTGAACGACAGCCTCATACCTGACCCATTCTACGGAATGAACAACGAGAAGATTCCCGATATCTACAACACCGGACGCGACTATTACACTTACTGGTTCGTCAAAGATTTTCACGAGGCTCCTCCTAAAGAGGGCGAAGAGGTATGGCTCCGTTTCCGCGGCGTTAACTACGGATGTGATATCTACATGAACGGTCACAAGGTTAATCCCGAGACACACTATGGCATGTATCTGCGGCAGACATATAACGTCACGCCGTACCTGTCCGGGGATGGCGACAACAGGGTGGCGGTTATCGTTTATCCGCCTGACCCGGTCGGTAACCCGAACGGCGGCCAGGGGGGCGACGGGACGATAGCGCACGGCGTCGCCAACCAGTACGTCGCCGGGTGGGACTGGATACAGCCGATACGCGACCGCAACACAGGGATTTGGGACAAGGTCACCCTCGTTAGAACGGGAAAGGTGTATATAAGGTATCCTCACGTGATCACGATCGTTCCGGGGAGGAGATTCCCTGAGGGCAGGCAGGCACCCGCAATCATCAGGGCCAGCATGGACGTCGAAAACCCCACCAACCATGAAATCAGCGGCATCGCGACATACACGATAGGCGGAAACACGATAAGCGAAGAGATTTCAATCAGTCCGAAAACAACCCGGAAAGTTCAGTTCGCCGACTACGCGCTTCAAAATCCGAGACTGTGGTGGCCGAACGGTTACGGCCAACAGCCCCTTTACGACGTTATCTTCAGGTTTGAGGATGGCGGTAAGACCCTTGATCAGTCGGAGGTGACGACCGGGATACGCGAGATAGACACGAGGTGGAACAGCCACACCAGAAGCAGAGAAGTGCATGTCAACGGACAGAAGATATTCATAAAGGGAGCCGACTGGATCACGTCAGACGCCATGCTCCGCTTCTCCCCGGAGAGGTACGATGCAGAGATAAGATTCCATCGAGACATGAACGTCAACCTCATCCGGATCTGGGGGGGAAGCCTGACCGAGAGGCCGGAATTCTACGCCGCCTGCGACAAGTACGGGATACTCGTCTTCCAGGATTTCTGGATGTCGGGCGACTGCAACGGAAAGTGGTTCGACCCGAAAAAGAAAGACGACCAGTGGACGAGAAGGAAATACCCCGACGACCACGCCCTCTTCCTGAAGTCCGTCGCGGACCAGGTTAGAATGCTCCGGAACCATCCTTCGCTGGCTTTTTACTGCGGGGGAAACGAGATACCTCCCCCTCAGGACATACTCGTCGCGATGCAGGACTCACTCCTCCCTTCTCTCGACAGCACGAGGTACTTCTTCACTTATTCAAACGTTGACAGCATGTCCTACAACGATCTTGGAGGGAACGGTGACGGCGTCTACCACATCGAGCCGGTGGAATACTTCTGGCGGCACCGCTCCTATCCCTTCAATTCGGAGATAGGTTCCGTGGGAATGGGAGATTACCAATCGCTCGAGCGCTTCATTCCACCGCAGGACCTCGTGATTCCTGACAACAACTGGATGACACTCGATTCTGTCTGGAGATATCACAAGTATCTCGGATACGGTAACCACATCGAGGCCTACGGCACCCCCTCCGACCTCAGGGAGTACGCCGAAGACGCCCAGCTCGTAAATTACGACCAGTATCGAGGCCTCATGGAGGGACACATTGACCACATGTGGGACTGGTACACCGGCGTTATCATTTGGAAGACCCAGAATCCCTGGACGGCTCTTCGAGGCCAGATGTACGACTACTACCTTGACCCTAACGCCGGTTTGTACGGGCTCCACCATGCCAACGAGGCGCTACACGTAATGTACGACCCCCTGGACGGGATGATCACGATCGCGAACCACACTTTCTCTCCGTACCACGATGTAATGGTGCAGGTAAAGGCATTTGACATTTGGGGACAAGACTCTACGATACTGCAGTGGATAGTCGAGATCAGCCCGACTTCGATACTCAAGATTTATCCGGTCAAGAAGGTGCTCGACAAGCTCTTTGCCGAGCGAGGGGGATTCCTGTCGATGCGCCTCATAGATTCATCCAGGAAGGTTCTAAGCGATAACCTGTACTGGTTTCCTGATTCGACCGGGAGATACAGCGGGCTTCAGCAAATGGGAAAGGCATCCATGAGCGCGGAAGCAGTCAGGACGGGCGACGGCCGCATCGCGGTTACTCTTCGTAACCCGTCCGGCGGGCCGATAGCGTTCTTCAATCGGATTTCGCTTGTCGATTCGCTGACGAGAAAGCGCATTCTGCCTGTCTTCTACAGCGATAACTATGTTTCGGTTCTTCCGGGTGAGGAAAAGACAGTCTACATTGACCCATCTGACGTGAAGAAGGAATCGGAATCGGCCGAAGTCTCGGTAAAAGGATGGAACGTGGCGACGCAGTATCTAGAGATACGATAGATACCGGGTTCTTGCCAACGCCATAAAAAATCCGCCCCGGCAAAAACTTCGTCGGGGCGGATTAACCATTGGGAGAAGCAAACTCCTGACCCTGCCATCTGCCATCCGGAGGCACGCTGAGTCAAGCCATCATCGCGCCTTCCGAGTGGGACGAAAGGTCACTTCATCAATACCATCTTCTTCGTCGAGACATAAGCACCGATCTTCAGCTGACAGAAATACGTGCCGCTCGATAATCTGGAGGCATCGAAGGTGACGGTGTGTGAGCCAACTGGCTGAACTCCGTCAACGAGCGTCGCGACGTTCTTTCCCAATACGTCAAACACTCTGAGAGTCACATCATTTGACGACGAGAGATTGTAGGTTATGTTTGTTGTCGGGTTGAATGGATTCGGGTAATTCTGGTAGAGCCTGAAGCTGTTCGCGACGCTGGACTGCCAGTGTTCTTTTACCGATGTCACGATTTCGTTCACAGGCCTGCTCCATATCTCTCCACCTGCAGCACCAGCAAATATCCTGGAACCGTTCACCGCGAAGCAATAAATATATCCGTCGGTGAGGCCCGTATCTGCGGCCATCCAAGTGGAGCCATCGTTCTCTGAGACGAAGACCCCCTCGCCGGATGTGCCGACAATCAGGTTAGGATGGATAGCGATAAACGTGTTGATGTAGGTTGTAGTAAGGCCACTATTGGACAACGCCCAGCTGAAACCTCCGTCGGCGCTCTTGTAGACACCCTCAGTGTTACCTATAAACACATTCGGAGAGTCTGTAGCGATCGCGTTTACGAACAGATTATTAAGACCGGTGTTGCTTTGAGTCCAGATCTGTCCAAGGTCATTGGAAATGAAGACCCCTCCGCTCTGACCATATTCATCAGGTCCCGTCCCGGCGAATAGCACCTTCCCCATGACGGCAAGCGTTTTGACGTACATGTCTGAGAGCCCATTGTTAACCTGGCTCCATGTACGGCCGCTGTCCATGGAAGCATAGACTCCGCCTCCCCAGGTGGCGGTGAACACGGTCGAATCGATGCTGGCAAATGAGTAGATGTTAGTGTCGGCGAGAGAACTCCCTGCCTTGTTCCAGGAAGCGCCCTGATTCGTAGACGTATAGACTCCGCTTCCCTTCCCGAACACGCCATAGGTCGCGTTGGAGATATTCCCGTATGCTCCGGCATACAGCACGCCGTTCGAGAAGAGGATCGACATTATGTCTGAATTTGTCATGCCGGAGTCTATGTGACTCCAGGTGTTGCCGTTGTCTCTGGAGAGATAGACATTGCCTCCAAGTGTGCCAGCATAGATATCATTTCCGGCCGTCGTCAGGCATGTGACCCTACCAGGCAGCGCCCCGTGGCCATAAGGTGGGTCAGGGAGAATGGTTTTGGTCCACTGAGCCAGCCCGCTCGAATAAGCCGTAAACGAAATTGACAGTGCCAGCATAAGAAAGGAATACTTTTTCATTTTATTGTTCCTGGCTCTTGATTGCGGATTAAGATCTGTAAGAACTTTCATCAACCCGTGCCCTCTAGAAGTTAATTCCGACTGAAAACTTCTGGACGTAGGTGAGGCGCCCGAAATTCTGATACGCGTAGTCGAGGCCCATCGCGACATTGCCGATTACAACCTTCTTGAGTCCGAACCCGAGGGTGTAAGACTCCTCGGAGTTTGAAAGGAATAGCGACTTGTAGCCGCCGCGAATGGAGATGATATTGTCGAACACATACTCGGCCCCCACATTCAGGCTCTCATAGTTATCGCTCGGATGGAGCGCATCGACGTCGATCGTGAGCTTGTGCATGTCTGTCGATATGGGACTGTAGGCCAGGCCGACGCGGAAGTTTAGCGGGAGCGACCACGAGTCGGTTCCGAGATATGCCGGTATTTTTCCGTTGTTGCCGGATGTCGTCGGATCAGGATCGTAAGTTACAAGAAGTGATCCGCCCTGCATTTGCATCTTGGTTCCGAAGTTGGAAATCGACATGCCAAGCATTATACCGTCGAATGGCGTCTTGTAGAGTATGCCCATGTCCATCGCCAAGCCTGTCGCGCTCGCCTCCCAGATAGACTGGTAAACCACCTTCGGGTTGAAACCAATGGAGAAATCCTCAGTCAGGTTAATCGCATAACCTACACTGAAGGCGATGTCGGAGGCTGTGAAGATCTGTCCCGTACCGTTGGGATTATCGACCGTCGTTACCTTCATGTCGCCGTAAGAGGAGGACGTAAAGCTGACCCCCATGGTGCCGAAGCTTCCGAGGTTGTAGGAGGCAGCGAGGAAGTTGTAGCCCACGTCGGCAAGCCAGTTTGTGTGGTCGAACATTATTCCGATCCCGTCTATCTTGGCGAGCCCCGCCGGGTTCCAATAGAAAGCGCTCTCGTCATTGGCTATCGCGACGAAGGCGCTTCCCATGGCAGTTGCTCTTGCGCCCTGGCTGATCTCAAGAAAGGGAGCGGCGGTGGTTCCTCTTTTTGAGACGTTTGAAATGAAACTGCTCTGGCCGAACGCCGTCGATGAAATTAGAAGCAGAGCAGATATAACCGTTATTGTTCTTGTTCTCATCTAACGTCTCCACTATTTGATAACGGCAAACTTGCCGATATATTTGCCGATTCCGGGCGCTTCGACTTCGAAAAGATATACGCCATAGGCTATATCCATGCCGTCATCAGAAACGAGATCCCACGTGATTGATCCGCCACTGTTCAAATTCGAATCACTCTTGTAAAGCGTCTTCACAAGCGAGCCTGACATCGTGTAGATGCGGATGGTACAGGTCGCCGGTAGGTTGATGAAGTCAATCACCCGTGTTCCTCGTCCCGTGGGATAAAGTGACCTCGGTTCCCACGAAGCCGTCGCGATGTACGGGTTCGGAACAACTGATATCTTCGCTAGATCCTTGTTGGCGGCAGAGTCGCTGACCGTCATTGCCTTTGTGCTGAAGCTGAAGTAATCGCCGCTACCGAACGGGCGGTTGGTATATATCATAAACTTGTCTCCGGGTTTCGGATAAACTGGCGCCACCGCCGGATTCGGGGGACCCTGGTAATGTATCTCCCAGAGACGAAGCGTCGGCTTCCCGGGTCCCTGGCTTTTCGTCATGATGATGTCGTCACCTATCGTCAGCGAGTGAGACCCGTCCTGGTCTATCACGACGCTCTCAATTCTCTCGCCCGTATTGATGTCTGTAATCAGATAATTGACTGGCATCATGCCTGATGATGACTGCACGGTGTCCACAGGGTGGTCATAAAACTCCACCTGGTAATCCGACGGCCATGCGATGCCGCTGCTCGGGTACCGAATCACGGCGAGATTGAGGTTACTGCTGCTCCCGTACCATCCCGTCAGAGTGTCGTTGACCGAGACAGACGTATCGTTCCTGAACGAGAACACCATTCCATCGAAGGGGAGGCTGAAGACGTTGGGTCCGAAAACAGTCGCGTCGACATCGTTTTCGAGCGTGTCAGTCGAGGCGTTATAAGTCCTGATCACGTCATAGGTCGTGGTACGATAAGCGGGGAATGTACCTTGCGCGGCGAACACTATTCTGTACTGAGCTCCGGCTTTTATCGCTGCCGGGTCCAGCACCTGTGGGGTGATGGTGCCTGTACCGATTCCGCTCGCGACCTTGTTAACGTTCCCGACTATCTGAGGCGGAATGTATCCGGCGACGGGCGCATTTGGAATGACCACGGCACAGTTCTGATCGACGAAGGTTATCTTCCCGGAATAATCCTGGGTTATGATCTTGGAGCATTCGGTCGGCTGAAGTCCCGTGGTGCCAAAGGCAGTGTCTCCCATCGTGTATGAGCAGACGGCATAATAATAGGTCTTGCCGTTCGTCACCGTCGTATCCACGAACGAGTGCCGCAGCCCGGTGTTGCTGCCGCGCCAGAATCGCGCGCCGTTTATTCCGACCGGGTCGGGTCCGTATATCGAGTCGACGAGGTCGAACTGTGCTATTGGTTTCCAGTAGACCGGCTCCCCCTGCGAGTCAGTGATTATCTTGTCGTCCTCGAACTGTGGATCCTCGCTTCTGTAGATGGTGTAGCCCTCAAATGTCTTCTTATATCCGAGCTTCGGATCGCCGTTCTGATAGCCGAGGAAGGGATCCCTGAACTGCTCTGCCACATTGTCCCAGTAGAGGAAGACTCTTCCGTCTCCGGCGACAGCGTGAACCGTCGGCTTGTAAGGGGGCTTGGAGAAATTGTAGTTCGCGTTGTAAATCTGCTGTACGGTCTGCTTATGCTGGAGGACCTGGTTCAGATCGTTGCCCATGATAAGCGCCATGGAGAACCTTTCGCGCAACCCCTTGCCGAGTATGAAAGGGCCTGAGGCAAAGACCAACTGTATATTCGTGTTGGCAACGGAGGTGTCGACGAAGCCGTTGTTCATCGCCTGCCACATGACGTTGTCGTTTTTCGGCCACATTCCGTTGGGTCCCTTGTCAGCGAGAGTTCCGAGCGTAACAGATGTCAGTCCAATCTGATCCGATTCGTCCTTGTCGGTGGCATCGAAGTGCGGCTCGCCGTGAGTCGGAAGCCCGTCACCTTCACCGATATCCGGACCCGGGTAACCTGGATCCCACGGCCCCAGACCGTCAGCGCCCACATCGTCATTGAGAGGTTCATCGGAATCCCACTTCCCGTTTCCGTTCAGATCCGTATATGGAACCCAGTTATGGTTGTTGTCTATGTTGTCGTCTCTTCTCTCATCAATCATTCCGTCACGGTCGTTGTCGATCCCATCGAACGGATTGCCGGGGCTCTCCAGGTAGGCGAAACCGAGATATCCTGTCTTCCAGTTGCCCGGGTTTCCTATCCCTGAAGGGGCCCAGGTATAGGCGACGTTAAGCGAGGTACTGTAGTAGCCGCTATTCGCGGGCTCGGTGGAGTTGGCTCCTCCAATTCCCGGGTCGGCGTAGAATCCGAACGCCGTGCTGTCGTAAGTGTGGTCTGAAATGTTCACAATATCATAGTGCCAGAATATCACGTCTTCAGCGAGGACGTGAGACCACTGAAAGCCGCGGACTTCAACCCTCAGGCCTAGCCCTCCGCGGGCGGAGTCGCTGGCGATGGGATAATAGTTGAACGGTGGGAGGGTGAATTTCTTGTCCTGGGAATCATCCATGACGAAAAATGTCTCGAAGTCAGCGTTCGATACTCCCTTACCGAAATAGCCATACCATTTGCCGTTCCATGATGGATCGAGTCCAAGCGCTAAGGGCCACGTCTCGGGCAGAGAATTATTGTAATTCCCGCTCGCGTCCACGGCCGGGCTTGTTCCGCTCGGGTTGGCGTAGCCCGGCACAGGCTCCAGACCCCACGGCACGCCGGTGACAGGGTCCTGGCTGTACTGCTCGCGGTAGGCCGAGACAAGCGGAGTAATTCTTTGCCCGGTGGGGGTCGTGACTCTCGCTGCGATCAGGACGGCGGTGCCGTCCAGATTATTGTGGCCGGAGCCCGCGGGCCATTCCATGGATGGAGCAAACTCCCAATAACCCACTTCTCCATAATTGAAGTAAAGTGTGTTAATGCGGTTGCCGACCATTATTCCTTCTCTCCGGTAACGGTAGTTCCCGAGAGAATCCGCACGGTAGAGGGGTATTCTCGGATCTTCCTGTCCCACATCGATCTGCGCCATGGCAAACTCGGAGAGGACTCCCAGCAACAGCATGAATATCGTAAGAAATCCGCGCTTCATTCTTTGTTCTCCTAATCGATTAGTCTAGAAAACAACGCTCAAGCCGACGCGCACCGATCGAGGGGCTGAATAGCTTGTCGGGTCGTTGACATACTGCTGCAAAGTGTTGAGCCCTATTATCGTGCCGGCGGATGTGATATCCTGCTGCAGCAAGTCGTTGGCGCGCCCCGTCGCGGCGTTCACGTTGACCTCGTTCCTGATATCGAGAAGGTTATACACGAGCGCGAAGAGATTCACGTTCAGGCCGTTCGAAAGCCTGAAGGTCTTCTGCGCCCTGAGATCGACGTTGTAAGTGGCCGGCTTGACCGCGTTGTTGTCAAAGAGTATCCCTTGCGAGATCCTAACATCCTGCGTGTATGGGAATCCGGAGCCGTAGTTGAATATGAGTCCTACAGTCCAGTCATCAGCGCTGCCGACATCCGCTTCAGCATTGAGCGTGTTCCTTTGGTCCCAGTCAAGCGGGACAAACATCTTATTCGTTTCAACCGGTGGACTCGACTGGTTGTTGTAGAATACAGACATCGGGTCGGAGGCGTCACCTTCAGCTATTTGGAATGTATAGTCAATCTTGAGGCTGAAGAGCTCGGAGAATCTCTTGTCCAGCGTGACGATGAAGCCTTTCACGTTGGCATAGTCCCTGTTGATGTAGCGCGCGTAGTTGACTCCCTGGTAAGTGTTTATTATCTCCATGCCGAGCCAGTTCCTGATGTCACGATCGTATAGCGTGAAGTCCAGCGACATGTCTGAAGAGAGAGCCTGCTGGAGTCCTATCTCATACATAACTGTCTTCTGCGCCTGCAGGTCAGGATTGCCCATTACACTCGAGAGCCCTCCTGTTTCGAGGACGAGCTCACCGGGGTTATCATAGAGGTTTGAAAAACTTGGGATCTGAAAGAAGTGACCATATGAGAAATGAATGATTCCCCTGTCAGTGATAGGAAATGAGATTCCGAGTCTCGGGCTAATCTGGGTCTTCGCCGAAGCCTCCACCATCCTGCCGGCGTTCGGGAAGTTCGGATCGCGCAGGGGGTTCTTCAGATCGTAGAGATACTGCGCGTTCGGCTTGAAGTAGTCGAAACGCAGACCGATGTTTATTATCATTATGTCGTATTCCGCCTTGTCCTGAACATAGGCAGAGAACGCAGTGGGATAGCGCGTATAAGCCTGGTTTCCGGCAGGATCCTGACTGCTTATGCTCCCGAGGTTGAGATACAGAGGAGTATAAGTGGTATCTATTCCGGTACCTCCCGAGGGGCTGACGAGACTGTATTCATGGTCGTACAGCTTGTACCAATCGAGCTCAGCGCCGACGCCAATTTTGTGATGGACCGAAATCTGGTCATTGAGCTGCCACTGCAGTATGCTCTCGATGGTTTCCCTCTCATATCTCCCCGACTGCTGGCCACCCGATTGAAAAGTATAGTTGGACATCGGTGAGCCCTGCGTCGGGTCTACATATCTCGGGTCGTACGGATTGGCGTAGACGTATCCTTTGTAGTTGTACCTGTTGACGGCAAATTTCAGTGTCTGAAATACGTTCTGCGTTGGGATTTGAGTGATCTGGAAACTGTGTATCCAATTGTTCATGTAATGATTCATGAGTCCGTCTGGGGTCCATTCCCAAACATGGCTGTAGTATTTATTCCAAGTGTCGTTATAGAAGAGCGAATATGAAAACTTCAGAGAGGGCAAGGAGTAACTCAGCTTAGCGTTCGCCGAGTACATCCTCGATGGATTCATCGGAACGTAGGCTGAATCGCCTGAGTGAGGCATCACGTAAATCGGATTTCCACTCGGATCGAGAATCGCGTTTCCGTTCGGGTCGGTGAGTGGAAAGGGCGATACGTCGGTGGTCTTATATATTCTCTGTCCATAAAGGTAACCGGGATCATAGTAATATCTGCCGGTGGCAAAGAACGTAAGGTCAGATACAATTTTGGTCGGACCGCTGAGAGTAAACTCGTAATCTCTCGTCCTGAAGGTCGTTAGTTTGCCGACGTTCGGGAAGAGGGACGTATGAGTCGTTACGTAGTCACCCGTGTAGGCGGAGAGAGAACCATGGAATTGCTGAGAGCCATCCTGGGTCACTATGTTCACGACACCGGACATAGCCTGCCCGTACTCAGCGTTAAAAGTACCGCTGATGACTTCCATTTCTCTTATGGAGGAGTTTTCCACCTGCAGCGGCAGAGAACCATTGAATGGATCCGTTACCGACAATCCATCAACCAGATAGGAGACCTCGTCCGAACGTCCGCCTCTAAAGTGGCCACCGACCACCCCCGCCTGGAGATTAATGATCTGGCCGACGCTCTCGACCGGCATCTTACTGATCTCATTTGCAGAAACGGTTATGGAAGTGGATGTGAGATCCTTCTGAACGAGAGGTCTTTTGGCAGTTACTACGACTTCCTTCGCATTGACCGCCTGCGGCTCTAGTTTCATGTTCAGAGAGAACGTGAGGTCAATCTTTATGGGAACATCCTTGACCATTACTTTCTGGTAACCGACGGCGCTTATCGTCACGGTATAATTCCCGGGCGGAATGTAGTCGACATAATAGTAGCCGTCCATGTCAGTCGCGGCTCCCATGCTTGTACCCTGAATGAGCACAGTGGCACCTATAATAGGTTCACCTGTCTGAGAGTCCGTAACCTTCCCCGCCAGTTTACCCGTCGTCCCGGCCAAGGAAAGTCGCGACAGCGACAAGACGATGAGCGGAAGCAGAAGCAATTTCCATAAATGGGGAGAGGCACCTTTCCGGCCCGAGTGACATGGCTTGCAACGATTGCGCATAACTATTTCCTCAAGTGGTAAAAACTTCGGAGTGTCTGATTTTCTCCTGAAAAAGAGAGGAGGTTCGTCTCCCTTTCGGAAGACGAACCTCGCTCAGTCAATCTTACTTAATCAGCATCATTTTCTTCACGTTCTGGAACGAACCGGACTTGACCTGGTAGAAGTACACGCCGCTCGCATACTTGGTTGCATCGAACGTTACAGTGTAACTGCCCGCGGTCTGAACACGGTCAACCAGCGTTTCGACCTTCTGTCCGAGGACGTTGTAAACCGAAAGAGTCACCAGACCCGGCTTCATGATCGTGTATCTGATCTGAGTCGTCGGGTTGAACGGGTTGGGATAGTTCTGTGACAACTCATAGGTCGTCGGAGTCTGGACGTTCTGCTTGACCCCCATCACCATCTTGTCCCCAATCCAAGTATAGGACCATACGGAGACATTCTGGTAGGAATTGCCGTCAGCGATCGGTGAATAGTCGAGCTGTCCGTCTCTGGAAGTCTTTCCCGGCGAGACGCTGCTCAGTTCTATGTCGAACGGTATCCTCGCTCCGACGTGAGGCACGAAAACGCTGTCAGTGCCTGTGTAGCCGCCGTTCCGCTTGTGCGCGATATCCGTCCAGGGTATCCTGGCCTCAAAGTTATAACCATCGAGAGGATCCGGGACCAATCTCGCGCCCCAGTAATAGTCCGTTCCGGGTACTTCCAAAGAGTCAGTTCCCTTGTTGTCGATTATGATCCTATCCTGGGCAAACCTGAAATGGTAATCAGGTTGAGCTCCGCCCTCGAGCGCAGTATGAGGGGCGCCCTGATAGTTGTAGAGCCCGATGAACATGTCTGTGCTCGTGTTGAGCCAGGACGACTGACTGGCGTTGAACACAATGTTGTTTGTGTTGATGTGGCCTGCGACGTAGAGATACGTTTGATCCATCGCGACATAGACATCGCCGGAGCTAACGGAGTCGCTGGATATGATCGCGCCCGTTACCTTCGTGCCGCTCCCGTCACTGACTGCAAGATGGAACGGCTTGATGCCGGCGTTTGTCCACTCGCTGAGGTCGCCATCAGCCTTGAAGTTGAAAGAGGAACCGGAAGTCCACAACGGATAGATGACGGAAACACCCTTCGCCGTGTTCGTCACAGCACTGTTGTAGGACGCCGGTGTGCCGAGGAGGCCGTCCGTGCTCCTGCACACGACTGCATAGTAGTACGTTACCGGCTGGTCTGTCAGCGGCGCCGTAAGGACATGCGTGAACGACATGGTGCCCTGCGGTACACCGGTGCCGGCTACGTTGGCCGAGTCTATGTTCGTGATGGGAGACGTCGAATAGTAGATATTGTAAGTGGCTCCGGCCTGACCGGGCACGTCTGTCCAGCTGACGATGTTCGAATAGTTGGGTGTCTTGGTGACGGCGACGCCAGTTGCGGCGACCGGTGGTACCGGATGAGGAGGATTACCAGTCCAGACGTCTGACAACCACACATTCTTCCCGGCCTTGCCATCGCCCTCGGACATAATCTGCCAGACGACGACATTTGCAGGATTAAACACTCCGGGATTCGAATCCTGTCTCCAGGTGATGTCTCGGAGCGGAATCGCATACTGGTGCCACAATGTGTCCTGCGTGACGTAGAATGGATATCTAACCTTGGCGTTTCCATCTTCGAACTGGACCGCCATCGAGTCGACGCCAGTATCCGCTTTCATGTAGAACTTCAGACTGTCGACTGGCCATCCACCGGAGAGGTTGTAGGGCGGGTTTACGTTGTAACCCCAGCCGTTCCAGCCGTTGCTCCACTGGTCGCCCATGATCCAGTGCATTGAGTTCGTATTGGGGAAAGGACCATTGCCGTTTTCCTGGAACACCTGAGCATTGCCCCAAGTCCAGGCCTGACCCAGGTTGCTGGGTGAAGTGATCCCGTTGAATATGACGAATGGAATCGGGAGATTCCCCGTACGGTCAAAGCCCGCCAGCTTGACCTGCATCGTATCGAGAGGAATATTGGTAAATCCTGCCGGTGGGGTGCCTACGGTTACAAACACTATGTTCCAACCAACTATCCTGTTCAGGTCAAGCTTGTAGTTGTTGTAGGTGAAGGCGTTCCATGACGTCGGTCCGACGACAAAACCGCTGTCACCGGGAGAGACCGATCCGTCTGACTTGATCTGGTGCAGGGGAACGTTCAACTGATACCAATCCCTGGCCTTCGCGAATATGGTATCGTTTTCATAAATGTAAACCTCCTTGGGATCTCCTGGCTGATCAATGTCCCAGAGCTGTATCCTCATTGCCATGTTCTGAGGGTAGTTAGGAGCGGTAACGACTTTGAGCCAGAGGCGCAGGGTGTCACTTGAGCTCCAATCAAGATACTGTCCAGTCTGGGCGTTCCAGGCCAGCTGGCCGAAACTTCCCCAGGGATGGAGCGAGTCGATCTTGACGTTGACGACTAGCGAAGAGTCGAAACCTGCCGGCTTGTCCGTGCCATCCTGTGAGAGCGTCAGGGAGGCGTTGGCACCGGGCTCGACGTATGTGCTGAAATTCGAGTCAGCAGACACGTGGCTCAGACTGTCAATCATGCTTTCCTGCGCGAGGGCGGCAGCAGACCAAGCCATGACTGCAACTATAACGGGTAACACGATCTTCTTCAAACGATCATCTCCGTTTTTTTTGTGAATGGATCGCAGCCCGGGGCCGGATAAAACCGCGGGCCACATTAATTAAAACCACAAGCTCCAAAGTCCCGCCACAACGAGCAGGATTAGAAACGACAGCAGGGTGTTCGCTCGGTAAGCCCCAACTGCCGTATCGAGCTCACCCGCCACCTGCATTCCATCAACACTTTGTTTCAAGTCGCGCTCGTCAAAAACAACCGTCGCACGCGTTCTCCCTCCAAACACGGGGGTCAAAGACAAAAACACAAACGCGCTGAGGAAGAAGAGGAAGATCGAGAAGTGGAGGAAATTTATCCCCACGAAAGCTTTCACGAATGTGCCTTGGATCGCTCCCGAATGGAAAAGCGCGTCCAGGATCAGCCGTGATACTCCTATAAACTCGCCTACAGCGAGCGTCCATACTGCAGCTTTTGCGTTCGCCTTCCCTTTAATCATGAACGCGAACAGGAAGACCGCCGCAATGGGCGGACTGACATAACCCTGAACGCTCTGAAGAAACAGGTAGACCTGGGAGCTCACTAGCTTTATCAAGGGAATGCTGAGAATGGCCACTACGACGATCGCTGTGGTTGCGAGGCGCCCGATAAGGACCAGTTCCCTGTCTGTAGCATCCGGATGTTCCGGTCTGTAGAAATCGTTGGTGACCAGCACAGCCGTAGCGTTGAAAGTGCTCGCGAGTGAAGACATTATCGCGGCCAGCAAACCGGCAACGACCAATCCCTTTACGCCGCTCGGGAGGAGACTGCCCGCAAGGAGCGTCGGGTAAGTCTGGTCGCCGCTCAAGCCCGGAAACATAGCAGCCGCAAGGAGCCCCGGAAGGACAAGTATGAAAACGGGTAGGACTTTAAGCGAAGCCGCAAACAGGGACCCCATCCTCGCGTCGTTGAGACTGCGGGCGGCGAGTACTTTCTGTATGAAATACTGATCGGTCAGCCAATACCAGAACGCAATTATCGGCGCCCCGAATAGCACACCCGTCCAGGGGTAATCGGGATCCGTGGAAGGTTTGAACATATGGAAGAAATCAGGAGGGAGCCTCTGCTCCAAACCGGAAAATCCTCCGACCGCGTTTAGCCCGTAGAGCGTCAGGAGCACAGCGCCCGCTATCAGAACGATTCCCTGGAAAACGCTTGTGCGTATGACGGCATGCGCTCCGCCGAGTATTGAATAGAGTCCGGTGAAAAGTACGACGATAACCGCCGAAGTATATATATTCAGCCCGAAAAGTTTGTAGAAGAGTATACCTCCCGCAAAAAGGCTCACGGTTATTTTGGTAAAGACATAAATGACGATTGAGATTGTCGCGAACGGTTTCCGCAGCGATCTGTCAAATTTCTTCTCAAGGAACTCAGGAGTCGTCACGACACCTGACTTCAGGTAAATCGGAGCGACGACCCAACCGAGGATGATGAGTATGAAGATGGCCATGAGCTCAAACTGACCGACCGCCAAACCCCTCGAAGCCCCCGCCCCCGCAAGGCCGATGAAGTGCTCGCTCGAAATGTTGGTCGCGAATATGGACATCCCAACCGCAAACCATCCCACCTTCTTGCCGGCGAGAAAGTAGTCATTGAAACTCTGCTCCCTCTTACCACTATAATAGAATCCCATGCCGATCACGATCAGCAGGTAGGATGCCATCACTATTGCGTCCAGGAGCGTGAAATTGCCTGACAATCTTCTTCCTTGTTTAATGGGTTGAGTATCATAAAGGATGCCAAAAGAAGGGCGCGATAATCAGCCGTCTTCGAGGATTCCAATCCCCATCCTCCTACGGATCCAGCCCTTATTATCGGTTTGATAAAAGAATATTTATTACAATAATAAAAGGGCCCCGTACCACGGTATATGCCCGCGTGAGATAGGCTTCTGTCAAATTCAGAACGAGCTGGCTTACCCTGATATAATCTCCCGCGATCCGGTTGGCGCGAATACTTATTTCAGAACCGTCATCTTCTTTACCGCTGTATACCCGCCGCAAGTGAGCTTGTAAAAGTAAACTCCGCTGGCCAGTCTTCCTGAGTCGACGCTTACCATGTAGTATCCTGCCGGTTCCGTTCTATCGACAAGTCCCAGGACTCTCCGTCCCAGCACATCGTACACGTCAAGCACGACATGTCCTGCCTTCGGTATTCTGTACCCGATGCTGGTAGAAGGATTAAAAGGATTGGGGAAATTGTCATCCAACCGATAGCCCGTAGGGACGTGCGATTCTCCGGATACGCCCGTAGTCGTGTCTGTGGCATATACTCCGAGCTCGTAAATTGAGTACCCCCATTGGGTCGCCCTTTTAATCCCGTATATTTCCACGTATCTCGCGGGCATGCCAACCGGCAGCACATTCAAGCCTCCCGTTCCGCTTGTGATATGCTGGGCCACTTCCCAGTTGGAGCCGTCAGTGGAGACGAGGACTTCGAATTCGCTGGCGTATGCCGTCTCCCATGCTATGGAGACATGATCCACATTGTAAACATTTCCGAGATCCACCTTGAGCCATTGCGGATCGGAGAAGGCGGATGACCAACGGGTGGACGAGTTTCCATCCACCGCGTAGCTCGGAGGATAGCTTGTAGACTCCACGGAAGAAGACGTGGCAGTCTTGAGAAGTGCGAGGTTAACCGGCGGTTTCTGTATGACCGTGACGGTGTCATCCGCAGAGTTGTTGGAAGGGTTTAACTCATCGATCGAGTTGTCAGGATTGACTGTGGCCTGTACGGTATAGCTCCCCGTTTCATTGGCTGTCCAGGAGTTTGAGTCCGATGTTGCACCGGTATCGGCGCAGACGAGTGCCATCCCACCGGCCGGAATCGTACGACTGAACGACACCGCCCGTGTCACTTTATTCCCGTTGACGTAGAAGTCGACCCTTTCAGATGCACCAGTGGGGGTCGGGCCAGTCCCCTGATTCTTTACCATTGCAAGAAAGACTACTTTATCCCCCTTGACTGGGAAACGGGGAAACCACTTGAGGTTGGTGATGACAAGATCAGGTTGGGGAGGAGCCGGAGTCAGCTCAAAGCTTCCTCTCTGCGAAAGACTGTCAGACGATCCTCCTACCATAACGGTGTATGTTCCGGGATCGACGTCGTAAGATGCGGAGGTAGTATCGTAGTAATACAGATTATCGTTGGTCAGTTTAAACGTCACTGTCTTCGTCTCACCAGGATTGAGCGGCACCCTCTTGAAGCCTTCAAGCTGTTTGACGGGCATCCAGAGGCCGGCGGACGAAGTGTGGGAAATATAGAGTTGTGCGACCTCGTCGCCCGGGACTTTTCCCGTATTGGTCACATCGACGCTGACGTTGATATCATGGCCGACGGAGCCAGATGCCGGAGTTATGGATAGGTTGGTGAAATTGAAAGTAGTATAGCTGAGTCCGAACCCAAACGCGAACTCAGGTTTATATCCCATTTGATCGAACCAGCGATAACCCGCGCCATACTCGTTGTCATAGCTCAGAGTGTATGGCGGGAGCTGCGCGTCGGAGACTGGCATGGTAACAGAGAGTTTGCCGCCGGGATTGTAGTCCCCAAAAAGGACGTCGGCGATCGCGTTCCCTCCCTCCTGGCCCGGATAAAATCCGTAGATGAGCCCCTTCATGCTGCCGATGCAGCCATGCAGTCCGCATATTCCGCCACTCTCTATGACACAGATGAGATTCTTGTTGGCGGCAGCGAGTCGGTTTATGAGCGTTTCCTGCTCGCCCGGAAGGTCTATGGATCCACCGACCCGGTCAAAGCCTTCTCCTTCCTGAGTGCCGTCGAGGCCGCCGACGTAGACAACGTAGTCAGCTGAAGCGGCGGCGTTAACCGCGGCCTGGAATCCGGTCGTGTCACTGCTGTTGATGTCACAGCCTTTAGCGTAGATGACTCTTGAAGATCCAATTTTGTTCTCAATTCCTTCAAGCGGAGAGACGCTGTAGAAGGGAGTGACCCAACTGCTCCCTGAAGCATCCGTCTGGCAAATTCCAGCGCTCGGTCCGATGATGGCGACAGTCCCTACCGAATTTTTGTTAATCGGCAGAATGCCATCGACGTTCTTCAAAAGCACCAAGCTCTCTCTCCCTGCCTGCAGGCAGAGCTGCTGGTGAGCGGTGCTGTTTACATCGGCGGGATTGCCGGGGAGATAGTAGTCCAGCATGCCTGAAAGTATCTTCGTCTTCAGTTCATCGCGCACGGCACTGTCCACTGTCGCGACAGATACCGCGCCGCCGTTGATCGCGTTGAGGAGATTATCTTTGTACTGGCTGTCCCCCATATCTATGGTGCATCCCGCATTCATGGCGTTCGCGGTGTTCCATATTGACCCCCAGTCTGAAATGACGTAGAACGGGAACCCCCATTTGTCCCTGAGTATGTCTGTCAGGAGGTTGCGGTTCTCTGCGCACTTTTCTCCGTTTATCAGGTTGTAGGCGTTCATCACGCAGAGCACTCCACCCTCCTGCACCGCAGTCCTGAAGTTCAAGCCGTATTCCTCCATCAGATTCCGCTGGCTGATGGAAATATTGTTTGCCGTCCGGTTGTTTTCCTTGCCGTTCGCGTTGTAATGTTTCGCGGTGGCTATGCATCCCGTGCTCTGCACGCCCTTTATGAGGGAGGTGGTAATCTGCGCGCAGAGATATGAATCTTCGCCGCCGCTTTCGGGACTCCTTCCGTAACGGGGGTCGCGGCAGATATCCATCGACGGGCCGAGCATCTGATGAAAACCCTTACCGCGAAACTCCTGACCGAGCGCGACGCCAACTTCCCTTATCACATCTTCATCCCAGGTGGCCGCCATGCCGATGCTGACGGGAAAGCTTGTCGCATTTCCATACCTCACCCCATGCGGCCCGTCGTACATCTGAAAACCGGGGATGCCAAGCCTCATGTTGTCGGCAGTGTTGAACCCTCCCTCGGCGTGAAGCTGAAGTATTTTTTCATCCAGAGTCATCTTCGCCAGAAGCGAATCGACCCGCTGGTCAAGCGTCTGGGCCCGGAGCATGACGACTGGATAAAAGAGAGAGATAAAAACGAAAATGATACACCCCGTGAACATTCTTCTCATAGCTGGAAATCCCGCTTTAGTATTATCAAACATCCGCGCCCACAAATGGCGTCCATGATTACATTGCCCCCGACGGGGGGATGGCGGCCAGACTCATTCAGTCATCCAGCGCAAGCGCAACATCCCGTCCCGCTGACTTACTGTGATGCTATTTCAGCATAAGCATTTTTTTCACCTGTACCATTCCATTTTCCTCAAGCCTGTAAAAATACAATCCGCTCGGAAGCCTCGAACCGTCGAACCTGACTTCGTACCTCCCCGGTTTCTTCATCTCATTCACTAGCGTGGCGACTTCTCTGCCAAGGACATCATACACCTTCAGCGAGACGTTGCCCAGAGTTGAAAGCTGATAGCTGATCACCGTGGCAGGGTTAAACGGATTTGGAGCGTTCTGGTCCAGGCGGAAGCTGAGAGGCTGTTCCCCGCGGGTCTTTACCCCGGTCGGAACGCTCACGAACGAAAAACTATTGAGGTTGAATCCGCCTTGGATGAATTGCAGCATGAGCGCGTGCGTGCCGGCGGGAAGCCGCAAACCGGGCACGGTAAGCGTCCCCCACGTCTGCCATCCTCCAGTAACCGGGACTTCAACTACCGTCTGAGTGAGCGGATTCCCGTCCAGCTTAAGGAGGATCATACCACCTGACTGGTTTGAAGCGTATCTGAGGTTCATATCATAGCTCCCGCTGTCCGCGATGACAAAGGTGTACTTCAGCCATTCACCATTTTCTATCCATCCGACATCGTATCCGTTCGACTGCGAATCGGTGCACTGCTCAATGTCCACGCCGTCGTTGCGGTAGGTCCATCCTAAGTTCCACGTAGTGCTCGACCCGCCAACGTTCTGGTAATCTACGTCGTTGTAAGCGTAGCCGATCCTCCCCAGGTCATAGTTGGGTGCGTAGATTGTGCCGGGGATTGTGTCGGGCACAAATGGCTTCGTCGTATTATCGGTAGGCTGCCTCATCATCGCGTCGATGACATCTTTGAAGGGAACGCAGTACTGAAACTTCAGTTTCTCGGCCATACCAAGCAAAGCGGAGGTCGCGAAAGCAACAGACGGCTTCGACCCCTTCCCCTCCCAGTAGTTTAGAAGCTGTTGGTACGCGCTCGTGATGGGAACGTTCAGTGGAGCTGTAATCGTATTGAACTTCTTGAGCGTCCACCAGGACCAGCCGATATCATACTGGTTCATAAGCGAGATGCAGTCAGTGTACCACGCGTTTGAATTCTCTCCGGATTCGCCGAGCCAAAGAGGAACATTGAAATTTGTCCTCAGGTTGAGATAAGTCTGGATGGAAGAAGCGTCGTTGGTATTCCAGTACTTGTGAAAGCTGTAAACCATCTTTGGATCCCATGGAGGGGTGAGTCCGTTGAAATCCGTGGCAAAGTTGTTCCCCTCTATGAAGATGATGTGGTTCGTGTCGACGGATCTTATTGCGGTGGTAATGCGAATGTAAAGATCTCTCAGTGCCGCGTTAAAAGATCCAAGATCCCAGTGAGGTTCGTTTAGGAGGTCGTATCCTGCAACGGTCGAATTGTTCGCGTATCTGCGGGCGATCTCCTGCCATATCTCCACAGTCCTGGTCTGATTCGTGGTGTCGGTCCAAAGAGACGCTACGAGCGGGTCGTAATCACCAATGTTGTCACTGTTCTGTGACCCTGGTGCGCAGTGCATATCGAGGATCACGTAGATATCGTACTTGCCGCACCACGCTATCACGCTGTCGAGGAGGGCAAACCCCGACTCGATGTACACTCCGGGCGAATCTGGAGGGGTAAGGACGTTATAGTGAAACGGGAGCCTGACAAGGTTGAAACCCCAATCGTGGAGCGCCTTAATATCAGCCTCCGTGACGAAGTCTTTCCTGAAGGTGTCGTAGAACTTGTTGGTACTGTCGACGCCGATCAGGTTCTGTATGGCGTCGTGTATTTCCGTGGGCGAGTTGGCGAAGCTTGACATCAGGAACATGTAGCCTTCCGGTTCGAGCCATCCTCCAATCCCCATCCCCCTGAAATGAACCTCCGTCCCGTTTCCGTCGACGATCTTCTCTCCGTTGACGGTAAGGAAACCTTGCGGGTAACCGCTGGAAGCGAGGAGCAGCAAGGTCAAAAAGACATAGGCAAAGTGGTAAAGACGATCAGATTTCATTTTTCCTCGCGCATATTTCGCAAACGATCCGGTCAGCTACCACCCCCCTTTAGGAGTCAGCCCCGGATTTTCAATTATTAGTTCAGACTTATGAAAGGCTAGTTTCACTCTACCGTTTCTTGTGAGCGGATGAGTCGCTATCCTTCCAGTATTCTTCTCCATTTGATCCTACATAACCGAAGCGCCCCCTGTACCTGACGAGGGCTATGCCTCCGTCGAACATGGTCGCGCTGTCGTACCTGAAGGGGACGACTGTTTTCCCACGCGCATCGATGAAGCCCCACCTCCCGCCTTTCCTAACGGCCGCAAGTCCCTCGTGAAAGTCGTCGGCGCCGTCATACGTTAGGGGTATAACAATTTTCCCCGACGTGCTTATGTAACCGAACTTTCCGTTGAGCGCGACTCGGGCTCTTCCGTCGCTGAAGAAGCCGGCCTCCTCATATACTGTTTTCGTGATTGGCCTCCCTTCCTTGTCGATGAAGCCGAAGAGGGCGCTGTTTCGGACGCAGGCGATCCCATCTCTAAACGGGTAAACACCATCGTATATTGGCTTCACAATTATCTTTCCGGAACGGTCGATGTACCCGCACCTGAATCCCTCCTTGAAACCTGCCCGCCCTTCACTGAAGGCGTATACGAAGTCGAAAATGGTGGGTATCACTACTCTGCCTTTTGGATCGACGAATCCCCAGAAGCCCCCCTTCTCAATCGCAGAGAGCCCCTCTGCGAAGACGTCTTCGTACCTCAATGGTATTTCATCATAAACCAGGCTTACCGATTCGTTGCCATCCCTGTCAATGAATCCCCCCTTCTTACCCTTGAAGACTCCGGCCAATCCGTGATTGAACGGCAGGGCGCTTGAAAACGAAAGAGGAATCGCCAGTCTGCCGAGCCTGTCGACGTACCCCCACAAGTTCCCCTTGCGCACAGCCGCGCGCCCATCCGAAAAACGGGATACTTCATCATAGACAGGATTCACCACGACTCTTCCCGACACATCGGCAAAGCCCCATCGGCCGTCAGTCTCGATTGCGGCGAGCCCTTCGAAGACATCCTGAACATTCTGGTACTCCGCTGGAATTACGAGACCTCCCTTTGGGTTCACCAATCCGTACTTCCCGCCGGCTTCTACCCGCGCGTAGCCGTTGAAGAACTTGTCAACGTACTGGTACACTGGTTTGATGACGATGTCCCCGCGGCTGTTGGCAAATCCCCACTCGTTTCCGAGCCGAAAGGGGATCGGTGTACCTGCAATGGAAAGACTCTGGAATGAGACCAGGGCGGCCAGCACAAGCGACACTGATGACAATCGCCGCATTCCTACGCCGCCTCCCAGCTCGCAAAGACGAACATCAAGAAGGACTTTCTCATTTCATCAAAACCATTTTGCGGGTTTCCCTGTAGGATCCCGCCTTAAGCACGCAGACGTAGATGCCGCTCGGGAGGTCTGCGCCATTGAAGGTAACCCCGTGTTCGCCCGCTTGCTCGTTCGATTTCACGAGCATTCCCACTTCTCGTCCAAGCATATCATATACCGTCATCGTGACGAAAGTACTTTCCGGAATCTGATAGGTTATGCGAGTGGCAGGGTTGAAAGGATTCGGAAAGTTTTGCCGGAGCTCGAAGCCACACGGGATCATGGTCTGTCTTACGACTGAATTGATCGTTCCTATACTGAAAGTCGACCCCGACGTGTCCTTGAGTGCCGTGTTAGTCTGACTCATGACAAGTATCTTGCAGTACGGAGAGTCGACAGCGGGGACTTTCCAGCGATAGACCCCAAATCTTGCGTCGACTCCGGACTGGACTAGCGAGTAGTATCCACCGCCGTTGACCGAAAGTCCCACACGTACCTGCTCCAGAAAAGGGGACCGCCACTTTATCTCGACGATGCTGTCAGGCGCGAAACTCTCCCCTCCTTCAGGATAAAGAAGCTCAATCGACGGTACGGCGCCCGGAGGATAGATGTAAAATTTGTTTATGTTGAATTGGCCTGAGCTGATGAGAAGCTTCAGCTGATGGGGGCCGGTGCTGAGAGCGAACGAGTCCGATTGGAGCGTGACCCAGTTCTGCCAACCGCCTGTATTGGGAACATTCATGACGCCCGTCACTGCTTTTCCGTCGACCGTGAAGGAGAGTGCCCCTCCCGAAACTGCGGACGCTACCCTCGCTCCTATTTGATAATCTCCGCTGTCGGTTACGTCTATCGTATATAAAAGCCATTCCCCCGCGGCAGTCCAGCCTACGTCGTATCCGCCCCCCGTATCAGAACAGGCCTCGATGTCAACTCCTTCGTCAGGACGGTACGACCCTCCCGTATTTTGTGGATCGGTGTCATAGTACGCGATTCCCTGGCCGCCCATGTCGAAGTTTTCAGCCTCGATGGTCCCCGGCACTTCGGAAGGAGTTCCGCCGTAAGGAGAGGTGACTCCTCCGTTTCCAGCCATCACGTTCACAGTGTCAGATACCGTGGAGAATCCCGTGTTGGAGTAGGCTACCGCTGTGAGACGGTAGTTCCCCGGGAAGACGTTTCGCCAGGTCATCTGGTAGGGACTCACAAATGTCTCTCCTATCTTGTCGGCATCCTGATAGAACTCGACTTTGCTGATACTCGCTCCGGCCATCGAGGCGTTCGCGACGATATTGATGTCCGAATAAGGGCTGAGAGTGGATTGGTTCTGAGGAGATGCAAGCGAGACCGTCGGGAACATCGTCGTATCCTGGTACACCCTGACGTAGTCGACCTGCATGGTCTGCGGAAAGACTGTCGTGTTGTCAGGATAACCGGGCCAGTTCCCCCCCACTGCAAGATTCAGTATGATGAAGAATTTGTTTTTGAATGCCGACAGGGCGGCCGGTGTAATATCAACCTGGTAGTAAACGGTTCCGTCGACGTAGAACTGAATGAGGCTGGGGGTCCATATCGCCCCGAATGTATGGAAACCGTCGGCGAACTTACCGCTGCTAAGTGAATAGTGGCCTCCTGCCTGGGCGTGGCTGCCGTTCTGACTCCAATGGAGAGTCCCATATACGGTCGCATCACTCAGAGCTGTCCCGGTGCCGCCGGTCCCGGAGCCTCCGATCATCTCCATGATGTCGTTCTCGCCGCACGCAGGCCAGCCCACGGTCGAGATATTGTCGCCGAGCAGCCAGAAGGCAGGCCATATACCTTTGCCGTAAGGGAGCTTTATTCTCGCCTCAACCTTGCCATAGAGAAACGAGAACTTGCTCTGTGTCTTTATTCGGGCGGAAGTGTAATTAAATCCGTTGTAGCTCTCCTTCTGAGCGGTTATGGTCAGATATCCGTTCTGCACACTGCAGTTCTGGCTGCGGCCGGTATAGTACTCCCATTCGTTGTTGCCCCACCCTCCGCTGCCGTTTCCGGTTTCAAATGACCACTTCGTCTGGTCCAAAGCGGTGCTGTCAAATTCATCCGACCAGACAAGCTTGTATCCCTGGGCAAATGATTGCCCGCCAACCAGAACAAGGAGAAACGCCGTAAACCATACAGTTTTCATAATCACTTCCTCGTTATCATCAAGGGATCGGCCCCTGACTCTTCCCCATATAGTCCACCCATTCGTACCAGGGTCCAAGATAAGGAAGGGCCGTTATCTTCCCTCCGAAACCTATGTACTTGTAGGTAAACATCGGGATGTTAATCAACTTCAGGGCCTTCAGATTCTTTTCGTTTATCGAATACTTGTATTTCTTCGCCAGCCCGGCGATGTATTTGAAAAACTTGTCATTGAATTTCTTTTCGAGGAGCTGGTCCCTTAACTCCTTCTTTTCTGTCTCGAAGTCCTGACGTGTATTCGTCGTGTCGTATCTCTTTCCAATCATCTTTATTATTGAATAGCCGCTGTCAGTAAGGATCGGGCCGTACACTTGACCGGGCCTCATCTTTGCGGCGGCCTTACCGATGTCGCCGAACGAGTAGACCGAGAAATAGCCCATGTTTCCGCTGTCGGCTTTCGTCCATGAGCGCTCTGTGAATCTTCTCGCCAGCATTGAAAATTTCTCGCCCATCTGCAGGTCTCTGAAGATTGTCTCGACAGTATCCAGGCTTTGCGTCAATATCTCTCTGACACTCACCTGTTCGCGCTGACTGTCCCTCAGTTTTCTCCCGATCAGCTTGATAATGGAGTATCCGCTGTCTGTCTTGACGGGACCGTAGACTTCGTCAAGCTTCATCCCTGCGGCGATTTTTCCGATCACGCCGAGTGAGTCTACCGGGAAATAACCGAACTCTCCTCCCCTGGCACGGGTCCAGGTCCTCTGAGTGTATTGCGATGCGAGCAGACGGAAGTCGCCCCCATCACTCACCTTCTTCATCACCGCCGTAATGGTGTCGAGATTGTTGTTCAGGATCTCGAGAATATCCACCTTCTCGCGCTCCTTCTCCCGCATGAAGTAGTCTTTGACTTCAGCGTCCGTCACGGATACGGAATCCCTGAACGTATTCTTCAGCATCTTCGCGAGGTAGTCGTCTCCCCAGATGCCTATGTCTTCCTTGACATCCGGTTTGCTTTCGAGTCCCTCGTTCAACCCCTCTGTCGAAAGAAACCGATACTGGATGTATTTGTTTATGCTCTCCATGAGATAGTATGCCGTCGCACGGAGGGAAGCGTTTCTTACTAGGTATGGATAGACGAGGAAACTGTAGAGATACTCCTTCAGAGTGATTGGGTCATGCTCGATATGGACCAGAGGCCGGTTAAGCATGCCTTCGCCGAAATAGGCGGCGAGATTCATTACGTCCCCCTCACTCAGATAGAGGTTCCCTCCGTAACCGAAATCCTTCCTTGCTTCCTTATCTGAGAGGACTGCCGAGATTTTTTCCGCGAGCCTCCAGAACATCGCACTGTCCACGACAGCCTGTTTGTCGCGGAAGAACCGGTCCAGGAATTTTGTCCCGACTATCCTGGATTTTCTCAGCCTTATCACTTCGATTATGGACCTGTTGTAGTTGGGATCATCGGCGTTGGGGGGAACCCTGTAGTCGACTCCAACAAGCTTGAAAATAAACCATCCCCCCTCGGTACTGACAGGTGAGGAGAATTCACCCGGCCTGAGGCTGTACAGCGTGTCCTCGACGTAATCGTCCGCCATCTGGCCGTATGCAATCTTAATCGGAGACTTGAGGCTGTCAAACTCGACAGGATCGGAATATTTTTCGACGGAATCGAACGGCACCCCTTCTTTGAGTTCGGAATAATACCGCGATACAGTCGTTGAATCTCCGGCCGAAATTATTTTCACCTTAAGCGTCTGGGAGTACCTGTTGAGGGCCTCCTGTATATCTGAGTCGTCGATCTTAACCTTGCTCGCGACCACCTTTTTGTAGAGCGCGTCGCGGACATAGAGATCCCGAATCTGCCCAATCGACTCCTTGTAGTAGTCGCTGGAGGCGAAGCCCAGTTTGCGCGCTTCGAGCGCGAGAAGCTTTTCCGCGATGATTGAGTAGAGGAGGTCTTTCTTCGTAGAATCAACGTTCTGCTGGTAAGATGAGAGATGCGGCATCAGCTCAAACCTCATCCTGAACTCTCTCTCGCTAATCTTCTCGTTTCCGACAGTCGCGACAGACTTGTTCGTCTCCTGGGCGAATCCCGAGACAGTAAAGAGGAGTACGACCAAGATGAATTTTGACGCAGACGTCCGGAATGGACGCGAGATGAGGGGGCGAGCGGCGCCCTTCTGCCTGTTAATAAAGTTCACTTCAGCCCCAGTTGTTTGGCCATTCTGTAATAGTTGGAGGGGGCCAGGCCGAGTTTTCTCGCGGCTTCCGTGTCAGAGGAAGAGCTCTTCCGAATGAACTGGAAATAGCGCTCACGAATCATCGTCTCCATCTGCGAGAGCGGAAGCTGGTGGCTCATAAAGATCCTCTCGAGATCGTCCGCGGCTGGGGGTTGTTCCTCTCCGACGACGGTACCAAGAGCGCGTTTGGCCTGAGCCACACTGATGCGTTCCTGATCCACAAACAGCAAACGCTGAATGACGTTCTTGAGCTCTCTGACATTTCCCGGCCAGGGATAGTTTATCAGGACTTCGAGCGCGTCAGCGTCCAAAGAGGGCTTTTCCCTCCCCATGTTCTTGCTGTAGTGCGCAAGGAAATGGTCCACCAATAGTGGTATGTCGCTCCTGCGCTGAGTGAGATCGGGCACGTTTATGAAGATGACATTCAGCCTGTAGTAGAGATCTTCCCTGAATCTTTTCGCCTTCACTTCTTCTTCGACGTTCCTGTTCGTCGCCGCGATCACTCTCACGTCCACCTTTATCTTGCCGGTTCTCCCTATTTTTTCTATTTCACCTTCCTGCATGACGCGCAGGAGTTTTACCTGGGCCGAGAGTGGGAGCTCCGTCACCTCGTCAAGAAACACTGTGCCATTATTGGCGACCTCGAAGAGACCCGGCTTCTTCTTGTCAGCACCGGTGAAGGCTCCCTTTTCGTATCCGAAAAGCTCGCTTTCAACGAGTTCTGATGGAAGTCCGCCGCAGTTGATGGCGACAAAATTCTCGAACCGTCGATTGCTGTTATAGTGGATGTTGTAGGCTACAAGCTCCTTGCCAGTTCCGGACGCGCCGCTTATCAGAATGTTCACATCGCTCTTAGAATACTTGGAAATGTCGTTCTTGAGGGAACGAATAGGTTCTGACTCTCCTATGATCTTCTTCTCGTCAAGGATGTGCTCGACGTTAGTGACAAGTTTCGCGTTCGACTTCAGCCAAGCGTTCTCTATCCTTGACTTTTCGCTGGCGTTGATGATGCTGAGTATGAAGTCAGTGGGCTGATAAATGAACTCGATATCGCCGGGGTATTTTGTGCCGTACCAGTAAGCGCCGGCCTTGATCAGCCGGTTCGCAAGCTCGAAGTCGGTGACATTTATCGTCATTTTCGTGACGACTATGATCTGTATCGACGGTGCTATTTCCTTTATGCCTCTGATAAGTCCCTCTCCCATCAGGCCGCCCGTGAGGTTGAGGTCCATTATGGCAACGTCATACACGCTCCCCTTTTCCTTTATAAGCCGTATCGCGTCGTTGCCATCGGAGACGACGTCCAGCACTTTAATCTTCGCGTCGAGAGGCCGGATGGTGTTCTTTATGCGTATGACGTCATATTCCTCGTCTTCGATAAGTAGAAGGTTGATGGTGTCTTGAGAAGGCATACTCAGCAGCTCTTAGTTTTTTATTGTAATAGTAAATTCACAGCCGCCATCGGTGAGGTTTGCGGCATCCAGAGACCAGCCGCACCGCTTTGCCATTTCGTAGGCGATGTAACAGCCGTATCCGACGTTCTGGTATGAGGCCTCTTTGGTGGAGACGTTTTCGCGAAACAGTCTCTTCATCCCGGTTTCGTCAGACTCCAGGAGTTCCGGAAGTATACCGTGACCATTATCGGTTATGGAGACAAACGACGTCCTCGAGTCGGCGTCGAACCTTGTCGAGATATGGATCTTGAGGTCGGATCGCGCGCCGTGGTCAATGCTGTTCTGAACGATCGGCTCGACGATCTCCCAGATGACGAACTCGTTTATAGAAACCGGGGGGAGGTCCCGGCCGGGGTTGAAACTTATCTCGAATGTCCCGCTCTTGGCAGAGGTCCTCAGGAATATCTGGTCGACCAAGAAGTTTATGACCTCATTGACGTCGGTGCAGAATATCGGACTTCTTATCGTCTGGATAGGAGGATCATACCACTTCATATCATATATGATCCGCGATATGAAATTCGCGTACTTACTGACTCGGTATTTCACCTCATCGATATTCCCCGCGCTCAGCGTCGCAAGGTCGCGGCGAATAAAGCCCACAATTTTCTCCGCCTTGTGATGCGTGTGGTATATCCGCTTTGTGAAAGCCATTTCCTTTTCGTGATTTACCTGCTCCTTGATGCTGTTCTCGTGCTCGACGAGAAGAAGTTTCTGGGCCTCATCCCTCTCCTTTACCGAATATGAGGAGATGAAATACATGGACAGCAGGCCTAGCGAAATGAGAGAGAGGTAGATCAGCGAGGTCTGGTCGTAATTCGATACGATTTCGCTGGTAACAAACGAGAAATCAGGCGTATCCTTGACGTAGACGGCCCCTATGTCCTCCCCGCGAAGAATAAGTGGGACAAACGTATTGAAAGTGTGGTGGTTGGTTACAACGCTGACGATTTCCTGTTGCGCGGCCATCTGACTGCTCAGGCCTTCGAACATCCTTATGGCGTCCTCGTGCCTCCTGTTTTCGCGATTCGCCGAAGCAGAGTCATTGAAGAGGAGCGCAAATAGCGCATTGCCGTCATCCACCGCGTAAACGCTGTCGCCAGTCTTGATGAGCACGCACATCTCCTCAGTGTTCCTCTGAAGCATCTGCTGAGTGAAGAGGATGTCGAACGCCTTGATCAGTTTTGTCTCCTGGTCTTGGGTGAGCCGATGCCTTCTTCCGACGCTTTCAAGTAGAAGCTCGAAGGACGTGGTCGTCAGGTTTGCCGTCTTCTCAGCCGAGTCCTTTTGGTACCATTCCTGCGCGCCGTTGAAGACGGACCGCATTGAAGATTTGTTGATGAGGGACACTATCAGCTGGAAGGTAAAGAGCGTCACAAAGATCACTGTCAGGTGTCTCGCCTGGAAGTGATACTCTTTCCATTTTTCCAACAGCCTGGTCTTGCTCATGACACGCCTTCCCATTCCTACTTGATCAGGATACTGCCGCTGTCAATAGCGGCCGTCGCCTTCTCGAGCGCGACCTTTGGGGTGAGCTCCCTTCTCAAAGCGAGGTTCAAATAATAAGAGAGCACATCGGATATGGATGTGTACTTTTCCGAGAAGGGGCGATAGATGCCGTCCTTGAATAGTCCCCGATAGAACAGGAGCTCCGGATGCTTCTTCACAAAAGAGCTGTCGGAGTACACATACTCGTTCGAGGGGAGATAGCCTCCCGCCTCGTACATGATTTCCTGAGCCTTCTTGCTCAACAGGAATCTGACGAACTCGGCAGCCTCGGGAACCTTCTGCGAGAATTTAGATATCATGAGGTCCCATCCGCCGAACACGTAGGCTGGCCTGGTACCGCCGAGGTGCGGGAGGGGAGCGACCGCACACTCCGAGTATCTTTCCGGAAATTCCTTCTTCAGCTTCTTGTCCCTGGCGAAACCGGGCCACCCCCGGAGAAACAAGCCGTTATGGCGGAGGTAGTACTCGTAGCTATTGTCCTCTCTGAGTCCGGTCACCTGTTCGGGCGACACGTGATACTTGTTCACAAGGTCCACAAGGAACTGCAAAGCTTCCTCGGCCTGAGGAGTGTCGAGCTGAGGCGTGCCGTGCTCCATGATTTGGCTGCCGAGGTTGGCCAGGATTTCCGTGTAGCTGCAGATCAATCCCTCGTAATCGTCCCCCTGGAAGACGAACAGCGGCTCAGGTCTAGCTCCGAGCTTCGATTCGAGAGCGATCATCTCCTGCCACGTCAACGATCTCTTGATACGGTCGGTCCATACCGCGGCATCCGGAAGGCGCCGGACCAGGTCCTTTCTGTAAAACATCACTGCCACATCCACATATAGCGGAGCCGCTATCAGGTTTCCGTCGATGTAGCATGGCTTCGACGCGTAGGCGCTAATTGAATCGATCTCATCGCTCGTGACATAATTGCCGAGAGACAGACCCCACCGCGCGAATCGCGGAACCCAAATTGGGTCGACGGAAAAGACATCTATTCTGTCGCTCTTGCTCCTGAAGTACCTTACAAGGAGTTCCTTCCTGTCATCCGTGCTGAATCTCGAAAACGGAAGATTGACCGGCACCACCCTGATTTTGCCTTTATGCTCCTTGTTGAATAGATCAATCACTTCCTGATGCGCCTGTGAAATGTTGTCGGCGAATGTTATTTCAACCGGCCCGTCGGCTTTCCCCTGCGGGCTGTAACCGGGGAAAGCGTAGAAGAGAAGAACAAACGCGACTACAAGTACGGAGCTAATCACGGCGTAGAGACGTTGACTGGAATTCAACTTGAGACCCTTCTTGGAAGAATTCGGTTGGTCGTCGATTTGCATCTCATTCCTCGAATTTCAGAACAGGCTTACGGGGCGGAGTACCATGACGTTCAGTGCAATAATCTTTCGCCCTCCGATCTTTCCGGCGAAATATCGCGTAAATATAACCGCCCTCAACGCACATTATCCAACCATCTTGCTCATATGTGCGGCATCAGGAGAGGAGACATTCACGGTCGTGGCCAGAGCGTCAGTTGCGCCAACTCAGTTGCCAGCCTGGGCAGGCCTCATCCCAAGCGCATCGAGATAGCCTTTATTAACCTGGCACTTACTAAGGACAGAATTCGCTATGAAATCTCTCATAGCCTTCTCGACAACGCTTATGACCGGCCGGTTTGCCCGGATACCGGCGTATGTTGACCTGTCACTATCGGCAAATTTCATGATGGACTCATACTCCGGAGTCAGCGGTATCGAGACAACACAGGCCTTTGATCCGAGCTTCTTGTACGGCCAGAAACACCATCCGACATCGTTCCTCTCGAGCATCCGTCGAAACGACGCGATCCAGCCGTCACTGTTCTCGCCCGACTCTCCCAGCCATACCGGTACATCCGAGCTGTCGCGAAAGTCCAGATACTCCCGGATCACACTATCGGTCGTGTCACTCCAGTATTTGTGAAAGGTATAGACGCATTTTTTGTCGAAAGGCCTGCCGAATACTCTGAAGTTTGAATCCCACTGTGCCCCGCCGAGGATTACGATGTGGTTTGTGTCGACTTCCCTGATTGCGGACGTGATTCTCTTGTAGAGGGGCTCGAGCTTCGGGTTCAACTTTTCCACATCGAAATATGGAGCTATCGGCTCGTTGAGCAGGTCATACCCAAGAATCTCTGTACGGTCTCTATACCTCTCAGCCAACTTCTTCCATAGAGCAACGGTCAGTTCCTGACTCGGTTCGCTCTCAAACAAAAAAGGATAGCCATAACTGTCGTCAATGTTGTCTCCCGTTTGGCCTCCAGGTGCGCAATGCATGTCAAGTATGACATACAACCCGACTTCCCCGCACCATGACACAACGCTGTCCAGCAGTTTGAAGCCTGTCGAATCCCACTCCGGCGGATCGCCCTCACGCACGAAGAGGCGATAGTCGAAAGGTACCCTGACAGAATTGAACCCGGCGCTTTTAATGAATGCTATGTCTTTCCTCGTCACGTAATTTTTCCGAAACGCATCCCAGAATTCGGCAGACTTTGCGGGGCCCACCAATTCGTTAAACACTTCATAAATTAGGCGAGGCGAGTTGGCATTCTTGAATTTGAACATGTACCCTTCAGGCTCGAGCCAGTTGCCCAGGTTAATACCCTTTAGAAGAAAAGACTTCCCATCCGGCATCACTATTTCCCTCCCCCTGGTTGAGACAAAGCCTTCTCCCGCGACAGCTGGAATCACCATTAACGCAATGATCGCCGGGAGCAATAACGCATGGCTCGCCGAGCAAAAATACCGCGGTGCGCTTCGTCCCACCTGTTTCACCCCTCCTTCCTGTAGACTCTCACGTAATCCACCAGCATCTTCTGCGGGAAATACGTGGTATAGTCCGGAGCCCCCGGCCAGTTGCCTCCGACGGCCACGTTGAGGATGAGGTAGAAGCTCTTGTCGAACGGTTCTCCGATGGTTGTGCTGTAGTACTTGGTCGAATCCACAAACCAGCTGATCGAAGTGGAATCCCACTCCACCGCGAAGACATGGAACGCTGAACTGAAATACCCGCCCGGAAGTGTGTATGTCCCCTGTCTCATCTGGTGCGGCTGACCGAAGTGAAGCGTTCCATATATCTTGTTAGCCTGCTGGCCAAGCATCTCCATGATGTCTATTTCACCGCTGAGAGGCCAGCCGCCGTAGTATGAATCTGTAGGCATCATCCAGATCGCCGGCCAAAGTCCCTGACCATAAGGGAGCATCGCGCGGACTTCTATTCTCCCGTATGTCCAGTCCCCCTTGTACTGAGTCGTCATTCTCGCGGAGGTGTAATTCTTGCCCATATAGTCTTGCTTGAGCGCCTGTATTACGAGAGAACCGCTGTCGATATATGCGTTCTGCGGATTCGCGGTGTAGTACTCGAGCTCGTTATTTCCCCCTCCGTAACCGTTCACCTCGAAGTTCCACTTCGTTAGGTCTACTCCTGTCGAATCGAATTCGTCATGCCACACGAGTTGCCAGCCGGGGAGCACGGGAATCCCGTTTGAACTGTCCTTCGGGCCGGCTATTCCTCCTCCCTTGTTGCAGCTGAGCGAGATGGCTGAAACGAGGAGGAGGATAAGATTAGTAGCCCTTGCCATCACCAGTTCGATAGTTCAATATGTCAATCCGAACCCGTAAGGAAATAGCGGATGATATTTGGTATCTCCATAGTTGACCGGAATTTGGCTCATGCTCTTCGGCCATGAATGTGACAGCTTTCCAGAGGGTTTATAGTCACCGAACAGGACATCGGCCACGCCCTCGCCTTCACTTCCCGGAAGCCATGCTGCCACAAACGCATTGGCCTCTTTCAATGCCTTAGTGATTATCATCGGCCTTCCGGAGACAAGTATGACGACGACGGGAATTCCCGCACGCTTCAGGTTATTGATAGCAGCCATGTCCTCGTCAGAAAGCGAAAGGTCCGTTCTGTCGCCGGCCCCCTCGGCATAGGGGGTCTCGCCTACAACCACGATTCCGACGTCAGCGCCCTTCGCGCCGCTCCCATCGCGCGAGTAGATGACATCGGTCTCTTTCGACACTGCGTCTTTTATGCCTTGAAGTATAGTCGTGCCGGTCGTGATGTCGCCGCTCGAGCCTTGCCACGAGATGGTCCATCCTCCGCATTGATTCCCGAGATCATCGGCGTTTTTCCCTGCGACCACGATGCGTCTCAGATTCTTTTTGAGAGGCAACACTCTCCCCTTGTTCTTGAGCAGAACAAGCGACTCTCTCACGCAAGCGCGCGCGACCTCGCGATGGGCAGGCGACCCGACCGTCGCGGTCCAGGAGCTGTCGGGATAAGGGTGCTCGAAAATTCCCATCGCGAACTTGACGCGAAGTATTCGGCGTACCGCGTCGTCAATTCTGCTCATCGGGACCTTCCCATCGTTGACCAGCCCGGTGAGAGTCGATATGAAACGTCTGTAATGTTCGGGTACCATGATCATGTCAAGACCGGCGTTGATGGCGGTCTTCACCTCCTCGCTGTAGTCACCCTGAAGCTGATCGACTGCGGCATAGTCCGAGACTAGGAATCCCTTGAAACCCAATTCCCCTTTGAGCACATCGGTGAGGAGGTATTTGTTCGCGCTCATTTTCAGGCCGTTCCAGCTGCTGTAGGAAACCATGATTGACCCTACGCCATCCCTGACGGCCTCGACGTATCCGGGCAAATGTATTTTTCGGAGCGTGGCCTCATCGCATACGGTATTTCCCTGATCCTTGCCGCCTGTTGTCCCGCCATCGCCGACGAAATGCTTGGCGCATGCAAGGACGAGGGAGTGACCTGAAAGGGAATCTCCCTGGAAGCCTCTGACAGCCGCGCCCGCCATCTCGACCTGCAGTTCAGGCGTTTCGCCAAAACTCTCGTAAGTCCTCCCCCACCTAATATCTCTCGCTACGGCGATGCACGGAGCGAAGGCCCAGTTTATCCCGGTCCCTGCGACCTCCTCGGCGGTCACCCTCTCCGCCTTCTCAACAAGCGCGGAATCACGAGTACACCCGAGACCGATGTTGTGCGGAAAAATCACGGCCCCCTTCACGTTGTTGTTTCCATGTACGGCATCGATACCGTACAGGAGGGGAATCTTCAGTCTTGTGCTCAACGCATAGGACTGATAGCCGTCGCACATTTCGGCCCAGCTCGACGGAGTATTCATCTCCGGACTCGAACCACCGCCACTCAGGAGCGATCCCAGGTAATATTTCGCTATGTCGCTGTCCGATTTCAAGTACTTTCTGTCGATCTGTGTCATCTGTCCGATCTTCTCTGCAAGCGTCATCCGGGAAAGGAGAGAATCCACTTCCTGTTCCACCTTCGCCGAATCAGAAGGGGTTGCCGCGAATGCAGGGTGACGTGTTCCCGTTATGATCAGAATGACAATCGACGTTAGCCCGAGTTTCATGATTAATTTCAAATTGAGATTCATCATAGCCGCTGTTTTTCTCTTTTTCATTTTTGAGATGCGTATCGAGTGAAGATATTGTTCAAGCATTGCCCAGTTTAGGTGCCGGCTGATTGTGTCCCTTCAAACCGTAGTAGAATATGTAGATATAACAGAGTACCGGAAGTATGAACGCGTGATGTATGCCTATCGTGTCTGCGATGAGTCCCTGAACGACAGGTATAACCGCGCCGCCGACAATTGCCATGCAGAGTATCCCGGAGCCCTGTCCCGTATGCCTGCCAAGTCCATCAATGGCGAGCGTGAAGATTGTGGGAAACATTATCGAGTTGAAGAGGCCGACCAGCAGTATGGATATCATGGCCAGATAACCGAAAGATAGCATCGAGGTGATTACAAGTAGGACCGCAAAGACGGCATTGAACGCGAGGACTAGTCCCGGTTTAACCTTGCGCTGGACGGCCGAACCTATGAACCGGCCGACCATCGCCCCACCCCAGTAGAACGACACGAACTTCCCTGCCTCCGCGGCGGAAAGACCGAGCACGTCCTGATTCCCGATGTAGTTGACGAGAAAGCTTCCTATTGACACTTCCGCACCGACGTAGACGAATATACCAACTGCGCCAAGGACGAGATGCCTGTAACCCCAGGCACTTGAGTGGCCAGCTTCAAGGTTCCCGCCGTTCCCGGAACTCGAACTCACGGTTGACGCGTCGATCTGTGGCAGCTTAAGGAAGGCAAAGACGGCCGCGATAATGAAAAGAGCGGCCGCGAGCCAAAGATATGGAACCTGGACGGCGCTCGCCTGCGCTAGCCGATATGCCGAGAGCTGAGAAGGATTCATAAGCCGTATGGCTTCTGTGCTCTTCACGGCCACGGATAGTATTACGAGCGCACCGAAATACGGAGCGATCGTAGTACCGAGCGAGTTGAAGGCCTGCGTGAGATTCAATCTGCTCGAGGCCGTCTCCGGTCTCCCGAGAATCGCCACGTACGGGTTTGCCGCGACCTGAAGAAGAGTTATTCCTGATGCCAGGACGAAGAGAGCGGCGAGGAAGAGAGGATAAGACTGAAGTCCGGCGGCCGGATAAAACATCAGACACCCAACCCCTGCGGTGATCAGACCGGCGACTATCCCCTTCTTGTAGCCGATTCGTTCCACTATCGTCCCGGACGGCAATGACACTATGAAGTACGCCGCAAAAAAGGACAGCTGTACCAGCATAGCCTCGGCGTAGTTCAGAAGGAACACCGCCTTGAGATGGGGTATGAGAATATCGTTCAGACAGGTCAGGAACCCCCACATGAAGAATAGCGTCGTCAACACGGTGAGCTCACCAGTGTACGATGCCTTGGTATCCTGCGCGACTCCCGTCACGGACGCGCCAGGAGCAGAAGAAGCCATAGAATACTCCCATGATTAACTATTGAAGACACTGGCGACTTTGCTCGCCCGATGTGCCGCGCCACGTGCGATGACCCGCCGGAGGAACGACTTCTCTGTTACGTCAAATAGTATGCCCGACGATGCCGGGCCAAGCCCCTCTTTTTCAAGCGAATATGTGGGTTTTCCGCCTAACTGGCTATGCGTCGGTCGGAGATTTTATCGTTTTGATAAAACAATTATCGAAATGTAAAATCCAGGAGAAAGTAACCCGGGCTATCGCAGGGAGGGCGGAGGAGGAGATCCAATGTCTGAACGGACTTTCCCCCGACACGAGACGAAGACATATATAAAGATAAATGTGGGTTATCCGCGATTGACCCTCGCGGGAGGTATGCTATTGCTTGACTTGAAAATCGACGGTGACTGTCCCCGACTTCGGGACTACCACCCGTACTGACTGCGGCCTGTAGTAGCCGAACCATGCCTTGAGGGAGTAAGTACCCGGCGGTATCCCTTTGATAACGTAATTGCCCTCGCTGTCGCTGACGGCGAAATACGGGTTTTGCAGTACCACGATCCATGCCTGCATGTCGGGATGGATATCACAGAGTATGAGGGCATTGCAGCCGGGCTTTTCGAACGTGTGGGTTTTGCTCTCGCCGGGAGGAAACGAACCAAGGTTGAAATCCCCCGCGCAGGGAGAAGGGGTGAAAACATCATGGAGCACTTCGTCGCTGTTCAGAAACTTTACCGTTGTGCCGGCGAGGATCGGGAGCACCTCAGGCATGAACATCAAATGTTTCTGGTCAATCACGGCGGGTTCTTTGGGAGGCACAAAGGCACCGTCGACGTTCTCTATGTAGACCACAACGTTCGCGTTGCTCGTGCCGCCAGACACAGCGACTCTTCCCTTCACGTCCCCGGCGAATGAAACTACGGTGAGCGAAAGGAGGAGAGATGCTATAAGGAAAGCCTTCAGGGAAGGTCCTGGGAGTAGCCCGCAGAGGTGAGCAGACTTACTGTCATCTCCCCCGCAGGCCGTGAAAATCGTTGATGAGTCGAACGACTCTCCCTTCCGACTCTTACTTCCCTTCTTTTGTCTTCGCATCTATGAAAAGATACAAAGATTTCACATCATTTGGCATTAGCTCGGGGAGCTTTTTCCCGTGAGCGAGAAGCACTTCCTCCATCTTTGGGGCATGGTTCCAGAGCGCCGCGAGGAACTCATCTTCGTTTCTGAAATGGGCGAACTTATCGATCGTCGGGGCATCGACCTTGTTCCCTGCGACGTGGCAGTTTTCACACCCCTTCTCCTTGAAGAGACGCGCTCCCGATTCCGCCGAACCCTCGGCCCGCGGAAGGTTTTTGAAGTACAGATAGGAGATGACGTCCGCCATCTCATCGCCTGTAAAGGATGGGTACTTGAGTCCCATCTTCTTCATGGTGCTGGCCATCTTGCCGGAGTGATTCCACATTGCACCTGCAATCTCAGTAACACTCTGGTCCGCTTTCATGCGATCAAGCGTCGGTCCAATCGGCTTCTCCACATGGCAGTAGTAGCATCCTTTGGACTTGAAAAGCTGTTCGCCGCGAACCGGACTCCCGGGATAAGAATAGATCTTGTCTTCGGTCTTCAGCGAGCTCGCTCCGCGGATATAAGCGGTGAGGTCCGCGAACTCATTATCTGAAAATGAGGGGAGCCTTATCCCCTTCCTTATTCCCCGCTCGTGCATTAGAGTGGAATGATTCCACATGACCTCAGCCAGATGTATCGGCGAGACGTAGATTTTCATGCTGTCCAATGCGACCTTCCCGGGAACAGCTCTTCCAACCGAGTGGCATCTGGCGCAGCCCTTCGTCGAAAACAGATGCCTGCCGGTGGAGATGTTCCCTGGCTGTCCCAGGAACCGGACGAAATAGAGAAAATCGCTCAACTCCTTAACGTCCTGTCCTGTAAAGGAGGGCCTCTTCGTGCCAGTCTGGGCCATCACGAGAAACATCTTTGACGAGTGGTTCCACATTTTGGACAGGAGATAGAAATCATCCCCGGAGAAAATCTTCTTGCCAAAATCCGGTCCGGTCGTCCCGCCGCTTCCATAAACCGAATGACAACTGATGCATCCTTGTTTCTCGAAAACCACTCTTCCTGCCATGGGGTTCTCAGGCAATTGCTGAGCCGTGGCAATCGACAGGAAGAGCAGGAAAACGACAACTGTTTTAACCGTGAAGTTCTTTTTCATAAGGATATCCTCTGCTTTCGCTTCATCGCGTTCCTCGCGTGATGAAGCTGAGATGGTTTGAACATCGCATCAGGCTTCATGGGCGTGCTTATGAAGACTGAAGAACACATAGGACAGCACCCCGGCAAGGATCCAGAACACTGTTATTGCGAACACGCTTATGTACAGTGAAGCCGTTTGCTGGTCCTTCACCTGATTCGAGATCACAACAAGATTGACAAACCAGGTCGTTACGCTGATGGCGAGTATCCAATTGAACGAGAGCGTAAGCAACTGTATGTAATAGACTGTTTTCTCTTTCATTTTGTCATGTCCCTTCGATACTCTTTTACAATTCCGCTTTTAGAAACGAGGATTTCAGATGTGTTCTCGCGGGTCACAGCTCTGCCTTCACTGAAGCTTCAACTTTTGCTTCCTCGGGATGCCCAGGGAGGTACTCTCTCAGTCTCATCGAGACTTCATGCACGCTGCTCTCCCGCCCTTCCTTCGTTTCCCAGATAGATATCAGCGGGAAGATTTTGGAGAATCCCATGAAACCAAGGATGAACGCCGAAGTCGCGGCCGCGGCTATCCCTAACTCAGTTATTGAAGGCGTATACATGCCGGTCGGATAAGGGAGTCTCGGGTTTGCCAATGTCGGTATAATTATGATCAACCTTTCGAGCCACATCCCGATCACCACTCCTATCGAAGCTACAAGGATGCCCTTTATTGTCTTTGTCTTTTTGTTACTGAGGATGATCACGGGCATAACGAAGTTCACGAGAACCATGAGCCAAAAATAAGGCCAGTACGCGCCTATGAACTTATAGTCGAAAACCCTCATCTCTGCCGGCTCGTGGCCGTAGAAAGTGGTCAGATACTCCGCGAAGGTGAAGTATGTCCAAAGCAGCGAGACGACGAGCAGAAGGGTCCCGAGATACTGGAAATGGATCTCCTTCAGGTAGTCCTCGAAGTGGTACAACTTCCGGAAAGCGATCATGACGATAACGAGGGCGGCGATGCCCGAGTATATGGCGCCGACGACGAAGTATGGTCCGAAGATCGTGCTATGCCACCCTGGCTGGAGCGTCATGCCGAATATCCAGGCGATGATAGTGTGAACCGATATAGCGATCGGGATTACCATGACCATTAGTATGTTGATGGCTTTTTCGAGGGCGTGCTTCTGCTTAGGCGTACCCTTGTAACCCCAGGCAAGTATCTTGTAAAGGTTCTGGAGCTTGCCTCCGCGGTCGCGCAGGAGGGCGATATCGGGGATCATCGGGATATACAGATAGATAGTCGAAGCAGTGAAATAAGCCGTGACGCTCGTGAGGTCCCAGAGGAGTGGAGACTGCAGGCGTCCTCTCTCGAAGAGGTGCAGTATCCTGTCCGGCCTTCCAAGATCGATCACGGGGTGAAGTCCGCCGATAGCGAGCACTATGCCGGTTATGACCTCTGCCATCCTGGTTATTGGCCTGCGCCATTCCGCCTTGGAGAGGCGCAGTATGGCTGAGATCAGGGTGCCGGCGTGCGATATGCCTATGAAGAACACAAAGTCCACTATGTAAAAAGCCCATGACACAGGCTCGTCCATCCCGGTGGCGCCAAGACCATAGAGGAGCTGATGGATATAGCATCCAAGCCCGAACAGGAAAACTCCCGTCAGTACCACCACGGCAATGTAAAAGCTCTTGCTTGTCTCGTAGATGGGCCTGAACAGCGTTTCGTCTTCGTCGTGTAAGTCTACGTAACTCATTTCCTGATTTCCTTTTTCATTCAATTGCGTTCAGGTATCTGACCTTCGGGACAGTCCCGAGTTCCTCGAGGAGTCCGAATGCGCGGTAATCGCGCGAGGCAACCGAGACGTCGCTCTTCTTGTCATCGAGGTCGCCAAAAGTTATCGCATCGACCGGGCACGCCTCGACGCAGGCAGGCACGTAATCTCCGGGCTCAAGCTCCCTGTGTTCGGCCTTGGCCTTCTCTGACGCGTCCTGGAGACGATGCACGCAGAACGTGCACTTCTCGACGATACCCTTCGGTCTGACAGACACGTCGGGGTTGTAAGTCTTCTCGACCTCCTTGGGCTGCGCCTGCCTGTCCCAGTTAAACACCTTGACGGTGTACGGGCAGTTTGCCATGCAATAGCGGCACCCGATGCACTGAGGATATATCTGGGCAACTATCCCGTCTTCCCGGATGTAAGTCGCTCTAACCGGGCAAACCTTTATGCAGGATGGCTCATCGCACTGCATGCAGTTCCGCGGAAGCGTCTTGGGCTTTATGTTCGGGTAATCGCCGTCGAACTCCATCGTCAGCATCTTCATCCAGAACATTGCTCTTCCGTGCTGAGCGTCGTCCTCGGAAACTATCTGGACGTTGTTCTCGACTTTGCATGCTGTTACGCAAGCCTGACAGGACGTGCACTTGTTGAGATCTATTACCATTCCATACTTTGGCATAATTACTCCTGCTAACGATTTTTCAAGGCAACATACTCTAGAGACGAATGAGGAACCGCTCTTCGCCAGGAAGAACCGGTCGCCCGGGAAATCTCACTGTTAATTTTCGCGTCTTCCATTTTGAAATGCTCAACCGACTTTTGCGGCAGTCTCTGAGAACGACGCGCTTCCCGTCTCTTCATTGAAGACTTCATCGCAATACTGCAGCGGGTTGGAACCGTAAGTCTTCGCCGTAACCGTGTGACCAAGTCCGAACGGAACATCAATGTTCCCCGGCATGACTGCGGGGTTGTAGATGGCAGTAGCTTCGAAGGAGCCCTTGGCCGTCCCAACCTTCACGCTGCTACGGTCTTCTATCGCAAACTTCTTCGCGGTGTCCGGATTGATCTCAATCCAGATAGCGTAGTAGACATCCCTTTCGACGCCGAACTGTTCGTTCAGGTAGGAATTCCGAAGCATGTTTCCCTTGTAGTCGAGATTCTTCATGAAGACATTCAGCCTTAAAGAGCCTTTCTGCCCTCCTGCCGCAGTCCGAGATCCCTTGCCCGCCGGCGCGAGCTGCGCAGTCGTCAGGGACAGTTTCGGTCTGAACGCCTCCGTTTCGGGGAACGGATTCCACCAGCCGCCGTACCTCTGGATCTGATCCCAGAAGTCGTCGAAGCTCGAGTAAGATGTCATCTGCCAGCCCGCTTGGTGAAGGCTCTTCTCGAGGCCGGTCGGCTTCTTTTGGTCCATCAGCATTCCCTTGCCTCGCTTGTAGACGGGCTTCAGGTATGATTGCAGATAGTCTGAGTACTTCTTGTAGTCCCACTTCTTCGAGGGCTCCAGATCGCCGACGAGCCTGACGAGAAGGTCACCTGTGTGGACGGTCGAATAAAAGGGCTTCAGTACGGGCTGCTGCATGCTGATGACCGGCGCGCCCGTGACCGTGGAAGAGAAGGCTTCGAGTCTCTCCAGATCATCGTGGTCGGGGATAATCAGGCTCGCAAGCTCGCTAGTCTCGTCGATGAACGGCGAGAAACTCACGACCATCGGTATGTCGGCGATAGCCTTCTTAAGGGCCTCAGCGTTGGGAGAATTGAAAACGAAGTTGCTTCTGTAAATCATCAGCACTTTGAGGTCCTTGTCGCCGATGATCATATTCGGATTCCAGCCTTTCCCGGTCGGTTTCTCCTCCTTGCTCGAGGAGAAATCGGGAAGCTCCTGATTCTTCAACTTGCCGTAACCTGCGAACGCCTTCATGGCGTTCAGCGCCAGGATCGCGTAAGCATTTCTCGTCCCGTTGGATGAATGGAGGATCGACTCGTCGAAGTACGCTGCCGGTGAGGAGGCCGTTGAGAATTTGCGGGCCGTCTCGATTATGTATTTTGACGGCACGCCGGTCCTGGCCTCGACTTCCGCGGGGCTATACTGTTCTTGGACAAGCTTGCTGAAGCCGTCGAAGTCCGCGAATTCACTCTTTACGAAGTTCTTGTCGTAGTTGCCGTCGTTCAGGATCACGTAGACCAGCGACAGGGCGACGTCCTCGTAGTACTCGGGGAGGACGGGGATCCAGCGGCTCGACTTGAACGCGCTGGGCGAGAGCTTCGGTGAGAAGGTGACGAACTCATGACGCTTCGCCCTGAAGTCGTTTATGGCGCGAGAGAAATATGAAGGGCTCTCGGACACTTCCGTCAACTGCGCACCGAAGTTTATTATAAAATCGCACTTGCTGAAATCTATGAAGTCAGGCTTATCGTTCGAGACGGAAGAGTAAGGGCTCACGGACATCGATGCAAAGTCGTCAACCCACACTTTATCAGAATTAATGCCGGACATGAATTCCCGTATCAGCCCTCCCATGAAGGCTGACTCAGTCTGGGCGGCGAAAGCGCTGGCACCCTTGGTCTTTCCAAGAAGCGCATTCGAAAGCATCCTGTAGGCTTCTATATATGATATTTCCTGAAACTTCCCGTTCACCTTCTTCATCGGGGAGGTAAGCCGATCAGGGTGGTACAGGCTCTCAACCGACGTCAGACCGATCGGGCAAACGCCGCCGTTGTTGGGAGGGGCGAGAGGGTTGCCGAACGCCTGCACAGGGAGGCCGTCGATGAGACGTATGCGGAGGCCGCACTTGCCGGGGCATTTCGCGCAAGTCGTCATCTTCCAGGTCTCGATTCGCGGCCCCTTATAAAGGAGCGGGATGACCGCGTTAGGAATCTTTATCAGGGCTTCTCCGACCCCGCCGACAGCGAATCCGACAATCGATCCGCCCAGAAGTTTCACGAAATCTCGTCTATTTATTTCCATAAAAATGTTTCTCCGTATAAGAAAAAATTGCCTGGCTTAACAGGACTGCCTTTGACACGCCCGAGTTATCTGTGGCAGTGCGAGCAGTCGGTCGTGACATGGTGCTTCACATGACAATTCCAGCAGTTCTGCATTTTGATCTGGAGGAACTGGGTCTGAGGCGGAGCAGTCAGCTGCGTCATGTCTCCGTGGCAGAGTTTGCAGTCGAGCTTTCCTATCCCGACATGCCTTCTGTGAGAGAACTTCACATAATCCGGCACATGATAGATCGAGTACCAGGGAATCTGTTTGTGCTGGCTGACGTACTGGTACACCTGCAACTCGCCCGGGGTCTTTTTCATAGGCGTCGAATGGCAGGCTCCGCAGACTTCAATGTTAGGAATGCTCGCCCGGTCACCCATCATGACACGCTGGTGACACGCCATGCAGGGTATCTTGTATTTCCCAGCGTGGAGGGCGTGATTGAAGGAGATCGGCTGGACCACCTTCTCTTCCCTGTTGACCGCACTGCTTACGACGTACGCGCCTGCAGCGGCGCCCAGTGCGATGGCGAGGAGTATCAGTATTTTTTTCATGAGATATCGCTTCGTTAGAACCCTGCGGAGGCTGCAAACCCCCGCAGGGTCGTTTTCAATTCAGATGATTGATTATTCAATTGTCCTGAGGAACTCAAGCACCGCGCGCGCCTGCTCCTTAGTGAGCTGTTGATCAGGCATCTTCGGGACGTTGGAGAACTGCTCCATCAGAGCCTTGATCTGAGGATCCTTCTCCTGCATCTCTGCAGTGTTCAACAGGTAATTCATGATGAAGACCGGAGTCTGCTTCTTCGCCACTCCGCGAAGCGGAGGCGCGAGCTTCGTTTCATCGATATCATGGCACAGATAGCACTTCGAGTAGAAAATCGAATTCCCTTCGCTGACCATGTCCTGATCGATCTTTCCGATCTTCACCGATTTTATCGGACCGATACCGTTGTCAACAGCGCCTTTCTTTCCCTGCGGCACGAAGGCCATCATGAAGAGGACGGACGCCGATAAGAGCAACGTGGAGATTATTGTCTTTTTCATTTCCATTTTCCTTTTTAGAACGCGAACCATGCAAGTAGGTAGAGCGTGTTGTTGTCAGATGCATTCCTTCCGGAGCCGTCATAGTTACTCGAGCCGCCATTGAACTTCGAATAGGCGACGTATTGGAGGGAAAGCTGCGTATTGAGCCAGGGTATGTAGGAAACCTGAGCGAGGACCGCACTGCTGTTCGGCGAGCCGTTCGCGCTGCCGGTCACAGCTCCGGGAGCATAGAGGACCGCATCGCTCGTGCCGGTCGTCGAGAAGTAACCGAGGCCGACGGCAAATGGAGCCTCGAAGTTATAATTGGCATCGATCTTGAACGAATTGAGGGTCACGCTGTTGGACGCGGAGCCGCCCGCCGCGAAAGTGGCGTCGAGGTTCTGCTTCTCCGTTATGTAGCTCGCATGCGCGACGAACTCTCCGCCGCCAAGCGCCTTCTCGTACTGCGCGTCGACGCCGAGATCCGTGTATGTGTCGTGCGGTTCCACGATTCCGGTCGGGTAGAAACTTGACGAGAGACCGAACGTTCCGACTTCAAGGTACTGCTTGCCCCAGTCGTGCTGGAGAGCCACGCGCCAGTAAGGGGAGACACCCTTGATGTTGTTGGTCCACGTAGTGTCAGCGGGATAAGAGAGACCCTGGATCGCGGAGTGATATGCGCTGACTTCAGCATAGACGAGATTGTCGTACAGGCCATAGACACCAAGGCCGAGCACGTTTCCAGAGTAGGAATTTGCAAGTATCGGGCTCCAGCTTGGCGATGGAGCAGACGCGGATGACGCGTACGGGAATCCCCACGCGGGGGTCGTGTTCCACACGTCCTGCATCGACGGGTTATTGTTCAGCGTTATTCCATAAAGAAGATCCTTGCCGCCCAGCATCGTGTGGTCGGCATAACGGAATTCTGCCATATCCATCCCGATCGTACCCGCAGTTGGATCGTAGGTCAACTGAACGTACGAGCCGAGCTTCGGCGTTAGTTCGCCCGACAGGAAGAAGCTGAGCTGCTGAGGGAACATGGTCGCGCTCGCTTCCGCGCCGGGAGTAGCCTTGCTCACCTCACTGAAAGAGCTCATGACCATCGCTGACAGCGGGAAGCTGCTGAGTATCTGCAGATCCTTCGTCTGATCGTGAGCCGCAACGAGGGTCGGGCTTCCAACCATCGTATACCCGTTTAACTTGAAGAGTCTTCCGAACGGGGTAAGCTGCGGGAAATTATAATGACACGCGCTGCAGGCCAGGCCGGTCTGACGCGCATAGCTCGGGATGCAATAGGCATTCGAGCTGGTAAAGAGAGTAATCGCTCCTATCAAAGCGAGCGCGAGAGAAAGCCGACGTCCCGCTTTTCCAAAAGCCCCCCCTTTTGCAAGTAGCATTTTCATTGTTGCCTCCGATATGTTTTGGTTTTTTGCCACAATAGATGCTTCTGTTCTCAATTCATCTTTTCGTTTCGTTGCAGGCAGCTTCTTACGGCACGCTGAAGCTCTTTAAGTTCCAGCGGCTTGACGAAGAGATACTCGGCCCCGTACGATTTGAGCTCCGCCTCGCTGACAGTGTCGGGGTAGCCTGTGATGACAATTATCGGCGTGTCAGGCTGGAGTCTCTTGGCGTGAAGCACAAACGTTACCCCCGATTCCATATTGAGTCTCAAATCTGTTATGAGAAGATCGAACTTCTCCTTTTCGAGGACCTCAAGCGCCTCTTTCGGGGCAGGCGTGGCGACCATGGTACACCCCTCCCCCTTCAGGAAATCCTGAAACGCGAGAAGGATGTTTTCGTCATCATCCAGTACCAAAACCTTAGGGGCGCTTTTCATTTCTCTGCAACTTTCACCCCCGTTAGCGCAAACGGTGTGCCGAGCTATGAGATCTCAAAAAATTGGAATTAGGAGGGGTTTTAGCGGTTTCTAAGTATGGGACGCCCACGTATCTGACAAGCAGGACTTGTCATGTGTAAAACGATTGTGTCACTAGTTGGGAGATGGGTCGCCCGTCGTTCCCAGGTTCTATAATGGGAGGAGACCGAAACGATGAAGATATGGTATCAGGTGCAGACAATACTTTGTGAGGGATTGCCGGCTACGCGACGCCGACAGCGAGAGTAGGATGTGCCAATGGGAGGAATATACGGAACTTCGTCCCGACACCAGGCTTGCTCTCCACGGTTATTATACCGCCGTGACCGTTGACGACGCGCTTGGCCATCGACAAACCTAGCCCTGTCCCGTTTGGCTTCGTCGTAAAGAACGGGTCGAATATCTTGGCGGTGTTTGCTTTCTCAATCCCCGGCCCCGTGTCGCTTATCTCCAGAAGAATGCATTCCGTCCCCTTCTTGAGGACTATTTCATCCAGGTTCGCCCGACGCTCCGCCACTGAATCGGAAAACTCAACGTAGACCAGGTCTCTCATCGTTCTCCCCAGTCTGCTCATCTTCGTCGTGATTGATATTCTTGATTCTGGGCGGGCTTGTTCCCTTCCCCCCATTCTCGGGAGATCGCGCCCCTCAATTGCCTGCACTGCGTTGAGCACGATGTTGACGAGCGCTTCCCTCAGGTGCGTGACATCCAGCGAAATGTCAGGGAGTGAAGCCATCTCATCCTTCTCTAGCGTCACTCTGGCCCGCTCCGCCCTTACTCTAACAAAGGCTATGCTCTCGTCCACCACCTGGTTAACTGAAGCTCTCTTGAAATCCATTTTTGTGGGTTTTGCAAAGCCAAGAAGCTCGGAAACCGTCGACTCCATACGGTAGGCTGAATTTAAGGCCACAGAAAGAGATTCCTTCTTCGACTGATCCAGATCCTGAGCTTCGTTGAACAGCTGGAGTATCATCTTTATTGATGTAAGAGAGTTTCTGAACTCATGGGCAATGAATGCCGCCAACTCTCCCATTGTGGCCAGCTTCTCAGTCTTGACAAGATGCTGTTCGAGACGTTTCCGATCGGTTATGTCAGTAACAATCTCGAGGACGGAGTCCACCTTCCCATCCTTCTCCATCGGTACTGCGTAATGCTCGATGTATCGGTTCGTCCCGTCGCTGTTGACAACCTGGTCCAGATGCCCTTCCACCTGCCCGGTTTGTACGATGCTCTGGCTCATGCAGGTCTGGCAGAAGCCGTTGCCACAGAAGAAGTCACGGCAGTTCTTGCCGATCACTTCTTCAGGCTGGTACCCTGTCACCTTGGCAAAGGCGGCGCTCACTGTCTGTATCCTGAGATTTCGGTCGAGTACGAGGAGCGCACTTGGCACGTTGTCAAGAATTGTCTGCAGCTTCGTCTTTTCTTTCGAGAGTTCCTTTGTGCGCTCGGCGACGGTCCGCTCGAGGCTCGCGCGGTAATCCTGAAGTTCTCTGTCCCTTATCATCAGAGACTCGGCCATGGCGTTGAACTGGTCCGCGAGCTTTTCAATCTCGTCTCTTGTTTCAATTTTCAATCGATGCTCGTAGTTGCCCGCCGATATAATCTCCGCCCCCTTCCGCATTTCTCCGATCGGTTTTGTGAACTGACTTGTCGCGAGGAGACTTAGCGTTACGGACAGTATCAGGAATCCGACGATAGCAGCGCCAAAGGCAAGTGTCGCGGAGTAAACCGGCCGCATCAGTATTTCCTTCGGGATAGCCTCGACAACGAAGACCGGTATGGAGAATCCCGCGCCGCGGCCAAACTCAGGGTTGTTCGCCGGGAATAGGGGTGAATACGAAACGACCTGCTTTATCCCTTGAGTGATGATGCCGGTCGCCCCGGAAAGGAGTTCGGATGCAATCGACTGCGGATACTCCTTTGATATTCTGTCCCTGGCCATGACAAAGAGTCTGTCGCGGTTGCGCCTGATGCGTGAGTCATAGAGGAAATGGCCGTCGCCGCTCACTAGAAGTACCGTCCGCCCGTATTTATGGCTAGAATCGGCCTCCATTATTTGGAAAAACCGCGAAGCATAGATGTCTGCGACGAGTATTCCAGCCCTTTTATCTCCGTTGAATAGCGGCGTTGCAAAGCTGACTACCGCGACACGTCTTCCGTTCCCGCCAAGGACTTCAGCCGGAGAGAAGACCGTCTGCCCTCTTCTTAGCGAGTCCGTCAGGAGGACGTAATAGTATTCCCGTAATGGGCTGAGCGACTTACTCGGAACGATGACAAACCTGCCGGAGTCGATCCGACCTGAAGTCGATTCGACGCGGACCACCTCCGTTCCCACTCTGTCGAGTATCCTCAGCCTGTAGTAAATCTTTTTAGTGGCAAGGAAATCGAGCATCTCCTCGGAGAGCTGCGAGTTCACGGTGGGATGGACCGTACCGTCCAGCCTGGCACTCACCCCCCTGAACGGCGATGACTCCGTGAGAAACCTCAAATCTGTGTCCACGCCGCCCAGGAAATCTCCGGCCCGCTGACGCACCATCTGCACATTAGAATTCAGATCCCGCGTCGCGTTGTTGACGATGTTCCCCGCTGTCGACCAGACGGCGAATATCCCGACTACGGCGATCGGGATAATGGAGAGCCCCGTGAAGGCCACGATGAGCTTGGTACGGATTGAAAGCCATGGGAAAAGCCGGTTGATATTAATCAAGACGCGCCGTTGGCTTTGCCGCGAAAATCGTTCGCGTTTATTCCATGCTTTGAAATGAGCCTCTGAAAATTCTGCCTGGTCATGCCTGACGACTTTGCCGCCGCCACGATGTTTCCCTGAAACTTTCTGAGAGCGGTCACGACAAAAGTCTTCTCGAATTCGTCGATGGCCTGCTTCCTCGCTTCCGCGAAACCGGCCGCCTCTCCCTGCGTCTCACCATTCGACGGTGACACAGTCATCTCGCCGAGGACCCGGGAAGTTATCACGTCCTGCTTCGCCATTATTACCGCCCTCTCGATTGTGTTCTCGAGCTCCCGCACATTCCCCGGATAAGGGAGGGAGTCGATAAGTCGGAGTGCGTCTGCCGAGAAACCCTTTATGTTCTTCCTGAATTTCTCCCTGTATTTGGCTAGGAAGTAATCAGCGAGTATCGGTATGTCTTCCTTTCTTTCCCTGAGAGGCGGGAGGCTGATTACCATCACGTTCAGACGATAGTAGAGGTCCTTTCTAAAATTCCCCTTCCTGACTTCCTCCTCTATATCACGGTTCGTGGCAGCGATGAACCGCGCGCCCACTTCAAGCGTCTCATTGGAACCTAGTCTTTCGAACTGTCTCTCCTGCAGGACCCTGAGCAGTTTCTGCTGCAGCATTTGAGAAAGATCGCCGATCTCATCGAGGAAGATCGTGCCCTTCTTCGCCGCCTCGAATTTCCCGAGCCTCCTTTCGGTCGCGCCGGTAAACGCTCCCTTCTCATATCCGAACAGCTCTGACTCAAGCAGCGTCTCCGGTACAGCGGTGCAATTCACCGCCACGAAGGGCTGTGAGTTGTCGATACTGTAACTATGTATGGCCCTCGCGACAAGTTCCTTACCGGTACCGCTTTCCCCGAGAAGGAGAACGGGGGTTAGATTCGGCGTCGTGGAAACGGAGCCGATAAGCTTGTAAACATTTTGCATTTGCGGGCTCATCCCGACGAGCTCGTACTTGTCTGTGAACTCAGCCTTCAGCGAGTCCATGGAATTCCGTGTACGGTCGATCCCCTCTAGACGGGCTATCGCCTCGGCGGTGACCTTCCTTACCTGCTGGATGTCGAGCGGCTTGGTGAGATAATCGAATGCTCCGAACTGCATCGCACGCACCGCCGTATCAACTGTGCCGTACCCCGTCACCATAATCACTGGCAACGTCGGATGGGTTTTCTTTATTTCCCTCAGCGTGTCCAGTCCGCTCATGCCTGGCATATTGATATCCATTACCACGAGTGTGGGATTCTCATCAGGGAGGAGCGCAAGCCCGGCAAAGGCGTCGCCGGCACTAGCCACATCATAACCATCCTTCAGGAAAAGCTGCTTGAGAGCGAAGACGATTCCCTCGTCATCGTCTATCACGAGTATTTTGTGCTTCTGAACTCCCATCAATCAAACCGGCGAAAAAGTATGGTTCCTCTCTCCATCCTCGAAGTGCGTGAAGTATAAGTTATTTTCGAAAAGAGAGTGAATCAAGAACAGACGGAAAGATCGGGGTTTCCCGCAGGGTGCCCCTGCAGGAGGGAGGCAACGAGGTATTATCTTCTGATGCCGCCGAAGCTGGCGATGGCGTCCTCCTGAGTGCTTTGGACATCAAAGACCATGGTGAGTCTGGTCATGACGAAGACATTCTTTATGTTATCCGGAATGTTTGCGAGCTTCACCTCGCCCTCGTTCTTTGAATAGCGGGTCAGCGCCCAGGTTAGCACACCAATTGCGGTGCTGTCAAGATATGTAGTCTTCCCGAAATCTATCACAAGCCTCTTATTGCCGCCCGCCGAGAGCTCATTTATGGCTGACCGCAACCGCTCCGTCTCGATTCCGCCAGTCAGTTCACCGCTGTGCTCAATCACCGCGACGCCAACTATGGGGATACGAGAAACTTTTATCGGCATCGTTCTATTTTCCTTCCATCAGGGGTCTGGGCCCCCGCTTGAGAGGAGGAGCGGTAGACGGGTTCCTCCGCCATGATGGACTTCCGGATTAGGAAAGACGCTGCGTCAAATTCATTTTGCTTCCTGCTGCGGCACCGGCCCATGATCTCCGGTTTCAAAAACATCGTTCGAATCACGCCCTCAAAATAGGAGCTTTCAAACGGAGTAGCAACATGATAAAACGGCCGACTTCGCGAGAGCGTCGCGCAACGGCTCACTCCCTTCCTACTCCGGGCGCGGAAAACGGAACCGTGAAATAAAAGATCGAACCCTTTTTGAGCTCACTTTCTGCCCATACCTTTCCGCCGTGCGCTTCAATGATCTTCTTTACTATTGCCAACCCTAATCCCGTGCTTGTTTCCCCCGCCGTTGGGCGGGCGCTCGTCCTGCTGAACTCCTTGAAGAGCTTCGATATTTCTTCCGGAGCTATACCCTGACCGTGGTCGGCAACAGAAACGAGTATCCCATCCTCGACAAGACCTGCTGATATCGTGACCTTCGTTGCGGCAGGCGAATACTTTATCGCGTTGGAAACCAGATTATCCACAGCCTGCCTAAGTCTTTCTGGATCGATCGTGACCCTGGGTAGAGTAGAAACTGCATGGAGTTCAATCGTAATATTTTTTCTGTTGGCGGAAAGGCGCATGGCGTGGATACTTCCCTCCAGGACCTTCGGCAAATCCACGGTTTCCGTCCGCAGGTTGAGATGACCGGACTCGATTGCGCTGACGTCGAGCAGGTCGTTTATCATGGTAAGCATGGAGGTACAGGCTTGCTCCATCTCGGTCAGCATCTCCTTTGACTCATCAGTCTGCGGACCGAGTTCACCGTCAAGCATCATCTCGACGATGGACCTGATTCCGCCAATCGGATTGCGGAGGTCATGGGCCGCCATGCCGAGGAACTTGTTCTTCAACTCATTGAGTTCAAGAAGCTGCTGGTACATCCTTGCCTTCTCAACGATTACGGCGAGTTCGCCCGCGATCTGGACGAAGATTTCCGTGTGAATGTTTCTGTAAGTATTTGGCCTCATGCTCGAAAAGAACATAACGCCTATAGGCTTCCCCATGGCTATGAGCGGACAGCTGAGACTGGAACGAATTCCTTCGGCGACAATTCTGCGCGTCGAATCGGAATCCGGGTGCGCCTCCAGGTAAGCTTCGAGGTCATTGAGGATCCGGGGCTTGCCGGAGTTTATGACATCCATCAGGCTGCTCCCCTCCAGAGGACGAGAGTAGCCCTTCGTGATCTGCATCTCCGGCGAGTCAGAGCGCGCCCAGTGCGCCGTGATCGACTTGCCATCTTCGTCTATCAGTGAAAATCCGATCCGGTTGTAAGGGATAAGAGGCCTGAAAGAATCATAGACGTGGTTGAGCACATCGTCTATGACGAGCCCGGAGTTGATGCGTTCCGTCGCCCTTGACAGCGCTCGCATCTCATCAAATTTCTTCTCCATCGATTCCCTGAGCTCGCTGAGAGCCTTACCGAGACCGGCAACCTCGTCCTCCCCGACTACGGGTATCTCGACTTCAAACTGCCCCTCCTTCATGGCCAGAGCGGCCTCGCGGTAGCGCTGAATCCTCTCGTCAGTCATATTCTGTCCCCTCACGTATTGTTACAGCCCGTATTGTAATTATGGATGCGCACGACTTCGACGGTCTCCGAAAGATCCCGGGGGACCTGCGGATAAGAAATGACTCGCTCGGTGATTTGAACATCCTAAAAGCCTTTTTGAAACAACAAAATCATCTTCGATAAATTGGACGCAGACCTCACCATTTTTAATATCGGCGTCATTAGCCAAATCTTTAGCTAAGTCCGAGCCACTGAGAGTCAGGAGGAAAATTCCCTGACCCACATGCCCGCAAAATAAAAACCCGCCCCCTTCGTATTCAAGGCAGGGCGGATTTGTCGGGCAAAGTTTTTTTCTGCTTGCAGCCGGTTTTTGGGTTGCGAGAAGAATCTATTTCAGGACAAACTTCCCGAACAGGCTTCCTTCCGAATTCCCGCCGACGATGACCTTGAATTCGCCAGGCTCAACTTCCCATTTCCCGTCAGAGCCCCATACGGCCAGGTCATCCCGCTTCACGGCAAGCGTAATTTCCTTCGACTCCCCGGGAGCGAGGTGAATTCTCTCGAAAGCCTTCAGCGCTTTCACAGGAGTCTCCACGGACGCATTCTTCTCCCGCACGTAAAGCTGTGCCACCTCATCGCCCGCCCTCTTCCCGGTGTTTTTCACGAGGAAAGAGACGGAAAGGATCTTCCCCTTCCCGTGCGCTGGTGCCGCAATCCTCAGATCGCCGTAGCTGAACGACGTATAGCTCAGGCCGTAACCAAAGGGGTAGGTTGGAGTGTCATCGCCATCGACGTACTTGCTCATCTTTGACGGATAATAATCATAATATACAGGGAGTTGCCCGACCCGTCGTGGGAAGGACATAACGAGACGGCCTGCAGGATCATTTTCGCCGAAGATAGTCTCGGCAATGGCTCTCCCTCCAAACTCGCCTGGATACCAGGCTTCGAGTATCGCGGGTACGTGTTCCGCGGCCCACTGTATTGTCAGCGGCCTGCCGTTTTGCAGCACGAGGACCACTGGCACCCCCGTTCCGGCCACGGCTTCGAGCAGCGCCTCCTGGTTGCCGGGGAGTCCGAGCTCCGATCGATCCCGACCCTCACCCGAGTACCTGCCATTCTCACCTAGCGCCAGGATCGCCATACCCGCCTTCTTTGCCTGCGCGACGGCTTCCGCGATGTCTGAGCCATTAGAATACAGCACTACCGTATTAGCCGAGACCATCTTCCTGATCTGAGCGAGCATCGACTCCTCAGTCCTGTCATCCGGCGTGCTCGAATAGTCTCCAAGACGCGTACTATCCGCGTTCGGGCCAATCACGGCTATACTTTTGATGTCCCTGTCGAGCGGGAGAATGTTGTCCTGATTTTTGAGGAGGCACATCGACTCCCTTGCGACTTCAAGCGAGAGTGCCAGATGCGCGGGCGATCTGCGCGCGCGCTCGTCTTGCCTGACATCCACATAAGGATGGTCGAAGAGTCCGAGCATGAATTTGGCCCTGAGGACACGTGAGACAGCCGTGTTCAGCACTGCCATCGAAATCTTTCCCGACTTGACACCACTGATTATGGCATTCTGGAAAATGTCGTGATGGAAATCATAGAACTGCATGTCGACTCCAGCGTTGATCGCGAGTGCGACCGCGTCGGCGGGGGTGGCGGCGACATGGAAGATATCATAGAGGCGCTGAATGGCGCCGAGATCTGACAGCACAAATCCCTTGAACCCCCATTCACCTCTGAGAACCGTTGTCAGAAGCCAGTGATTATCCGTGCATGGGAGGCCGTCTACGCTGTTATAAGCCGCCATAATGGCCATCGCGTGTCCATCCTTGACTAGCGGTTCGAACGGCTTCAGGAATATCGAACGCATCTCTCTTTCTCCGGCGTGAGTTGGCGCCGTGTTCAGACCGCTCTCCGGCTCGCCGTAAGCCGCGAAATGCTTAGGCTCCGAAATGCAGGTGGAATCGGTCGAGAGTGACTCGCCCTGCATTCCTTCAACGTACGCAAGTCCAATACGTCCTGACAGGTAAGGATCCTCACCGTAGGTTTCCTCGACGCGCCCCCATCTCGGGTCGCGAGCAAGATTTACGACAGGAGAAAGGAGCATGTCCACACCACTGGCACGGGCCTCCGATCCGATTGCCGCCCCGACTTCCTTTGCCAGCTTCACGTCCCACGTCGAGGCCAGGTTCACGCTCTGCGGAAAAACGGTTTGGTTCAAACCGAGATACCCGTGCAACCCCTCTTCGATAAAAATGGCAGGAACGCCGAGGCGATTCGATTTTATAACCCAGGATTGGAGTTCATTATAAAGTTTTGGGCTCGGGTAGAGGTCGTGGATTGAGCCAGCACCGAGGTTTCCCAATTCCTTCCTCAGTTTATCCAAGTTCAATACGGCATCCGGCTTGGCGTGCGTGTGGTCGACCCGCTGGTTGTCATCCAGAAAGTCGCTCGCCCCTGAATACATGTCGAGCTGACGGGCCTTCTCGGCTAGTGTCATGCGTCCGACAAGATCTTTCACTCTCACATCGACGGGGAGAGCGGGGTTCTTATAAGCCGGAATTCCCGCGCCAGATCCGGTCGAGGACTTCGCCGGCTTCATGCCCGCATCTGACACTCGCGGCAAGATTAGTAGCAAGAGCACAAATGCGGCCGCAATGAGAGCGCCGCTTGTCATGCTGATCAACGAGCTTAATCCGGATTTTATTTTCTTCATTTGTGGACTCCATTTGGTGGCCGTCTCGACGGCCGGTTCAACAGAAACAGATATCACCATCAGACCTCGCGCCCGGGCAAAGCCGCACGAGAGGATCGGCCCTAACGGTACTCCTTACGTTACATACCGCCCCTCCCCGCGAGGACCTCAGCCTCGTACTTCTGGACTTCGGCGACATATTCCGCTCCGGCAGGTACGTTCTGGGCCGCGCAGTAGTAGTCGTACACCGCGCCAAAAGGCATCGCCTTCATCGCTTCGAGGAGCGCGAGCCTTTCGAAATACTTGCCCTCTTCCTCGTATGTCCTCAATATCTCGGTCGGCTCGAGTAGGGCGCAGAGGAATGCGGTCTGCGTTGCGCGTGCACCCACTACATAGGCCCCGATACGGTTAATGCTCGCGTCGAAGAAATCAAGGCCAACCCTGACACGGTCAAGTGCCTTCGCCCTCACTATCTCCTCGGCAAGGAGACGAACCTGATCGTTCAGTATCACGACATGGTCGCTGTCCCACCTTACACCCCGGCTGACATGAAGCATGATTCCGTCCACGAATTGCAAGATGGATGAAATCTTGTCTCCGATCTCTTCGGTTGGGTGGTAGTGGCCGGTGTCCACGCAGACGTACTTTCCGTTCCTCGCCGCGTACCCCAGGTAGAACTCATGTGACCCGACGACCATCGACTCTGATCCGATGCCGAACAGTTTCCCTTCTAGAGAATCGATCAGGTGCTCCTTTGGAAAATTCTCCCTGAAAATTTCGTCGAGCGCTTCCTTTAAGAGCGCCCTGTGGGTAAAGCGATCGACAGGCGTATCTTTGGAGCCGTCAGGTATCCAGATGTTGTTCACTGATGGATTACCCATCGCCCTCCCCATTTCGGCGGCAATCATCCTGCTACGCCTAACGTGCTCAATCCAGAACTCCCGCCGTCTCCTGTCCTTGCTGGAAAGCGTGAAACCATCTGCGGCGAAAGGATGAGAAAAACAAGTGGGGTTGAAATCTAGTCCTATGCCACGCTCTTTTCCCCAGTGGATCCAGCTCTGAAAATGTTCCACGCCAATCTGATCACGGTCCACCTTCTTTCCGCCGAAATCCCCATAGATGGCATGCAGATTCAGTCGCTGCATACCCGGAAGAAGAGAACAGACCTTCTCGATGTCCTCCCTTAGCTCAGCTATGGTTCTGGCTCTGCCAGGGTAATTGCCCGTGACCTCTATTCCGCCTCCCGAAAGTGAAGAGTCGGGGTGCTCGAAGCCCGCTACGTCGTCTCCCTGCCAGCAATGAAGGCTTAGCTGAATGGAGTCGAGCTTCCTAATGGCCTCATCGGTGTCCACATTGAATTGCGCATACCTGTTCCTTGCGTCAGAATATGCCGACTCTATCTTCTTGAGATCCATCATGTTCTATCTGACTCCAATTTGTGTTCCTAAAAGATTCCCATAACCCACTATTATTGTGGAGATGACCAGAGTAGTAATGGCGAGACCGAGCAGAAACTTGGATAGAATGCTCGTGTTCCTCCATTCCTTGAGAAATACTCCCCAAAGAGAGCCGAATATGATTATGCTCGCCATATGAATTGTCCAGCTCGAAAACTTGTAGCTCCCCATCTGCGTCGCCCCCATAGTGTAGAAGAAGAACTGGAAATACCAAGTCACGCCGGCGAGGGCGCTGAAGAGGTAGTTGGAGAGAAGCGGGACGCGTGATGGGGGATCGTCTACCTGCACAGCCTTGCTTCCATCGACGCCTGTTACCTGCAGAGCGGTTGCGCCTGCAACTTCCGTTCGGCTGGCGTATTGCCTGACGGTTCTGTTCTTGAAGAGAAGGTACGAACACCATACGAAGTTGGTCAGGAAACCACCTGACATCACGACAATGAGTTTGGGGAGGCCACTCCAGATCGGCGCGGCACCATACTGAACGGCGGCGGCTGATATGGGGCTCCCCGACGCAAGACCATACGCGAAACAGGAACTCATCACGCCGGAGAAGATCGCTACAAGTATTCCCTTTTTCAGATTGAACTCCTTGATGGTCTTCTTCTTCTGCTCCTCATCCATTTCCCTTTCTTTGGAAAGCCCCGCAGAGGCGGTAATCATGATTCCGATCAGCGTGGTAACCATGCCAATGAGAATAACGCGTCCCGGCACGCTGAACAGCGTCGCACCGATCGTGCCGTTGAAAAGCGGCGGCATGTACGTTCCGAATACTGCGGTGAGCCCAAGCACGATCGCAGTACCAAGCGACATTCCCAGATATCTCATCGTAAGCCCGTATGTGAGTCCTCCGAACCCCCACATCGCCCCCCAGAAGAAGGTCCACCCCAATACGCTCAGTGACTGTGAACCGAGGACCTGGCAGAGGTGAGGGATCATTATGGATGCGGCCACCCATGGAGCGATGACCCAGCTGAATATACCGCCGAGAATCCAGTAGACTTCCCATGACCACTTCCTGACGCCGAGATAGGGGACGTAGAAGCTTCCGGCTGCAAGGCCGCCTAGCCAGTGAAATACGACACCGAGAAACGGGTTCGCTGCCATCACATGATATCCTTTCTAAATCGCGATATAATTCTTATCGTTAACCGACCGACTAAATACAGCCATGCGGCGTGATTCGAATCAGAGAGGAACTACGGGAGCATGCTCTCGAGAAATTCGATCGGATGGAGGACGCCCTTTTGCATTCCTCCGCCAATCTGCTCACGGCATGAAGTGCCGCTGGCGAGAAGGATGGCGCTCCGGTCATCCGAAAGCGTCTTGTTGATCTGTCCCATAAGGTCGTCCCCCACGCGCTTACTAACGTCGTAAAATTTCTTCTTATATCCGAAGCTGCCCGCCATTCCGCAGCATTCGACGTCGGAGACGTCAACGTTGAATCCGAGCCTTCGGAAAAACTCGGCCGCAACGCTGCCAGCCCCTATCGTTTTCAGCTGGCAGTGCGCATGATAGAAAATCCGCCGGTCCGCATGTGATGAAACTGAAAGATGGCCTATCACGTCCAGCTTACCATCGAGACGAAGCTTCTCCAGGTATTCAATGGGATCGAAAGAATGAAGCTCGATCTTCCCGGACAGTTCCGCGTCTCCTAACAGGCTTGCGTAGTCGCGTCTGAACATTGATAGGACGCTCGGCTCCGCGACTATGACGTCGTTACCTTCGTCGATCAATTGCGACAGATATTGCGCGGCGCGGATGGCCCTTCGCTTCGCCTGTGCCAGCATACCCTGAGATTGGAGTCCTCTGCCGTCATCAAGCACGGCCGAGAGCCTGATTGGGATCCCGAGTTTATCGAACGCGCGCACCACCGCCATGCCTACATTCGGATTGTTATAGTTCGTGAAAACATCAGCGAACAGGACAGTCTTGGCAAGAGACACTCCAGACCGAGGGCCTCCCTTTTTGTTCCGCCTGTATCCTTCGTACTCCTTCGCCAGGGTCTTCTTCGCGAAACGGGGGATTGCCCTCCTCCTGTCGATCCCTGCGGCAGATTCCATCAGCCTTCGCATTGCCGGAAAATTGGTCGCGAAATTTGCGGCGGCGGGGACAAGCGAGGCAAGCTTCCCGAGCTCCGAGAAGTGTCCAAAGAACCGCTGTTGAAGCGATGGTCCGCCGGCTGTCTTTATCAGCCGCTCCTTAATTACAGAGTTCAGCCTCGGGATGTCTATCCTGACCGGGCAGTTCGGAACGCAGCGCGAACATCCGGTGCAAAGTTCGGCAAAGCTCGCCTTAGCGAGACTGCCGGTCGTCGCAAGAGTCCACGCCCCTCCTATGCCGCCGGTATAGCATTCGCCTCCGAACGCGTGTCCCCCCACCGCCTGGAAGTTCGCGCAGGAATTCATGCACGCGCTGCACCGCACACAGTAAAGCGCCTCGTTCAGCTCTTCGTCATCCCTGATCGCCATCCGGCCATTGTCCACGAGAACGAGGTGGAATTCCCTCTTGCTGTCGTCTCTCCCGTTCAGGTTAAGTATGGGCGTTTCGAGAGGCGGCTCGAGTATGTTGGTGTACGACGTGAGTGCCTGTCCCGTTCCGCTTGAAGCAAGGAGCTCGATGAAAACCCCGAAGTCTTTTTTGCTCCTGATGATCTTCTCCACTCCTGCTACCGCAACGTGCACTGCCGGCAGCTGAGTGGTGAGTCGGATGTTCCCCTCGCTCTCAACCAGGAGGATCGTCCCCTCCTCAGCGGCAATGAGGTTGGCCCCGCTTATGCCTACATCCGCTGACAAAAACTTGTTCCTCAGTATCAACCGCGCGAACTCGGTAAGCTCTTCACCGGTTTCGAGCGCCCTGTCCATCTTGAAACTTCTCCGGAAGAGTTCGGATATAGTTTCTCTGCTCCTATGAATAGCCGGCGCGACAATGTGAGAGGGTTGTTCTCCCGACACCTGGAGTATGAACTCGGCAAGGTCGGTTTCCGCGACTTCCACTCCCGCCTTCTCGAGCTCGTGGTTAAGGCCTATCTCCTCGCTCGTGATGGATTTCGATTTCACGACAAGCCGAGCACCGTGATTAAGGCAGACATCCCTCACGTATTCGGATGCCTCCCTCCCGGTTCTGGCCAAAAAGACCTTTCCGCCGCGCGATTCAATCTTCTTCGTGAGAACCGCAATTAACTCCGGAAGCTCACGAATTGATTTCTCCTTGATACTGCGCGCCTCCCCCTTCAGCTCGTCATAATCGTCCAGTCTTTTTACCGTCTTGTACTTGTTCCGGTTGAAGGTTTGCGTGTTCAGACGGAGAGCCTGAGTCTCCACGTCAAGTGCGAGCCTTATGGCCTTCTCAATCGAGTGCGCTTCAGATTTGTCAGCGACGTCTCTGGGCTTTATTTCGTAATCGTTTATGCTTTTCATCTGACTATTCCAGCACGATGATGTGAACTTTTTGAGGGCCGTGGACTCCGATGACGAGCGGTCCCATGTCTGCCGTGGCACTCGGGCCGGTTATAAAACTGAAGCTTCGGCTCAGCCCCTTCCCGTTGACGTATTCTTTCGAGAACACATCTCTGGGGCGCGGGACGATGGAAGCAGAGTCGACGAGGACGATGTGCCTTCTCGTCAGCATGCTTGCCGCACTCGTCAGGTTGTTTAGAATCGGAACGCACACAGAGCCGGTGCTCGCCACGCCGCAGAATGAATCGGTTACTCCGGTTCGTACTGTAGCGAGCTGTTCCCTGGTGGGGTCAGCCACAACTTTGGGGTTCTTCAGGAAGGGCCCGAAGAGCGAAAGGTCCACATCACCGGGCTGAGATATGAGGACAACATCCTCTTCGGACGTTGCCCTGATTAGCGCAGCATTTATGGCCTCGGCGTTTCTCGGCACCCTTTCGACAATGGCGCCTGTGGCAGCGGCTCTCTCACAAAACCGGTTCGTCAAATTATCTTTCTCTTCCTGCATCGATGCTATTCTCCAGCGGCAGTCCGCCGCCATCGTGACTTTATGGTTTCAAAACCGATAGGAAAGCTTCGTAGTTATCGTCAAAGTAACGCGTGTCCCCGGGCACATAAGACCTCAGTTCGGAAGATCTGGCCATTATGCTCCGCCACTCGGCCAGATCCGTGACAGCACCGACAGCCAGCGCCTGAACACCGACATTCCCCGCCGCCGTCCCTTCTATCGGACCGGCGATGACAGTGGACCCCGTAGAATCTGCTGTCATCTGCATCAGGAACTCATTCTGTATTCCGCCGCCGACGGCGTGAATCGTACCGATCCTAGCTCCCGTAACGCGCTCCAATTCGCGTACTGATTTCCTGTACTCTAAGGCAAGGCTTTCCAATAGAACACGTACGAAAAATCCGATGCTTGATCTGGCGGTCTGACCCGATCTTTCCAGCCGGTCCGCAATCCTGGAGCGCATGTCTCCCACTTTCAGGAAGCTCTGCTCATTCAAATTGACCCAGGCTCCGGCCGGACCATCATCGACCGCCAGCTTTGTTAGTGTAGCGTAGTCATACTTGACCGGCGTTCTGTTGAGATTACGTCTGTATTCCTGAAGCGGCCAGAGACCGATTATGTTTTTCAGTAAACGTGTGGTTCCGTTTACCCCCCCCTCGTTCGTGAAATTGCATTCCCGAGCATCTGATGAGAGGAGAGGCCTCTGAAGTTCCTTTCCGAGGAGCGACCAGGTTCCGCAACTGAGAAAGGTCCAGTCATCCCCGCCAGCCGCCGGGATTGAAACCACTGCAGACGCGGTGTCATGCCCCGCGGTAGCTATAACGGGAGTGCCGGTGGACAGCCCTGTCAGTTCCGCGATTGCAGGCGTAACCGGCCCGAGTATCGTACCAGGTTCGACCATACGCGAAAACAATTTCCTTGGAAAGCTGAATTTCTCAATTGACTCCCAATCCCAGTCACGCCTGAATGGGTTCGCGAGTCCTGTCGTCGACGCGATAGTAAATTCTGCCGTCGGTACACCGGACAGGACGAAATTCACAAAATCAGGGATGAGAAGAAAGCGGTCGGCCATATCCAGCAAACTGAGTTTACTCTTTCTCTCGGCAAGGAGCTGGAACAGAGTGTTGAACTGCTGCACCTGGATGCCGGTACTCGCGTAAAGGGACTCGGCAGGCACGACGTTGAACGCCTCCTCGACAATCCCGTCCGTTCGGTCGTCTCTATAATGATATGGTGTTCCGAGGATTCGGTTGTCAGGGTCGAGCATGACGTAATCAACTCCCCACGCGTCGACCCCGATGCCGTCGAACTTCGGCCCGAATATGCTCCGGGCCTTAGAAAGTCCCTCTATAATGCAGGAGTAGATTCCGAGTATGTCCCAGTGGAGAGCGTTGCCGTATCTCACGCTCGGAGTATTAAACCGGTGCACCTCATGAAGCTCAAGTTTCCCATCCTTGAGGATGGAGACAAAGCACCGGCCACTTTCCGCGCCAAGATCTATGGCGATGAACCTAGATTCCCGCTCTCTCTTGTCCAAGGGTGCTCGTAGCCCGGTCTATCTCACGAACGCGGGCGCTACCCCGCCATCCACGTTCAGGACATTGCCCGTCGACTTATCGAGCATTCCGCTGACGAAAGCGAAGCAGGCATTGGCGATGTCTTCAGGCATTATGATCTCATTGAGGAGCGTTCTCTTCGCGTAAA